>JAFRZE010000009.1 GCA_017442735.1 Bacillota bacterium
CAACGGTGTAACAATTAATAACGGAATTCGGTGAGCAGATTGCGGAAAATCCTTTGTTTTCAACGGTTTCAGAGGATTTCATTAACGCCATATAATCACTGGCGGATGCCTATGATTTCGGGGATTTCAAATTCCAGTTTAGGTGTTCGATATGAATATTCTACAACAACAGAAGAAATTGAAGATGCCATTTCGGTCATGGAACAAATACTCGATGAAACAGAACATGAATATGGAGAAGCTGACACATTACCTTATGCTATCAATCAGTATCATTCATTGGAGAATGCAAAAGGTGAGTTGTTAAGCCATGATAAGATGATGTGGTCTGAGGAATGGTATCTATCAAACATTGACCCAAATATGGTATTACATATCAGAATTTTCCGTATGGATAATAAAATATATGTAATTAAGGAATATGAGATCAATCCGATGGCTGCAAAGCAGTTTATGGGAAATCATACACAAGGATATTCCTGAATTAAAGGCTTTTTGTGAAAGCTGTATCTGATTTTTCATTTACAATAATAGGATGAAGAGGGAACATTGCCAAAAAAAGAGGACGATGTTCGGAGCCTCCTCTCTTTATGTAGGTTTCAGAGACTGAAAGGCCAAAATTCGCATCCCTCCGTCTCCATGTTATTTTGGTTCCTGGAAGCCACATAGAATAAGGCTTCCGGTTTTTTATCTCCTAATTTTTTGAGAACAGATGACCCTGTTTGTTCTCAGTTTTTAACGTCACCTTAACCTGCAGAAGGAGGAAATGAATCATGAAACAGGAACTGGAGAAACTCTGTACAGAGTTCATTGCCAATCGGGACACGGTGCGAGATACTTTCAGATGGGAAAATGCAGCTGTCTATCCCGTATGCGCCAATCTCTTTTGTGCCGGTGGACGTTCAGCGGAAAAGGATCGTCTGATAGAATGCCGCAAGGTCATCTCAGAACAGACGGGACTCTTTTCCAAATTCAAAGGTAAGCTCAGTCCTATTCTATCCTGCCTTCTGGCTCTTGATGACCATCCACAGGAGCGAATGGCCCTTGCCATTGATTATTACCATCTGCTGAAGCAAACATTCAAAGACACCGAGTATCTGGCACTGATCGCGTTTCTCCTCCCCGGGGTGGGAGAGAGAAGCCTTATGGAAGAGAGAATTGCGCGTGGGAAGCAGCTATTTCGCAGGATGGACAAAGAACACCCCATCCTCACGAATCAGTCGGACAGCGTTTTTGCCATGACACTGGCATTTTCAGAAAAAAACGACGATGCGCTGATCGAAGATCTGGAAGCATGCTATCAGGCGCTCAAAAAGTACTTTTCCAGCAGCGACGCTGTCCAGACAGCAGCACAGATCCTTGCTATGGCCGTCGGTACGCCGGAGGAAAAGGCACAGCGGGTGATCGACCTGTATGATGCCCTGCAGGAAGCAGGGGTCGAATATGGCCGTTCCAGTGAGCTGGCTCCTCTGGCAGCCCTGTCGTTGACGGATCTTCCCCTTCAAAGCCTGGTGGACGAAATAAAAGAAGTGGATGCGTTTCTGAAAGACCAGAAATCCTATGGCTCTGTGGAAAAAAACCAGCGTGCCCTGCACGCTGCCATAATCGTGTCCGACCAGTATGCGGTCACAGGCCAGGTAAATTCCACCGTCATGACCAATACGCTGGATATCTTGATCGCGAAGCAGAAATCCCTGTATTTCTCACTGCTTGTCAATACCATTCAGGTGGCGGCCGAGATCCTTGGCAGTATGTCAAATAAAGAGGCTGATAACACCGAGAACAGATCGAACGAAGCGGGTGAAGCACAGCAGGGAGAAGGCGAATCCGATGACAGGTAAGCTGGTACCGGCATTCGGTCCAATGATGAACAAAGACCTGACGAACCTGACGAAAATCGTCAGGTCCTTGTTTTGATAAACGGGGTACCGTTCGGCCAGAAATATTCGCTCTTCGTTTCTCCGCATCGGCGGCAGCGGCGCGTTTTATACACGAGTTGAAAGTCTCCGCCTTCCCCCAGTGCCCTGTCTTCGCTCCCGACCCATTCCCAGTCATGCCTTCCGTTGCATATACTGTTATGCCGGTTTTCTTCCGCTTTTTTGCGCGCTTCTTTCTGCAGTTTTTCGGCTGAACGTTTGGCTATCCGCAGCGTGCGTTCATCGAATTCATCTTTCGGGTCTTCGATTTCAAAACGAAGCTCGGCATCTGCGATCTTATCAAGAAGTTCATCAGAGCTGATCTGCTCCATGGCCAGTTCATGTCGAGTCGTACGGCCGATAGGAGTGTCGATGATAAAACGGAAATATTCTTCTTCACTGAATTCTTTCATACGTGCGATAGCGAGATTGCGGACCTTATAGGAACCCTGGACCAGGTGGTTATAACCTACAGGGTTGCGAAGGTACATATCCATGACGGTCCCCAGGTCATCCGTTTTCTCCAGGAGAGCCAGCTGCTGTTCTTCTTCTCTCTTTTTCTTTCTCTCGATCAATACGTCGGACGCACGTCTTCGGGTCAGGCTGTCGGAAGAATTCTTTTCGAGCCATATCAGCATTTCGTCATCTTCCAGTTGCTTCGCCGCTGTCAACCGTGCATACCAGGTGATACGCCCGTCTCTGACGATCGAACGGAGTTTTTCAGGGTCACTGATCTTCTTTACCGCCTCGGCGGCTTTAGACTCATTCTTGTTGTAATATTTCGGTTTAAACAGCATTTTTATGTCCTTTCTGTGATTTCACGATAGTTCTTATCCGGTTTCTTTGCATTCATGTACATTCCTCCAGGACCAATGGAACAAATAACTTGAAAAATGGAATCTATAAATCCAACTGCAGGACGATCTCTTTATCATTCATTTCTGATAACTTTCTATTTGTTCCAGCTTTTTTGCTCTCTCATAAGCCAGTTGTAAAAATTCCCGGATTCCCAATTGAGTATAATCCCAGTTCATGGGCTCCAGTGTGAGTGCACCGGCATATCCTGTTTGTTTAATTTTTTTCATTACAATGGGCCAATCTACGTTGCCGTCAAACGGCAACTGATGCTGATTATGAGATCCACCGTTATCATGAAGATGTAATGCTTTGAGCCTGTTTCCGAACAGCTTCAACAGGTTTATATCGGGGGCATAATTCATATGGTGACAGCTGTCATAACAATAGCCAACGTGAGAAATTGTCACTCGGTCGAGTACAGAAGTCAGATTGTGAATGTTCCGGAGATTCTCAAATGCAACATGAACATTCAACATCCCGGCTCTTTCAATGATTCGATCAAGCCGGTCATTTCCCAGAGCATCGATAGGGCATGTATCATCCGGCAAATGAATGACAATCGTAGGGATATGATATTTATGACAATCTTCGACACACTGCAAGTATTCGTAAAACACATGATTTCCCCGCTCATTATCAAGTGAAAGATCATTCTGCTCATGAACAGGAGCATGCATGTTTTCGATCCGAAGACCAGCGTCCCGTGCCAGATCGGCGTCTTTCTGATATCCTTTTCCGCGACCGAATTTGTCACTCCACCAAAGCATCACACAATCGAACCCGACGTCTTTAATTAGTTTATATCTTTCTTTAAAGGACACGTCATATCCGGGTCCGTAACCAAAGCAGTCATATATCCCTGTCACTTAAGGCATCCTTTCTTATCTGATCTCTCCGGATCTGCTTTGAATGATCTCTTCCTGCATGATATCACACCACTTATCCCACTTTTCTTTATAATCCTCTTCGGAGATGATTCGCGACAGAAGATCCGCAGGCGAAAAAACAGATCGCTCCTGGCAGGCTCTGACACACGCCCGATACATATCCCAGTCCAGTTCGTCCTTATCCCAGATCAACGGGACGCAGCTAAATCCGGCTCTTAAGGCCGCGACAGCACGGGTATGGCCATCCGTCATAACAGGCTTGTCATTCAACATCTTAACAGGTATTGGCTCGAAGTCAGACAAGTCGGCAGGATCAAGCCAGCATTCGATATCTTCCAGTTTCTTTTCGGAGATATAAAACTGAGAAGGCTGCAGCTCTGTTAGTTTCATCTCGTGTATATTCGCATATTTCGGGATCCGGAAAAAGAAATGCTCTTCATCTTCCCCGGACTGGTAGGCTCCGTTATTTAATATGACTTTCTGCGAAGCAAAGTTATTTTTGTTGACCCGAAGATATATTTCTTTTTCCAGAATAATCGTTTTTGCAATTTCTATCGTAAGCTTTAAGCCTGCGGTACCGTATCCCTTTCCGCGTGCATCTTTCCGAATACTATACCCAATATGACCGGCGCCGTTTCGGAGCGCTTCTGTCAGATAGTGACGGATCCGGAACTCTCCGACAAGTCTGCCGGTATCCCACAAATAGTAATATGTTTCAGGAACAAACCAATCGGGCATATGAACGGGATGTTCATAAGAGATCAGAGTGGGAAGTACCTTTTGCTCATACTTTTCGAAAGAAACACCATGATATGGATTCGTTAATCCGTTTTCGTTTGCCGGAAGTTCGGTCGTATATTTCCATTGGGCTTTGGCATCGGCCGAATTGATTTTTCTTAGTTCCATTTGTTTCATCCTCAAAACCCGATTCATTATTGTTCGAGTATATCATATTCGAGTCTAACAGAAAAGAGAAAGCTGGAATGAGGATTTCGCTTTAGAAACAAATGTGATACAATCGAAATAAGAGAGAGAGGTAAATTGATATGTTTGATTTTGATCATCTTCCGGATCGCCGGAATACAGCATCGTTAAAATGGGATGTACCGGAAAACGAACTGCCGCTGTGGGTGGCGGACATGGATTTCCAGGCCGCTCCGTGTATCCGGGAAGCCTTTATGAAACGCATCGATCATGGGGTATTCGGTTATAATATCATTCCTGATAGCTGGTATGAGGCCTATCAGAACTGGTGGCAGCGCCGGCATGGTTTCTTTATGGAAAGGGAATGGTTACTCTTTGTCACGGGCGTCGTGCCGGGACTTTCCAGTATCATTCGAAAGCTGACCACGCCCAATGAGAATGTCCTTATCCAGACGCCGGTCTACAACATTTTCTTTAATTCCATTCGGAACAATGGCGTCAGGATTTTAGAGAATCCGCTGATCTATGATGAAGAAACCTGCCGCTATGAGATCGGTTTTGAGGATCTGGAGAAGAAACTGGCGGATCCTCAGACGACGGTGATGATCCTCTGCAATCCTCACAACCCGGTGGGAAAGATCTGGGGTCGGGATACACTGGCCAGGATCGCGGAACTATGCGAGAAGCATCATGTGATTGTCATTTCCGATGAGATCCACTGTGACATCACGGCACCGAGCAAAGAGTATGTACCATTTCTTTCAGTCTCTGAAACAGCCAGGAAAGTAGGCATCAGCCTGATAGCGCCAACCAAATGCTTTAATCTGGCAGGACTTCAGACAGCAGCGATCTGCGTTCCTGATCCGGTACTGCACCACAAGGTCTGGCGCAGTATCAATACCGATGAGATCGCCGAAGCGGGAAGTTTCGCGTTGATAGCCGTGGAAGCTGCCTTCGGGCAGGGAGAACCATGGCTGGAAGAATTGCGTGTCTATCTGGAAGATAACAAGACTTTTGTTCGGAATTTTCTTGAGAAAGAATTGCCTATGATCTCTCTGGTACCCAGTGAAGCGACCTATCTTCTGTGGCTGGATTGCCGAAAGCTGCCGCACCCGGCGAAAGGAACCCTGGCGGATGCGCTGGAAGCGTTTCTGCGCAAAGAAGCAAAGGTATACCTGACCTCCGGCAGTGAGTATGGCGAGAGTGGGGATGAGTTCCTGCGTCTCAATATCGCGACGTCAAGGGAACGTCTTGCAGAAGGAATGAGACGACTGAAGAGAGGGATCGATCAGTTTATTGGATAGTATTCGATTGACACATCCTGGTACATCTATCAAGAGCAGATATGGATGGACTGGATTTTGTCTTATCTGCCGTTCACCTTCCCTTTTCAGGACCTTTCTGCTGGATAAAAGGACTATATTTTTATGAAATCGCGGTTGACCTTCCCTCTTTTTCCGGATTTTGGAAGAAAAATGGGAAGGTCAATGCGTCTATGGAAAATTAATTCCCTTTCTGTCATGCTGATGATTGGGAAAAGGGAAGGTGAATTGAGTTTTTGGAAAAAACATTCCCAGTGATCATGAACTCAAAGTTTTAAATGAATAATCAAAACCATTCTCGTCGTGTTGATACAGAGGAGAAGGGTGGTTTGCGTGGTTGTTTTACCGAAAATTACCAAAGGTGTTGACAATATTCTGTTTGCGTGGTATTTTATAAACATAAACGGTTGCAATCGGTTATATTCGTTAAAAAGGAGGAACATCTATGTTTATGGAAGAGCGGCAGCAGCAGATTGCTGAGATTATTGATCAGACCGGCAAAATCACAGTTTCACAGATTACGGAGAAGTTTGAGATCTCTGACGAATCTGCCCGCAGAGACCTGCGGATCCTTGAACAGAAAGGATTTTGCAAGAGGACTCATGGAGGAGCGATCCGTCTCGGTCAGGTCAATGTACGACCACCTGAGGATCGAAGTTTTGATAATATGGTGATTTTTGATACATACCGGGAAATCGTCAGAGAAGCCATTAAACGGATCCGTCCGAATGATATGGTATATCTGACCGGCGGTTCTTTCGGCCATATTTTATGCGCATATTTGCCGAAAGATTTCCGGTATACGGTAGTCGTCAATAATGTGGAGATGGGAAAAGAACTGCGTCAGTTTGATAATATAGATGTGTTTGTAGTCGGCGGGAAAATGCGGAAGAGTGGATCGATCACCGATTCTCTGGCAAATGATTTCGTCAGTCGAATGCACTTTGATCTGTGCTTTATCACCGGAGCAGGACTGACGGCATCCTTTGGGCTGTCGAACGGGACCGATGAGACGGCGACTTTCCAGCGCACCGTCATGAAAAACAGCCGGTATAAATGTCTGCTCATTCCTGGCGCGAAAGTCGGTGTGGATTCATTTATCAAAGTCTGCGAAGCGGAGAAGTTTGATGAGATCATCACGGACTGGGATTGCCTGGAAGAGCAGATCTGTTCACTGGAAGACAAAGAGATAAAAGTGACAGTGGTGGAAAACCCAGGAGAAGAAAAGTAGGGTCGATTCACTTCTTTCTGCAAATATATAAAAGATGGCTTGAGCAGCCCAGCAGATCTCGTCTTTCACAGTGATGAAGATGATAGTCCGCGAAAGCGGCAAAATCCTGATCCGACATAGCAAAGTCTTTTCGGTCTTCCGCGAGTTCCAGCAATCCGTCTGTGGCGGCAGTGGTGATCCATTCCACCGGCTCGGCTGTGAACAGAGATTCAAATTCGTCAATGTTAAATCCCGTGAAAAGCTGATCTGTAAAATGCCGTACCTGATAATCGGAAGTGAAGTTTTCATCCAGTCCGAATAATGTGTTTCCCTGGAGATAATTGTCATAGATGATGGCATGGACAGAAAGAAAAGCGGCCATGATGATGCCACTTAGCTTCGTTACGCGGATGGCTTCCCGGATCGCTCGGATCTGATCGTTCCGATCGTAAAGATGGTAAAGCGGTCCTAATATCAGTGTTAAATCAAAACTGTTGTCCGGAAACACGCTGAGATCGAGCGCGTCTCCCTGATAGGGGGTAAAGGTTTTGACGGCTTTCCCGTATTCGACCAGTTTCTCGTAGTTTTTGTCTGCGAGTTCTACACCGGTGACCGGGAAACCTTCTTTGGCCAGGGCGATCGAATATCGGCCTGTGCCGGCGCCGATCTCGAGGATCCGGCCGTTTTCCGGTACCATCTGATGGATATAATGCATGGTCGTAAAGAATTCCAGTTGTCCGTGCCGGCTTCTGATCAGGCGCTGATCTTCGGTATCGCCGTCATAAAACTTGTTCAGTAAGCTGATTCGTTCCATTGTTTTTCGGTCCTTATTCTATTCGATATTGCGCAGTCCGTCGTATAACTCATTAAAGGATTTCATCTGTCGGCATCGGCCGTAGGAGAAGTCCTTTTTTTCTCCGAATTCAAGCAGGAAGCATTTGGCCAGTTCTTCGACCGTCTGCTCCAATGCGGTAAAGAACTGCCGATAGGCGAAATCCTGTGCTTTCGAGCCATCCTCAAAACTGCTGAGGATCAGGGATTCCGTCACCTGATCGAGCGGATACATCTTGATATGCATCAGTTCATGTACGATGACTTCTTCGAGGTTTTCCTGTTTGGGATTCACTGCATTCAGCATCAGGATGGCTTTTCGATCATCGCAGTCGATCTTGAAGTCGCCGGTCTTCGGCCACGAGGGGTCATCGATCAGCTCCAACCGGATATCCCATGCGGGCGTGATCCTGAGTTTCTGACAGTATTTTTCGAACAGTGCGGTGAGTTCTTCTTTGCTCATTTCATTTATTTCCTTTTATTCTTCTCTCAGATGGTAGTCTTCCGCGCATTTTATCAACCCGACGAGGACATCACTGAAGTCGATGCCATAGCGTCTTGCTTTGGAACAGTCCATCCAGAGATTATGGCGGGCCGGGGCATCTTCCACAGTGATCTTTTTTCCGAGGTATTCGGTAAATCGCCTGGTGATTTCATACATGGACATAGTCGTTTCGCTTCCGAAGTTATAGGCTCCGCCGGGAAGTGAGACGACTTTTTCCATGCTCTCAGCGACTTCCCGAAGATATGTGATGCCGCGGAACTGCCCGGAGCTGAAAGCGATTCGATCCTGTGCATTCAGAATGTTCATCAGGTAATTGGATCGTTTATCATAGAGATCATACATCCATTCCGCCCTGAGCATGACGGCGGACGGAAGAAGATCCAATACTCTTTTTTCCATTTCCAGCTTGTGCTCGGCATAGATGTTGCCGGGACGCACGTTGTCTTCCGAATAAGGTCCCGGATCGAAACAGGCACTGTAGACCTGATCGGAACTGAAACAAACCAGTTTCCGGTCTTTGGATGCTTCCGCCAGATAAAGGGGGATGAGCACGTTGGCATGATAAGAGGCAGCAGGATCGGCCTGGCATTGACCGATATCCGAGATAGCAGCAGTGTGAAGGATCACATCCGCTTCGCTTTCTTCGACGATTCTCCGGACCGTTTCAGGATCCGCTCCGCGCAGTGACGGGGATGCGATGATACGGCCAAGACGCCGGTCACACATTTCCATGATCTTATGTCCGACAAATCCGCCGGATCCGGTAAGCAGGATCTTCATCTTTTTATTTCCTCGCTGAAATAGATAAAAACAGTATAGCACAGATAGTCTTTGGAAGGAAGATATCCGTAAGCAGCTGTTGAAAAAGTGTGTCATTTGTACTATGATGTGAAGGATATGGGGAATCATCCTCTTTTAGAAAGGAATGACCGATGAACAAGATCCATTTTATCAGAGCTTACTGGAGCGATAATATATTAATAGAATCAAACGGACGATTTGCCTTGATCGATACTGGCTACGAGCGGGATGCCGAGCGTATCTCGAAATACCTGGATGAAGTCGGTGTGAAAGAACTGGATTTCATTCTGATCACCCATTTCCACAAAGATCACTATGGAAGCCTTCCGGCCCTGTTAAAACGTTTCCCTGTGGGCAAAGTCTATATGAAGAAATTCAGTGGGATCAACCGGACAGACGGCAGCGGCCGTCCAGCGACTGAAGAATCCAACCGCCTGGAAATGGAAAACTGCGAGAACATGTGCCGGCTGGCAGAGGAAGTCTCGAAGCTGGTGGTGATCGATGAGCATGTCACGCATGTGTCGGTCGGTGACTTTGACTTTGGGCTTTTTGGTACGACCGACGCGGTCCGCGAAATGTACGAATCCCCGGATTCGCCATACCGCGGACAGGTCATCTTTGGTGAGAACACGAACAGTGTCGCTATGTTCTGTGATGTTCAGGGAACAACGATCTACCTCGGCGCTGACGCGAATAACCAGCCGCTGGACTATCCGAAATATGATCGCGTGAACGATCAGTTTGCCCGCCAGATCGGCAGAGCGATCGATCTTTACAAGGTCCCGCACCACTGCTGCGGCGGTATTTTCAGTGAGGAGACACTGGAAATCTTCAAACCGCGATATTCAGTCGTGACCAACTGGTGGGCGACCGTCCAGCGCAGTTTCGGAGCCAATCTTGAAATGCTGCGCAAAGCTTCCCCGGATGGGACGATCCTCTACACTGACTGCTGCGGTTACGCGTTCACGATCGGCGAGAACGGAAATCTTTCCTATGAGGAAATCACTCCGCTGCCCAAGATCACTCTGGAGGAGATACCATCGGAAGAGGTGGATGCGTTCTGGGAAAAGCACATTCGTTATCTGGTGGAGGACGGTATTATTACCGATCCGGAGGATATCGACTACTTCTCCGGTGACGAGTACCGAAGCGTGATCCTGGAGCATATGAAGCGGGAAAAAGACCGTCATCATCTGGTTTATTTCGTTCGCGAAGGCAAGCGGATCGGTGCGGCGTCCTACTGTATCTATCAGGAGGATGGGCAGTGCTTTATCCTGGATTTCTGGATTTTCCGTGAATTCCGTGGTATGGGCACGGGACACTACTGTTACTACGCGCTGGAAGAGGCAGCAAGGGCAGCCGGCGCGAAGTATTTCCAGATGAATATACACACAGCGTTGGCTTACCGTTTCTGGAAAGCTTTCGGTTACAAAGAGATCGGCGTAGATGAGTGGGGCGACCCCTTATATGAGATGCGTCCGGATGAACAATAACGAGAAAATGAAAAGAACGATCATTCTGGCGCTGATGTTTTCCCTTCTGCTGATTGGCGGATGTACCCGCTCAGACTATAGAAATGATCTGGCCAGCAGTATGACGACGCCGGAGGGGATCCATGTCTATCTGGAAAAGAATGTTCTGTCCCCTGACGGAAGATGTGTCGTCGTCTATGAAAACCCGACCGATCGTGAAGCCTGGTATGGATACCATTTCCATGTAGAACGGTTGCGGGAAGATGGGGAATGGGAATGGGTCGAATTCAAGGAAAACCTTGCGTTTTTAGATGTAGCATTTCGGCTGGAAGACCATGATATTATCCGACAGGAGTTTGGATTCGGAAGTTTTCGGGAACCTTTATCAGAAGGAATCTATCGGATCATAGTCGATGCCTTTTCGGCGAAGCTTGAATTCGAGATCCGTGAAGGAGGTGCCATTCCGGAAAAGCCGCCGACGCAGGAAGAGTTGATGCTGATGGATATGTCCGATCCGCCTGAACTCGAGAAAGACTGGCAGTGGTACAGGATGTGGTCCTACGTGCGATATTTCCATCAGCAGGACGAAAATAATTTACGGTTTGTTCCGGGAGAGAACGGCCTGGTAGCGTTTGCTTACCTGCCCAAAACAGGAGATGATTTCCCGGACCCGGAAACCACCTGTGCATGCCTTCGTGTCGTGGACAGGAAAACAGGGAAGATCTATGAAGTTTTTGAAGAACCTTGTTTATTTTCGTTGAGTCTGGAAGCGGCCGGCGACGGTTTTTCCTGCAAGTGTGAGGATGGAACCTATCAGATCAGGATCATCCAGGATAAGGTGGCCGTTCAGAAAAAGTAGTCAATTGAGGGTAGAATATGTATGCATTAGGCAGAGAACTGCTGCAGGATCAGTCGGTTTGTCTGATCCTGACCGAAAAACAGCCGGCGGACCCGGAGCGCAACTGGGCGCCGTGTAATAAATATAAAATCTGTCAGCCGGAAAAACGGCCTTTCTTCGGATATATTCCTGTGGGCGGCTGCGACCTTCGGTTTGGTTATAATGAGAATCTCTACTACGGCGGGCATATCGGTTATCATGTGGACGAGCGCTATCAGGGAAACCATATGGCACTAAAGGCTGCCAGACTGCTTCTGCAGGAAGCATGGAATAACAATATGCCGTATATTATCATTACCTGCAATCCGGACAATATTCCTTCAAGAAGGACTTTAGAGCGCCTGGCGGAGGAATACCAATCATCCGGCCGTTATGCGAAAATGCTGGAGATCGTGGATCTTCCGCCGCACAATGATATGTATCAGGACGGTGAGCGGCAGAAGTGTATTTTCTGCTTCAGTCCGAGCGAAGAAGAGATGCGGGGACGAGATCCCATGAAGCTTAAAGGGTAAAATAGTAAGTTAAGGGGGCAAAAATCGTAGAATTAGCGGTTTTTACCCCCTTAAATCATATAATTCTATTTCAGAACGAGTCTGTTTGGCATGAGCCGACGGATCTCAGCCGGGATGGATTCTTCCGGCGGTTCATGGGTCGTGAGCAGCAACTCGATACCGGCAGCCGCGCCGAGACGTAAAATATGAGAGAGGACTTCACAAGAACGTTCGGGATAAGCATTTATGATCTTCTCGATACCATCCGCGACGACCACCAGACGGGGGATCCGAAGGCTCGGCAGAACGCGAAGGTTGTGCTCTTCCAGAGAGTGGACGCCGGAAGAGGAGATGGTCACGAAGCGTTCCATCATCATCTTTTCAATTTTGATCAGGGCAGCCAGACCGATCCGCGGATCGGTGATGAGCGACCCGAGAAGATGCCGGAAGCGGTTATAACCGGACAGCTCCGGCGAAGTGCCGGATCCCGTTATGTCGATCAGCACCATCCGAAGGTCATCGACACTGTTCTGAGAGAGCAACCGGTCGATCCGGCCTCGTAAATATTCTTTTCTTTCCGTCCCAGGGGCTGTCCCCTGGGACGTTTTTTGTGCAGCATAGACGAGAAGATGGGTCGGTTTTCTATGTAAAGTCTGATTCAGGTAAGAAGCCAGCGTGGTATTGTCTGTTTTCTGGATCAGATAATATCTTGGAGTGCCAGCACCGTTCCAGGGCTGGATCCGGTTGGAGCCATCGTCATCGATCAGGATATCGACCGGATCGGAAATGTCATAAAACCGGCCCCGTCCTTCTGCGGCAAATTGTACCGCTGTCAGATCCCAGCTGTGGCGAAGGGATTCCGCGGTGGTATCCCCGATGACGTCATGAGTATAGATACGGTAGGCGTCATAAACCGGCCGCAGGGCATTGTTCTCCGGAGGATTATAGAATCCCGTCAGTACATCCAGACCGATCTCGAATCCGGTACAGATGATGGGGGATGGAAACTCTTTGAAAACATGTTGGGCAGCTTTGGCGTCCTTGTGGATGTTGAATTCCCGCCCGGAGGGGAAGGCACAGGCCATGGAGATCAGCGCATACACCTTTTGCCGGACAAGTTCCGGCTCGGCTTTCAGCAGTTTGCTGATCGTGGTGAACTGACCGATACTGATGATGGTCACAGATCGATCTTCGGCTTTTGAGAGGGCGTCGCGGTAGAAATCCAGTGCGCGTATCGCATCGGTCCGGTCGGATTCTTTTTCCAGATAGTTTCTGGTGATCGGCTCGTCAAATTGATAAGCGTCTTCCAGAAGACCCGGCGCCATGGACGCGGCGACGGGGATCTCGTGGCCGAGGCAGCGGGTGATCGCACGGATCGCGCCGTTGGCATAGGGGTTGGAGGTGCAGTTTACGATCCCAACAATCGGGAAATGATAGCGCTCCTGCCAGAAAAGAAGGCAGGCGATCGCACCGGCATCGTCACAGTCGGGCCCGATGTCGGTATCCAGGATGACTGTCCGCTGAACACGTGAAAGAGGGATATATTCAAAGGATTCGCTCATGAAAAGCACCTCCGGATGATACTTTTTCTCTAGTATAACATGATTTGCTTTGGTTGACAAACGCTTGGCAGTTCTCTTATACTTGTTGAAAAGAGGATACACAAGGAGGTCAATCATGCGGAAGCTTACACAGGCTCAGAAAGACAGGATCGAAGAACTGATCAGGCAGATGACACTGGAGGAGAAGATCGGCCAGATGAATCAGGAGTCTCCCTCCATCGTCGGCGGTTTTACAGTTCCATTCGGCGAGCTCATCGAGATGCTTACGGATGGACGCCTTTCGAAGGAAGAGTTCGGCAAGATCATGAGTGAGAGCAAGCAGGACTATCATGAAGACGATATTCGTGCCGGTCGTGTTGGTTCGCTCATGGTACAGGATCCGGCGAAGGTGAATGAGCTCCAGAAGATCGCGGTAGAAGAGAGCCGACTGGGGATTCCGCTGATTTTCGGTCTGGATGTTATCCACGGATTCAAAACCGTTTTCCCGATCGCCATCGCGGAAGCCGGAACCTTTGACCCGGATCTGATGAAAAAGACTGCCCGTATGGCAGCCAGAGAATCCAAGGCAGCTGGTGTTTCCTGGCATTTTGCGCCGATGCTGGATATCGCCCGAGATGCCCGGTGGGGACGTGTCTCCGAAGGCCCCGGTGAGGATCCTTGCCTTGCTTCCGCCTTCGCCACCGCGAAAGTCACCGGTCTGCAGGAGGGGGAAAGCCCGGACGATCCCTATGTGGCGGCTTGCCTGAAGCACTATATCGGCTACGGTGCCTGTGAATCCGGTCGGGATTACAACACGGTGAACATGGCCATGCATGTTTTCTATAATCATTATCTGAAACCTTTCAAGGCAGCAGTCGATGCCGGTGCGCAGACGGTCATGGCAGCCTTCAACGATCTGAATGGTATTCCGTGTACCGTGAACAAATTCCTGCTTCGGGATATTCTGAAAAAGCAGCTGGGCCTTCCCGGTTTTGTGGTGAGCGATGCAAATGCCATCCGCGAGTGTATTAACCATGGCATCGCCGCGGATGATCTGGATGCCGGTGTGCAGGCGGCGCTGGCAGGTATGGATATGGACATGGGTACCGGTATTTACAAGAACCAGCTGCAAAAAGCAGTAGAAGAAGGCAAGGTCCCCATGGAAGTGATCGATGAAGCAGCTAGACGGATCCTTTCCACCAAGATGTGGCTGGGACTCTTCGACCATCCTTATGTCGATGAAGAGGCGATGCATCGATACGATGTACTACCTCAGGAACATCTGGATCTGGCACTGGAAGCAGGCGAACGATCCATTGTACTGCTGAAAAATGAGGGAGATATTCTTCCGCTGGATCCATCAGCAAAGATCAGTGTCATCGGTACGCTGGCCGATCAGGCGGAAGAGGTCGTAGGCGCTTGGGCGCTCAGCTGGAGAAAAGAAGACTGCGTATCTTTGTGGAGCGGTATTCAGAAAGAATTCAGCAAAGCGAAATACTTCCCCTGCGGCGGACCGGAAGGATCGATGAACGAAGAAGAAATTACCGAAGCAGTAGCTTACGGTGATGTGATCGTAGCGGTTTTGGGTGAAACCATCGCTATGTCCGGTGAGGCCTCATCCCGTGCGGATATTACACTGCCCGGAAAGCAGCACCAGATTCTCGAAAAACTGCTGGAAAGCGGCAAACCGGTGGTGCTGGTGCTGATGAACGGCCGTCCGCTGGCGCTCGGATGGGAAGACGCGCATGTACCGGCTATTGTGGAAGCCTGGCACTTAGGCATCCGCATGGGCGATGCCGTCGCAAGAGTGCTTTCGGGCAAGAAGAACCCGGAAGGCAGGCTTTCTTCTTCCTTCCCTGCGATGACCGGACAGTGCCCGGTCTACTACAATCATCCGAATACCGGAAGACCGGCCAGCAAGAGCAAGTTTACCTCCCGGTATCTCGATGCACCGCTGGATTCGCTCTATCCGTTCGGTTACGGCTTGTCCTATACAAGCTTTGACTTCGGCAATCTGAATGTCAGAGATCAGGGTGACGTCCTGATGATCGGGGTGGAAGTGAAAAATACCGGAAAACGCGCCGGCACCACCACCGCGCAGCTATATACACAGGATGTCGCGGCCAGTCTGGTGCGTCCGGTGAAGGAGTTGAAGCGGTTCGCGAAGGTTACCTTGGAAGCAGGCGAGATCATGAGAGTGTACTTTGAGCTTCCAAAGAACGAACTGGGTTTCTTCGACAATGAAGGAAAGTACCGTCTGGAAGAAGGTCTTTTCAGAATTTATGTCGGACAAAACAGCCGGGAATGCCTCTGCCAGCCGGTGGAGTTGAAGTTCTGATCAGGAAAACCAAAGTGTAATGGCTTGATTTGGGCTTGATTTCAATTTTTTGCATATCCGCCCCAACCATTTGGGGAAGATGGTGCATTTTTAAGACTCGCCGCCCAGTACATTTTTGCATTATTGGGCGGCGCATCAATTTGACGAGCTATTTTACCCAATCCCTGGGCGGAAAGAGCCGTTTGTGTAGTATCTCGCCCAGGGATTCCGATGAATGGAAGCCTCGTCTGGGCGAAAATGCCTTCGTTAAAGACTATCTTCTCCAATCCATGGACAAGATAGCTCGTCCAGTTGATATCTCATCCAAAAATCACAGGGGATTCTGGGCGGCAAGACGATCATAAAAGCTAAACGCCCCAAAAGACGTAAATGAAAAAGGGATCATAGCAAAATCGTTGCTACGATCCCTTATTTTCGTTCGGTCGTTCAGATGTTCGGATGCGGTATGGGTGGCTGCAGGGAAGCAAGTGCTTTTACGATGCGGATCAGGCGGAAATCCTGCCCGGGTTTTGCATAGATGAAAGCCGCGGCAGGGTAACCGTCTGCGCGGAAACCGAGCGGCAGCGTAACAGCCGGGAATCCGCCGAAAGGAGCGAATCCCGGAAAGTCTACGGAGATGATCGCATCCAGGTGATTCTCATCGAAATACGCGGCCATCTTTTCCCGGGCTTCTTCTCGTTTGTGGAGCGCTTCAAAGTATTCCGGCTCGTCCATTTTTCCGGAAGTATCCTTGTCCCTTGCTTCCAGCAGCGTATGTCCATAAGGAGAACATTCCGGATGGGCATGCACATAATCAAGAATGTCTGTCAGGGAATGCATTCTGGTACGTTTACCATTCTTATTGGCCCATTCCAGGAATGCGTTGATACTGCCCTTGATCTCATATTTCATGAGGTCCATGATCCCGTTATTGGTTCCACGGTCAGCACCGCGCATGAGGGTCACACCGGCTTTTTCTGCTTTCTCAAGGAAAGCGTCGAAGATCGCGTATTCTTCATCCGTAGGATCCCATTTGCCGCGTTCTTCTTTTTTGCGTGGCAGGATGACGCCGAACTTCAGACCGGAAAGAGATAAGTCTTCCTCCGGATATTGCTGGGAGAAAGCTTCGGAAGATAATCCCGCAAGCGCGGCCAGCAGGATAGCGCAGTCGTCCGCTGTCCTGGCCATGGGACCGGGCGTATCCAGCGTGGGAGAAATGGGAATCACGGCTTCATTCGAAACCAGGCCAGCTGTCGGTTTGCATCCGATCAGACTGTTACAGCTCGAGGGGGAGAGGATAGAGCCACTGGTTTCCGTGCCGACTGCCACAGTACAGAGTCCGGCTGCTGCAGCGACGCCGGAACCGGAACTTGAACCGCTGGGATCAAAATGCTCCTCCTGTTTATACTTTCCAAGTTCAAAAACAGAAAGATCCTCAGGGACAGGTTCATAGGGATTGACTGCCTGACCGCCGCGGGCGGACCAGCCGTTGGGATTGTCTTCGGTATAGTAATTGGCAAACTCGGAAAGATTGGCCTTGCCGAGGATCACGGCGCCGGCTTCACGCAGGTTCCTGGCACAGGGAGCGTCAGCCGGCGCGAGAAGGTCACCGAGCGCGGCTGCTCCGGCGCTGGTATGAAGTTTGTCGCCAGTCGAGATGTTATCCTTCAGAAGTACCGGGATACCGAAAAGCAGCGGAAGAATAGCTGAAGGATCAGAAGGATCTTTAGTAATCGTCTCGTCCTGTTGATGGAGATCTGCCAGCGTCTGATCCAGCTTTGCCGCGATGGCTCGCGCGTCCGGATTGACTTCGATCACAGCGTGGAGATAAGGATTATATTTATCGATCAAAGAGAGAAACTCATTCACGACTTCAGTGACAGTGGCCTGGCCGGATAGATAGGCTTCGTGGATCTCCCGGACAGAGGCATAACGATAAGAATTCGGCATAACTTACTCCTTGGCAGTCGGGATTATTTCCCGGAAAGCTTACAGATAGCTTGAATTAAGGCATCAACGTTCTCTTCAGGCGTGGCCCAGCTGGTGCAGAAGCGGATGATCTGATGTGTATCATCGAACCGGTCGAAGGGTTCGAAAGCAAAATCTTCCGCGAGCTTTGGAAGCACTTCATCCGGCAGGATGATGAATTGCTGGTTGGTGGGAGAATCGATGAACAGGGGGAACCCGGCGGACCGGAAACCCGCTTTCATTTTTTGGGCGAGGCTGACTGCGTGACGGCCCATGGACTCATATAAAGTCAGACCGGGATCGTCTTCCGCGGGCTGAAAAGACGCGCCGAACTGTACGCCCAGGAGGCGTCCCTTGGCCAGCATACCACCCTTTTGCTTCATCAGATAGCGGAAATCCCTGGCGATGGCCGGATTCATGATGACGACCGCTTCGCCGAAAAGCAGACCGACCTTTGTTCCGCCGATATAAAACACATCGGCAAGTTCGACCAGATCCCGCAGAGTAAGATCATAGGCCGGATCATGCTTATGAGCGGCCAGACCGTAGGAAAGACGGGCTCCATCCACAAAGAGCGGCAGGCCGTATTTCCGGCAGACAGCGGAAAGAGCGGTCATTTCTTCCTTCGTATACAGGGTACCGTATTCCGTCGGATGAGAGATATAGACCATACCCGGTTGGACGATATGTTCGAAAGCGCCATTCGCCTGGTGGCTGAGGACGGCTTCTTCTACCTGGGCGGCCGTGATCTTACCGTACTGCCGATAGGGCAGGGATGACTCCTGAATACCAGGCAGCGCCAGTACCTTATGCCCGCAGGCTTCGACAGCGCCGGTCTCGTGGACATTGATATGGCCGGTCGGCGCGCACAAAACGCCCTGATGCGGACGCAGGCAGGCAGCGATGACGGTCAGGTTAGTCTGCGTACCGCCTACGAGAAAATGAACAGCTGGATGCTGTGGGGAAGCGGCAGAGGAAATGGCAGAAGCGAGCTCCGGTCCGGACAGCTGCTCGGTGCCGGCAAGAGGTTCCGCCCCGAGTGCTTTCAGGATTAGCGCCTTTGCTTCATCGCAGAAGGAGTCTTCGCCATAGCCGCCGGTCTGGGCCATGTTGGTATCGATGAGGGCCTGCAGGATCTGCGGATGGGCACCCTCGGTATAGTCACTGCTGAATCGGATCATTGAGGTTCCTTTCTTTGTTCGGGTTTTCCGAGTTTGCGGTAAAGAGAGAAATACATAGTGAAGAAGCACGCGCCGCCGCCAACGAGATCACTGATGGGTTCGGAAAGGAAGACGCCGTCCACACCAAGGCCGAACAGGTGCGGAAGGATCAGGACCAGTGGAACGACTAGTACGACTTTACGGAAGAGGGAGAAGAAGATGGCCTGTTTGGATTTGCCCAGACCGACAAACACGCACTGGCCGGAGAATTGCAGGCTCATCAGGAAAAATCCCATATAGTAGAGCCGGAGCGCGCGGCTGCCGAATTCGATCAAAGCCGGATCCTGATTAAAGATGCGGATCCAGAAGGCCGGGAATAGCATCAGGGGGATATAGACCAGTACCGAATAGACGACGCCGCCCATCGACACGAAACGGATCCCCTGTTTCACGCGGTCGTTTTCTTTTGCGCCGTAGTTGTAGCCGAGCACCGGCTGCGCGCCGCTGGTCAGACCATGGACGGGCATGAGCACGATCTCGCGGATCGAGTTGAGGACTGTCATCACAGCCACGTACAGGTCGCCGCCAAAGGCCTGAAGCGAAGAGTTGCAGGCGATCTGGACCGCACTGTTGGTGCAGGACATGGTAAAGCCGGAAAGACCCAGTCCGGTGATCCTTTTCACGATATCTTTTTCCAGACGGCAGGCGGAGAGCCGCAGACGGAGGATCGCCTGATCGCCGGTCAGGAAGCGAAGGACCCAGGCAGCGGATATGGCCTGGGAGATGATCGTGGCGAGCGCCGCTCCCTTCACGCCCATATGAAGCAGGAAAATAAAGATCGGATCCAGGATGATATTCACAACAGCGCCAATCAGAACGGACAGCATGCCCACCCGGCCGAAGCCCTGGGCGTTAATGAAATCGTTCATTCCTAGCCCTACCATCACGAAGATCGAACCGATCAGGTAGATCGTGATATAATCATTGGCATAAGGCCAGGTAACGTCAGAAGCGCCGAACGCGTAGAGCAGCGGCTTCTTGAAGATCAGTCCGAGGATCGTCAGGCTGATGCCGGAGATCACCAGAAGGAAAAAGGAGTTTCCCATGATCTTCTCGGCCTTTTCAAAGTCGCCTTCGCCGCGGGCAATGGAAGAAAGCGGCGCGCCGCCCGTCCCGAAAAGCCGGGTGAAAGCGGAAACGAACATGAGAATGGGAAAAGTGACACCAAGACCGGTGAGAGAAAGCATGCCGGTTTCGGGAATATGCCCTATATACATTCGGTCGACGACATTGTATAATACATTGATGAGCTGGGCGAAGGTCATGGGCACGGCGAGCTTGAGCATGTTGCCGGCCATGGAACCTTTGGTGAAGTCGTTTCGCCTGGTATTAGACATTCGTGTTCCTCCGCTTTATAAAGATAGTGTTAATAATGGGAGTATACCATAAATCATGACAGAAAAGAAGAGAATTCGCCTGATCGGGGACAGGGCGTTTTATAAAAAAGTCTTCACGGTGACCGTTCCGATCATGATCCAGAACCTTATCACGAGTTTCGTGAGCCTCCTGGACAATATCATGGTCGGTCAGGTCGGGACAGAGTCGATGTCCGGCGTGGCGATCGCCAACCAGGTGATGTTCGTGTTCAACCTGACGATCTTCGGCGCGCTGTCCGGGATCGGGATCTTTACGGCGCAGTTCTTCGGAGCGAAGGATGAGGAAGGCGTCCGTCATACCTTCCGAGCGAAATGGTATATCTGTCTGATCATGCTCGCACTGTTCCTGGCGCTGGCTCTCACCAAGGGAGAGATGCTGATCGGGCTCTTCCTGCAGGCGGGAGACGATGCCGCGAAAGTCAGCCTGACACTGTCTGAGGGCATGAAATATCTTCGCATCATGCTGATCGGGCTTCTGCCGTTCTGCGTCAGCCAGGTCTACTCCTCTACACTGCGCGAATCCGGCGAGACCAGGAAGCCTATGATCGCGAGCGTCACAGCGGTCCTGGTAAATCTCTGCCTCAACTATGTCCTGATCTTCGGACATTTCGGAGCGCCGAAGCTGGGAGTAGCGGGCGCCGCAGTGGCCACGGTGATCGCCCGGTTCGTGGAATGTATGATCAACATGACGGCGGCCCACAGAAATATAGAGCGGCTCAGCTTTATCAAAGGCGCCTACCGCTCCATGTATATCCCGTCCGATCTTGTGAAGAATATGGTCCGCCGGGGCCTGCCCCTGCTTCTGAATGAGCTTCTGTGGGCGTTCGCGATGAGTGCGATCCAGCAGAGCTATTCGACGAGAGGCCTAAGCGCTGTTGCCGCGATGAATATCAACAGTACCGTTTCGAACCTGTTTTCCCAGGCCTATTTCGCGATGGGTTCCGCCGTCGCGATCCTGGTAGGGCAGCTGCTCGGCGCGGAAAAATTCGAGGAAGCCAAAGAAACGGATTACCAGCTGATCGTCTTCACTTTTTCGCTGAGCGTTCTGGTAGGAGCGCTGGCAGCTTTGCTTGCTCCGCTCTTCCCGCAGCTGTATAACACCTCGGACGAAGTGCGCTCGCTGGCGACGAACCTGCTGCGTGTCACGGCCTGCTTCATGCCCATCACGAGTCTGGTCCACTGCAGCTACTTTACGCTTCGCTCCGGCGGAAAGACCGTCATTACATTCTTCTTTGACAGTTTCTACCAGATCGTGCTGCTGTATCCGATCTCCTTCATCCTGTCACGCTATACGTCGATGGATATGACACACCTGTATATCTTCATGTGCAGTGTGGATATCATCAAGGTCGCCGTCGGGTTGATCCTGGTAAAGAAAGGCGTTTGGATCAACAACCTGGTCAGCAATAAAAGCTGATTTTTTGGTCAGATCAGTTCATTTACGACAGCCGCCCCGATGATCAGCAGCGCGCCGATCCACCCGGTCAGCCCCATGGGTTCCCGGAGGATGAGCGCGGAGCAGAGGACGGACATGGTAGGCTCCAGGTAGCCAAGGACCGCGAAGGTCTGCGTAGGGATCTCGGGAATGCTGCCGAAATACCAGATATAAGCGACGCCGGTTTGCAGGATGCCGATCAGCAGGGTCAGGAGAACGGAACGAAGATCCCATGACAGCTGGATACCCCGGTTCATCAGCAGGACGTACGGAAGGACGATGAGAGCAGAGATGAACAGCTGTACGAAGGAACGGTCATAGGGGGAAAGATCCGGGGACATTCTCCGGTTGCATACGACCAGCGCTGAAAAGCCTATGGCGGCGAGCGCCGCGTAGGCCATTCCAATGGGATGAAGGGCCTGCGACCGGCCGGTCAGTACGCCGGAGATCAATAAAACACCTAAAAGGGCTGCTCCCACACAGAGCAGCTTTTTTGCTGTCAGTTTTTCTTTGAAAAGCAGTGGTGAGAGAAGGACCAGCAGGATCGGGGCCATATAGTTGAAAAGACTTGCGATCGCGACCGTCGTATGGACATACGCGGCAAAGAGAAAGATCCAGTTGAAGCCGAGGCAGGCGCCGGACAAAATGAGCCATTTTGTGTTTTTTTGTATCGCCTTTTTCTCGGGGCGATGACCGCTGAGGAGCCGGAAGGAAAGGATAAAGAGCCCGCCGATCAGCCCGCGGCAAAGGACGATAAAGTCCGACGGGAAGCTGATCTGGCGGACGATCATCCCGATCGTTCCGTACAGCAGGACCGAACCGATATATTGAAGCTTGTAGCGGGACAGCCTGGTCATGGATGTTTACTCCTTCGATGAATAATGCTTACGAAGAAAAAGGATATAGCAGCGGCAGACGGTTGTCAATGAAGGATCGTGCCACTTTTGTAAATTATTTTGAAAAAACGATTGCCCTGAGGGTCTGGATTTGTTATAATTTGATAGTTTCAAGCTGCAAAACCGACAAAGGCGTCGGACCACCAGTCCTTGGAAAAATTCTTCATTTTGAAGGGAGTTATTGGTTATGGTGAACCAAAAGGAAATCTTCGAGACCTACGAGTCCGAAGTACGTTCTTATTGCCGTAATTTTCCCACCGTTTTTACGACGGCTAAGGGATCTGTTGTAAAAGACAGCGACGGAAATAGCTTTATCGATTTTTTCAACGGCGCCGGTGCTCTGAATTATGGTCATAATAACGAGTACATCAAAGGCAAAGTAATCGAATATCTGCAGACAGACGGTGTGATGCACTGGCTGGATATGATGACTGCACCCAAAGCAGAACTCATTCAGTTTATGGAAGAAAAGGTCCTTCAGCCGCGCGGATTGAACTATAAGATCATGTTCCCGGGTCCCACCGGAACGAACGCGATCGAAGCAGCGCTGAAAGTAGCCAGAAAGGCGAAAGGCCGGACGAATATTTTCGCTCTCATGGGCGCGTTCCACGGCATGACGCTCGGCGCGATGGCTGTTACGACTGACCGGACCGACCGCAAGGCCGCCGGCGCTCCGCTGGTAGGAGCGACCCATATCCCCGCGCCGTATATGTTCCCGGAATTCGATACGATCAAATATATGCAGACCCTGCTGGATGATGATCATTCAGGTGTGGAGAAACCAGCGGCCCTGATCCTTGAGACGATCCAGGCGGAAGGCGGCATCTATGTGCTGCCGGCTGAGTACCTGAAAGCGGTTCGTGAATTCTGCGATAAAAATGATATCCTGTTGATCGTAGATGATATCCAGGCCGGCAATGCCCGTTCCGGATGGTTCTTCAGCTTTGAACGCGCCGGGATCGTTCCGGATATCGTTTGCATGAGCAAATCCATCGGCGGTATCGGTCTGCCGCTGGCGCTGGTACTTCTGAAACCGGAACTGGATGTCCTGAAACCCGGTGAGCACAATGGTACCTTCCGCGGCAATCAGCTTGGATTCGTCGCCGGTAAGGCAGGTCTTGAGTTCATGCTGAACGCCCATGTGGAAGAAGGTGTTCGCGAGCGGGAGAAAATCGTAAAGAAAGTCCTCCAGGAGAGAATCATCGATAAATATGCGGATCGCGGGATCGAAGTGCGCGGTCTCGGCCTGATATATGGTATCGAGATGCATGAAAACCGCCTGTCCAAGGCTGTACTGAACGAGTGCTTCAGAAACGGCCTGATCCTGGAGCGCGCTGGCCGTGATGACAGCGTGGTGAAGATCATGCCGTCCCTGGTCATCCCGGAAGATCTGCTGATCAAAGGTCTCGGAATCGTCTGTGACGCGGTAGATACCGTTCTTGCGGCAGAATAAAGCAGGATAACAGAATAGAATCCTCAACCGGCGTGGCTAATAAGCCATGCCGGTTTTACAATAAGTTCACAGGAGGATGTCAGAATGAAAGTAGGGATCATTGGATATGGCAGTATGGGCAAAATGCTGCTCTGGAAGTTTTCGGAAAACGCGGGAATAGAGAAAAAGGACCTTTTCGTATCGAACAGAACGCAGGAAAAACTGGAAGAAGCCCGGGGGATCGCGCAGATCGCTGGAAACCGTGAAACGGCAAAGGAAGCGGATATTCTGTTTATCTGTGTTCGTCCGGTCGATTTCAAATCAGTGCTGGAAGAGATTAGAGACGTACTGAAACAGGAGGCGCTGCTGGTTTCACTGAATGGCAGTATCTCCTTTGAATCGATCCATCAGGTCGTCAGTCGGAAAACAGCCAAAGTCATCCCGAGCCTGACAGCGGAGATCGGAAGATCACAGACACTGGTTTGTTACGATTCTAAGGTCAGTGAAAAAGATAAAGCGGCGCTCAGCAGCCTGCTTCAATGCTTCGGCGACGTGATCGAACTGCCGGAAGGGGAGATGGGCATGGGTTCGGAACTGGTCAGCTGTATGCCGGGATTCATTGCCTCGATCTTTGATGTGATCTGTCGTGCCGCGGAGGGTCATACGTCGATCCCGAAAGAACAGATCATCCAGATGGTCCTTCGTACCATGAGTGCCACGGGTGACCTGATGATCCAGAAAGGGATGACTTTTGAGGAAGTGGTATCGAGGGTCGCTACCAAGGGCGGTATTACGGAAGTGGGAACCGAAGTCATTTATGAACTAAAACTTCCCACACCTAAAAGGTGTTTCGGACCTTGAAAACTCAATAATGTAGGCAATCAAAAAGGCATAAAACCTCATATTTATGGTATAATTGAGTTGACGAAAAACAAAAAACCATAGGAGGATTCTATGCCCA
>JAFRZE010000060.1 GCA_017442735.1 Bacillota bacterium
ATTCTAAAGAGAAAAGGCTGGTTGCCTGACCATCCTTCGTCATGTTTTCATAAATTACTGGAAATATGCCTGAAAATCATAGGAAAAAGAAAAGCCGTGCTCTGCCTTTCGGCATAAACACGACTTTGTCTTCAGTCTGAAAGGAGCCGTAGCTACGGCTCCTTTTTCATTTGATGGAATAATGGGGCTAATTTCCTGTTTTTCTTATTTCGCCCCAACCGGTTGGGGAAGATGGTGCATTTATAAGACTCGCCACCCAGTACATTTTTGCATTTTTGGGCGGCTCATCAATTTGACGAGCTTTCTTTTCTAAATCCTGGGCAAAAAAAGCCTACTGGCTTCCATTTCGCCCAGAAATATCACTTCATGGAAGACACGTCTGGGCGAGATGATCATTTGACAGAATATCCTGTCCAATTCCTGGATAAGATAGCTCGTCAGGTTGATATCTTCTCCAGAAATCATAGGGGATTTTGGGCGGCAGAATAAGAAAAAAAGCTAAATGCCCCAACAGACTTGTAATTGAGCTTTTTTCTATTTGCAATTCTTTTTCTATCTATTCCTTATCCATCTTTTCATACCCGGTGCCGCGGTCCTGCTCCGCTCGCTGCCAGAAGGATTCATATTCCTCCATGGACAGCGTCGCCTGCGTCTCATTCCCGCCGCTGATCATCATGACGTAGTTCTCGCCTTCCCATTCGAAGCGGACATCGGTCAGCCGGTAGCCGGCACGCTGATAGAAGCCGACGCGGTGGTTCCGTTCATCCCGAGTCTCGTCATTTGGAGCGCAAAGCGGATCTTCCAGATCCGCCATGATCCGACCTGTCCCATAATAAGCGCGCATCGCCGCAAGCGCTGCGCTGCCGTAGCCCTGCCCGCGAAGGTCTTCTTCAATAGCAAAATACAGGATCTGTGTCAGATCATCATAGGTCAGGAAGGCCGCGAATCCGCAGAAAAGCTGATCATCCCAGAATGACAGGATATCCAGATTGCCTACCGGATCATCCAGATAGGTATCGAAGTTTACCCTCTCGATCAGTGGAAAAGCCGCTCTGTAAAGCCGTAGGATCTCCGGCAGATTCTCCGTTTGCCGGTTTACTTTTTTAACTGTAAGCTGTTTCATGATTTTCATCAGCCTCTCAGACTTTCAAGATCAAAACAGTTCGCGATCACTTTGCCGCCTTCCGCGCTCGGATGCAGGAAATCGCCCTGGTGAAGACCTTCCTTGTAGGTATCGGTCGTTCCCTCTTCCAGAAGCAGTGGTTCAGGATCGACGATCGCGTCAAAGGCGGGCTCTTTTCTTACCCATTCATTATAGATCTGACGGCTGATCTCCTGTGCTTCAGTCCAACCGGGATAGCCTTTCCTCGGTCCCAGCGTCCACCCGATGACCCGCACTCCGTGCTGATGGAAGATCTCTATCAGTTTCTTCGTTTCAGTGATCAGCGCGACGACGTTCCAGTCGGGATTCTTCTTTGTCATATCCGCGATGTCGTTGATCCCGAAGGCCAGAATCACGGTCTTCACGTTGGGAAGTTCCAGCACGTCGCGTTCATACCGGGTCGTTGCCTTTTCTCCGAAGAATCCATCCCAGATCCTGCCGGATTCTCTTCCCAGACAGCTGCCGCTGATGCCGCTGTTTACCAGGACCACTTCATCGCCAAAGGCCTCAAAGAGCCGCTCGGCAAGCGGTTTTGTCCAACGGCTCATGGCGGTGATCGAATCGCCGAAAGCCACGATCGTATCCTGCAGTTTTTCGGACTCGATCTCGATCTGCCGGATCAGCGGAATGACCGGATAGATCATATCCTTCTCTATCTTTTTCTTTTTCACCTGCACCGGCTGCGGATCATTGACAGCGTCGCCTTCATAGACCAAGGCGTCTTCTTCGATCAGATTCCCATCCCTGTATTTCTCTTCGCAGAAGATCCGCACGGTCAGGGTCGTCCCCTTCCTAAGCAAGATCGGGATCCGGTCGGTCATGATACTGGACTCGACAAGCAGATCACTCTGTCCGGCCTGTGTCACGGGATAGACGATCCCTTCATACCACAATGCCATTTTCACATGTGCGGGGACTTTTATCCCGTTCTTCAGGAGGATCCGCACGGCCGTTCCATCCACGCGTACCGGGATGCCAAAGGCGATCGTCTTTCCTTTTTTCTCTGTCACTCCGATGAGCCTGGAATGAATGATCGCCTGATGCCACAGAATATTCCACGCCATCTCATTCACCTCCGTACTTCTTTTCCAGATAATCGCAGTAGCAGGCCGGATCAAACGGACGACCTGTCGCCTGATACAGGATCTCTTCTGCCTCGAGGAAGCCGCCATAACGATGAACATGTTCCTTCAGCCAATCGGTGATGGCGGTAAAACGATGTTCTTTCAGCAGCACCGGGATATCAAGCTGCTGCTCCATCTTAGAGGCAAACTGAGCGGCAAAGGCACTGCCCAGCGCGTACGTCGGGAAATAGCCAAAGTACGCGTACGGCCAGTGCATATCCTGCAGTACGCCTTCGGAAGGTTTTGACGGTACGATCCCAAGGTATTCCCTGTATTTCGCGTTCCAGGCCTCTTCCAGATCCTTAGCCTGGAGGTCTCCGCCCAGGAATTCTTTTTCCAGCTCATACCGGATCATGATATGAAGCGGATAGGTCACCTCATCTGCCTGCGTCCTGATAAGGGACGGATGCACCGCGTTCACAGCACTGGTAAAGGTCTTCGGATCGATCTTTCCGAGCTGATCGGGGAATTCTTCTTTCAGCATGGGAAGGATCTGTTCCCAGAAAGCCAGCGTCCTTCCGACATGGTTTTCCAGAAGCCGGGACTGGGATTCATGCAGACCGGCACTGATCGAATGGGCAATGATCGTTCCTTCATAAGCCGGATCGATCTGATGCCCAAACCAGGCATGACCGACCTCGTTTGTCGTGGAAAGGATCGCCATATGGATCCCGTGTTCCCGGTATTTGGTAGTAAATCGGACATCTCCGGTACATACGCCTGTTGTCAGCGGGTGTTCCGACTCGCCGATCCTTCCCCAGTCTTCCGTAAAACCAATATAGTCACAGACTTTTTTCATCATCCTGCGCTGCGCGTCGGCGGGATAAAACTGATAAAGGAAATCATCCTGCACGACTGGTCTGTCTTTGATGCTGCCCAGCAGCGGGACGATGCGAGCGCGCACCTGATCGAAGAAAAGATCATACTGCCTGGTGGTCCATCCGGGCTGATGCCGGTCGAGCATCCGGTCATAGAGAGAAAGCGGAGACTTTTCCGATGCCGCGACGATCTCTTTATACCGATCGATCACTTCCTGCTGCAGCGGGGCATGGGAAACAAAGTCTTCTTCTTTCTTTGCCCTCAGCCAGTCACGGGAAGCCTGATCCTTCGCTCGTTCGAAGGCCATATATAAATCAACGGGGACTTCCCTGTCACGGCTAAGCTGACGAAGATAAAGCTCTGCTTCACGACGAAGTATCGCTTCATCTTCTGCTGCCATGCAGGATGTCCCCGCTTTTTTCAGTACTTCTTCCAATTCCAGCAGGTTTTCGAACATCGCCTCGTCTTTCAGAAGACGGCGGTATTCTCCTGCCAGGATCGCCCGGCGTTCTCCGCGATAAGAAGCGCCGGCGACCGGCGCTGTGTTCGCGTCCAGGCCGATCATCGTCATAGCCATCTGATACGCGCTGAGCCTTTTATTCCATTCTCTGAATAGCCTGATTCTTTCTGCTTTGTCCATCATTCCTCCATAGCGTTTTTCGCTATGGAGAGTATGACACAATCACTCTTGGAAAGTCAAGACCTTCGACGGATGAAGTGGACCGCGATCAGTGCTCCTATCATGAGCAAAAGACAAAGGCCATAGCTGAGGATCGTTTTGACTTTGGTACCTCCGCTGCCGACCGTCAGAAATCCGCTCAGAAGAAAAAACGCCCGGACATGGTAGCGACCGAAGGCCTGTATAAGATCGTCCGCTGCCCGAACTACCTGGGCGAGATCACTTTCTGGACCGGTGTCTTTGTCTCCGGTCTGACGACCTACCGCGGGTTCGGGCAGTGGATCCTGGCGATCCTCGCCTATATCTCCATCGTGTACATCATGTTCAACGGCGCGCAGCGCATGGAAAAACGGCAGATGAAACAGTACGGCGACAAGCCGGAATACCAGGCTTACGCCGATAAAACGCCCATTATCCTTCCGCTTGTTCCCATCTATCATCTGAATAAGAAAGAAGGCTGAGCCCTATGAAAGAATTCACCGTAGCCATGTCCGTGGCTGACTTCATTCCGGTCATTCTTTTTACCGCGAGCAGCGTCCTGATGATGCGCGATTTGTATAACAAGATGAGCAAAGGTGCTTTCGCGCTTCTCGCGGCCGGTCTGATCGATGTGATCTGCGCCGGCAGGGAAAAAACACGGTCTATGCCGCGGCGCCGCCTGTCTTTGCCGGCACTGTCGATCCTGTTTGTCATCGCTTTCTTCGGGATGCTGTGCATGGGTTATCTCTCCTCCCGGGACTTTGACAAAGCTTCCATGAACTGGATCGCCGAAGCTGTCAATATCATCGCGCAGGGATCGTTCCTGGCGGGTGTGGTCCTTACCCACAAAGCCGGTCTGGCTGAACTGAAGCTGGAGAAAGAAAAATGATCAAAGATCAATTATTGAAAACCATCGGAGAAAAATACCCGCTGAAGCCCATGGATGCCGGTGAGTTCTCTTCCCTGAAAGCAAGTGGCATGCAGTTTGCCATTGAGGCTTATGAGGCGGAAGGTCTGGGACACGTCAGCTATATGCAGGCGAAAGGCTTCTTCGGCCTCATGAAGATGGATACCCTGATCATCAACCCGAAAGAACTCGATCTGCCGCGGCTCTTCCGGAGCGTGACCCGGGGATCCACTGGTATGACCATCTGCGGATGAAACAATCGCTTTCGAAAAAGGGAAAGAAAGCCCAGACGCCTTCCTTTGATTTTCTTATCCGGGATTATCTCGCGGCCTGGCTGCAGACTGAAACAGAGCCGCTCACTGATCGTGAGACCAAGGAAAAGAAAACTTCCATCTATGTGGAAGGCCTTCTTTCGAACGGCGGCCCCTCGACCGATGTTTTTCTGAAAGCGTTCGGCCGGGAAAAGACAGAAAAACTGTTCCGAAAGATCCTTTTCGGAACAGAATAATGCAGTTTCATCATGAAAAATGGTAAAAAAAGAGCATGACAGCGGGAAAAAAATCCGCTATAATGAGAGCAAGAATCTATCATCCGATTAAGGAGGTTTTTCCATGGGACTTTTTGATAAGAAATTCTGCGACATCTGCGGAAACAAGATCGGTGTACTCGGAAACCGCAAACTGGAAGACGGCAATCTGTGTAAAGACTGCGCGAGTAAGCTGTCTCCTTTCTTCAGTGAAAGAAGACACAGCACGATCGCTGACATCCAGGCTCAGCTGGCATACCGTGAAGAAAACAAAAAAGCTGTTTCCAGCTTCTATACTACCCTGACCTACGGTGAGAGCGGCAAGCTGATGATCGATGAAAACAACCGTAAATTCATGATCAGTAAGACGAACAACCTGACCAATGAAAACCCGGACGTCGTTGATTTCTCTCAGGTCACTTCCTGCGAGGTGGATATCGATGAGAACCGCCGCGAGCTGAAGAGAAAAGATGCTCAGGGCAACATGGTGAGCTATAATCCCGCCCGTTATGAGTATTATTACAACTTCGATCTGAAACTTCATGTCAATCATCCCTATTTCGATGACATGACTCTTCGCCTCAACAAGAATGCTGTTGAGACCGGTGAAAGAGATATGAGCGGACGTAACCCGTCCTTCCGTGGCGGCGGCGTTTACGCGAACTCCGCCAGAGGCGCCGTGGTCGGTGGTGTGCTTGGCGCGCTTGCCGGAAACCAGGCTCAGTACAGCCAGGGCTATGCCGATTATGAGCGCTATGTTCAGATGGGCGAAGAGATCCGCAGCGTCCTGATGGGCGGCGGGCGCAATATCGGCGGCCAGGTCAATAATATGAACGGCGGCTTTGGCAACAACCCCTACCAGAACAACCAGGGATGGGGAAACCAGAATATGGCCCAGGGCGGATTCGGTAATCAGGGTTATAACCAGCAGGGTTATGGCAACCAGGGCTACGGCAATCAGCAGGGATTCGGCAACCAGCAGGGAATGTTCGGAAACCAGCCCGCCGGAAATGTCGGCGCGTTCGGCGCTGGCGCCGGTATGGACCGCAGCTTCAATAACCAGGGCTATAATCAGCAGGGATTTAATCAGCAGCAGGGCTACAACCAGAACTTCAATAACCAGCAGGGTTATGGCAACCAGCAGGGATTTAATCAGCAAGGTTTCAATCAGCAGGGATTTAATCAGCAGGGATTTAACCAGCAGCAGGGTTACAACCAGAACTTCAATAACCAGCAGCAGGGTTTCAATCAGAATTTCAACAACCAGGGCGGTTTTAACCAGCAGGGATTTAACCAGGCACCTGTCCAGGCGGCTCAGGGTCCTGTGACCTGCCCGGTCTGCGGCGCGAAAGTCGTTCCGGACGCCAACGGATGCTGCGAATTCTGCGGAAGCAAGATCGTATAACGTACTTGCATATGAAAAGAGGGGCTAAAGTCAGCCCCTTTTTTTTTATTTCAGTACTCCGTAGATCTCGTGTGTTCCGTTTATTTTTCAAACATTTTCAGGAATTTCATCTTCCATTCTTTATATGGGTGTTCGCGAAGCGGCAGGTTGAAATGATTCGAACCGTAGAGTACCGTCTGAGGATGCGTAAACTCCCTGAATCCCCATACGCCGTGATAGGCGCCCATGCCGGAATGACCGGTCCCGTTGAACGGAACGCCTTTGACCATCAGCTGGAGACAGACTTCGTTGATACAGCCGCCGCCGAACTGCTGGGTACGCATGACCTTTTTCGCCCATTTTTTATCTTTGGTGAAGACATAGAGCGCCAACCCATGCTCGCGGGATGCGATGGTTTCCATCAGCTCTTCCGTCCAGTCATCCCGGAAGACAGCGACCGGCAGCAGCGGACAGAAAAGCTCCCGCTGGACGATCTCTTCATCGATCCCGATCGGATACAGGATCGTCGGCTGGAATTTCATGGCTTCCGGATCCCCTTCGCCGCCATATACTACCTTGTCCTGGTATTGTTCCACATCCTTAACGCATTTGTCATAGGCCGAGCGCGCGATCAGCTTCGGATATTCCGGGTTTTCCAGCGCGTTCTTTCCGATATGCTTTTCAAAGGCTTTTTTCAGTTCCTCTACGAACTTGTCCGCCACCTCTTCCGCTACCGCGACCTGATTGATATTGATACAGATCTGTCCGCTGTTGAGCAACTTGAAGAACGCGATCTTTCTGGCCGCGTCCTTCAGATCCGCATCTTTTCTGACTACACACCAGTTGCCGGTCTCTCCGCCGAGCTCCAGTGCCACCGGCGTCAGGTTTTTCGCTGCCATCGCCATGACATGTTTCGCAACCTTGGGCGACCCGGTATAGAAGATCTTGTCCACTCTTTCTTCCAGGCAGTAATCTGCGACGTCATGACCGCCATCGATCACGGTGACGTATTCCGGCGGATAGATCTCTTTCACGAGCTTCTGCATTACCGCTGTACAGGCTTTCGACTTGGAACTGGCTTTAATGATCGCGGTATTGCCGCCGGCAATGCTGGCAGCAAGAACACCGAAGGAAAGCATAAAGGGAAAGTTGAAAGGACTGATGATCAGCGTAACGCCGTAGGGCATTTTATGTACCTTGGTGATCATACTGGGGAAACATGTGAATCCGGAAAAATGTGTTTCCGGACGAGCCCAGCGGCGCAGGGATACAATGGTTTCGTTGATCTCCATGACAACAGAGCCGATATCACAGAAATAAGCTTCTGCCTGTGCCCGGCCGAGGTCTTCGAAAAGTGCTTCTTCCAGTTCGGTTTCATACTGAAGCATGCCAGCTTTCAGTTTTTTCAGCTGACGGATCCGGAATCCAACGTCCAGTGTCCGGCCGGTTCGAAAAAACTTCCGCTGCATTTCTACCGCCTCATGGATTCTTTCCTTTGACCAGGCGTTATCCATTTTTCTCTCCTCCTGTGATGAAAACTTCGAATTTATTCAGCTTGATTGTATCATGCATGCCCTGCTCCCGCAAGACAAAAAGACTCTCCTTCCGATGTTCAGATCAGAAGAAGAGTCTTTCTCTTACTGCAGATTTTCTATAAACTCTTTTGCTTTCTGCTCTCCATAAGGAGCATAGGTTCCGTTCTTCAGATTATCAGCCGCCTTCGGGAACTCTTCCCAGCTTTCTTTCTCATGACGAACGAGGATCGGATAGAAGAAAACACCATTTTTCTGTGCTGCGGCCCGATCGCCTGGTGCATCGCCGCACATCAGAACATGATCAGGCGCATAGCCCTTTTCCAGCATGACGCTGATACAATGTGCCTTGGAGCCAACATCCTGACACATCATCACATCCACCAGCGGAAGAAGGCCGAAGCGTTCCCATTCTTCTTCCACTGCATCACGATTGGCCGCCGAGACGATCGCGATGTCCGCAAAACCCTTTACGGCCTCAAATCCTTCCTTCACAAGGGGAAAAGCCTTTTTGACTTCCCAGGGAAGATCGGCGATCGACTGATTTACTGCTTTTGACCAGGACAGCGCTTTGGCCAGGATCTTTGATCCGGTACGGTTAACTTCTTCTTCCAGAGCCGGATTGGAAAGTTCTTTCACATTCTTTGCCCAGGTGTTCAATTCCTCGATCCCTTCGATGGGGATATACTGTTCATTGATCTCGGACAGTGCCTGTGCAAGACCCAGGAACCGATTGATTCCGCGGGTCATCGTATACAGGTTGATCTCATCCCAGCGTTTCTGGATGGGCTTCTGCCATTTCTCCAGATGCCATTCTTTGATCATGCAGGGACCGAAACAACGCTTGTGCTTGATATCCATGGTATCAACAGCACAGCCGTCAGAATCGACACAGATCAGATAGTCATGCGTCTTTACAAACTGACCAACCGGTATACTCATAGTTTCGTCTCCCATCTGCCGCACCAGACCAGATCGTTTGCCTGGCCTTTGAAGGGGCTCTTTCCTGTCAGCTTTTCAACCAGGGCATGAATGTATTCTTTCGTCGGTGCATAGGCGTTGACGAAGGTCTTCAGCATGGGAGCATCGTACAGATGATTGGTATAACAAAGAGAGACACCGATCGTCGGGATCTCACAGACGGACCACGGAATTTCAGAAGAGTGACCAACCGAGTAAGTCAGACGCACGTTATTGGTCTGAGCGTAGCCTTTCATGGAGAAAACTTCCAGCACCAGATCGAACCGTTTCTTATAGTCCTCCATGCTGTGGTGTTCCATCATGCGGAATTTGTTGAAGGGACTTGGTTTTTCCATTTCCAGTTCGTAATAGTCCTTCGGTGCCGTAACTTCAAATCCGGCAGCTTCCAGCTCGTCGATCAGCATCTGTTTGCCTTTATCAGAGCCATTGGTCAGCGATTCAGGCGCACTCTGCACATAATACAGCAGGATACGTTTCTTATCAGAAGGATCAACAGGAAGGATATGCTGGGTATCTTTTACCAGCGTGATGCTCTCATCCGCTGCCCGTGCGGCTGCTTCATGATGTTCGGCGGATCCTACGGATGCCAGGCCTTGCTTCTCAGGGAAAGTCAGATGATGAAGCCCGAGCATCGCTTTCAGTCCCAGGATCCGGTGCAGCGCATCGGAAAGACGCTCTTCACTGATCAGTCCGCTTTCAATACCGGATTTCATGTAGGCGATATCCTCTTCCGGATCATTGAAGAACAGAACCATGTCACAGCCTGCTGCAATCACGCCGGGAACTGCATCCTTGCGGGAGGCACCGGCCGTCAGTCCGGCCATATGGGAAGCATCGGTCACGATCAGTCCGTTGAACCCGAGTTTCCCACGCAGCAGATCCTGCAGCAGTTCTTTCTGCAGCGTACCGGGCTTGATGTCTTTATCTTCGATAGAGGGATTGAAGTAGCGGGTATAAGCCGGCTGGCAGATATGGCCAACCATGACAGACGGAAGATCCGCATCGATCAGAGCCTGATAAACTTTGCCATAGGTTGCATCCCACTCTTCCACTGACAGATCGTTGCAGCCCATGATCAGATGCTGATCACGTTCTTCGGATCCGTCACCCGGGAAATGCTTGGCAGCGCAGGCGATCCCCAGCTTCTTCATTTCTTCCATGTAAGCTTTGGACAGCTCAATGATCTGATCCGGATCATTGCCGTAAGCACGAGTATTGACGATCGTATTTCTCCAGTTGGAAACCACGTCACAGACCGGTGCAAAGGTCCAGTTGCAGCCGATCGCACTGGCTTCTTCTCCGCCGACTCTGGCCATATCGCGCATCGTATCAACCGTCGTGGATGCAGCGCAGGCTGCACCGGTGGCGACCATGGTACCTTCGCCTACTGCACCGTTGCCGCCGGCTTCACAGTTTGCTGCGATCAGAACAGGGATCCGGCTCTTTTCCTGGAACAGCCGGTTCTGTTCATAGACTTCTTCCAGTTTTCCGCCCTGCCAGCGGACTCCGCCGATATGATACTTATCACACAGTTCTGTGATATAAGCAGGATCCCGACGCAGCGTCAGGTTGATAAAGAGCTGACCGACTTTCTCGTCATAGCTCATGGAGGCATAGGTATCCTCTACCCACTTGATTTGTTCCTCATTCAGATAAAACGGGCGTTTTGTCAGATCTACCATTTTCTTCTCCTGTCTTATTTGTATTCGAAATTCGGGATATTGTTCCAGCGTTCTTTAAAATAATGCGCCGCCAGTTTGGGTTTGCGGTCACGGGTAAACAGACCTTTCTTATTGCCCTGAACACGCAGCATCGACTGAGAAGTCATGAAGTCCGCAAAGTTCCAGGCCTGCTCGCCGACGACGAATGCAAACTCATCGAAGACTTTGTTGTTCATCTTATAGTAGTCCACCTGATATTCCTCGGTATACATGACCGGTGTGGTGTCGTGGATGCCCATGACGGTATCCGCACCGTACTCGGTGAACATCAGCGGCTTGCCCAGCTTTTCCCATGCCTGAAGCTCTGCTCGCAGCGCTTCTTCCGGTCCTTCCAGATCGGGTCCGCCAAAGTACCAGCCATAGTAGCGGTTCAAGCAGATCACGTCGGAAAGTTTCGCAGAGACGTCGGTATCGGGTCCACCGGCCATCTGGACGCTGATCAGCGTGCAGGGACGCTTCTGAGGATCCAGTGCGCGAGCCAGCTCATATAAGGGAGCAAAGTACTCATAAGCGCCCTCGCTGTAGGAGTCGGGCTCGTTGGCGATACTCCACATCACGACGCAGGCGTGGTTCTTATCGCGTTTGATGAGATCGCGGATAACATCCTGATGATGGGAGAAGGTCTTGATTCCATGTTCCGGATCGAAGGTCTTGACCTTCTGGCCGTTGAAGTTCGCACCGCCGCCAAAGTCAAAGTTGATGCCGACTGCCGGTGTCTCGTCAATGACGACGAAGCCTTCTTCATCGCAAAGACGCATCATCTCTTCACTGTAAGGATAGTGGCTGGTACGGAAGGAGTTGGCTCCCTGCCACTTCATAATGGACAGATCCTTGACATACATGGGAATATTCATGCCGCGGCCGGCCGGGAAAGTATCCTCATGTTTTCCATATCCCTTGAAGTAGAAGGGACGACCGTTGATCAGGAAGCGGATGCCATCCACTTTTACGGTACGAATTCCATAGGGAAGTTCATAGACATCTTCGCCGGCGGTTACTTTTACGGTGTAGAGATAGGCGTTCATCGGCTGCCACAATCTGACGTTCGTCAGACTGATTTCGCCCTTGGTTCCTTCTGCCGTGGCAACGATATTGCCTTCACGGTCCAGAACAGCCACAGTAACCGGTGCTTCTCCTCCGGCAATGTCTACCTGATAGGAAAGAACAGCCTTCACCTGATCAGCCAGCGGATCTTCTACATCTGCCGTAACCGTCACATCTTCTATATAAGTCCGGGGCGTCGTGTAGATGCGGACCGGACGGGTGATTCCACAGTAATTGAAAAAGTCAAAGTTCGGATAATTCTGTTTCTTCTTGTTCTTATAATTCTTTCCGGCTACAGAACTGCCGCCCAGCATGCCGCTTTGGCCGCCCACCGGAAGCGTTGTATAATCGATCACATTATCGACAGCGACAGTCAGAAGATTATCGCCGTCCTGAAGGATTTCTCCTATTTCGGTCTCAAAGGGCAGAAAACCGCCGAAGTGTTCGCAGATCTGCTCTCCATTCAGGAAAACCTTTGCGTGATGCGTTACGGCATCAAAACGAAGGACGACCCGCTCATTTTCCCGGATCTTTTTGGGTACCGAAATATTGCGCTGATAAAAGACCCATCCATAGTGATCACGAAAAGAAATGCCTTCTTTCAGATCGTTATAGGAAGCCGGTACAGGCATCGTGATCGCATCCTCAAGTGCTTTCTTCTGCCATCCATTGCTAAGCCCGGTTCCGTCATCAAGTTTAAAACTCCAGATCCCGCTAAGGTCCATCACCATTCTGGAATCTGTCAAAATCGGATACAGCATGAGTGTTTCCCCTCTCTCTTATTTCTTTATCAGACGTGTCATTATTTGTTATTACAAAACGACCATTCCGTCTTCATCGGCGGCGATCGGCATCACTTCCATGAAATCCGTGACGCAAAGTGCCAGAGGCACGCCGGTCCAGCAAAATAAAGTATAGAGCAGGCCAAGTCCCCAGCGGCCCTGGTAATACCGATGGCCGCCGGCGAATCCGGTCAGAAGCATGAGCCAGAGATAAGTCTTCTTTTTGAAGCGGTGCTGCCCCTTAAGACCTTCTCTCCACTTCATGAATTTCCAGATGGGACCCCAGATGCCGTAGGTTCTTTCTTCCTTCCCGGCAGCCCGTTCGGCTGCCTGGATCTCATAATCCAGCTCCATGAGCTTTCCGGCTTCCAGCTTATCCCCTTTCAGGTCATCCATGACGGGTGCTAATTTCTTCTGATCAGACATGGCCTGCTCTCCTTATTTATTTCGTTCAGTTACCGGATAGAAATCTATCAGGCTTTGCCTTGTGCTTTGGCTTCAGCTTTGATTCTGGCAATCTCATCCTGGATCTCCGCCATCTTTTCCTTAGTCAGCGGGTAGAACTTCATCGCGACGACGTTCAGAACCCAGCCAATGGCAGGCATGCCGAGGAAGCAGATCAGGGTACAAATCAGAATGCCGGTTGAGTAAGGCGTCTCCGGTGTGGGCAGTGCATCCTTGAAGCCGATGATCGCATAGATCAGAGCAACGAAGGTAGAAGCCAGAGAGGAGATCAGCTTGTCAACAAAGCTGAACAGAGTACCCATCAGACCGGGGACATAGCGGCCGGTACGATAAACTTCATAGTCGGCACAGTCGGCGGTCATAGGGATAACGATATTTCCGGAAAGCTGGGAGAAACCTTTGTTCACGATATAGAGAACAATGAACAAAACACCCATCAGGCTCCACTGAGACCCCTTGAAAAGGTTGCCCCAGGTTTCCAGTTTGGTCAGCTGGAAGGCCGGCAGTGTCATACCGGTATTATGACCGAAGCAGATGAGCACAGCCAGCATGGCTGCTGTGATCAGTGCACCCCAGGTACCGACCAGCAGACATTGCTTCTGACCCATTCTTCTGGCAATATAGCCGATACCCAGAATACCGAACAGGGCGACCGGTATACCGGTGATGGCAGAAACAGAACCGTTCAGTGCAAAGCTTCCGAAGATGATACCGTACAAAGATGCAACAACGGCAGAGTTGCCCATGGCGCTCATGGCCAGCTTATCAGAGGAAGCTGCAAGGACCAGCATCTGAATACCACGGTTGTGAGCAAGGACATCTGCGTAATCTTTGAATTTGATACGCTCGGTCTTGCCAAGACCATAGTATTTGGGACGGTCTTTTCTCCACAGAGCTGCAATCGCAGCGATGGAGAAGATTGCGCTGAGGCCGCCAATGACCAGCTGCGCATGCTGCCACATAGCCGGGTTATAGAAACCGGAAAGGATCTGGACACCGCCCTCACCCGTGGTGATGACTTTTTCCAGAGACGGGCTCTGCTGCAGCAGAGCAGCGATCTGATCGCCAGCAGTAGCAGAGGTCAGCGTGAAGTCGGGCAGCAGGGTTCCGGACAGGTAAGTAGCCCAGAAAATGCTCATGAGGAGCACATTGTAAGTAGCATCGAACATCGTGAAGATGGGACGCTGCTTGGGGTCGTTGGTCAGACAGGTCTGAGCAGACTTGGTGACGACACACTGGAAGGTGTAGCCGATGATATAAACAGCATACATGATGATGAACGCAATGAATCTTCCGCCGTTCGGAATGACAGGCAGCAGACGAAACATGGCGAACGTCATCGCAAAAAGAATCAGGTTACCAACGATAATGAACGGGCGGTTCTTACCAAGTTTGGTATTGGTGTTGTCGACGATCATTCCGATGAACGGGTCGGTAACTCCATCCCAGATTCTCATGATGGTAACGATACTGCCGGCCAGAACAGCGCCAACACCGACAATACCTACCAGGAAGTAGGAGATCGAACTGACCAGCACCAGGTACGCATTGGTAGCGGTGTTATTCAGTGCATAACAACCGATTTCCCATAATCTCGCGCGATGAATACCGGTTTTCGGATCATCCAAAGGCAATTTGGACATAGGTTTCCCCTCCTGAAGAATAAAATATAGTGATATTAGTATATCTCTATTCGTCCATGTCGTAAATTGCAAATGATCTAATTATATATTGCAATTCGTTCCAAGTTCATTTATACTGTCTAAGAGAGAAAATGGAGGTATTTTCCATGGAATTCGATATCCGTAAAGACTCCTTTACATTTAAGCATTCTTTCTCCGAAAAACCGGACCTTTCACAGGAACGATTCAAGGAACATTTTCACAGGGAATATGAATTACTGTACTTTATTTCCGGTGATGCCAGCTACAATCTGCAGCATCGCACCTATCAAATAAAACCGGGTTCGCTTCTGATCGCGAAACCCGGTGAATATCATAATATCATTTTTCATTCCACCGCTCCCTACGAACGGTATGTTATCCGTTTTTCTACTGATGCACTTCCGCCGGAGATCAGATCCTATCCAGCTGCCTTCGATTCAGTCTATTATATCAAAGATACACCGCTATCTGTATTCATTACTCAGATGGATCAGATTCTGCCTTCTCTTAGGCCTGAAACCAGGTTTACATCCTGCTATGGAGGACTATTGCTCCTGCTTTCTCTTCTTGCAAGTTCTGATCAGCTTATTCAGAAAGCGGATTATGTTGATTCGGAATTAAGACAGATGCTTCGGATGATCGACAGAGAACTGCCGCAGATCCACAGCGTCGATGATATTGCCGGACAGCTGCACATGTCCCGTTCCGCTGTTTACCGGCTTTTCGCTTCCAGAATGCATACACCTGTCATGACCTATGTCCGGACCCGCAAATGTATGAACGCCCGTACCATGCTTGCCCAGGGCATTCCTGCATCCAAAGTTGCCGGAGCTCTCGGATTTACTCACTATTCCTCTTTTTACCGGGATTACGTTAATCTCTTCGGAGAATCTCCTTCTGCCCCGTCCGTAAAGTAAAAGCAGTAACGTCTATGTGCGCTTTTCCACGCGCTTCAAACGTGATCCGGTCGGCCTCCCCGGGAGAATAATAGGTCATCGTTAGTACCTGCTCTCCTTCGTTTACAAAGATCTCACTGCTGTACCGATCGAGCAGGATCCGAAGATTCAGCCTGCCGCTTTGTTTCTGCACACGGCAGCTTCTCACATGGACGAAGTCCTGAGTGAAGCCGGCCTTCGAACGGTCGATCGTCAGAACAGAATTTTCAGGGCTAAAAATGACCCTGCACTCATGCTGATTGTCTTTCGCAAAACATAGAACGAACGATTCACAGGAAGTCTCTTCGTCATCCCGGATTGTCACATTAAGATCCATCACTCTTCCGCGGACACCGCTTAATTCGACCTCTTCTTCTCCTGCCGCGATATTTTCATAATGGACCTTTTTCTCATGCAGGCTTTCGATCTCCCGAACCGGACTTTGAATCAGTCTTCCGTCCCGGATCGAAAGTTCTCTCGGAATGGTCATTTGCCCGAACCAGCGATGATCTTCCGGTACGAAGCAGGAAGCCCAGCTCTGCATCCATCCAATCATGATCCTTCGCCCATCCGGCATCTCAAATGTCTGAGGTGCATAGAAATCCAGTCCGTGATCGATAGTCCGGACACTTTGACGGATAAACTTTTTTTCCTTTTCATCCAGTGATCCGATCAGACAGATCGTGCCGGCTCCGTCATAGAACTCCAGATCTTTCTGCTTCATTTCCATGGGACTGGTAATAATCACTGCCTGTCCATCCAGGAAAAAGAAATCCGGGCATTCCCACATCGTTCCGTATTCATTCCGGCATCGGTCCAGGATCGAACGAAAATGCCAGCTGAAACCTTCTTCACTCTCAAAAAGCAGCAAAGCACCGCTGCCGTCATCACTCCGATTGCCGATCACACATCCGTATGAACTGTCTATTTGGCGGAAGATCTTAGGATCGCGAAAATCAGTCTGACTGAAGCCTTCCGGCACATCCTTCCCTGTAATGACGGGATTGCCTTCATATTTCTCATAATTCAGTCCGTCTCCCACCGCGAGGCATTGTGTCTGCAGCATTTCAAATCCGGACTTTGCTTTCTTCGGATGAACACCGGTATACAGGATCAGGTGCCGACCGTCATCAAGTTCGATCGCTGAGCCAGAAAAACATCCGAAGCTGTCATAGGGCTCATCCGGTGCCATCGCAGCCGGAAGATAATCCCAGCTGACAAGATCCGAGGAAACCGCATGACCCCAGTGCATTGCATTCCATTTCGCTTCATAGGGATAATACTGATAAAACAGATGCACTTTCCCCTGATAGAAAGACAGACCGTTGGGATCATTCATCCATCCGGTTCTGGGAGTGAAGTGAAAAACCGGTCGGTCATCCGGGGAGATCTGTTTTTCTGCTTTCTCTTCGTAATTGCGTGCTTTCTCTAATAATTCACTCATTTCCTTGTCCATTTCAGAATCTGATCAGCCATATCCGGAACATCTTTGATCCAGGTGATATACCCTTCCAGGGAATCTGCCTTCAGTCTCAGCGATTTGGCTTTGGGGTTGACAAAGGTCCTGCATTTCTTTTTTGCATTTTTTGCCTCCTGGATCATGTTTGCCCCGGATGCATTTCCATCAAAGGCAAGCAGGATCGAAGGACGGCGTTTGAATACTTCATAAGCGATACTCTTATAAAGACCCATACTGGAAGGTTCGATCGCGACCCTCACCTTCACCGGCGCCTTCTGAATGCGGCTTTGTTCGGCCGCGTCCACACGGGCCGGTACAAAAGCATACACTTCAAACCGTCCCTGGTTCTTCTCTGTCAGATATTTCTCATGTCCGACGAGCTTATGCCCGATAACAAAGCAAACTTTGTCCGGATCCGCTTTTTCCAGCAGCTCATCCATCAGACGTTTCTCCGCTTCACGGATGATCGTCCGGTGCCGATCATTGTTGAAACTGCCGCCGCAGATGAGGATCGGCGTTTTCTCTTCCGGCATCTCCTGGATCTGAGAGGCGAAGACATCCGCGGCGTCCATCTGATCCTTTGTGATGATCAGGGTCGCCTCTGTCTCTTCTGTCCGGCGGATGCGCTCGGAATAGAAAGCTTCAACACCGCTCTCTCCGCTTTCCTGAAGCGCTTTCGCGAACCGGCGCTGTTTGCTTCTGTATGCCTGCAGGCCTTCCTTCCGGATCTTTTCCTGTGTATCGCTCATGGCTTTCAGCTCGTCATGCGAAAGCTCCAGCAGCTTTTCCAGTGATAGCTGTTCATCGATGGGATCAGTCCCGTAGAGCGCCGCGCCGTCGGTTCCCTGGACACAGGCAACGCCCGCGGAAAGGTAGCTCTTCAGCGGATGTTGCGTGACCTCGCTCAGGTTATTCAGCCGGACGTTCGAGGTGATCTGGAATTCCAGCACCACGCCGCGCGCCTTGATCTCACTGAGCAGCGCTTTTCCTTTCGGCGAGGAAAGGTTTGAGGTATAAAGGCCGTGCCCGACCCGCATTTTCGGCATCTTCTGTCCCTTCGCCAGCGCGTCCGCCACGCAGCGGATACTGTTGGCGACGTTGTCCCGCAGCGAATCGTTCTCACCGGCATGGATCCGGACCACAAAGGACGGATCCTCCTTCGCGATCGATACAATATCGGAGATCACCGGCCGGATCTGGCGGATATCGTTGATCTCTTCTCCGAGAATATCCGACCCGGCGACATACGGATCCTTCGACACCGCGCGCAATACCTGCAGATTCTCTTTCAGTTCCGTGTCCGGCGCGATCCGGTCCTTGACGATCGTCAGCGGGATCCGGCGGATACCGGCCAGGAATCGGATCAATACACCGGTCTCTTTCGTGATCTTCGGTATCACTTCATGCACCTCGGCGAGCATCGCCGGCGCCTTGTCTTTCTTCACGAGGGTCGTATCGGACATTTCCACATAGAAGACCTGCTCTCTGGCATAGCCGCGGGCGATCCACAGAAGCTTGTCCTGGAAAAGCGTATTCTCCCGGTATTCTTCTGTATCATGATCGGCAATGATCCTCTTCAGGGTTCCGCGGACATCCTCGTCCGGGATCCGGTCCGTTTTCATCAGCCGGACGCGTTTTTCCGAAGTGATCCCCCGGGTAAAAACATAGCGGTACAGATAGACTTTTTCCAGATTCGTAAAAACGGCCTGTCCGTCCTTCATGACAGAAAGGGACGCCCGGATCCGGGGAATATTGTAGGCTGAATTCTCCGGATCTTTCAGGATAAAGTCCGCGAAATTGATAAATGTATTGTCATCGATCTTCCGGTCGAGGTATTTCCCCACAAGGCCGGAATCCTTAAAGCGTTCCGCCTGGATCCGGCGTGCTTTCGAAAGCGCGTCCTGCTGATCCTTCGTCAGGCGGAGCGAAAGCTTTTTGATATAGTAAAGCGGATAGCGGATCTGATGATAGATCCCGAGCGCGATCAGCACATCCGGGGCCAAATTGGCGTTCATATGGGTATGCAGATCAGCGTGGAACTTACAGTCGCTCAGAATATAGGTTTTAATGATGGTTTTCTCAATAGGCAGGCTGTAGTGCTTGGTCTGGCTCATCAGCGTCTTCGAAATGGACGGGATCGAAGCCTTCATTTCGATCCGTCCGTCAGGGAAGATGTTCGCGACTTTCGTCCCGCCAAGGCGGAAGATATAAAGGTCAGACCCGTCGGCCGTCACATAGCACGGTACCTCCCCGCGGATCACTTTCAGTCCCTGCGCGTCATAGGAGATGGGCAAAGAGCATAGCCTGGCGAGATTCGTGATCAGGTTCCCGGTATGATGGTTGGGCGTCGAGAGCACATAGGAAAGCGTCCTGCCTTCCTTTTCAAGGTCTACGATGATGTCTTTCTCCCGATCGAGATAGAACCGGCCAAATTTCATCTTAATTCCGCCTTTTTTCTTTTATTGTTCATATGAAGCAAGAAGCTGCCGAAGCGCTGTAGCCAGACCGTCGTGGCAGTTGTCTTCCTCGGTGATCATATCCGCTAACGCGCGAATCCGTTCAGTCCCGTTTTTCATGGCGATCCCGAACCCCGCCGCTTCGACCATGCTGATATCGTTTTCCTCATCGCCGGCCGCGATAGTATCCTCGATGGGGATCTCCAGGTGGGACGCCAGTGTGGAAAGCGCTTTGCCTTTATTCACGCCGGCCGGCAGAATATCCAGATACTCGCTGCTCGAGAAATAGCTGGTCACCTCATCCGAAAACTGTTCTTTCAGCGCCTGCTGCAGTGTTTTCAGCTTTTCCGGTTCCTGCCGCTCGATCGCCAGCAGAAGACAGGGAGGCATCACCAACTGTTCGATCACCGTTTCTGAAAAGATCACCGGCATATGGATATGCACCCCATAGTCTTTCAGCGCCTGTGTCTCCCGCCTGGCCACGATATAAGGGCCCTGGTAGGTATGACAGTGTACGTTAAGGCTTTCGGCAAGGTCCATGATTTTCAGGACGGTCTCCTGCCGGATCCCCGTCTCAAAGATCATTTTCTTTTCCATGGCGTCATAGATCTGCACCCCATTGTAGCAGACCAGATACCGGCAGAGCTTCTCCAGTCCGAGCGCCTGCCGGATGGCCAGCGCGCTGGTGAGCGCCCTTCCGGTCCCGAAGGCGAAGATATGTCCGGCTTTCGTCCATTTTTCCAGTACCTGCCTGGTCGGCGGAGAGATCTGCTTGTCATCATCCAGCAGCGTACCGTCCAGATCGGTCAGAAACAGCTTTCGCGTCATTCGTGATTCCTGCTCTTTCGTCTTGTTGATTTTTGGTCTATTCTATCATACCGGGCCCTTTCCCGCAAGGATTCCCATACGATAAAAGCCGAAGAAGATTTTCACCTTCTCCGGCTTCTTTTCTATGCTTTTTTCTTTTCCCGTTTTACGGTTTTCGCATTGTAAACGCAACCGGCGCAGCCGCCCGAACAGCAGGAGCATCCGGCGCCGCAGCCCGCGCATCCCGCGCTCTTTCCTTTTCGCGGGAGAATGCTTCGAAGGGCCAGGATGACCAGGAGCAAAACAACAGCCAGAACAACGATATTCGCCCAGTTGGCAACGATCCACGCGATCATCCTATTCACCTCCTCACTTTTCCTTATTTTACCACAGCCGCTTCCCAAAGGGCAAGTTTACGCGCCGACCTTTTTTGCCATCTTCAGATGCTGATCGTCATACGGATTCTTCCGCACGATCAGATAGACGAGAACAGCCAGCACGACCAGTCCTGCCACAGTCCAGAACGAGAACGCGGTTCCAAAGAACAGGCCAATGACGTTATATACGATCAAAGCGATCGCGTATGCCCAAACGCACATATAGCCTACCGCGCCGAGGGTCCATTTCACGTTGTTCATTTCCCGTTTGATCGCACCGATCGCAGCGAAGCAAGGCGCACACAGCAGGTTGAAGCACATAAAACTATACCCGGCGATCGTGGTATAGTTCTGTGCCAGCTGACGATACAGCACACCGGGATACAGCACGCCCATCGTACCGACGACCTGTTCTTTCGCGATCAGACCGGTGATCGTAGCCACGGTCGCCTTCCAGTTGCCGAAGCCAAGGGGTGTAAAGACGAAGGCCACCACATTGCCGACTGCCGCCAGCAGAGAATCGTTGTTGTCCTCCACAGCCTGGAAGGCACCGTCCACTACACCGTATCCCTGCAGGAACCAAAGAATGATCGTCGAAATCAGGATGACGCTTCCGGCACGTTTGATAAAGCTCCAGCCACGCTCCCAGGTAGCACGAAGAACATTTTTGACAGAAGGAATGTGGTAGCTCGGAAGTTCCATGACGAAAGGTGCCGGATCACCGGAGAAAGCTTTGAACTTCTTCAGCATGATGCCCGAGATGATGACCGAGCCAATACCAAGGAAATAAGCTGAGACGGCTACCCAGGTGGAATCGCCGAAGAGTGCACCGGCAAACATAGCGATGATCGGAAGCTTCGCTCCGCAGGGCATGAAAGTCGTGGTCATTAGGGTCAGCTTCCGGTCACGATCCTGTTCAATCGTTCGGGATGCCATCAGACCGGGGATACCGCAGCCGGTAGCTACCAGCATCGGAATGAAGCTCTTTCCGGAAAGTCCGAACTGACGGAAGATACGATCCATAACAAATGCCACACGAGCCATATAGCCAACGTCTTCCAGGATCGCCAGCAGCAGGAACAGAATGAGCATCTGAGGAACGAATCCAAGGACCGCGCCGACGCCGGCAACGATACCGTCCATGATCAGTCCGTACAGCCAGTCGGCGACCACAGGCTCGCCTTCCTCATTTGTCAGGATACCGTTAAGAATTGCCGGGATACCGGGCACCCATGTACCAAAGTCGTGCGGATCCGGCTCTTCCACTTCCAGTGCCGCCTTGTATGTCTCTTCATTGACTTCCAGCTCGGCCGTTTCACCGGTATCTCCGTCCAGTATATAGGCGGTATCCTCTCCTGCTTCATAGGCTGCGATGACGGCTGAAGCTTCCTCGAACTCTCCGGATGCGTCATCCCACTCGTCACCGCCGCCGGCGATAAAGTATCCGTCGCCGAAGAGTCCGTCATTCGCCCAGTCCGTCAGCCGTGTACCTACCGAAACTTTCCAGCTGCCCATGGCGATCGCGTAGACCAGGAACATGACGATCGCGAAGATCGGCAGACCCAGCCAGCGGTTCGTGACGATCTTGTCGATCTTGTCCGAAGTCGTCAGCGCATCTTTGGAAGCCTGTTTCTTCACCGCCTTCGCAACAATACCGGTAATATAGTTATATCGCTGATTCGTGATGATACTCTCGGCATCATCATCCAGCTCTTTCTCACAGTCCGCAATGTGCTGATCGATATGTGCCTGCACCTCGTTCGCGAGAGAAAGATCTGCCAGTGCTTTTTCATCCCGTTCGAAGACCTTTACGGCGTACCAGCGAACAAACTGTGGATCGACCTTGTCCTGGATGGATTCTTCGATATGCGCAATCGCATGCTCGACACTTCCTTCAAAGACAGAAGGCAGCGGGCCGGTCTTCTTGTTTTTCGCCATCTCGATCGCCTTTTCGGCGACTTCCACAGAGCCCTGACCTTTCAGCGCCGAAGTCGTCATGACTTCGCAGCCAAGGGCTTTCGCCAGCTTCGCGGTATCGATGGTATCACCTCGTTTTGCGACCAGATCCATCATATTGACGGCGACCACGACCGGGATTCCCAGCTCGATGAGCTGCGTGGTCAGGTACAGATTACGTTCGATATTCGTTCCGTCGACGATATTGATGATCGCGTCCGGCTTCTCGCCGACCAGATAGTTTCTGGCGACGACTTCTTCCAGTGTATACGGGGACAGCGAATAGATACCGGGAAGATCCTGGATCACCACGTCCTTATGATTTTTCAGTTTACCTTCTTTTTTCTCCACCGTAACGCCCGGCCAGTTGCCCACATACTGGTTCGAACCGGTCAGGTCGTTGAACATGGTCGTTTTTCCGCTGTTCGGGTTGCCCGCTAAAGCGATTCTGATTTCCACTTTCTGATCCTCTCTTTCCTTTATTTCACTTCGATCATTTCGGCATCCGCTTTCCGGATAGACAGCTCATAAGCCCGGACCCGGATCTCGATGGGATCGCCCAGCGGTGCTACTTTTCTGACATAGATCTCGGTGCCGCGGGTAATGCCCATGTCCATGATCCGGCGCTTGACGGCGCCTTCGCCATGGAGTTTGACAACCGTTACGGTATCGCCTATCTTTACGTCTCTCAAGGTCTTCATGTGTGTAATTCCCTCCCTTTATCTTTCTTTCAGATCATGATTTTTGAAGCCATCTCTCTGCTGATCGCGACGCGTGATTCCTTGATCTTTACGATCACATTGCCGCCTACCGTAGAGATGACTGTGACAGTCTCTCCGGGAACAAATCCCATGTCCGCCAGATGCTGCCGCACTTCGTTCGATCCGCCGACACGAGTGATGAGTCCGGGCTTGCCCGGATCAGCCATGATGATCGGCATCATTTCGTATCCTCCTTCTGAGCGCTTGGTTAGTCTTTGCTAACCCAGCGCCATAAAATATTGGTTAGCGGATGCTAACCACTCTGTATTATAGTTAGCTCTCGCTAACTTGTCAAGACAATTTTCTTGAACCTGAGAGAAAACTGTGATAAGCTATGGATAAAGTTAAAAGAAATGGAGATCAAACATGGCGCTACTGGAATCCGGAGAAATGTATCTTGAAACGATCTATGTGCTTTCACAAAGCTCTTCCCATGTTCGGGCGATCGATGTCGGTGACTATATGAACTTTTCCAAGCCTTCCGTCAGCCGGGCGATCGGGCTATTAAAAAAAGACGGCCTTGTAGTTACAGACGAATCAGGCGGTCTGAAACTGACAGAGGCCGGCGAGAAGAAAGCGAAAAGCATCTACGAGCGCCACACGGTGCTGACGAAGTTATTTATCGGTCTCGGTGTCGATGAAGAGACCGCCGTCAATGACGCCTGCCGCATCGAGCATTATATTAGCGATAAAACCTTTGAAGCCGTAAAAGCGCATCTGGCGAAATACGGTTCTGAGTCTTAGAATATTGGGAGGTTCTGTTATGTCAGCTGTAATGGATCGTTTTCTTAAATATGTCGTGATCGATACCACATCCGATCCCGCTTCTGAAACTTTCCCAAGTGTTCCGGAAACGGAGCTGCCCTTCGCGGATATGCTCGCTGAAGAATTGAAGGCGATCGGTGTTTCAGATGTTTCCCGTGACGAATACGGTTATGTCTTTGGTACGATTCCTTCCACGATCGAAAGCTACGAAGGACCTGTCATAGGCTTTCTCGCACATATGGATACTTCCTTTGATGCGCCCGGAAAGGACGTTCATCCGCGCGTCATCGAATGCTACGACGGAAGCGATATCGATCTCGGAAACGGTCTGGTACTTCGTCCGGATGATTTCGGATCTCTGAAGAAGAATATCGGCAAGAAGCTGATCGTCACCGATGGTTCGACCCTGCTCGGCGGCGATGACAAGGCCGGCGTCGCGGAGATCATGACCGCTGCCGAATATCTGATCGCCCATCCGGAGATCCCGCATGGCCCGATCAAGGTGGGTTTCACGCCGGACGAGGAGATCGGCCGGGGCGTTGATTATTTCGATGTGAAACGATTCGGCGCTGATTACGCCTATACCATGGACGGCGGTGAACTGGGCGAACTGGAATATGAGACTTTCAACGCGGCGGCCGGTATCGTGGAGATCTTCGGAACCAGTATCCATCCGGGTTCCGCCAAGGGAAAGATGGTCTCCGCCTTGCAGCTTGGCATAGAGTTTCAGGGGATGCTGCCGGTCTTTGAACGTCCGGAACATACGGAAGGTCGTGAAGGTTTCACGCATCTTCACGGATTTAACGGCAACGCGGATCATGCCAGACTTGATTATATTATCCGTGATCATGACCGCGCGAAATTTGAGAAAAAGAAAGACTTTATGCTGGAGATCGGCCGTTTCATGAATCTGAAATACGGAGAAGGAACCGTAAAAGTCACTGTGGAGGACAGCTATTATAATATGGGCGAAGTGATTTCGAAATATCCTTTCCTGCTTGACAACGCCAAAGATGTCTACAAGGATCTCGGAATCGAGCCGATCACCGTTCCTGTCCGGGGAGGCACCGACGGATCCCGCCTTTCCTTCATGGGTCTTCCCTGCCCGAATCTTGGGACCGGCGATTACAACTGTCACGGCCGTTATGAATATGTCTGCGTGGATAAAATGGAAATGGCGGTCAAGGTGATCATCGGCCTTTGCCAGCGCTTTGCCCGTTGATCAGAAAGGATCCTCCCATGTCCTTTTCCACCTCAAAGAGAAAGATCCTTCAAAAACTGTTTCTCTCCACCCTCTACCTGAGCGCTTTCACGTTTGGCGGAGGCTATGTCATCATCACGCTGCTCAAGCGGAAATTCGTGGATGAACTTCATTGGATCGACGAAGAAGAGATGCTGGATTTCGTCGCGATCGCGCAGTCCTCGCCCGGGCCGATCGCCGTGAATGGTGCGATCGTTCTGGGCTATAAGCTTGCCGGCTTCGCAGGTATCTTTTTTGCCGTCCTTGGGGCGATCATTCCTCCCTTTGTGATTTTAAGTATCATTTCTTTCTTTTATCAGGCTTTTAAGAATAACTTTGTCGTCCAGGCACTGCTGACCGGTATGAAATCCGGAGTAAGCGCCGTGATCCTTTCTGTCGTCTTCGATATGGCCAGTGGCGTCGTCAAAGGCAGGGATATCGTTCTGATCATTGTAATGATCCTGGCCTTCATTGCCAACTACTTTCTGAAGATCAATGTCATTTACATCATCCTTTGCTGTGTTCTGATCGGCATTGTCCTCACGCTCCTTCGCAGCAGGAAGGAAGGCGCCAAATGATCTATCTTCAGCTTTTCCTGGCTTTTCTTCAGATCGGAGCGTTCAGCTTCGGCGGCGGCTACGCGGCCATGCCGCTCATCCAGGCACAGGTCATTGATAAGTATGCCTGGCTCTCTGTCTCCGACTTTTCGGATCTGGTCACGATAGCGGAAATGACGCCCGGCCCCATCGCCATCAACGCGGCGACCTTCGTAGGCAATCAGATGGGCGGCCTTCTCGGCGCGCTGTGCGCGACAGTCGGCGTTGTGCTTCCCTCCTGTATTTTTGTCACGATCCTGGCACTGATCTATACCAAATACCGCTCTCTTTCCATGATGCAGGGCGTTTTGAAGTCTCTTCGTCCCGCGGTCGTCGCGATGATCTTTTCCGCGGGACTGACAATCCTTCTGCCGACGATCTTCGTAAGCGGCACGATCTCCCTGGTTGCCGGGAACTTCAAGCTTCGCGCCTTTCTTCTGTTCGCGGCCGCGTTCTTTGTTCTGCGTAAATGGAAAAAGATCAGCCCGATCATCGTCATGCTCGCATGCGGTGTGATCGAACTGATCTTTCAGCTGATTACTTATTAACGTATTCTTTCCCGGCGGCAATGGCTTTCAGGTTCGCGCCTAATAGGTCCATCTTCCTTGCCGGGATCACTTTTTTCAGTGCGTTTTCAAGGCCTGCCACATCGATGCAGCCCGTCTTCGCGATGACTGCTCCCAGATGATCATGTTGGCCAGGCCGGGCATCCCCATCTCGTTGGCCATCTGGGTCGCCGGAACACGGTAGACTTCTACGTCCTTCCGCTCCACTTCCCTTGTGATCAGGGTCGAATCCAGAAAGATATATCCACCTTCCGTCACAGCCGGTTCATATTTATCCAGCGACGGCGCGTTCATCACCATCAGTACGTTCGGATGGTCCACGATCGGGCTTCCTACCGGTGTATCTGAAAGGATGACATTACAGTTCGCCGTTCCGCCTCTCATCTCAGGCCCGTAGCTCGGAAGCCAGCTCAATTCTCTTCCTTCCAGCAGGCCTGCGTAGGCCAGTACCTTTCCCGAAAACAACAGTCCCTGTCCGCCGAAGCCGGCGATCACGATCTCATAGTCTTTCATATTCCTGCCTCCTTGTCCCGGTAAACGCCCAGAGGATACTGCGGGATCATCTTCTCGTCGATCCACTCTAAGGCTTTCTGCGGCGTCATGCCCCAGTTGGTCGGGCACGCTGACAGGACTTCCACCAATGAGAATCCCTTGCCTTCCACCTGA
>JAFRZE010000061.1 GCA_017442735.1 Bacillota bacterium
CGTCGAGACATAGGTCATACGAAGCTTGTTTGGAGATCTTCGCGGGATCTGCAGATGATCACAGATCCGGTAGAGCTTCATCTCGATGTTGTTCGGAGTTTCAATATCGAACAGGTACTTTCGTTCAATACCCTTATCCTTTAGTATGCTCCGGATCTCATCAACCATGTCAAAACAGATGTCAGGCACAGTGATAATACGCGGCTTTGCGTTCTTCTTCAGATACTCCTGAATCTCATACGTGCGGGCAGACCAGGTGCCGTCCGGAAGAAGCTCCTGCTTCGCAGCCAGAGAACGATGGATCAGAACCCGATTTGTTTTTCGGTCAAAGTCATCGAAGGAAAGACCGGCACACTCTCCGGGACGTACTCCGGTGTATGCGCAGATGATGATAGCGATAAAGGACTCATCTTTTGCCTTCCGGGCCTTATCCAGAGCATATTTCAGGATCTGCTCCGTTTCGTCCGGATAGAAAACCTGCGTATCAGAGAGTTTCTTCGGGCCAGTCTGCCGGAAGATGCTCTGGTCAAACCGTACGGTCCGTGTAGGATTCGATGGAAACAGTCCCTGATCGACCAGCATATCGATCCCCTGGCGGAGTGGAATGATCACATTGCCGAACTGTTTTTTGGTCATACCGTATTTCTTGACCAGGCGGGCTGCCCAGAACTTCAGATCGTAGGCGGAGATTTCCGCTAACGGTTTTGTCAGGATCTCCTGCGAGACCGCTTCTTCCAGAAAGTACTTTTTGAAATCCGTATCGATCCGACGTACATTGTTGGGACGGTTGCTGGTCTCATATTTGTACCGCAGCCATTCCGGATACAGATCGAGCAATGATATACTCTGAAAACGGATCTCAGACTCAAAATAGAAATCATAGAGCTTTTCGTACAACGATTCTTCTGAAGAAGCAGCCATGAGTTTGTTCTTTACCTCAGGCGTATCGATTCTCGTGAACCAGCGCTTGTCCTTTCCACCTCCCTGAGTGATTCTGTGGTTATGTCTTTCCAATACTTTTTGCTTATGTGTCATATGGATGATGGCACAGGCATCGTCAGGAGTTATTATACCATTTTTTTCCAACATTGACACTATTAAATCAGGATTATTCTGTCTTGCCAGTGCCATCACATCGATCATCGTCTCACCTCCTTCTTTTGAGTAATAATTTGGAATCCAAAATAACCGATGGGTTACATTTTTATTCCTTTAGTAAAACTGTCTGAAAAGATCGCTTATCTGATTGTCCAGCTTTTTTATGTTCTGCCAATACATGGCTTGATCTATCAGGCCAATCTTTTCGGCAATTACAGCTATCCTGTACAGTTCATCCTTGATCTTATCCAGAATGTTCAGCAGCTGAAAGAACTCTACAGGCGGCTGTTCTTTAGGCTTTTCGTTCAAGCACATCTTTCGCAGATAAGTCTGCTGAGAAAGCCTGCATTTCGCTCTGTTCTTTTCCAGGGCTCTGTACTCTTTTTCACTGAGCCGCAGATGCACCTCGTGCGGACGGGCTGTTAATGCTCCCATCGTCCCGCCTCCTTCCTATTAAGGATTTCAGGGGATTCCCTGATAAGTGCGGGCATTGTGTACGCCCGCGATTCTTTTGCTCAAATACTGCAGGCCCGGTTCTTGTCTATCCGGATTTAAAGGGCACTACCTGGGGAAAGGGAAAAAGGATCCTGTATCTTGTCAACCGACTGATGTCAACCGGCCTCAAAGACTTTGTTCTGTATTCCATTCTTCTCTCTCTTCTCTTTTTTACTTTTTCTCTTAGGTTGACAGTAGACAGAAGAGTAAAGAGCCGAAAAGTCGTGTGTTTATGCGGATTCAGCCTGTCTACCAGGGTGTCAACCGCCTGTCAACCAGCGTTAGTTTCAGACGAACGGATTATCGACATCATCATTGACCGGGATGAAACCCGACTCATCGCCCTCCAGATGTTTTTCCATATTCGGAATACGTTCCCAGCCTTTCTGCTTTCC
>JAFRZE010000062.1 GCA_017442735.1 Bacillota bacterium
GCCGGCGGATAAAACGGAAGAGCCCGAAACCGTAAAAGAACCGGCGGCGGAGAGTACCGCCGCGGAAGAAACGGCTGCCGCCCCGGCAGAAGGCGATGCATTTCAGAAGCAGTGGGACGGTATCGGCCTGCGGGGAGAAAGCCCCGGGGAGGTCCTGGCCTGGGCTTTGGAACAGGAGAACGTGGTGACCTGGAATTTTGGTCAGAAAAACAATGAGGATCCGTATACGACAGTCGTCGAAAGCAGTCAGGAACTCATGGTATATACGGAGAACGGCCGGATCCGCGGCGGGCAGGAAGTGCTGGACGATTTCATGAGCCGGACCGCGCAGGGAGAAAAAGCGAAGCTGTATATGGTTTCCTGGCATACGCTCACCGGGACCCGCTACGGCGTGGAATACTTTGAGGAGCTTTACCCGACATATCCGCAGTGCTGGCTGACGATGCTGGAATACGACGGGGAACAATATCACTGCACGGCCCGGCAGAGCGATCAGAAGGAGGGCGAAGAACAGTGCTTCCCGTATCTGCTGCATCTTGAGGACGCCATCAGCGTCCCGACCGCGCTGTACCACAAAGCCGAGCACTATGTGCTGACAAAAGATCCGAACCTTACCTGGAAGCAGATCGAGTGGGGCATGCTCAGCTCGCAGTTTGACGACTTTATCCCCCATTGTCTGATCGCCTCCCTGTATTATAATGATCCGGCGGAGTATCCGGCGGATTCCTACATCCCGGCGGAGGAAGAGCGGCCGCTCTGGACCCGCCTGAACGGAAAGGAAGGACGCATTACGTATTTCTGCAAGGCCAATCTGGACTCCGAAAAAGCCCGGGCGCTTTTCAGTCCGGAGGCGGCAGAGGCGCAGTCGATGCTGTCCTTCTGGGAAGAAGAGCGCATCCTCTGGCGGGTGGGCCTGCCTTACAGTATTCATTCTTCGATGCCCACCGCAGACGGGATCCTGCTCTGCGGGACGGAATATAACGCCTTAAGCGCCGCGCCGCAGGCCTATTATCTGGAGCGCTACGACTGCAGCGGAAAGCGACTCTGGCAGTACAAGGAAAACGCCGATTCCCACGGGTGGCCCGAGCTGCTGGATGCCGGGGAGGAAGACGGGGCGCTTCGCTGCGTGATCCGGAAAGACGGGCGGACGGAGCTGCTGACGTTCGATGAAAACGGACAGCTTCTGCGGCGCAGTGAACTGGCAGTATCCGACACTCCGGTGTGTCTCTCGGAAGAAGGCGCGCTGTACGCGGTGCAGGAGAAGAATCACCGCAGTTACAAGGCGGATATCTATTCTGTTTCCGAGGACCGGCCGGATCAGCAGGCGCTGGCTTTGACGCTCGAAGCCCCGGAAGGACAGACACTGACCGTATGCGATCTTTTTGAGAACGAAGGATTTCTGTATGTTTCGGCGTATCTCTGCACAGACCATGAGGTCGTAAACAGAAGCGCGCGGGATGAAGTGCAGGATGTGATTGAAGAGTGCTTTGAAATGTTGAAAGAAACGCAGGATTTTACTGCTCTTACCCCGGAACTCACCGCACTGGTGAAAGACAGATACACGGCGGTCCTTTATATTGTCCCCATCGGAAACGGCGTCTGCGATGCGGAAGCGCTGCGGATTTTAAAGAAATGGCCGGGGAGCCTGGGCGGATGCCTGTATATCAATGAAAACGGCGAGGTCGCCTGGGAAATGCAGGAGATCGGCGAGATCCACTTTTCGCCGGCCACCTCTGCCTATACGCTGTCTGCGCCTTGCCGGGTGATCCAGTTCTTCTACCATCCGAGCGAAGAAGAAGGCGCAGCGTACTTTGGCGATAAACCGGGAGGATATATGGTGATGGAGAAAACGGAGATGTACCGGAGATAGGAGATGTTTCGATGACAGATCATATCTGCCCTGCACAGGGAAGCCTGGAGTCACTTGAGAAAACAGAGGAAACAAAATGAGTATCCGGGAAAGATGTACTGAAACGATGCGATATCATTTCGTAACTTTTATCCAGCACTGAGACGAATCATCGAAAGAGAAGAGGAGAAAGCTTATGCCTGAACAATCGATAAGGATACAAAAGATCGGCATCACAGACCTGAATGCCGATGCCATTGTCAACGCGGCCAACGAAGGCCTGTGGGCCGGAGGCGGGGTCTGCGGGGCTATTTTTACGGCGGCGGGACGGAATGAACTGCAGAAAGCCTGCGATGCCATCGGCCGCTGCGATACGGGATCGGCTGTCATTACCCCTGGATTCAAGCTGAAGGCGAAGTATATAATCCATGCGGTCGGCCCCATCTGGCGTGACGGCCATCACGGGGAACCGCAAAAGCTCTATGGGGCGTACCGAAGATCCCTGGAACTGGCGGCAGAAAACGGATGCCGTTCCATCGGCTTTCCGCTGATCTCGGCGGGTATATTCGGCTACCCGAAAGATAAAGCGTGGAGAAAAGCGGTTCAGGCATGCACGGATTTCTTTGAAAAGAATCCTGACGTGGATCTGAAGGTCGTCTTTGCGGTGCTGGATGACCATATTATTTCCCTGGGACAGGATACCCTGGATGAGATCGCCGCAAAGTATAAGGCGTGACGGCAGGCAGACCTGATCAAGCGGGATGCAATAATAGTAAGGAGGTTCCCTATGCCGATTCCTTTTGACCCGGCAGAATTTGCCATGCTTCATGATACCGGCTATTTCGGCGTTCCGGCGGATAAGCTGGAGGAGATCGCGGACGAGGTGCGGGGCGGCAAGGCGTTGTTCAACGCCGCCTGGGACTGCGGTGTCGACCCCGCCAATCTGACCGCCGAGGATGCCCGGACGATCCGGGAACTGCTGGCGGATGAAGAGTAGCGTGCCGCAGTGACGCGGGCCGGGAAGATCGTACCGCGTCCGGCAAAAAGCTCGCTGAATAATGAGGGAAAACTATGATTTATACGGACCTGACCAAGAAAGCGATAAAGCTAAGCTTTAAGGCGCATGAGGGCCAGCTCGACAAGAGCGGGCTCCCTTATGTTACGCATCCGCTGCATCTGGCGGAGCAGATGCCGGACGAGATCACTACGGCTGCCGCCCTGCTGCACGACGTGGTGGAGGATACGGATTATACGCTGGAGGATATCAAAGCCATGGGCTTTCCGCCGGCGGTGACCGACGCGCTGGCGCTGCTTACACACGACGAATCGGTTCCCTATCTGGAGTATGTCGCGGCGCTGAAAGATAATCCGGTGGCCCGCTGCGTGAAGCTCGCTGATCTGGAACACAACTGCGATCTTGGCCGCATCGATCATCCGACAGCCCGGGATCTGGCGCGCATTGAGCGGTATCATCAGGCACGCGCGATCTTGGAAGAGACGGAGGCTGTTTCCAGCCTCCGGTCACAAGAGAAAAAAGTTTAATCAAATATCGGTAAGGAGGTCGCTATGGACAAATTTGTGCCGTTAGGCAAAAAGAGCAAGAAAGAGCAGAAAAAGTTCCACGCCAGACAGCGGAAGACCTGGGAAGGCATCAGCCCGGTGACCAGAACGGTACCGAACGGCAAGGCCTACAACAGGAGAAGCAGAAAGCGGATGAACGACGAAGCAGAGATTTCGGAAACGGAATATCTGCTTTTTTCATATAAAAATCCGCTGGAGTTCCAGCGGATTTTTCCTGTGCGGGTGGCCGGACTCGAACCGGCACGGTGTCGCCACCGAGGGATCTTAAAGAGCTGATAAAACCTGTCAATTGATGATAATCCTTGAATATGTTAAGTAAAAAACACGATTTTGGCTAGGTCATATGATCGAATTCGATGTTTTTTGTCGGGAAGAATTATGGAAATACGGCGCTTCTGTCTTTTCTGACATCCAGCTTTTTCTAATCTTGCTTTAATGTTGATTCTGTATAATAATAAATAATATCCAGATATGGAAGAGAACAGTGACCCTAATGCGGTACGAGCAGCGTTATGGAAGAAAATGCTGCTGTGTGAATCATATAAACAGCCCGTCGAGCCGGGTGGGAGGCAGAGCATGCGTTTGTTGTTTGCGGAAGATGAAGAAGACCTGAACCGAATCCTGACAAGGCGGCTGATAGAAGAAGGATACAGCGTTGATGCCTGCCTGAACGGACAGGATGCGTGGGACTGTCTGGCGGGAACGGATTATGACGGAGTGATCCTGGATGTTATGATGCCCGGTATAGATGGCTTTTCCCTGCTGCGGAAAATGCGCGGCAAGGGGATTAAAACACCGGTCTTGTTCCTGACCGCGCGGGATTCCGTGGAGGATAAGGTTAAAGGCCTGGATCTTGGCGCAGCAGATTATCTGGTGAAGCCATTCTCCCTGCCGGAGTTGCTTGCCCGTGTGCGCGTGCTGACCCGCAGCAAAGCCGGAGCAGCCAGCAGCATCCTGACTGCCGCTGACCTGACGATGGATACCGCTGCACACCGTGTGAGCAGGGCCGGAAAAAACGTTGAACTGTCAGCAAAGGAGTATGCATTGCTCGAATACCTGCTGCTTCATAAAAACCAGGTGCTGAGCCGGGAGCAAATCGAAGATCATATCTGGAATTATGATTACGAAGGCGGCACTAACGTAGTGGACGTCTATATCAGTTATCTGAGAAAGAAGATCGATGAAGGACATGCTGTCCGCCTGATCCGGACCATAAGAGGCGCAGGTTACCGTTTGGAGGATTCACTCTGAAGAAAAGAGGATCCATATGAAAATAGGAAACAGTATCCGGTTAAAAATATCGTTCTGGTCTGCAGTCCTGTTGGTGCTGGCGGTGGGACTGTCTTTTCTGGCGGTCCGTTTTTCCAGCGGTCTGGTACTGCGCAGCATCAACCGGGAATACCTGATAGATGCCGTGGAGAAAAATGTCGGCATGATCCGCTTCGCGGAAGCGCAGGACCACAGGGAGGCAAATTCTTATATCCCCTATAAGAACGGGTTCCTGGAGATCGATGAGGACTTTCTGAAAGAGATGGGCGGAGTTTTTGCCGCCCTGTACGACGGAGAGGGCACGCTGCTTTACGGCGAAGATCCGCTAGCACGCCAGACGGGCACCCGCAGTTTCCGCAACACCGGGATTTGGTACGCGGAAAGCGGCGGCGAAACATATATCTTGTATGACCGCAGCATACGGCAGGATCAAATCGGGGATCTGTGGCTGAGAGGGATGGTGTCGGAGACCAAATCTCTGGCGCCGCTGGCCTCGATCACCCGCCTGTCACTGATCCTGTTGCCGATCCTGATCCTGCTGGCGGTGCTGGCCCTCTATCTTGTCACAGACCGGATGTTGAAGCCATTAAAGGATGTCGAGACAGCAGCTGGCGACATAGCCCGGGGAGATAAGCTGGACCGCCGAATCGAAGGCATCCGGACCGAGGATGAAGTGGGGCAACTGGCTGCCACGTTTAATCAGATGATGGAAAAGTTGGAGGCATCGTTTGAGCGGGAAAAGCAATTTACGTCAGATGCTTCCCATGAATTGCGCACACCAACTTCCGTGATTCTGGCGCAGACAGAATATACGCTGGAGAAAGAACGGTCCGCGGAAGAATATCGGGAAGCGCTGGAAGTGGTGCATAAGCAAGGCGAGCGGATGAGTGCCCTGATCCGTGACATGCTGGACTACTCCCGTATGGATCTGTCCGCAGAGCGGTATCCGCTGACTCCTCTAAACCTGTCTGAGCTGGTGCGCGAAACAGCCGATGCGCTGGCACCGGTGGGAGATAGTCCGCTGCAATATCGGGTAGAGTTAGAAGAGAATGTTCAGATCAAAGGAAATGAGAATCTTCTGAGCCGGCTGCTGCAGAACCTGATCAGCAATGCGTACCGGTACGGAGATCCTGAGGGGAAAATCCGGATCTGCCTGGAGCGGAAAGAGAGCGGTGTTATTCTCTCCGTGGAAGATGACGGGCCCGGGATTCCCCGGGAGGAACAGGAAAAAATCTTTGAACGCTTTTACCGCAGTGATTCTTCCCGAAACGCGCAGGGAACTGGTCTGGGGCTTGCTCTGGTCAAAAAAATTGCACAGATTCACGGTGCTGAGGTCTGGTTGGAGAGCGAAGAAGACCGGGGAAGCCGCTTTATAATTCTTTTTCCGGTGTTTTTTTGAAAAACTTTTCATTCTAATGATCCTTTAATCTTGACAGGTCATAATGAGGTCGTAAAAAGGTCATGACCCGTTCAAATTCAAAGGAGGGAAAAACATGAAGAGAATTACAATATTGATCCTGGCGCTGGCGGGAGCCATGTTGCTGGGCGGCAGCGCCGTTTTTGCAGCCGGCCAGATTGCCCGGAGCAGCGCCATCAGAGAGAAGGACGCGCGGTCATTTACATATGTGGACGCGGGGATCCTCCCAGAAGAAGCGGAGGAAGTCAGCAGCCGGTTCGGATTTGAAAAAGGTCGTTTTGTCTATGAGATCGAATTCACGGCAAGAGGACTCCGGTATAAATATGTGCTGGATTCCGGAAGTGGCGCTGTTCTGGAGAAAGAGATGGAAACAATCATTACGGATGTCACCGGGGAAGTTACCGGGCAATCTGCGGCGAAAATGATCGGGGTGGAAAAAGCAAAAAAGATTGCTCTGAAGGATGCAGGCTTCAGCGCAGATGCCGTCGTTTTCACCAAAGCCCGACAGGAAAAAGAAGGCGGCCGGGAAATCTATGATATTGAGTTCTATGTACCGGAAGACAC
>JAFRZE010000063.1 GCA_017442735.1 Bacillota bacterium
AATCGTATCCGTCTTGTTGCCGGAAGACGGGCTGTTCACCCAGGTCGTACCGCCGTTCGTACTGTACTGCCACTGGTAGGTCGCGCCGTCTACCGTCGTCTCGACCTTGAACGTCGCTTTCTCGCCTGCCGAAACGGTTGTCGCCTTCGGCTGTGTCTTGATACCTTCGACTGTCAGCAGGGCTGCCTTCGAGGTAATCGTCGTATCACCGTAGGTCACCAGGCAGCGGTACTGTCTTCCGTTCATGGCCGCACTCGTATTGACGGTCACGGTATCGGTCTTGTTGCCGGAGGACGGGCTGTTCGTCCAGCTTGATCCGCCATTCGTACTGTACTGCCACTGATAGGTCGCGCCTTCTACTGTCGTTTCCACACTGAAGACCGCTTTTGCTCCTGCCACTTCTGTCTGAGCCGCGGGCTGAGTCTTGATACCCTGAACGGTCAGCAGCGCTGTCTTGGATGTTAACGTCACGTCGTCATAGCTCACCTGGCAGCGATACAGTCTTCCGTTCATAGCAACACTGCTGTTGACGGTAACTGTCGCTGTCTTGTTGCCTGCAGACGGGCTGTTGACCCAGGTCGTTCCATTATTCGTACTGTACTGCCACTGGAAGCTTGCGCCTTCCACTGTCGTTTCGATACTGAAGGTCACTTTGTTTCCTGCGACGACTGTCTGTGCGCTCGGCTGTGTCTGAATGCCTTCGACCGTCAGCAGTGCCGATCTGGTCGTCAGAACGGTATCTCCGTACGTTACTCTGCAGCGATACAGTCTTCCGTTCATAGCGGCACTGGAATTAACGCTCACCGTCTCGGTCTTGTTGCCGGTGGACGGGCTGTTGGTCCAGCTGGTTCCGCCGTTCGTGCTGTACTGCCACTGGTATGTCGCACCTTCAACCGTCGTTTCAACAGTGAATTCCACTTTGTTTCCGGCTATGACGGTTTCATCGGTCGGCTGTGCCTTGATGCCCTGAACAGTCAGCAGTGCCGATCTGGTCTTCAGCTCAGTATCTTCATAGGTGATCACGCAGCGGTACAGACGTCCGTTCATGCTCACGTTGGTATTGACACTGATCGTCTCGGTCTTGTTGCCGGAAGAAGTACTGTTGATCCAGGTCGTTCCGCCGTTCGTGCTGTACTGCCACTGGTATGTTGCTCCATCGGCTGTTGTTTCTACGGTAAAGACCGCTTTCTTTCCGGCGACGGCTGTCTGATCCGTCGGTTCTGCCGTGATGCCAAGCACATTCAGCTCGACAGCTTTACTTGTCAGGACAGCATCACCGAAGGTCACCTGGCAGCGATACAGTCTTCCGTTCATCGCAACGGTTGCATTGACATTGACCGTATCTGTCTTGTTTCCGTTTGACGGGCTGTTGGTCCAGGTCGTTCCGCCGTCTGTACTGTACTGCCACTGATAAGCATCCGCATCTGCCGTCGTTTCCAGCTTGAAGATCGCTTTGGATCCTGCTGCGACGGTCTGGCTTGTCGGCTGAGAACTGATTCCCAGAACGATCAGCGAAGCTTCTCTTGTGATCAGCTCTGCTTCATCGTAGGTGATCACACAGCGGTACAAACGTCCGTTCATGCTGGCTGCCGTATTGACGGTGACGGTATCTGTCTTGTTGCCGGAGGAAGTGGTATTCAGCCAGGTCTCTCCGTCATTCGTGCTGTACTGCCACTGATAAGCGGCACCTTCTGTTGCTTCTACGGTAAAGATCGCCTTTGTTCCAGCTACAACGATCTTGTCTTCCGGCTGAGTCTTGATGCCGTAGACCGTCAGGGTAGCCGTTCTGGATGTCAGGACGGTATCACCAAAGGTCACCAGACAGCGGTATAGTCTTCCGTTTCCATTGACCGTTGCGTTCACACTGACGATATCTGTCGTGCTGCCGGTCGATACGCTGTTCACCCAGCTGGTTCCGTTATCCGGGCTGTACTGCCACTGATAAGCGTCAGCCGGAACTGTCGTTTCTACTGCGAATTCCACGATTTCATCCTGGAATACTGCCTGGTCGATCGGCTGCGTCTTGATGCCCTGCACGGTCAGCAGTGCTTCTCTGGTAGTCAGTTCCAGATCTTCATAGGTGATCACGCACCGGTACAGACGTCCGTTCATTCCGTTACTGGTGTTGACGGTAACGGTCGCAGTCTTGTTGCCGTTCGACGGGCTGTTCGTCCAGCTTGTTCCGCCGTTCGTGCTGTACTGCCATTGATAGGTCGGATCCGGAAGATTGGTCTCTACGGTAAACTGTACGGATCTTCCGGTCAAGGATGTTACATCTTCGGGCTGAGTCAGGATACCGTATGTTATCGGAATGATCTGCTGCGGAACGATGATCTCACCGCATACCGAGCAGTGGCTTCCTTCGGTCAGTCCGGGTTCCGTATAGGTAGGCTCCACAGCCGGATCGATAACGACCGTATGGCCGTGTGCCGGGATCACTTCCTGTGCTACGAGGATCTCTCCGCAGACGGAGCATTTCTTGCCTTCGGTCAGTCCGCTTTCGGTACAGGTAGCAGCAACTGCCGGCAGAATTTCTTCGGTATGTCCAAGGGCCGGGATCACTTCCTGCTCCACCAGGATCTCACCGCAGACAGAACACTTCTTGCCTTCGGTCAGTCCGTCTGTTGTACAGGTTGCGGGATAACCGGCCAGGGTCTCTTCGGTGTGTCCAAGGGCCGGGATCACTTCCTGAGCCACCAGGATCTCACCGCAGACAGAACACTTCTTGCCTTCGGTCAGTCCGTCTGTTGTACAGGTTGCGGGATAACCAGCCAGAGTCTCTTCGGTATGTCCAAGGGCCGGGATCACTTCCTGTGCCACCAGGATCTCACCGCATACAGAACACTTCTTGCCTTCGGTCAGTCCGCTTGTCGTACATGTAGCGGCAACCGCAGGAAGAATCTCTTCCGTGTGATCCAGTTTGTCAAGAACAATGGTCTTAGTTGTCGTTCTGGCGAATTGATCCGGTGTCTCACTGGCCGGAATCGTTGCCGTGTAGACAATGCTTCCTTCTGCCTGACAGGTAGCTTCTGTTACCTGTTTCGAAACATTCGCATCAATGATCTGTGTCTCATTACATCCTTCACAGGTGTAGGTGATGGATGCACTGTATCCGTCGGTTGTCTCGGTCCAGTTCCAGTCTGTCTGCCAGTTGTGCGGGAGGATATCCAGAACTACTTCGTGTGTCGCGCTGTGAGCCTGTTCATCCAGACTGGCATCTGCCGTGACATTCGCCGTATAAACTCTCAGTCCGGTTGCTGTACAGGTAGCCGGTGTATCTTCGTAAGTGCCCTCGGCAGCAACAGAGTCTGTCTCGTCACAGCGGCTGCACGAATAGAGCGCACTGGCCAGCAGTCCGTCTTCTGTCTCTTCCCAGGTGATCTTGTCATATACCCAGTCATGTCCCAGTGCCGGAATGGTTTCCTGTGCTGTTAGGATCTCTCCGCAGACAGAGCACTTCGTACCGGCGGTCAGACCCGTTTCTGTACAGGTCGCCGCCACAGTCGGAATCGTCTCTTCCGTATGGCCGCTGACAGAGAAGGTAATGCTATCGATCTTTCCTTCCAGGTAACCAACATAAACAGTAAACTGATTATCGACGATCGGGATCTGGGCTGTTTCTGTCGTAACGGTATACTCATGATATGCCTGGTATGTCATTTCGCATACGGCACTTTCCGGACATGCATCCGGATCCAGTGTAAACTGAGCGGTACCTCCATTGACGACATAGGCAGGCATGTCGACTTCCAATCCATTGGATTCAACATTGATTCGATAGAAGTCGAACCAGCATCCCAGCGTATATGGTGAAGTTCCATAAATGTGACATCCCGAATAGATCGGATCACCGTTCAGATAAAACTCGATTTCCGGATCGAAACGTACTCTTCCTTTGAGGTCTTCACCAAGGATGCCCAAGTCTAACTCCCAGTAACTATCATCTTCAGGACGGGTCCAGGTCAATTCGATCTCGCGTTCACCGAAACCTTCCGCGTCAAAGGTTCCTGTTGCGATGACATGTGTCCCTGGGAAAACACCATTCTCAAAATCGATCGGTGTTTCTGTCACCAGGTATACCTTGGAGATAAGTGTCAGTTCATCATAGTGCATGCCGCAGTATTCACAGACGTCATCCACAAAATGATGATACAGCGGAGGAATCTCTCTTTCTTCTTTCTGTTCGGGATCATCCAGTGATACTCTCTGCTCGATACCCGGTTCCAGACAGGTGGGTTCCAGAACGACGGTCCACGGACCCCAACCGGAGTAGGAAGCCCAGGTCAGATTGCCGCCGATATAGTTATCGTACTCTGCTACATTTTCAATCAACGCTTCCCAGTTGTCCGCATAGGCTTCCGGATAGTAGCAGTTTGCTGTCACGTTCTCAAAACAGCCTACACCGAATATTCTGAAGATCGTATCACCTTCGAAGTAAACCGTATCAAGAGATGTACAGTTATTAAACGCATATGGCGCGAGGACTTCTACATTTTGCGGAATAATGATCTCCTTCAGCTCAGAACATCCCTGGAAAGCACGGAGATTGATCGCTGTCAGTGTGGACGGAAGATGAACTTCTTCCAGTGCAGAGCAGTCTTCAAATGCACCCGGCGCAACATATGTCATGCTTTCAGGAATCGTTATTTCTCTCAAAGAAGAACAGTTCCAGAATACCACCTGGCCCATAAACTGCAGGCCTTCATTCAACTGAACCGTTTCAAGTCCGGAACAGAATTCAAATGCTGCATCTTCGATTCTCTGTACGGTAGAAGGCAAAACGATGGAAGTCAGCTGAGAACAACGACTAAATGCCAGTACTCCGATCGTTGTCAGGCCTTCCGGCAGAATGACCTGTCGGACAGCTTCATCCGCCCAGGGATGTGCTGTTGTAGGACTGTGATCATATTCCTCATAATCGTACATCGCACCAGAACCGGTAATCGTCAGTACACCATTCGCATCCAGTGTCCAGAACAGATTGCTTCCGCACTGTCCGCTTCCTTCCGTAACGGGTGCAAAGTCATCTGCGCTGATAATTTCAACCTGATAAGTCACCACTTTGCCAAAGCCATAGAAGGTCACACTGTGGCTTCCAATCTGCCAGGGAGCTTCATCGATGAGGTGACCGCTGTTGCAGGCTGTGTCGCCATTCCACCCATACTGATCGGAAAAAGCACTCCGAACGTTCATAAAATTGCCGGACAAGACGGTGCCGTCTTTCATGGTCATCGTCATATTGAACGGCGTGACATCATAAGAATAGTGCTCCTCATCCAGCCTGTACGAAATCCTGGTCCCTTCGACGATCTGCAGATCATCAATGGAAATCGATTCGATGGGAGACGGAGTGATCGTCACATGATAGACAGCTGTTTGACCTAACAGGGCCAGTGTCATGGTATGAGTGGTGCCGACTTCCCATCCTTTGCCCAGATGCTCATCCTCGCCATAGATCAGATCGTATTCCGGATAACTGCTTTGGAACAGTTCACTCAACTGGCTCAGAACACTGTCCAGACTGCCGGTCAGTGTTTCACCGCCTGTCAGATGAACGGTTATTTCACCAGGCCTGCCACTGTACTTGGGAATAAAGTCGTCTTCGTAGCGGCAGTCAAATCCTTCCTGGCAGGTAGTATCTTCTGCCTCTATGGACTCGATCGGATTATCCTGGATAACAACGGTAAATGTCCCATAGTATCCCAGCCAGGTAAACGGCACTTCGTATGAATGTCCTGCCAGCCAGTAATTGTCTGCCGTCTGTTCGGCATAATGATCCGGATAACAATATACATCTCCCGATCCGTACAGTTCACTTAAACTGTTCGATACAGCACCGCAGCTGCCTTCCAGTACCTCACCGGATTTCAAAGTTACCGTGACATCCGGGAAGGACACATTATATCTAAAGTAACTGATATCATGACCGTAGATATCCCACCCTGTTTCCTCATATCCATTGATATGATCATAAAGAATCGCCTCGGAGAATTCGACGCTTTCAATAGGAGATTCTGCGATCGTATAATCGAATGTCCGTTCCTGACCAAGCAGTGATACGTTAACCGGATAGGTATTACCTGGCATCCAGTGATTCTCATACTGAGTATCGTTCAGCCAGCGCCAAGTACTGTTAATACTATATGGGATAAGACCTAAATGATCTTCGATCTGACTCATCACGCTATAGAATTCACCGGAATAACTGGTGCCATCTGTCAGCGTCACGGAAAGTTCCATCGACAGATCCCAGTACCGCCAGAATGGATCTGCATTTTCCGGCTCTACCCATCCACCGTGCGTATAGCCATAGATTTCCTGATCTTCAAAAGTGATATCCTGAATAATCGCCGGTTCTACATTGACAGTGTATTCGAAACGCTGTCCGTTTATACATATGGTAGCGGTATGTGCACCCATTCCCCAGGGATGATCGATATCCTGATCAGATGAAAAGTCATAGTATGCCGGAATTTGGTACTCGTTCGCCAAACGTTCCAGTACTTCGTCATATGTTCCGGAAATGACTGCTCCATCCTTCATGGTAACCTGGATTCGTCTCGGTGTAATATCATAGCCCCAGTATTCGACGCTTTCACCCGGACCGCCGGACCAACCCATTTGCCACGTCCGGACATCCTCATAACAGGTTACCGGTTCTACTTCTACCGTCTCAACCAATGGTCTGATCAACTGGACAGAATTACCGTAGCCATAGCAATTTATGCTGTCAAATCCAAGTGCAAAATAATAGGTCTCTCCGGCTGTCAGTTCCTGCTCGATCGAATAAAGTATATCCTTTTCCTGATTTGTCTGCTTCCAGATCACGTTGAAATCGCTGTCATAGAGTACAGCCATACCTTCATAAACGTAATAAGACATCTCAAGAGTATAATCATCCGTCTCCTCCGGAGTAATCTTATACCAGAGAAGTTCGCCCCAGAATGGAGTGCTGGAATGATAATACTGACCAAGCTCCATCACTGTCATAGTATCCGGATCCGGCTGGAAGGTAATATAATATGTAACATCAATGGTTCGATACGTATCCTTAACCGTACAGACAATGTACATCGGCTCACTGATATTCGAAATGGTCACCTGATTGCCGTTAACGACATAATCAGACCAACCAAAATTATCTCTGTACGAATCAAAACCATAGGTTGAAATCTGGCTGTCTATTCTATCCTGACGAGTCCATTCACAGGAAATCGGGCCAGCCTCTTCCATCGTATGTGAATACTCTACCTGTAGAGTAACCGAATCGCCGGGATTAACGAATAGTCTGGTTTCACCAACAGGCTCAGCAACAAGACCGGAATCGACATATACCCTAAATTCGAGCATGCTGTAATTTCGGTATGCATCACTGACGATCACTCTAAGTGTCCGTACGGACACAACATCTGCCACCAGATAGGACGGTCCCTGTGCTTCCGGATCCAGTATCCATGTATAGGCATAGTAGGAACCGTGTTCGTCTTCGATCCATTCTTCCTCCTGAATATACCACTGATACGTGAGATCACCTTCATTGACCGATGCATCTACCGATACTTCTGTTGATCCTCCCAGCGGGACAAAGTACTCCTCGATCCCGTCGACCGCGAGGCCATTCCAAATTTGGACATCAAAATCGGCGGAATAAATATTGCCATATTCATCCTCTACCTCGATTCTGTATTTTGCGGTATGATCTGCCTGTTCGATCTGCAGCCACTGACCGGTCTCACCATCCAGCTTCTCTTTGGTGTCAACGATATTGACCATCTCATCTACTGTCCAGCCGATCTCATACCACTGATAAGAAAGCGTTCCTTCATCCGCACCGGAAACTCTGATCCCCAGCTGGAAAGAATCCCCGGGTTCTGCATCGATCCAGGAAGAAGTCATATAGTCAATAAACAGTTCACCGTTGTAGACCCTTACTTCGAAGGTCCTGGAAAGGGTGCGGCCCTCAAAAGAAACCGTAAATACATAGATTCCGCTCTTATCGACCGTATAGGTCAGTCCGTTGGCTCCTTCGATCAATTCACCGTTGCGGGTCCATGTAATGGTCAGATTTTCTACAGGAATATTGGTAGAGAGTTCGGGATTCAGCGTAGTTGACTCACCGGCATTCAAATCGACCCAGTCGGAGCCTTCATTCATCTCCAGAAGCAGATCCTGATAAATGCCTACCGGACAATCAAACATATCCTCTAAAAGGTAATGCATGATACCTACATAATAGGTATGCCCAGCCTCCAGATAACAGTCTTCTTCAGAGTCGCTCACCCAAACAGGAGAATAATCCGTATCCAGAATAACGATAAGGGTCTCTCCCCAGTGATCAAAAGTATAAGGAATAGAAGATGAAGAAGGTGTAAAACTGTACCACGCCGTATCATTTGCCCAAACAGAAAGCCATATTTGCTGGTTCTCCTCAAGCACAGGGTAATTACTGATCTCTTCCGGCTTGAAAATGACCAGGAAATCAAAGGTTTTTTGATTATATTCATCAGAAACGCTACAGTGGTAGTTTTTCGCTTCTGACACATCGGAAATCGTGATAGAATCCACATCTTCTGCTATCGCAACATAGTCCCAGTAACCCGGACCCATTGGTTCTCGCTCGAACCAGTAATAATGAACTTCTCCTTCCGAAAGCTGCGTTCCTGCATCGACCTGGAGCGTTACTTCATCGCCGGCCTGGACAAGATGAATCAATCCGCCCACAGGTACTGCATAGAAACCACTGTCAACAGAAACCCGGAAGGCTGCATTGGAATTGTTTCCGTAGATGTCATGGAATTCACAGAGATATTCGTGATACTCAGTGATATCGTCAAGTTCAAGTGTATTTCCGGTCTCTCCCGGCAGAATCACATTATCCTGACCGTATTCAGTCGGGACCATCACATACCACTGATAAGAGATCTCACCGGCAGCTGCGGTCGCATTGACTTCCAGTGTTGTACTTCCTCCCGGAAGAACGGAAACCTCCCTTTCGCTGGTGGATACCACATAGAATTCGTTAGCTACACGAATCTCACGGGAATCCTCATATATCATGCCATATTCATCTGTGATACGGAATGTATACCATCCGCACTCGGTCAGTGAAGGAATGGTGTATTCGGTTGTTGTCTCGCCCTGGATCGGCTCTTTTTCGGAACTGTTCCACGGTTGATAATACCATTGATAACTCAGTTCTCCTCCCGTGCTTTCTTCTTCATCGACATAGGCACGCATGGTTATCGAAGATCCAGCAGGATAATTATACAAAGGATATTCGGGATCAAGAGACACTGTAAATGGAACATACGTGTTCACAGATACCCAGATCGGATCAGGTGTGGCAACATTACCCGCTTCATCCGAAACTCGGCAGGTGTACAAGCCAGCCAGAGAAACGGTCATCGTTTCTTCTGTCTCTCCGACCAGTTCTTCTCCGTTCCGAATCCACTGATAGGTCAGATTCGGACTGGAACCTTCTGTCGATATCCTGATGTCATATGTATCTCCTGGTTCAAGTTGTAATCCTTGATATTCATTAGAGAAATAGGCGTTGAGATACAGATACGGACTGAAAGAAACGGTGGCAGTACAAACATCTTCTCCCGTTCCATCGGAAAACTCAAATACGAAGTAGTAAGTTTTTCCTCCTTCCAGAGCTATTCTATACTCCTGGTTCGGATCCCAGAAGGACTGAATACATGCTAAATTGTCATCATAGATATATGTCGAAACAAACCAATTACAGGCGACATACAGGTTATAATCACATGAGTATGGTGTCTCATACCGATACCAGACCTGCCTTTCAGAATTGCCGTGAATGAAAAATTCTTCTTCCGTTAATTCAAGTATTTCAACTACATTAACGAGTATCTTGAACCGGATCCTTCGGCTGTTGTATCCGTCTGTGACGTAGCACTCGATATCTTCATTATTCTGTACGTTGACCGTAACGGTGTCCTCGTTGCCGATTTCCACACCATACTTGGTCCATCGGTAGGTAATATCATGATCCGAAAGCGTCGACCCCTCTACCTTAAGCGAAACGTCGTCGCCGACAGAAGCCAGCACGACCTGAGGTGTGAGAGCAACGGCTGTAAAGCCTGTATTGACAGTGACAAAGAACTCGGCCGTACGTTCGTTTCCATAAATATCATGGACCCTGCAGATAAACCGATGAGCCGCTGTCACATCCGATACTGTATATTGACTACCGGTATACTGAAGAACTTCGGTTCGATTTCCGTATTCATCGTAGAAGACCTCATACCACTCATAGGTAATCTCACCTGTGTAAGCGGTCGCCTCCACTTCGAGAACAGTCGTGCCGTTAGCAGGAACGGATACTTCATCCTCACTATGTGATATGATCCAGAAACCGTTTTCAATATACAGATCATAATACTCAACATGGGTAATCCCATACTGGTCGGCAATGCAGAGAGAATATCGGCCGCTTTCCTGGATCGAATCGACATAGTACCGATCCGATGTTGCTCCGTCGATTGGCGTATATGTATCCGCGTACCATGGCTGATAAGACCACTGATAGGAAAGACCGTTGCTGTCCCCACTCATGATATACGCTGCAAGCGTATAGCTGGAGCCGGCTTCAATGGTCGCATACTCTTCTTCTATGTAAATGTAAAACTCAAAATAGGAATTGATACTGACATTCCGTTCACAATCGCAAACATTTCCCAGATCATCCGTTACTCGGCAGCGGTACAGACCCGGCGCGGAGATTTCCAGCGAAGATCCTGTCGCGCCTTCGATGATCTCATCATCCAGGTACCATTGATAGGAAAGATTCGAGCTGGTCGAATCTGCGCTGACTGAAAGTGTGTCTGATCCGCCCGGTTCAAGAGTATCCGGTCCATTGATCCAGGCATTCAGAGATGCGATTACCCTTATCCATGATGTGCCTGTACCTGCTTCCGGAAAATCAAATGCAACATAATATGTCTGGTTTGTCTCCAATGTAGGATTGCATACATATGGAATTTCTTCTGTCCACAGCTGAGCAAATCTGATTTCGTCCACCAGACCGAGCGTCACATTATATATATTGACCTCGCAGTAATCTCCGTAGTAGAAGTACTCAAATTGATCGACCGAAGCCGTGTCATACCGTACCCAGACTTTTCCGCCCTCGGTACTGGAAATGGTCATCGGATCGTTGGAAAGCATTCCATCCAATATCGTTCCCTGAACAACAGCGAAATAGATCCTTTCAGACTCATATCCGTCACTGATATCACAGCAAACGGCTTCCTGTCCGGTTACACTGGAAATGGTAACAGTGTCAGATGTTCCGATTACCTGCCAGTCCCAATCCGTCCAGTAACCATCGTCCGGATTACCAGCTTCATATTCCCGATATGCTTTCCAGGAATAAGTTATGTCATCTTCAAAATTGCTCGCAGCACTCACCTGCAAAGTAACAGAATCACCGATGGAAGCCGCCACCAGCTGCGGTGTCACTGCTCCGGCAGTAAATCCGGAATCAACAGATACATGATAGGTAACACTGTAAAGAGTTCCATAATAATCATAGATATAGCAAGTAAAGGTGTGTGAAGATGTCACATCCGGAACAGTCAGTTCATTTCCTGTCTGAATGAACATTTCTTCGACATTTCCATTTGCATCTTGACTCTCTTCATACCACTCATAGGTGATATCACCATAATCAGCGATAGCGATCGGCGCGAGAACGGTACTTTCGTGCGGCAGGACCTTTACATTGGTGTCTCCGTAGTACTGCATGTAAAGACCGTTTTCGACACATATCTTGAGTTGCTCTTTCACACTGTAGCCGTACTCATCCGTTATCTCCAGATAATAATAGCCACTCTGAATAAATGATTCGATTGTATAGTATTCCCCTGTCGCATTTTCGATAGGAATCAGTGTTGCATCCAGATCATTATCAGCTCTGAAATACCACTGATAGGTGAAATTCTGTCCCGCAGCACTTTCGATTTCCGGATGCAGCGTGACTGTACTCCCTGCCTCAAACCATGTATCGTTCGGATCCGCTGCAATATAGAAATACAGATAAGAATTGACATAAACAGCTTTTTCAACTGTTTTCGTGTTCCCCAGATCATCTGAAACAACACACGTATAGTCACCCGGCATGGTCACTGTCAGTGTACTTGAAGTTTCTCCAACTAATTCATCTCCGTTCCTGTACCACTGATAAGTGATATTGGAACTGGGTGAATTGGCCCAGACACTGAGTGTGCCTGAACCACCCGCGTCGATCCAGTCATCTCCTTCGATTCCGGCATATAAATATGAATTGACCTGAATGAAGGCAGATCCGATTTCTCCGCCGACAGGATCCGCGAATGAAAATACGAAGTAATAGAGTTCTCCTGCGCTCAAAGAAATCGTCGTTGTATTTTCGTCGCCGGAAAAAGTCCATCCAGCTCCGTTTTGACCATTCATGTCATGATCATACACATTGATATAACATCTGGCACCAGAGTAACTGAAGGTATAATCTGCCGAACAGGGAGCAGTATATGTCGCCAAAATAGCATCCGGGCTGCCGTAGATCACTGTCGAAACATCTGAAAGCCCTTCAGCGTGTATTCCAACGAGAAAACAGAACCGGATCGTTTCTTCATTGTATCCATCGCTGACGATACAGTTTACCCATTCATCATGCTGTGTGATCGTCCAGGGCAGAATCGCTTCTGTTCCGACCGTTTCATAGTTGTAAACATCGTATTCCGGATCGTATACCTGTGCCTTCCAGGTATAGGTGATTTCACCTGCATTGCTTGAAGCCTGAACTTCCAGGTTTATACTGTCTCCAATACTACCTACCGTAAGCTGCTGCGTAATTGCCTGCGCAGAAAAGCTGGATTCCGGATGAACATGAACCTCTACCCGTTCATGATTGCCGTAGATATCATTCACCACGCACGCAAACTGACGCGTCGTACGGACATCGGTTACAGTCAGCGTATTCGAGTTTTCTCCATCGATAGCTACCCAGTCGTCGCCTCCCGGCATCCATTCCTGCTCTCCTTCATCCCAATAGGAAGTCGTGGTATATTCATACCACTGATAGGAAAGAGAGCCTTCATCAGCAGAAGCTTCTACAAAGAGTTCTGTGTCACTGCCGATCTGAATATAAACATCTGATTCTGATCTGTTGTCGATATAGAAATGATTCTCGACACCGACAGTAAAGTAAGCTGTGTCGGAATATCCGTAGGGATCCGTCATCCGCACAGCATAATCCGCATAGCTGGTGATATTTGTTACAGTATAGGAACTGGCCGTTGCTTCAGGAATCACTGAATATTCATCAGAATTAAACGGTCTGACCATCCACTGATAGGTGATCTCGCCGCTGTTGTCAAATACACTGACACTGATCGTCGTAGTGCCGCCGTACTCAACAAAACCGGTAGGATCATAGAGGAAGTTATATCCAAATGATGTATCCGCATAAACATGGAAATACAAACTCTTCTGGACGCCCCAGGAATCGGTGACCACACACTTGTACTCACCTGCTGTTGTCGCGGTCAGGTCAGATGTCGTTTCTCCTTCGATCAGTACATCATTTCTGTACCACTGATAGGTGACCGGTCCGCTGGAATATGCATCCACATGCAGATACGCTTCCGGTTCAGCATTGGGTCCAATGTATACATCCCCTTCCGGGAAACCGTTTACTTCCAGTTCAGTCTGAGCTAAAGTGATCGAAAAATCGATCGTTCCCGGCTGCTCCAGCACAAAGGTAAAGTAATAAAGCTCTCCGCCAGTCAATTCAACTGTACAGGATGTGGTGTCATAGTCACCCGAACAGTGCAAAAGATGATGATAGGGTGCATCAAAAAGCAGAAGATCTGCGAAATTATCAGGAAAATCCGCCTCATAACTATAATCCCCTGTAGTCTCAGGACGATAAGAGAACCAGAGTCTTTCTCTGTCAGTTGTCGTCGAAACGGAAGAAGATACACCGGCTTCTACACTATGATATGTTTCCGTTTCCATTATAAGATAGAAATATACCACTGTAGTGTTGATTCCGTCGGAAACAGAACAGGTCACTATCATTTCTTGTGTGATGTCCGGGATAATCACCGAACTATTGGTTCCTAGGATATCTAAGCCGTAATGCCATTCATAGGTCAGACTGTCGTCACCCAGATCGGAGGATGCTTCAACCTGCAGTGATTTACTATCGCCGGAATGTAATGTAACAACCTGCCAACCACTTGCACTGGCTGTAAGATGTGTGTCATATCTTTCCTGAAGAGTAAATTCATATTGCCAGGTGTGACCATAGCCATCGCTGACTGTCAGCTGATAATTCCCGAAATCATCTTCGGTAATGAAATCAATGGTCAGCTCCTGCCCGGTCTGGCCTTCCAGGGAAACAAAACTTCCATCGATTTCCTTGGCCCAGGAGAAAGAGGGTGTGAAATTAACATCATTGATCGTTAAGCGTAAAGTTGCGGAATCATCCAAATAAGCTGTGATGACCTGTGGATCTTGTACAGCATCAAAGATTGCTGAAAACTCAGCTGCAGAAACATAGAAAGTTAGTATATCAGCCGGAGGCATCACTTCATCATGATTGCTTGATACTTCACAGGTGTAGGTTCCGGCCTCACTTACGGTAAGCGTATTCGAGGTTTCATCAAGAATAACGGAATCTTTTCTCCACAGATAAGTGAAAACTGCATCCGGGATATCACATTCCACTACTGCGACCAGATCTGCCGTCTCTCCTGGTTCCAGTGTTACCTCTTCTTCTTCAGCAGACAGCGTCCAGTTTCTGTCCGGATCACCAATGCCCGGGTCTCCGGACGCAAAGACTTCCACATCTGCGGAATACACGTTTCCACCATAGGTTGCCGTGATAGTGGTCATTCCTTCTCCAGCTGCATAAATCGTCTGATCCTCTACATAGGCAATGGATGAGTCACCCGTAGACCATCCGGACAGCATGGTATAAAGATTGAAGCTGCTGGTTGACGGCCAGGTATCGGCCATCCGTGCGTTGATCTTCATTCTCGGCGCATCACAGCTGCTTCCTTCTTCCAGATAGATGGAGCCTGTTTCCAGTCCGGCACCCTGTACGATCAGATCCTCTGTCGCAAAAGTGACAGGATCATAAGAAGAATAGTATTCTGTGTCCAGACTATCATTCGTATTCGGTTCTCGAATTGCCAGCTCCTGCGTCCAGTAATGAACGCCATTATAGATGACATGACCGATTCCGATCGCATTAAAATCGTATTTCGCTCCAAGCATATTGCGTCGATGGCCCTGTCCGGAATAAGGCTCTCCCTCTTCCTTCCAGGAATCAAAAGCACCCTGTGCGGACGATTGACCAACTGCAATATTCTCTCCCTTTGCACTGCAGGAAACGCCATATTCATTATAGATGGTAAAACAGCTTTCCCCGTTCGGCCGGGTATGACTAAAACTCATGGCTATTTCCAAAGCTCGCTGCATAGCGATTCGTTCAAGTTCATAGTCATAAACCAGCGGGCTTTGATTCGAAGTATATAATACAGTTGTATTATCTTCATCAAAATAACCCGGATTTTCTGCCCGGAAATCATTGACCAGAGAGAGCATGGCTCTGGCGCTGGTCTGATCATAAGTAACACCAATATCCGCTGTAATCTCAGTCTCTTCAAAGACAAAAGGTTCTTCTGCCTTGGCCTGGAACGGAATATAGCCCAGGATCATGGTCAGAGAAAGAAATACAGCTAATGTCCTCTTCCAAAAGTTCTTCATTGGGGGGTCTCCTTGCTATGAAATTGAATTGTAAAAATCACGACATAAAATGATTCATTTTAAGGCTGATTATACCAAAACTGTCAATCCTTTTCAACAGAAAAAGCCCACCCGTCTGGCCGATAATTCGGTCCGTACAGGTGGGCTTTATGCGCTCACTTTTTATCGATTGCCGTACATCTTCTCGTAATACTTCTGGTATTCTCCGCTGATGATCTCTTCCCACCATTCACGGTTATCCAGATACCATTCAATGGTCTTTTTGATCCCGTCCTCAAACCTGGTCTCCGGCAGCCATCCAAGCTCACGATGGATCTTCTCGGGATCGATCGCATACCGCATGTCATGACCTTTGCGGTCCGTCACATAGGTGATCAGGCTCTCCGGCTTATCCAGCGCATGACAGATCAGCTTGACGATGTCGATATTGCGCATCTCGTTGTGCCCGCCGACATTGTACACTTCTCCTACACGGCCATGGCGCATGATCAGATCGATCGCCCTGCAATGATCATCCACGTAGAGCCAGTCACGCACGTTCAGTCCTTCACCGTAAACGGGGAGGGGTTTGTCGTGAAGACAGTTCGCGATCATCAGAGGGATGAGCTTCTCCGGGAACTGATAGGGGCCATAGTTGTTCGAACAGCGGCTGATGGAAACAGGCAGACCAAACGTCCTGTGATATGCCAGCACCAAAAGATCAGCACCTGCCTTGGAGCTACTGTAGGGAGACGAAGTGTGGATCGGCGTTTCTTCTGTAAAGAAAAGGTCAGGACGATCAAGCGGAAGATCCCCGTATACTTCATCCGTCGATACCTGATGGAAGCGCTGAATGCCGTATTTGCGGCAGGCATCCATCAGATTGGCGGTCCCGAGGATGTTGGTCTTCAGGAAGACCGTCGGATCTTCGATCGAACGATCCACATGCGATTCCGCAGCAAAGTTCACGATGATATCCGGCTTCTCTTCCGCAAACAACTGCGCGATCGCCTTATCATCACAGATATCCGCTTTCACAAACCGAAAGTTCGGCTTGTCAAGCACATTTTTCAACGTAGAAAGATTACCGGCGTACGTCAGGCTGTCCACACACACAACGCGATCTTCAGGATAGTGATCCAGAAGATAGAAAATGAAATTGCTTCCGATAAAGCCTGCGCCGCCGGTTACGATAATCGTCATCACCGATACCTCATTTTACAATTTTAGATTCCGCTACAGCCCGAAGATGACTGCCATACGGAGATTTTCCATAGCTTTTTGCCGCCTTAAGCAGCATCTCTTCTGTGATCCAACCCTGACGGAAAGCGATCTCCTCCGGAGCGGAGATCTGCATATTCTGTGTGGATTCCACCATACTGACGAACTGGCCCGCTTCCAGAAGGCTGTCCATGGTCCCGGTATCGAACCAGGTGAAGCCTCTTCCAAGGATCTCTACCAGCAGGTTTTCCTGATGCAGATACATCTCGTTCAGGGTCGTGATCTCCAGCTCGTCTCTCTTGCTGGGCCGGACCTGTTTTGCCATGTCGGAAACCCCGGCAGGATAAAAGTAAAGCCCGGTCACCGCGTAGTTGCTCTTTGGATGAGCTGGTTTTTCTTCGATAGAAATAGCTTTTTCATCTTTGTCGAACTCGACCACGCCATACCGTTCCGGATCATTCACATAATAGCCGAAAACCGTTGCAAAGCCTTTTTCCGCGTTTTCTCTGGCGCTGTTCAGCTTATGGCCGAGGCCGTTGCCGTAGTAGATATTATCACCAAGGATCATCGCGCAGGTATCATCTCCAATATACTCTTCACCGATCAGAAATGCCTGCGCCAGTCCGTCCGGTGAAGGCTGAACCGCGTAGCTCAGCTCGATCCCGAATTTCTTTCCGTCGCCCAGAAGCGATTCAAATCTGGGCGTATCCACAGGAGTAGAAATGATCAGGATATCCTTGATCCCTGCCAGCATCAGGGTAGACAGCGGATAGTAGATCATCGGTTTATCATAAACGGGAAGCAGCTGCTTGGATGTAACAAGCGTTAAGGGGTACAGCCTGGTACCGGCTCCACCCGCCAGAATAATGCCTTTCATCTTTTTCTTCCTTCCTGATTTATGTCCAGAACTCTTTTACTGCTTCGATCACCTGATCAACTTCTAGATCAGTTAGTCCGTAATACATCGGAAGTCTGAGCAAGCGATCACTTTCTTTTGTCGTATATCGATCTTCTCCGGAAAAAACACCAAATTTCAATCCTGCTGGAGCGCTGTGAAGAGGTACATAGTGAAATACCGCCTGAATGTTTTTGCTTTTCAAATGCTGAATCAATGCAGTTCTTTCTTCTATATCCTGGCACTTCAAATAATACATATGTGCATTATGGACACATCCGTCGGGAACAAAAGGTGTTTCAATATGGGGGTTATCTCTGAAAGCACGATCATATTTCTCCCAAATGGCAAGTCGAAAATCGTTGATTTTGTCTGCGCTGAGAAGCTGAGGCCACAGATAAGCGGCATTCAAATCACTTGGCAAATAGCTGTCGCCGAAATCGACCCACGTATACTTATCCACCTGTCCACGAAGGAACCGGGACCGGTTCGTCCCTTTTTCCCGAAGGATCTCGGCCCGTTCGTTATACCGGCTGTCATTGATCAAAAGCGCTCCGCCTTCTCCCATGGAATAGTTCTTTGTCTCATGGAAGGAAAAACATCCGAAATCACCGATCGTCCCAAGCGGTCTTCCTTTATAGGTGCTCATAACACCTTGTGCAGCATCTTCCACAACTTTCAAATTATATTTCTGGGCGATGCGCATTATTGCGTCCATTTCACAAGCGATACCCGCATAATGTACCGGAACGATTACTTTTGTTTTTTCAGTAATCGCTTCTTCTATTTTTGTTTCGTCCATATTCATCGTGTCTGGACGAATATCAACAAAAACAAGCCTGGCACCAGCCAGAACAAACGCTGTCGCTGTGCTGGAGAACGTAAAACTCGGAAGAATAACTTCATCTCCAGGTTCCAGTTCACATAAAAAAGCCGCCATATCCAGTGCTGTTGTCCCACTGGTAGTCAGTAGTACTTTCTGCACATGAAACTTGTCTTCCAGCCACTTGCTACATCTCTTGGTAAACTCACCATCTCCACAGATTTTATGATTGGCAATGGCCTTCTGGACAAATAGAACTTCCTCTCCGGTCGAAGGAGGAATATTAAACGGAATCATATTTCAGCCCCTGCAAAAAGTCATTTTTTAGATCTTATGAAATATATATTTATATTATTATATAGGTAAATGTGAATAAAATCAAGTGCTTGATAAATGTACTGCATGTGCAAGTCTCTTTCCGACAAAAACAAGAAGACCAGAAAAAAGATATATTCCTACCGAAACAACCAATACGACCAGACATCCTGTTATCGTCCCCAGACTGTAGGGGTTCCATTTAACAAAAGAAGTAAACAGTTTTATCCCGATCATATGTACAAGATAAACACCGAAGGACACATGATCTAACGTCAAAATGAAATGAGAAAAGATGTTTGACTTGTCCTTGGTTCGTTTAATTCTGGAAAGCAGACTAAAGACTCCTGTTGAAAAAGCAACGACAACGATAGAAGAGTAATTCCCTGTCAGCTTACCCGCCACATCCGACGGCAGGATAAACTGGAAATATGTGAGCAAAGGGATCCCGACCAGACCAACGACAAATAAAACCGCCGACAGCCACAAGGGGATCTTCACCGCCTGGTTATCCAGACCATGGCCTAAAAACAAATAAAAAGGATAGACTGTATAAACACAGATATAGAACCCGGTCTTCACGCCGCTGACCATGTCAGCCGTCGATAAGATGATCTGGAAAAGGAAATAGACCAGGAGCAGGTACCTGTATTCTCTGATCCCCGCTCCTTTCGAGACCAGCCGGTAGACCGGCAGAAGCAGGTAGATCGCCAGGATCATATACAGATACCAAAGATGGGACCAGCTTTTATTCTGGTAGATCGTCAGGAGCCAGGAGGAAAAGACTTTCCAGGAAAACGCTTCTTTGCTCAGGATAAAATCATAGAGAGCGAAAAGAAGTGAAAAAACAAGCAGCGCTGTCACGATCCGTTTGATATATTTCCGGAAAACCTGACCAATGGTGATCTCCTTCTCCGGCCTCAGTAGCAGAACGCCTGTGACCATCACGAAACACGGGACAGCAAACATTTGAAGATTCCGCACAGAGAAACAAAAGATTCTCTGTGCGGAAGTCGCTTCAAAAGATGTAATAAAATGGCTGAATGTATGCAGAACAACGATCGCCAGTGAGGAAATGACACGAATAACCCGCAAATAGTAAATATCTTGTTTTTCCATCATTCGTTAATTGGTCGGCGCATCGTCGATACAGCCCGCATTGGGATCTGCGCCCTGGTCCCCATCTCCGCCGCCGGAACCGCCGTACTTGATGATATATTCTGACATCTCCGAACTTTTCTGTTCCCCGCTCGCAAGCGAGACATATTCGATATAGATGACCGACCCGCTGTCTTTCACCGTAACAGCATTCATATTGTCGTATGCAAATGAATGGAGCGTTGCCGTGGCACCGTCTTCGAACACCAGGTATACATTATAGTCTACCGCACCGTTAGCTGCCTGGGGATCAAAATACATCGTCTTTGTTTCGCCGGGTGCCAGTACCGTTCCCTCAGGAAGCAGGTTAGCGCCCATGTATTCTCCAAAAGGTTCTCCAAACAGAATGCTTGTGATCGCCACCGGCAATCCGTTGGTGACCTCTATGACTGCCTGTGTTTCGCTTCCGGTATCTGTTCCGATCACGGAAGGAACATCCTCCTTTATTTCTTCGGATGCCTCCGTGGCTTCTGAAGACTCCTCGGACATTTCCGCCTGGCTGCTTTCTTCCTTTTCTTCCGCAGCGGCTTCCGATGCTTCCTGTGCGCTGCTCTCTTCCGCCGCATCCTCCTGTACAGAACTTTCCGGGAGAACACTCTCTTCCGCTGCCGTTTTGGCAGCCTCTTGATTCTGGCAGCCGATCAGCATCCCTGCCAGGATCATACTGACGATTACTACGACAAAACTCAGTTTCTTTTTCACGACGTGCATCCTTTATTGCTTTGGTTCATCTGTCATATAGCCGCTGACTTTGTAGATCCAGCGCTCCTTCTGGCCGTAGACCATCCGGAAGCCATCCTTACTGTACTGCCACTCATATTCGGGATCATACACATAGGTCTGATCTCCCTCATCGATCTCGACCCAGCTGTGCGCTGCATAGGTATCATCCCAACGCTTGACGCCGCCTTCGACCTGCCTTGCGTCATATCCGAGGATCCTTGCCATCTGGACAAACGTGCCCGCATAGACGAAGCAGTTGCCGTAGAGATGCTCAAACCCATAGGAAGCAAAGAAATTCGTTCCGTTAGAACCTTCCGAAGGAAGACCTGTTCTGTCATAGTCCAGCTTGACAGACCAGAGATACGCTGTTTTCAGATCCCATCCGATCTGATCCAGGACAGCCCGTGCCTGAGGATAAAGATCCGCTGCCGCTGCCAGCGTGCCGCCCGGACTGAAATAATAGGACGTCCCGTCTATGAGCTGCCGTCCGGTCAGCATGATCCCACGATCTGTAAAATAATACGTGGAACCTCCGCGCTCATGCCAGCCTGTCACCAGAGAATAATCATAATCGACCAGGTAGTAGTTTTCACCCAGCTTCAGCCAGCCGGGCCGTTGGTAAAGCTGTCCGCCCGATCCAAAATAGTACAATTTCCCTTCCACAGAAGCAACGCCTATGGCCATCTGTCCGGTAGAAGGATCAAAATAATAGGTCGATCCGCCTCTTTCCCTCCAGCCGGTAACCACAGAACCGTTGTAATCGATCAGATAGACCGTGGCTCCGACCCTCAGCCATCCGGGCTGATTATACAGCTGTCCGCCTGCCTGGAAATAATACAGACTTCCGTCGATCCATCTTGTTCCGATCGTCATTCTTCCGGTCGAAGGATCGAAATAATATCTGGATCCGCCGTAATCCCTCCATCCGAGAGCCTTCTGCCCGTCATAACCGATCAGGTAAGAACCGTTTTCATCGGAGATCCAGCCAGGCGCCATTTGCTCCGCAAAAGCCTGCCAGGCCGGGCATATCACAAGAAGAACACAGAGTAAAGCTGCGAGAAATGTTTTCATCCTCATGACAAAACCTTTCTCTATCTATAAATGACTACAGCTGAATGTCTGGGCACATTGTCATAGATCCATTTACACTTCGCAAGCGGAAGACGGACACATCCATGGGATACCGCCTGTCCGACGGTCGGATCCATGACCGTGATCGGTGCGGACTCCTGGTAATACAGGATCGAATGGAACAGGTAATACGAATCTACGAAGCCGGTCGCGTACCAGCATCTGGCGCTTCCGGAATCAAAATAGACAAATCGTTCTGTGATATCAAATACACCTAAAGGCGTTGGTGTTTCAGGCGCTCCGTCTCCACAGGGGAACATATCGATCAGTTCCCAGTTTCCCTGGCTGCCTTCAAAGACGCCCACCACATGCCTGGATGTATCGACCATGATCAGGTATTGGGTCGCACTTGAATATCCCTGTGCCCTCGCGACCATCGGATCCAGCGTCCCAAGCTGTCCGCCGGGAGTGAAATAGTATTCTTCTCCGTCGATCACTTTCTTTCCGGTCACCATCACGCCGTCCGGCTCGAAATAATAGGTCGAACCGCCTCGTTCTTTCCAACCGGTCGCCAGAGAACCGTCGGAATTGAAGAGGAAATACCTGTCGTCATCGTCCTTGAGCCACCCTTCGCCCTTATAGAGGATCCCTCCGGCAGTAAAATAATAGGCTTTGTCGCCGATCCTGGTATTATAGGTAGCCATAACGCCATCTTCATGGAAATAATACAGATTTCCTCCCCGTTCTCTCCATCCGGTCGTCAGGGATCCGTCCGAATTGAAAAGGAAGTAGTTTCCAAATGCGTCTTTATACCATCCTATACCTTTATACAGAAAACCTCCGGCAGTAAAGTAGTATGCTTTATCTCCTACTTTGGTATTGTAGGTCGCCATAACTCCATTATTATCGAAATAATATAGATTCCCTCCACGCTCTCTCCAACCGGTCGTCAGTGAATAATCTTCATTAAAAAGATAATAGTTACCCGCACCGTCTCGAAACCATCCGTTATCCTTCCGAAGGATTCCTCCAGCTGAGAAATAATAAAGCCTACCGTCGATCCAAGTGCTGCCAGTCGCCATTTTTCCGTTTTCATCGAAATAATAGGTCGCACCGCCTCTTTCGCGCCAGCCGGTCGTCAATGTTTCTTTATCCTTGTAAAGATATGTACCGGTTTCATCTGTAACCCAGTTGTTATTCCCTTCCTGCAGGATTCCTCCTGCAGAGAAGTAGTAGACCTTCCCTTCAATATTGACTGCACCGGTCGCCATACGGCCTGCAGCATCAAAGTAATAGGTCGCACCGCCTCTTTCACGCCAGCCGGTGACCAGTGTCAATCCATCATAATCGAACAGATAGACGTTGTTTCCCCACCGCAGCCAGCCCGACCCACACTGCAGCATGCCTCCATCGGAGAAATAATAGACTTCTCCATTGATAGACCGAACTCCGGTATACATAACACCGTCGCTTCCGAAATAATAAGTGGAGCCGCCACGGATCTTCCAACCCGTGACCATCCTCCCGCCGTCATCAAAAAGGTAATAGCTTCCACCCAAGCGCAGCCAGCCGGTATGGGGATTTCCGCTCTCATCATAATAGAATGTCCCCGTATCGGTCGTAATCCACCCCTGATCCGCCTTGGCCGGTGATCCGAAGGAAAACAGGCAGACAAGAGCCAGAAGAAGGGAAAGGAGTTTCTTAAGAACAGACCGTTTCATTTGTGCATCCCCCGCTGTAGTAACCTTATGCGGTTACTTTTTCATGTGTCTTACGATAAAGATATATCCAGTAACCTATACCGGAAAAACCATACGCCACGATACCGGCGATACCGACTGCTCCGATACCGATCGCTTTCAGCATAAAATAATCAATGATCAGATGGACAATACAGGAAGCGATCGAAAGCTTCATGTTGAACGACGTATATCCGATCGCCGGAAGGATATTCATCGGCAGGATACGGATACCTGCGGTGACAGCGTACATGATCCACATCCAGTTCATCAGCCACGTAGCGTCCGCGTATTTGTCTCCATATACCATGGTAATGATCCAGGGTGAGACCAGATATCCCACAAACGCAATAAAAACAATGATCAGCAGATTGATGAGCCCGACCTTTCTGGCCTGTGCCCAGATCTCATCCTTGTTCTTCATCTTCACGAAAATCGGGAAGAAATATGTAATGATCGTAGTCGTCACAAACGGCAGCTGCTGCGGGATCAGATTGGCGACCCGGTAGTTCGAAGTCAGGACTTCATCCTTCAGAAGGTTATTTACCAGGAAGCCTTCATTGATCGGCATGATCAGCGAGAAAATGTTGGCGACCAGTAAAGTAAGCGCAAACGACAGAAAGGCTTTCTTTTCATCTTTCGTCAGCACCACTGTATTCTTGAGGCGAAGCTCATCCCGTATCACATAGACGCCGTATAGCGTCGCGACGATCCCTGCCAGATATCTGGCGCCGATGACGCCGGTCACCTGCCAGAGCTTCACGAACGCAATACTGAGTCCCAGAATCAGTACTGTCTGAAGAACACCCACGACCGCATATTCCCTGTTCTTCATCCGGGCACGCATAAAGCACTGAACCAAGCCGATCCAGTAGTACAGCATCGGATAAAGCAGCAGTTCATACATATAAGGCCGAGCCTGAGGGAAAGGCAACGGCAAAATACCCACGAAAACCGCGGTCCCTACCAGAAGAACAAGCTGGAACAGGCTGCCTATTTTCAAAGCGTAATTAAAGAACGCTTTGTTTTTAAGCCGGTCATCCTGGACACAGAACTTCAGGACAGCCGAGGCACATCCCAAACCGCTGAACAGGAAAAAGTACGAATTGATATTATCCGCATAGGATAAATAAGCGTACTCCTGTTTGGAGATCAGTCGGACGACCACGATACTGGAAATGAAGGCAACGACTTTCGTCAGTGTGCCGCCAAATAGGATATGGAAAAACCCTCCCTTGAGCAGTCGTCCTAACTCTTCTCTGATTTTTCTGAACATCTTTTTTATTCTAAAGTCCCGTCTTACAGTCTCCAGAACCGCATACCGGATGCTTTCAGCTCATCCATACGATACAGGCTCTTTACGTCGATCAGCACTTTTTCCTCGTCTTCCAGAGTATCCTTGAACATTTCCTTGATCCGCATCATGGACATATTGCGGTATTCATTATGTCCGACAGCCACGATCACGCAGTCCGCCTTCGGGATATCTTTCCAGTCGACCAGATCCACACCATATTCGTGCTTCGCCACTTCCGGATCAGCCCAGGAGTCAGTGACCAGCGGATGGATGCCATACTCATTCAGGCGATGGATGATATCCACAACTTTGCTGTTGCGGGTATCCGGGCAATTTTCCTTAAAGGTCAGGCCCAGGATCAGGACGGTTGCCTTCTTGGGTGCCATACCGGCTTCGATCATTTCCTTGATTGCTGCATCCGCTACGAACGAACCCATGCTGTCATTGACCTGGCGTCCGTTCAGGATGATCTGGCTGTGATAGCCGAGTTTCTCGGAAATATTCGTCAGGTAGTAGGGATCTACGCCGATACAGTGGCCGCCGACCAGGCCGGGACGGAAGCCCAGCGCGTTCCACTTGGTATTCATACCGGCCAGCACTTCATCCGTATCGATCTTCAGCTTGTCGCAAATAATGGCGATCTCATTCATAAACGCGATATTGATATCACGCTGACTGTTCTCCACCACTTTGACCGCTTCGGCTGTCTTGATGTTGCTGACGGGGAATGTTCCCGCTTTGATCACGATATCGTAGACTTTCTTGATCTCACGCGCGGACTCTTCATCCATACCGGAAACGACCTTACGGATCGTCGTCAGGGTATGTACGCGGTCACCGGGATTGATACGCTCGGGGCTGTAGCCGATCTTCCAGTCCACACCGCATTTCAGTCCGGACTCCTTCTCGATGATCGGAACACAGATATCTTCGGTAACGCCCGGATAGACCGTAGACTCAAAAACAACGATCGTACCTGCGGACAGATTCTGGCCGACAGTTCTGGAAGCGCCTTCCACCGGGCGAAGGTCCGGGGTATTGTCTTCGTTGACAGGCGTCGGGACCGCGACGACGATGAACTTCGCTTCTTTCAGCTTGGCAGGATCAGCCGTAAACTCCACTGTGGTGTTCTTGATCGCCGGACCGATCTCGTTCGTGGCGTCGATACCGTTTTTGTACTCATTGACCCGCTGCTCGTTGATATCAAAGCCGATGACTTTGATATGCTTCGCGAACTCTACCGCGATCGGCATACCGACATAACCCAGGCCAACCAGCGCCAGTTTTTCTTTCCCGGAGATCAGTCCCTGATAAATCGTGTTAAATTCCATTTTACTTAACTTCCTTATATTGTAATATTTATTTCTTACACAGGATCTATGCTTCCAGAAGGACTTTACAGATCAGGTCTACTTCTTCCTCGGTGAGGTAAGGATGCATCGGCAGGCTGAGGACCCGTTTCGTCGCTTCCATCGTATTCGGATACCATTCATCCGGCAGCTGCATAGCTGCGTATGCCTGCTGCTCATGCAGTCCGCGCGGATAGTAGATCATGGAAGGAATACCGTTCACTTTCAGTTTAGCCTGCAGCGCATCTCTCTCTTCCTTGTTATCAAGCAGAAGCGTATACTGTGCCCAGGAAGACAGGAAGCCCTCCGGTACAAAGGGTGTGATAAAGTGATCTTGCAGGCGCTCGGTATACCACGCGGCTACCTGATTGACATCGTCGATCTCGTGCTCGACGAAAGCCTTGAATTTGGGAAGAAGGATCGCAGCCTGAAGGGTGTCCAGACGGCTGTTCATTCCGATTTCCCGGTTGTCATACTTGTCGACCGGGCTCTTTCCCTGCGCGCGAAGACTTCTCAGTCTTGCATCCACTTCATCATCGTCGGTAAAGATCGCGCCGCCATCACCGTAGCAGCCAAGAGGTTTTGCCGGGAAGAACGACGTCGTGGACATATCACCGAACGAGCATGCCAGCTTTCCGCGGATGTTTCCGCCGAATCCCTGAGCGCCGTCCTCCAGCACTTTCAGTCCGTATTTCTCCGCGATAGGAAGAATACGATCATAGTCAGCCGGCTGACCAAACAGGTCTACCGGAATGATCACTTTCGGTGTCAGCTTGCCTTCCGCTATGACACGCTGGATCTGTTCTTCCAGGTCATCGGGATCCATGTTGAAGGTACGAAGATCGATGTCGACCAGCACCGGCGTTCCGCCAAGGATCGAAGTCGTACCGGCAGAAGCGAAATAGGTGAAGTCGGAAGTAAAGACTGCGTCTCCCGGTCCGATCCCCCAGATCATCAACGCCAGCTGAAGGGCGTCTGTACCGTTCGCGCATCCTACGCAGTGCTTCCGGCCGACATAAGCTGCCATCTTGTCTTCCAGCTCTTTGACCGGTTTCCCGAGAATAAATGCAGAACTTTCGATCACAGCCTGGATACCGGCATCGATCTCCGGCTTCAGTCGTCTGTATTGCTCTTTCAGATCACGAAATTCCATAAATGTTTCCTCCTTATGCCATATGCATCAGTCTGAGCATATTCCCGCTGTAGAACTGATCCAGCACATCCTCCGGCAGTCCCAGTCCGTTCACAAGGTCGATCAGCGTGCTTTCGAAGTTGTCACGGGCAAACACGAACCGGTCCGGATGTGCCATCATCAACTCTTTAGTATAATCCAGATCTCTGGATAATGCAACACAGGCTGATTTGGCCGAACAGTCGCAGTAGAGGTTCGGATATTTGTCCAGGAACTGCTCGATCTTTCCGCCGCGGATCACAGGCCCCGTCGGTTTGGACTTTGTCCTGCCTTCATCATCATTGGAGATATGACACCAGAATCCCGGCGCGTGACCAAGGAAATTGGTTTCCGGGCAAAGCTTCAGGACACGTTCCAGCGTATCGATATCGCCTCCATACCACCAGTTGCGGCGCGGATAGATATATTTCTGTTTGGTCGCTTCCGGATAGTCAAAATGCAGGATCACGGGCAGGCCCTGCTCTCCGGCATACCGGAACAGGTCGATCGCGTCCGGATTGTCATACATCATCCGGTATTTGATCTCGCCGCAGATCTTCACATCAAAATTCAGGATGCCGCTGTGCAGCTGATCGATCGCCTTGGGATTTCTCGGATCCGGGCCATAACCCAGGATAAACCGCTCCGGGGCTCTCATCTTAAAATCGATACACTGGGAGAACGGAGCCGGTACAGGCGGCCCGCCTGTCGTCAGATAATCACTGACGATCCATGTCTGTCCAATGATGTGTTCACTTTCCGGTGTTTCCCATGAAATGATACAGGTTTTATCGATCCCGTTTTTATCCATGTTCTCAACAAACCGGTCAAAACTGTACCCATACCAGTTCGGATGGTTGTGTGCGTCGATCCTCATTTTATTCTCCCTTATCAAATCTTCCCACAAAATCCATGGTGGAGCAGCTTTCCAGCGGCAGTTTCACCGGTCGATGTTCCGCCGCAGATTTATAAATTGCCAGCACCATCTCCAGCGCTCTCTTTCCTGCTTCTCCACTCACGTACGGCTCACGTCCCGTCTGGATCGCGTCGATCACATCCGCGTACAGTGGGGTATGGCCGTAACCGTACACATTCGGAGGATTCTCTGCGTACGTCGCCTTGACTTCCTCCGGATCATCGATCCCGTCCCCGAAGTTCCATACTTCGATAATATTGTCGCTGGTACCAGCCGCTTTAGCCGTTCCTTTTTCTCCGAAAATATAGAGCGTCTCTTCCAGGTTCTTCGGGTAGACGTTGGTCGTTCCCTCGATCAGGCCATAGGATCCGTTGGAGAACTTCACCAGCGCCATACCAAGGTCTTCCGCCTCCAGATAGGGATGCTCCAGCTGGTCGGTATAGGCCATGACTTCTTCGACGTCATCTCCCATCATCCAGCGAAGAAGGTCGATATTGTGGATGCATTGATTCATCAGGCAGCCGCCATCCTGTGCCCAGGTGCCTCTCCACGGGGCCTGGGTATAATATCCCGGTCCTCTGTTCCAGCGGATATGGGCAGCGCCGTGGGACAGCTTCCCGAATCTTCCTTCTTCCAGCGCCTTGCGGATATACTGGACCGACTTGTTGAAGCGATTCTGGTGATTCGCGCAAACAAGTACGCCTTTTTTCTTACCGGCCGCGATGACCGCATCCGCGTCGGCGATCGAAAGGGCGATCGGCTTTTCTATAATGACATTGCAGCCTGCTTCGATGCAGTCCAGCGCGATCGCCGCATGTTTGCCGGATTCCGTCGCGATGGCGACCAGTTCCGGTTTTTCCTTTTCCAGCAGTTCTTTATAATCGGTATACTTGCGGACCGCTTCCAGTCCGAATTTATCCGATTTCTCCTGCATGACCTGCGGATCGATATCACACATGGCGACAAAGTCCAGATGGTTGTTCTTTGCCGCTTCGATATGATTGGGGGAAATCCTTCCGCAGCCGATCAACGCATATCTCATTCTCATTCCTCCTTGATGGGTAATTGATGGTATATTCTGATCTTCCCTCTCCTGACAAGGACCGAGATCCCCCAGAAAAGAAGCAGGATCAGGATTAACGAAACATTGTAGAGATAATCAACGAATCCTCCCTGCAATGCTCCGGTTAATGAACTGACTAAAGCGATATTGATTACCATGTTGATGGGCGTTTTCGGCAGTCTCAGCTGAAGCACCAGGGTAATAGCGATCGTAGCCGCGACTACCCACGGGGAGATCAGCGTGCCGGCAATGCCCCAGTTAGCATAAGCCTCACCGATGAACAAAGCATTCATAACGCCCGCTATACCTTGTTTCACCGCTTCCTTGTTGAACAACTCCATGACGATCCTGCCCGAACGGATCCAGGAGTCGCTGCTTCCTACCAGCTTCGCCAGCGCCGTCGGCAGGCTGGCGCCGTTTAAGTATGCATGCATTTTCGGGAAAGCCTTCACATGCAGGAACAAAGTCGCGACCTGTGTCATAAAGATCCTTCCGCCGGGTCCGGAACTGATCGTCAGGAAAGATTCCCCGTATCCGGCCGACACATACATAATAACGACCAGACACACCACCGTCCCTATGATGAAATACAGGATCTTCATCAGCTTTCTGTTGTTCAGCACGATCTCGATCAGATAGAAATAAAACAGGTAGTAAAGGACCGGCGCTTTTTCCAGGTCATAGGTCTTGATAAGACAGCACAGAAGGAAACTGAACCCGAACACAGGTATCCAGATCCTTCTTCTGCGGCGGCCTACCCGCAGATAGATATAGGACAGGTAGGAAAGCAAGGGCGTTATGCCAAGTACCAGGATGTTTTTGATATAGGTGTTTCCCTGGAAGTTCCTGGAAGCCTCCTGCCGGATCATATCGCCGTCTTCCCCCTGAAGGTAAACGGCAAAGATGGGGACTGTGCCGATCTGATAGAACAGATAGACCGTTCCCAGGGCACAGATAAGAAGGGCCACGATCGTAAAAATCAGGACATTCCTTTCCGTATCCTTATACTCCACGGCTGCAAGACAGTAGTCCTGGAACCGTTTCCGGACGGATCCTTTCAAAAACAGCCTTTCAAACAGGTTGATCGCCAGCGGCAGCATGATCAGCACATAAGCGATCATCCAGCAGGTCTTAATGATGATGCTGTCATCCTGTATCTTTTTTACCAGGTAGTGGTCTCTGAACCCCATAAGGATGGCAAAGGCCCCGACATAGGTAAACACAAGAAGATTGTAAAAGGTAAAGCTGACGATATTCAGCTTTTTTAAAGACAACGACCCTGCGGCGCGGTGGAACAGAAAGGCGCTTAATCCCATCACGCAGATAGAAAACAGGACGTAGACCACCTTTATCATTTCAACAGCCCTTCTTCAACCTGTCGCGCACGAACTGTCCACAACTGACTTTGCTTCACTGTCTTGCAGTTGTCGCGCTTCTCCTGAAGAAGCCCGGGGTCTTCCTTGATCGCGCAGACTACTTTTCGTATCTCTTCCGCCGAATAATTTATATTCCAGCCAATATTGCTTCTTTCAACAAATTCTCCGATTGCCGTTCCTTTGCTGGAAAGCACAGGAATCTCATTGGCCAGGTACTCATACGCCTTAAAAGGTTTCGCAAAGCTCATATAAGAACCTGGAAGGAACATTAAACTGCAAAGATCAGCTTCCGCGAAATAAGGTTCCAGTTCTTTTCCTTTTTTATGAATAATGGAGATATTATTTGCCAGCAGTTTAGAGAGTGTGGCCGATTCTTTGTCCCACTCTGCTTTTCTGCAGCAAACCGTTAGGACCACATCCGGTTCTCCAGCAACAGCCGAAATCAGTTCTCCGATTTGGTAAACACCGCCCAGACCACCTACATAAAACAGTTGCAACGGTCTTTCTGAAAAATCAACAGGCCCCGGTTCTCTGTTTTTTACTTCCGTCTGTTCACATCCGGGAGGCAGCTCTTCAGACCTCTCTGCCAGATATGGAACTTTCAGATAAGTATTCATCATCTTATCCGGAAGGTAGAACTTTTTCAGATACTTCGGAAGCATTTTCAAATCCAGCTCATAGCACTTGAGTGCGAAGAACCTTTTCCATTTGGGCAGTTCTCGGCCGTATGTATCGAATTTCCAGAAAATGTCACTATAAAACAGCCCCATTGGGATGCCATGGCGTTTCGCGAACTGATAAAAACCATAGTCAAGAAAGGGATGTGTCGGAAGATGGTGCGGATCCGTTAGGAGCGTGGGCTCTGTACTGTTCTCAATATACATAAACTCGAACTTCGTCCCATTCAGAACCATTTTTTTACATTCAGCTATCAGTTTTCTTCTGGATTTGGAATACCCATGGATGACAAAAACATCATATCCAATATCCCGGAAGGCCTGAATCATCTTCCTTGGCCGAAGCATTCTCGCTCCGTCTCCCTGTTCCAGTATTTCATAGGGACAATAAACGATGCATCTTTTCATCTAGCAGTTTCCCTCGTTGATTTGTTTAAAATATAAACTTTCTATTTTAGTGAAGCAGGTATCGAGCTCATATTTTTCCAGCACTCTCTGTCTTCCCGCTATTCCCATTTCTTCCCGTAAAGCAGGATCTCGGAATAAGCGGACCAGTGCATCCACGATCGCTTGCTCATTCTTTGTCGGAACAACGATACTTGTTTTGCCCGGCTCTGTTACTTCCGTTAATCCTCCCACATCTGAAACGATGACCGGCGTTTCGCACGCCTGTGCTTCTACAGCTGCAACACCAAACGATTCATGATGGACAGACGGTATGACCGCAACGTCCATATTGGCCCATTCAACCGCAGCTTCTGTTTGCGGAATCCTGCCAGTGAAAACAGTAAGATCCCCGATTCCCAGTTGTTTCGCGAGCTGCTGGTATTCTTCTTCCTTGGTGCCATATCCGCAAATACGAACCCCCAAAGGGATTTCCGGATGCTCCGAATGAAGGATGGCAGCGGCTTTCAGCATATAATCGATTCCGTAAAGATCTTCGATCAGCTTAACGATCCCGATCACAAAACGACCATCCTCGTCTCTGTTCCTTTTAGAAGGTGAAAACAGCTCCATATCCACGCCAAACGGCGTAATGGCAAACGGTTTATCCGTATATTTCCCGGCTTCCTTAGCCATGGCCTCACTGGTCGAAAACAGATACTTCGCCTTTCTCAGGCTGAAGGAGAGGAGCCTGCGGTGAAGCGGACTTTTATTGGGAAAATCGTAGATATCCGATCCCCATACGGAAAGCGTATAGTCCTTAAGTCCGGTCAGTGCCATCACTGTCCCGTAACTTGTCGCGTAATGGACGTTGATGACATCCGGCGCGATGCTCTTTACCGCTTTCTTTACTTTCCCCGCTCCCAACAGATAAAGGAGCTTATTCAGATCACTGCCTACCGCACTGGCCTTTGACCTGACCAGATGCACCTCGGCGCCTGGTACTTCCCCTTCCTGAAAGGATACGACATGCACTTCATGTCCGTGGGAAGAAAACCACCGGCTCCACTTCACGATATGGGAACTGTTCGCGGGGCCTACAAAACAGATCTTCATGCTTTGTTCTCCTCCATGACCTGCACGAACTGCTCCGCGAGCTTCCGATAGGTAAACTTCTCTTCGATCGCCTTTTTCCCGTTCTTACCCAGCCGGTCACGCTCTTCCTTCGGCATAGCCTTCAGTTTCTCGATCGCGTCCAGGATATCCTGAATATTCGACGGATCCACTTTATAACCACAGTCATATTCCTCGACCAGCGTTCTGGGAGCCGTCATCGCGCAGATGACCGGTTTCCCGCCCATCATGGAATCATACATCTTGTTCAGACACAGCCCGAACCGGTACAGCGGAGACGGAATGCCGCCCATATACGAACAGTCGAAATACCGGATCAGATCCGGAACCGCAGTCTTCTTTACCGGCGGAAGGAAGTAAACATTCTCTATGTTCTCCTTTTCCTTCCGTTCCATCAGCTGCGGTTTTTCCACCCCGTCGCCCACCAGAACGAACGCGATATCCGGATCGGTCTCTTTCTTCGCGATATCCAGCATCAGATCCAGCGCATTGGAAAGCGCATGCCCGCCAAAATACCCTACGACGAACTTATCCTTCAGTCCGGAAAGCAGTTCTTCGTGTTCGGACGGGATCCGGTCAAAGGCCTCCCATTCTTCTTCCACAACGCCGTTCTGGATATTGACAAATTTATCTGCCTTCAGGCCATGCTCCATCATATAGTCTTTCGCATAAGGCATCAGCGAAACGACTTTATCACAGTGCTTATATGCGGAATTCTCCGAGATCTGCATCAGGATGACGAACGGATTCTTCCGTGACATACCCCCCACTTCGTACAGCGTGGCCGGCCAGAGGTCATGGACTTCATGGATATACCGGGCATGCGCCTTTCTCCTGATCCGCTGGGCTGCATAAGTATCCATGGGATAGGTAGAGGAAGCGATCACCACATCCGGCTTCCATTCTTTCGCGATCCTGGAAGCATTCAGGATCAGCTTGCCCACATACTGAAACATCGTCAGCGCTCTCTTGACGCCGTTACCATGATATCTTCCGGTTTTGATCCAGCGGTATTCGATCCCGTCGATCTCTGTCTTCTGGAAATCTTTCTCTATGGTGGGATTGACGCGCCGCAGATGGGAATAATCCGCCGCGACGATCCGCACTTCATGTCCCATCCTGACCCATTCCCTGGCAAGATAATAGGGTCTGAATTCCATCCCCATTTCCGAACTGCCGGCATAATGATTCAAAAGAAGAATTTTCATGACGATTTCTCCTAGGTATATTCTTTTCCCAAAATAGCCAGAACCGTACGCACCATCGTCCGAAGATCCGAGAGGAGACTAAAATTCCTGATGCTGTCAAGATTGTACTTCATCTTCTCGGGAAGGATCTTCTCTACATACACTGCATCCGCATCCTCTGCCTTGTCCAGAAGCGCTGCCTCATCCTTGTACCGGATCGATGCTTCGGAAGTGACACCCGCAGGAAGCAGGAGGGTCGCCTTCATTTCCGGTGTATATTGTTTCACATATTTGGTCGCTTCCGGTCTGGTGCCTACGAAGGACATATCGCCGGAAAAAATATCCAGCGCCTGCGGAAGTTCATCGAGCCGGTACTTCCGCAGAAAAGCTCCGATCTTCGTTACCCTGGGATCATGATCGACCGTGACCAGCGTACCGATCTTATCCGCATCCACCACCATCGTCCGGAATTTGTGAATATAGAACTTCTTTCCCAACGTGGTGATCCTCTCCTGCCGGTAAAAAACCGGTCCCGGCGAATCCAGCCGGATCAGCAGTGCGATCACGCCAATCACCGGTGCGATGAACAGAAGGAGGATCCCCGACACGACTACATCGAAGCCTCTCTTCATTGCCAGACCCAGCCTGTGTTTCGCAAGCACATCATAATATGGCCTGACTTCCGGCCGCCGGAGCCCTGCGGGCAGCTTCTCCCAGGAAGGAAGTATACCGTTTTTCATCCTTAGTTACCCTTACAGATAGTCTTTGACGATCTCAACAAATGCATCCAGGATGGTATCTACCTGTTCATCCGTCAGCTTGCTGAAAAGCGGCAGGGTGATCTCATTCCTGAAATGTTCATAGGCATTCGGATAATTCTCCATCCGAAAGCCCAGGTTTTTATAAGCGGTCAGCATCGGGAGAGGTTTATAATGCACGTTGCAGGCGATCCCTTTTTCTGCCATCCGTACGATGATCTCGTTCCTCTCCTCTTCGCCGATCCCCGGGATCCGGGTGATATACAGATGTCCGCTGGATCTTCCGTTTTCTTCGACATGTGGCAGCGTCTCGACCCCCAGCGGATGCAGAACTTTATCAAACCGGTCGATGATCTCAAAGCGCCGTTTCAGCAGATCCGGATAGCGTTTCAGCTGGACCAGCCCGATCGCTGCGGTAATGTCGGTCATATTGCACTTATAGTAAGGCGCGACGATATCATATTCCCATGCTCCCGGCTGGTCTTTGTGAAGCGCATCCTTCGTCTGTCCATGCAGGGAAAGGTTCTGGAAATCCTGGTAAAGCCTCTGCTCATCGAGCCCTTCCACCGGCCTCCAGGTAACCGCGCCGCCTTCTGCCGTGGTAAGGTTCTTCACCGCATGGAAACTGAAACACGTAAAGTCGGCAAACGCACCTGCCATCTTGCCGCTTCGGAAAGCGCCCAGGCCATGCGCACAGTCGGCTATGACGATCACCCGCCCAAACAGCTTCTGCCTTTCGTTTGCCGGTCGGAACAGATCCTTTTTCTGTTTGACCACATGGTAGATCGCGTCATAATCGCAGATCACACCGCCCAGGTCCACCGGAATGATGGCTTTTGTTTTCTCCGTGATCGCTTCCGCCATCCGGTCATAATCCATCTCAAAGGAATCCTTCGAGATATCGACCATCACCGGCGTTGCACCGACATGACAGATCACGCTGCAGCTCGCCGTATAGGTATAAGCCGGCACCAGGACTTCGTCCCCCGGCCCGATACCCAGAACATGTAAAGTCAGTTCCATCGCTGCTGTCGCGGAATTGAGTGCCACCGTCTTATCGTTGCCGACATAGGCAGACAGCTGCCGTTCAAACTCTTTCGTGCGAGGTCCTGTCGTGATCCATCCGGACCGCATGGCCTCCGCCACTTCATTGATCTCAGCCTCGGTGATATCCGGAGGGCTGAAAGGTATTTTCGTACTCATAGCGTTTGACCGCCTTTCCTCGTCTTCAGTTCGTTTGTGAGGGTCGTTTGTAGGTCGGAACCATCTCCTGGACGATATCCTTCATGTTGTCCACTTCCGCGTAGGCCGCTTCTTTCAGCCGAACCAGCTGCTCCGCGAACACCTCGTCGTCCATCTCGATCGGCTTTCCGATATGGATCAGTTTGTTATCCGTATCCTTCAGCCCTTCCTCTTTCATCAAAAGCTCCTCAAAGAGCTTTTCCCCGGGCCTTAAGCCTGTATACTTGATCTTGATATCGACATCCGGCTCAAATCCGGACAGGCGGATCATCGTCCTGGCCATATCGTCGATCTTTACCGGATCGCCCATATCCAGAACGAAGATCTCCCCGCCCTTCGCGTAATAGCTCGCCTGCAAAACGAGAGAGACCGCTTCCGGGATCGTCATGAAATACCGGATCACATCCGGATGCGTGACCGTCACCGGACCGCCCTGTGCGATCTGCTTCTCAAAGAGCGGGATCACGCTGCCGTTGCTGCCGAGCACATTGCCAAAGCGTACCGCCACATATTCGGTCTTGCTCTTGCGGTTCATCATCTGGACGACCATCTCACAAAGCCGTTTGGACGCACCCATGATATTCGTGGGATTCACCGCCTTGTCGGTGGAAATGAGCACCATCCGCTGTACGCCGTATTTATCGGCTGAGCGGGCCACGTTATAGGTGCCGAACACATTGTTTTTGATCGCCTCATTGGGACTGTCTTCCATCAGCGGAACGTGTTTGTGTGCCGCCGCATGGAAAACGATATCCGGCCGATAGGTCTCCATCACGGAATCCACCCGGATCGTATTCCGTACGGAACCGATCAGCGTGACCAGGTTCAGTTTCGGAAGGTCATGGATCAGCTCCTGCTGAATATCGTAGGCATTGTTCTCGTAGATATCGAAAATGATCAGTTGTTTGGGGGTATGCCGCGCGATCTGCCGGCAGAGTTCACTGCCGATCGATCCGCCGCCGCCTGTAACAAGAACGACTTTCCCGGAAATAAACTCGAAGATCTCGTCCAGATTGACCTGGATCTGATCTCTGCCAAGCAGATCCTGTACGTTGACTTTCCTTAACTGGCTCAGATGCACATCACCGTTGATGATCTGGTAGATGCCCGGGATGATCTGTACTTCACAGCCGGTCTTACTGCAGATATCCAGGATCTCCTTGCGGTCTTTAGGTTCCGCTGTAGGGATGGCAAAGATGATCTTTTCGACTTCATATTTCTCTACCATATCCGGGATATCATAGCGGCACCCGACGATCGGAACGCCTAATAGCTTCTTCCGAAGTTTATGAATGTTATCATCGATGATACAGACGACCTGCCCTTTGACGTATTCACTGGAAATAAACTCGTTCACCAGACCGCGTCCTGCTTCGCCTGCGCCGATGACCATGACACGCTCACCTGTTTTTGTCATAACAGAGCGCTCCAGATTGTTTTTCAGCTCACGGATCGCCCGGTAGAAAAACCGGACAAAGATTGTACAAAGCGCGCTGGCCACGATACCGATCAGATAGTAGGACCTTGGCATGTCGATCTTAAAGATAAAAACACATAAAAGACCTACTGCCACCAGCACCAGATACGCCAGAAAGATCCGGACCAGTTCCGTAATACTGATATAGCGCCATATACTCTGATACAGGCGAAATACAAGGAAAACGATCACACTGATCAGCACCCAGTAGATAATGGTATGCCGATAGGTCGTCAGGTAATTGTCCGGGATCATGTTAAACTTGAAATCAAACCGGACCCACAGAGCGAGGAAGAAACTGACCGCCACGCTGATGGCGTCAAATATCAATAGAATGAAGGAACGCTGGAAAGTTCTTGTATCGAATTTCCCAGCGAACTTCTCATGCAGCTGATCGTTTTTCATATCAACTCACCACGATATATCCAAGATTCTGATTTCCGGACGCCTGCACCGTTTTCAGCTCGTGCCGGATCTCTCTGTTGGCTGTTGTTGTCCATTTTTCCACGCAGATCACTGCCGCCTCTTCCCTAAGGGCATCCATCGCCTGCGGGTTCTCGTTCACATTGCCGCCCGCCTTGATCTCTACTCCCTCCAGAAGAGATGACAGTTCCTCTTTCAGGCTATTCAGTTTTTCCATCTCACAGTTGCCTACCAGAAGCAGCTTTTTCCCGTCTTTCAGATAGAAACGGATGTTCGAACAGATATAATCCAGCTGCTCTTCTTTCGACTTGGAATCAGTCACTCCAAGCTTCTTTGCAAAGAAACGATCCAGCTTAGTCTTCAGGCTGTTTCCGCCGGTATACACGCCCAGGACCGGTGCGGTATATCGTTTGCGGATATCCTCCACACTATTCAGTTTGTCCTGGATAATGACATGTACCAGATAGAATAAGGCCATGACAAACAGGCCGAGCAGCAGGCCAAGCGCTCCGAATTTGACGGTCTTTTTAATGATGGTTTTTTTCGTAGGCGTCTTGTCGACCGGTTTTTTCAGTTTATCTAACTCTTCTTTTGTATTCTCTATTTCCTCTTCCGTCGAGGACACCTTATCTTCAAACGTTGTCTGGATCGAACCAAAATCTGTATCGACATCGACATAGCTTTCATCGGAGATGAGTTCCAGCGAATGCTCGCCGATTGCCTGATTCAGGAGCTCTTTCTGGGCAGACAGGGTCTCGGCGACTGCCGCGTAGATCTGTTCTACCCTCTCTTGGGTATCACCGTAGATCTTGATCGTAAGGATACCGCTGGCCGTATCGCCCGAAGTCTGGATCAGCTTTTTCGCACCGCCGTTCGGGTTTCTTCCGGTCAGATCGGGAGATTCTTCTGTCGCGATGATCGAATCCACCTTGATCCGGTCTATCGCGGATTTATAGCTGGTGGCGATCACCGCGGTATAGTTGGGATTCTGGTAATAGAGCTCCGGTATGATCTCATATCCGGTGTTGACATAATAGGAGAGCATACGGATATAGACGTTATACTGGTCGATCTGAAGCATCAGCGCGTTTTCCTGATAAAACTGCTGACGCGCGGAGATCTCTTCCAGATTTGCCAGTTTTCTCTCCAGATCAGCTTTCTTTATCTCATAGGTTTTCAGCGCTTCTTCGTACGTTGTTTGTCTCTGTTTGACCAGCTTTGCGTCGATCCTGTCTTTATATTCACTATATCCAAAGTACCCGCCAAGCAGCATGCCACAGATCAAAATCCCGACGATGATACTTCTCCAATGCCGCAGAACAGACCAGAAAAGATCCATCAGCGAAATCTCGACCACATCCTCCTGGCGATTCATTTCTGTCTGCATATGAAACCTCCCATAGGTGATTTGTAAAAAATATAGTTTATCTTTGATAGTATACCAAATTCCCGTGAAAAACACAATTATTTTCTTCTCTGTGCCCTCTGCTTGACAAAACCGCCCGATTGAGAGAAAATATCAAAAAATATATCTATCGAGGTGACGTTATGCGTAAATCATTCTGGCGGATCATCCTGGTTCTCACGGTGATCTGCAGTATACTCATTTCAACCACTGCCTGCAAAAAGAAAGCGGAGGAAGAACCTTCCGAAACCATCATAGAAGAAGTCCTTGAATCCTCCTCCGAAACGCCGGCGGAATCATCCGCGCCAAAAGAAGAATCCAAACAGGAATCTTCTCAAGCCCCTGAGGAATCCTCCGAACCGGAAGAAGAGGTAGATCCCTTCCTCGCGAGTCTTATCCAGGATCCCAACATGAATCCCCTGACCGGTGAGATCGAAGACCATGTCGTATCCAACAAGCGCCCGATCGCTTTTTCCATCAACAATCATCCGGACGCTGTTCCTCCTGTAGGCATCGCCGATGCAGACATCATCTACGAAGCCATCGTAGAAGGCGGAGCGACCCGTATGATGGCCATCTTCCAGGAAGTTCCGGAAACAGATACGCCCATCGGATCCATTCGAAGCCTGCGTCACAACTATATCGATTTTGCTGCCTGCTATGACGCGATCATCGTCCACTGCGGATGCTCGGATCTGGCGACCAACGCACTGAACCGCCGCGGTTATGACACGATCGACGCCATCTCCTGGGCCGGCGGCATCTTCTACCGCGATCCGTGGCGTGATTCCCACATGGGTTATGTCCACAGCCTGGTCACCACCGGTATCGCCGTCAATGACTTCCTTGCCAAGGATGCACCTTTCCCGGTCGAGCACGATTCCGATTATACCTGCAACATGCTCTTTACTGAGGAGCCTGTGGTCATTGGCGGAGAAGTTATGACGACCGTCGATGTGTTCTTCGGCGATTACCGCCACAGTATTTTTACTTTTAACGCGGAAACCAATGACTATACGATGAGGGAATTCGAACAAGACTATATCGACTACGCGACCAATGAACCGATCCACTTCAAGAATCTCGTCATCATCCGGACCGATGTCTGGGAGTGCGACGGCGTCGGCCACCAGGATATGGAACTGACCGGCGAAGGCGAAGGCTGGTACTGCGTGAACGGTGTTTACGCCCCCATCAAGTGGTCCCGTACCGATGAAGATGCTCAGTTCGTCTTCACCTATACCGACGGATCACCGATCGCCTTTGGTGTAGGAAAGACCTATATCGCCGTCGTAGACCTCGGCGGCGGCATCGAATAAGTCCTCTCCGCTCAAAAAGCAAACAAATAGCCCTTGGGAGTCCAAAAATCCCAAGGGCTTTCCTTTTTTTCACTAATTCCCGTACAGCAGCAGCGCCAGCTTCTCCACCGCCCGGTTTTTCCGGCGGTAAGCGGAAGAGCGCTCGATGTGGAATGCTTCGGAGATCTCGTCCGCCACGCCATCGCCGTATTCACGGTCCTTCCCGTAAAACGCTTCCAGGACATAGCGGTCATCCTCCGAAAGCGCTTCCCAGGCGCCTTCAAACCATTTCATATAGGCAAGTGCCTCTTCGTAGCGGTGTTCCATGACGCTCGACTTATCGATCGCGCCGGCGATCTTCGATTCCCCGGCATGTACGTCGCCGGAGGAACTGGTATATTCGAACTGAACAGACCTCGGATCCGAGAGGGACTGATACAGCTCTTTGATCTCCTGATCCGTATGGTCGATGATATATTGCATGTATGGACGATCCTTTAAGGCAGCAATGGCAGCGCCTCGCTTGTCAATATACTTCCAGAAGATTTCCATCACACACTCCCTGACCTCAGGACGAAGCTTCCTCGTCCTTGTAGTAGCCTTTGTACCGACCGTAATAGCGGCCGTAGTACCGTCCGTAATAACGGCCGTAATAGGCTCCGCTCTTGTGAATGTTCACCTTATTCAGAATGACTCCCAGGATCGGGCACTTCGTCGCTTCGAGCTTTTCGATGACTTCTCTGGCCAGACGGTACTTCACCTCGCCGGACTCGATCAGCACCAGCACACCGTCGCAGTACGGTGCCAGTACCGACGCGTCGACCACCATACCGACCGGCGGACAGTCGATGATCACATAATCACAGAACTCACGGCCTACTTCGATCAGGCTTTCCATCTGCGGCTTGGCTAAAAGTTCCGCCGGGTTGGGAGGCACCTTTCCGCTGTGCACCACAAACAGGTTCTTAATGTTCGTGCGGCAGAAAATATCGTTGCCCTTGCACTGACCGGAAAGGTAATGAGAAAGGCCCAGCGTATCCGTCTGTGATGCGGAATGCAGCAATACGGACTTACGCATATCCGCATCGATAAACAGCACTTTCTTCCCTAGCTCGGTAAAAGACCTCGCCAGATCCAGCGCGATGGTCGACTTCCCTTCGCCGGAAAAAGCGCTGGTGATCAGCAGCACCCGCTTATCGTCACCGCAAAACTGAATATTCGTACGAAGGAGCTTCAGTTCCTCATTGATCTCATAAGGCAGCTCCTGCACCTTCAGTTTCAAACTCTGCATAACCTGTTCCCCCTCACATGGGATTTGTTCACTCTACAGCCAAAAGCTTTCGGGGATTGTCCCGCAGCACCGCGGCCGCGTAAGACGCCCCGTATTTTTCTTTGATCCAGTAGTAGGCCGCCTGCAGCTCGCACGGACGGTCTTCCGTATCGTGACAGTCCGAAGCTACGACATCCACCAGATTCTCCTTCAGAAGGCTCCGCACCAGAAACCGGGTCTTCAAACCATCACGGCCCAGGATGGACCCGGCATTGACCTGGATCCTGGCGCCCAACTTTGCCAAAGCCCGTACTTTCTCTTTGGAACCTGCCGCCGGATAGCGCTCCACATGGGCGATCACCGGGACGAATCCAAAGCTTTGTACCAGCTCAATATATTCTTCCATCTGCTGCCAGGTGTGGCGCCCCGAAAACTCGATCAGCAGCGCGCCTTTCTCCCGGTTTTCACCGGGACGATATCCCAGTGGCAGAATCATATCCTTCTTCAAATGCTCCCGAAGGAGCCTGTCACAATGATACTCGCGCGAAAGAAAGAGCGTAAGATCCGGAAACCTTTCCTCCGCCATTTCTTTCAATCGCCCGAACTGACGGATGATCTCCTCATCCGAAGATTCGAACATGGAAGCACGCAAATGCGGGGTCGCACAGATCGTCCGCACGCCCTGCGCATACTGGCTCTCTACAAGAAACAGTGCTTCTTCCAGCACAGAAGCGCCATCATCGACATAAGGGACAATGTGGCAGTGAAGATCCACTATGAATTCATTCATTTCATAGACCAAAATTGCTTTCGAAGAGAGTAATCCTACCCTCTCCGAAAGCAATCTTTGATTTTGCCTTGATTATTCGGCTTTACGCTTCTTCGCGTAGATGATCGTTCCAACCGCTCCGCATGCCGCGACGCCCATCAGAATGCCCCAGAAAGCGATATTGTTGTTATCGCCGGTGGGAATCTCACTGCTGTCCGTGGTCTCGGTAGACGGGCTCGTGGATCCCTTCGCGTTGCGAACGACCAGTCCGATGGGGGACAGTTCGCCTTCACCGAACTTGTGGGCAAGGGTCGGGCCTTTGGTGCTGTCGACCAGATTCCAGTCATCCTCAGTCCAGCCCGCGTCCAGATGGAACAGATACAGATCCTGATCTGCGCTCACGCCGGAAGCGGAGAAGGTAAGTGTGACAGGCAAGGTCTCCGGTTTGCAGTCATACTGCCAAAGAACGGTCAGTTCCTTAGCCGTGACACCTCCGCCGATCTTCTTCGCCGCGATCTCTTCTGTAAGCGGCGGCCATCCTGATACTTCCCCGAGTGTATAGGCAACGTCATTTCCGCTGTCGTCAACTGCTTTAACAATTTCGACTTCATCTTCTTTGCTGGCGGCAAATGACATAACTGCCATGCCCAATACCATCACCAAAGAAAGTATCAGTGCTGTGGATACTTTGAGTACTTTTCTCATGAAACATCCTCCCTCCTTGGATACTTGTATTTAAGGACGTCCCCCCGGGGAAAACCGAAAGAACCGTCGATAAACCATCTTTAACGCTCTTCGTAGAGCAAAGACAGCAAAAGCTGCTGAAGTTCGGGATCGTTCACATAAAACTCATCATGGAACTCACCCTGCACATCCTCACCGGGCAGATAGATCGGCTCCGGCAGGAAAGTATAAGTCGCGAATTTCTGGATCGTGTCGCCATCCAGATCGGATTCAACGTACGCATCCGCCTTCTCCAGGACTTCTTCGATATACGAAGCGCCGCCCTTGGAGGAGAGCTCGGCAAACAGCTCCTTCACCAGCTCGAACTGGCGCGTCATCCGGACGTTGTTGCTCCCGAACTCATCCGCGTCTCGAACACGAATAAATTTCTCCGCATCAGCACCGGTGAGTGTCACCACGGCGCCTTGCTCATAACGGGAATCTATATCAGTATAATCCTCCGGCATGGTAATTGTCAAGCCCCCCAGTTCATCGATTATTTCACTGAGGCCTGACAGGGCAAGGGACATACAGTAGTCGATCCGCGTCTCATACAGCAGTCTGGAAACCGCTTTCTTCGTCAGATAGCAGGCCCGCCTCGGACTGTCGCCGAACGTATACTGCATCGTGATCTGCATGACGCCGGAAAATGCATAATCTCCGTTCGCTTTATACAAATCTACCTCTGTCATGGTATCACGGGAGATCATCACAGCCTGGATCGTCTTTGCCGTATCATCCAGTATGAAAAGGATCATCGTATCAGATCTTGGTCCCGTACCGACATTGCCTTCCGGAGCGTTTTCTTTTCCGTAGTCCACACCCAGGAACAGAACGGTCGACATCCGGTCTTTCAGATGATATTTCTTCCCATTCAGCTCGACACTGCTGCCCCACGAACGGGAATCCTCCACAGCAGAGACCTCGCTGTATCTGCTCGCCTGCGCAGCTCTTCTGTCCGCCAGAGAAGAAATGAATTTCACCGCGAAAAACAGAAAGAGAAAGGAAAAAACCAACGTCAGAGCCAGCAGAAAAAGCGATCGTCTGTTCTTCATTCCTCGCCCTTTCCGGTCGTTTCTTCCACAGTCTCCTGCAGGTCCTCCTTCGCCAGCTCAGCCAGTGTTTCCTTTACCTTCGTACGACTCTCTTCACTCATCGTACTCTGCCTGGTCTTACTATCCTTCACCACCGGTGTAGTCAGGGTTTGTCTCTGTGTGACTCTGCCGGAAGAAGCTGTCTTTTTCTTTTTCCCGTTCTTTCCCGCTTTACCGTTTTTCCCATGTTTGGAATCGATCCCACGGACATACGGGAAAGCCGCCAGAACATCTACGCCCAGATATTTCTTGACGTCTTCATCGGTCTTGATGGTATCATCCAGCAGGTACCGGACGATCAGAAAGCCGGCGACCAGCACCACACCGATCAGCGCGCCGATCTCGGTATTTCTCGTGGTGTTAGGACTGTCCTTCTTCTGCGGCACGATCGCCCGCTGCACCACCGAAGGCTTATCCGTATTCATGATATCTGCGATCTGCTCACGGAGTTTCTCCGAAAGGGAATTACAGATCTGAGCAGCAAGCTGCGGACTCGGATTTTTCACCGCGATCTTCAGCATATGGGAAGAAGTCGGATTCGTGACCGACACATTCTTGACCAGCGTTTCATAGGTCATATCCAGACCCAATTCATCGATCACACTGTTGATAACTTCACGTGTCGTTGCGATGATCGTAAAGTCTCCGGTCAGCTGGCTTCCGATCTGCAGATCCGCCAGACTGGAAATACTGGTTGTTTTCGAGAAGATATAGATAATGGAATCTGCCTTATACTGCGGAGTGATAAAGAATTTCGTAAAGGTAAACGCGATCACAGCGCCGGCAATAAACCCGGCAAGGATCAGCCAGATCCGTGTCCACAGAAGATGCGCGATCTCTAAAAGATCGATCTCTGTCTCCTGTCCCATCCGGACATTTTTCTCATCCATAGCCATCATGCATTCTCCCTTTGAAATCTACAAACGTACATTTCATTATAGCGCAACCCCCAGGCCAAATCGTCCCACAGAGTGGACGAAAGTCCTGAATAATCTGTTTTCTTAATACTTTTTTCAATATCACACAAGCGCATTCATTTGCAGAATTATTCCAATCAAAATGGCTGTTGCAATCACGATTAAAACACACAGGATTACGAGGATTACTTTTTGAATAGAAACCTTGTTTAGTTTGTTTGGTTTGTTTTCTTCCTTTAATCTCCATACGATCGGAGCTCCGCACTCCGGACAAAGAAACTGATTTTCCTGAATCTCTGCTCCACAGCAGTTACAATGATGATTGAATTCCATCTTGATTCTTCCTTCTGCAGTATGGATTAATTAACTAAAACTGCCAAGAAAATGATAATCAATACACAAAGAAGAATAATAATGATCCTTTTCTGAGTCTGATATATATCTGTCTATTACTTCTTCTCCTCTATCTTATTCTCATTCAATTCAAAAAGAAGTGAATTAAGCGATCCTTGGTATACACAATTACGTATCTCTTGTGCAGTTAAGGTTCTCCCACTCGTATTGATACGTTCAAATACCTGATATAAACTTGTATCATCGTTCTC
>JAFRZE010000064.1 GCA_017442735.1 Bacillota bacterium
CGGAACGTTTACCCCATTCGCCCTGGGCGCGGACGTCTTTGGCTTCTACCGCGACACGCCGCAGACCCATGCGGCCGTCCTGGTCAACCGGAGCCTTTCCGAAACGCGTCAGGCGGATTTCCCGGCCAAAAGCGGGCAGGCTGACGAGATCGTAAACGGCTTTGCCGTGACCGTAGAGAACGGCCAGGCAGGCATAACGCTGCCTCCCATGAGCGCGGCTGTGATCTTCTTTCGATAGTATACACAGGAGAAAAAGAATATGGATCAAGGATGGAAACAGACGCTGTTTTACGCGCCGCAGACCGGCCTGATGGCAGACTGGAGCGGCATGGACCTGAATGAAGAGTTTCTGGGATCGATGCAGCAGAAGATCTCCGGCGCACTGGCCGGAATGAAAGAACTGGAAGCCGGCGCCATCGCCAATCCGGACGAAGGCCGGATGGTGGGCCACTACTGGCTGCGGGCGCCCGAACTCGCGCCGACGCCGGAACTGAAGAAAGAGATCGAAGACTGTGTCGCAAGAGTAAAGCGCTTCGCAGCCGACGTGCACAGCGGCAGCGTGAAGACGGAACGGGGCGACGCGTTCCGCCACGTGATCGTGGGCGGTATCGGCGGCAGCAGTTTAGGACCCATGTTCGTGGCAGACGCGCTGGACAGCCCGGAAGACCCCATGGATCTGTTCTTCCTGGACAACACGGATCCCGCGGGCATGGACAAGGTCTTCGAGGCGGTCAAGTCCGACCTGGACGCCACGCTCACCATCATCATCTCCAAGAGCGGCGGCACCATCGAGACCCGCAACTGCATGGTGGAAGCCAAGGCCTTCTATGAAGCGAACGGACTGGACTTCGCGAAGCACGCCGTATGCGTGACCGGTGCGGGGAGCAAACTCGACGCCACCGCGGAAAGCGAGGGCTGGCTGGACCGCTTCCCCATGTGGGACTGGGTGGGAGGACGCACCAGCGTCATGTCCGCCGTGGGCCTGCTGCCCCTGGCGCTGAAAGGCATCGACATCGATCGCTTCCTGAAGGGCGCGGCGGACTGCGATCAGCTGGGCAGAACGGAGACCATAACAGAGAACCCTGCGCTGCTCCTGGCGCTCTCCTGGTACCGCTGTACCGGCGGAAATGGCGGGGTCACGCAGGTGGTGCTTCCCTACAAGGATTCGCTGATCCTCTTCGCCAAATACCTGCAGCAGCTGGTGATGGAATCTCTGGGTAAGGAATTCGACCTGGAAGGCAATACGGTGCATCAGGGTCTGGCCGTGATGGGCAACAAGGGCACCAGCGACCAGCACTCCTACGTGCAGCAGTTGGTGGCAGGACCTGAAAACATCTTCGTTACCTTCGTACAGGTGCTGAAAGACCGGGCAGGCACATCGATGACCGTCGGAGAAGACAGCACCAGCGGCGACTACCTGAACGCCTTCATGCTGGGGACGAAGAAGGCGCTGGAGGATCACGACAAGCATACCCTCCTCCTCACCGTGCCCGAAGCGGACGCCTACAACGTGGGGCAGCTGATCGCGGTCTTCGAACGGGCTGTCAGCATGTACGCCATCATGATCGGCATCAACGCCTACCATCAGCCGGCCGTCGAATTTGGGAAGAAAGCTGCCGGAGGCCTGATCGATCTGAAAAACCGGGCGGCGAAGCTGCTCCTTTCCGCGGACAGCGCTATGACGGCGCAGGAGTTGGCCAACGTGCTCGACGCATCCGCAGACGACGTCTTCCGCCTGATGCTGCACCTGTGCTGCAACGATCCGCGGTTTACCATTTCTCTTGGGGAACCCGTGGCGGAAAGCAGGTTCGGAAAGCGGTAGATCATCTGACAATAAGAAAGACCCAAGGGGACGATCCCCTTGGGTCTTTTTTCTGGAGAGGCAATCATATATGGATAGAATTGCCGCAGGGGGTGCATTTTCAGGCAGGGGGGTGCATTTTGTCTGCCGGAGGGGTGCACCGCCTGTTCACTCTCATGTCTATCTGCTTTCCACCTGAGTCTTTCTATATGACGTCAGCAGCGCTGCAACGAATATGGCTATGCAAATACAATAGCCCAAAATCGATGTTTCAACATTATTCATATTGCCATAACGAAATGTATTACAAAATGTTCCAGAATATAAAACCATCGTGGGTCTTAACTGCCAGTATTTTTTGATGATACCCGCCTTTCCGGGAATGTTGAAAAGACCGGCAAAGATAGCGGCAGCATGGATCGCCATCGTAACAACAGCAGACTTTGTCAGGAGAGAACTCAGTGCATTGGTCATGGCAAACAGGATGCTTATCAGTACTGCCAATGCGAAATAGATCAGGGTCATGGTTCCGGCAGTAGTATTCCACGGTGATGAAGGAATCACATTCTGGATCATGGCATTCCATCCGGTCGTTCCATAAAAGAGGAACATCACTCCCAGGCATAGTCCAAGCAGAATAACCGCCTCGCTTACTGCGATCGTACTGCCCGCCGCGATTTTCGCCAGGCAGACCGGCAGCCGGCCGTTTTTTGAAGATAAGATCATGGCGTCAGTTCGAAAGGTTTTTTCATCCGCAAAGATGCCGGCCAAGGCGATCGAGATGTTCAGAATAAGCGCCCAGCCGATGATGTAAAGAACCTCCAGAATGTTCCTATATGCCAGAGCATAGGAATAAACCATCGGTTTTTCTATACCGTCATATATCTCAAGCCATGTATCCAACTCCGCTTCAGACGAACCAAGCACCCTGCCGTCATGAATGATATCTTCCCTCATCGCCTTATAGAATTCATCCGAAGTTATCGCGGCCACCTTTTCCCTGTCACGAGTAACGTCATACAGATAATCATACAGTGCAGATTTGCCTATTTGGCCCGCCGCATTCTGATATACTGTTCCGGGATCGTATGTAGCCAGCATATCAAAGAATTCCGGGTTTTCATCGATCTTATTCTCCATTTCATTTCTGAAGTTATCCAGAAAGACATCGTCTATAGTGCTTCCCGAAATCGCAGTTAAAAGTTCCTCCTGTTCCTTTACATCGGCACTGCGGCCGTATGCGGACAGATTGATGACCCCTACCGCAAGAACAAGCGCGATACTGACGGCCATAGCGATCCATACCGATTTTTTGGAAAGGATCTTTCTGATTTCTGTTTTGTATAATGAAAAGGTATTATTCATCCTCTTCTCCCCCAAATGATCTTAAGTAAAAGCTTTCCAGGTCTTCCCGGATATCTGTTCCTCTGCCGTCAAAAATGATGTTTCCTTCTTTCATCATGATGATCCTGTCCGCAATGTGCTCCACATCAGATACGATATGCGTGGAAAGGATCACGATCGCATCCTTGCCAAGTTCAGCGATCAGGTTCCGGAATCTGACTCTTTCTTTCGGGTCCAGTCCGGCCGTCGGCTCATCAAGGATCAGAATCTTGGGATCGTTTAGTACCGCCTGCGCGATCCCGAGACGCTGTTTCATGCCTCCGGAATAGGACTTGATCTTCTTGTTCGCCGCTTTCTCCAGACTCACGATCTTCAGCAGTTCTTCGCATTTTCTTTTCGCGGTACCCTTATCAATTCCCTTCAGAGCAGCCATGTACATCAGAAACTCTCTGCCTGTAAAATTCGGATAATATCCAAAATCCTGCGGCAGATATCCCAGCGCGTCTCTGTACATTTCGTCCGACGCATTCAGAGTATCATTTCCGTATCGAAAGCAGATCGTTCCGCTTGTCGGCTTTATGATCCCGCAGATCATTCTCATAAGCGTCGTTTTGCCGGCTCCGTTTGACCCAAGGAGCCCAATCACACCGGGCCGCAGATCTGCGCTGATCCGATCCACCGCTACAGTACCGGGATACTGCTTTGTCACCTGATTCAGGATAAGTTCCATGATAGATTCTCACTTTCTTTCACATATAGCTTACTTTCTCTGAACATCGCTCCAAGGGTCATTGCGATCAACAGAAGAATAATGTTGTTCGCCGATTGCCCGGAAAGCCTTATTGCCCTTTCCGCATATGGCAGTAATCCGCCAAAAACACAGACTGCCAGTACACCAAAGATATTTTCTTTCCCATGCCATTTTCTTGTCACAAGCATGGCGCCATAAGCGCTCACAAGATAAGGAAACACAACCAGCATCATATGATCCATAACGGAAGCTGTTGCTGTGATCCGCAGGATGATCCCGACAGAGAACAGTAAAACCAAACTGAAAATACCCAGGATAAACATGCGGACGATACGAATAAAGCGTAAAGAAAACCTGCTTGCGGCTTCCAGCTCTTCCATTCCGAACCGTTCAGACCGGGAAAGGAGAACCATCGGGGTCAGCACACACGCGGGGACAAATGAAGCAATCACCCACACCATATCCGTATCCTCAGTTCCTGCGGCCATCAGCAGCAACGCGACCAGAACTGCCCCGGTAAGGATGCTTTTCAGTCCCATATATTTAAACTCCATTTTGATGATGCTTGAAAGCTGTAATGATCGTTCCTCGTATTTTCGGACAAACTTTTTTTCCTTTTCTGTTTCCGGCACGACATACGCATTTTTCAGCATCATTTTTATCTCTTTATCTGTCATTGCAATATTCACCTCCCAGCAGTTTCCTTAGAATTCCAAGCCCTTCTTTTAATTTCCTGTTAACTGAAAACCTTGATATTCCCATCACTTTTCCGATATCTGCGGCTGATATACCGCATACATATCTCAATACTACGATCTCCCTGAGATCTTCCGGCAACCGCTCCAGTGCTTCCTCTATAACAATGCCGTCGATCACATTCTCGGGCTCTGAGTCCTTGCAGGCCAGAAGATCCGGATACACCTCGATATCCAGTATCGTCTTCCTCCGGAATTCATCCGTGCACAGGTTCCTGGCTATCGTATAGAGGTAGCCCATTTGCTTTCCGGTGTCTTTATAAGAACGGTTCTGCCAAAACTTCAGAAAAGTCTCCTGTACGATATCTTCAGCCAGCACGCTGTCTTTTGTTCTCATATAACAGTACCTGAGGAGCTTGTCGTACTGTTCTTTCAGATCCATGGAGTTCTCCCTCCTCTATTCGTATAACGTTTAAGCCGTAGTGTTTGTGCGAAAAAATATAAAAAGAAAAAAGGCAGCAGACTTTCTATCAAAATCTGCTGCCTTTTTTGGTGAAGGCGGTGGGAATCGAACCCACGTCCGAAAGCATTTCCACCCGACTTTCTCCGAGCGCAGCCTTTCATTTAGTTCTCGGGTTTCCAGTCGCCGAAAGGCAGGCTAAAGGTCCCCCCAGTCCGAATTGCTCCCCCGAAGTCCGGACACCCTTCGACGGTTTCCTGCATAGTCGACGCCGGGATCTCAGCCTGCAGGCGAACCGAGGCCGACGCGC
>JAFRZE010000065.1 GCA_017442735.1 Bacillota bacterium
TGCACTGCGAACGAGTTTTGCGTCCACGATTTCTGCGCCTTTCACATATGGTTGCAGCTTTTCAGCCGTCTTTCCGATGCCGCTCCCGCCGGAGGTGGCAAAGATATAAACCTTTTTGCCGCTCCAGTCATATGCCTTGCATATCCGCTCCCAGCTTCTCTGCCAGGTCTTTTGCAACTCTCGCAGTTCTGCCGGCTTCCGCGCTGAAATAAGCAACAAGCGTTTTCATCGTGTGTCCTCTCTTTTCCTTACTTGGTGTCCTCGCCTAACAGCATCCAGAGCGTATCATGGAAGGCGTCGTAATTCTTGGAGTCATAAGCCGTCTTTGGGATCGCGTATTCGATAACGTCAAAGCGGTTTCGGTAGAAGGTCTGCGCCATACGCCAGGCTAAAGCGACCGTTTTCGGATCGTTCTCAAATGCCCCGCAGCCAAAAGCGCCCAGCACCAGGATATCGACCTTGTTATAGGCCGCGATATGGAAGATGTGCTTTGCCCGGGACAGATGGATCTCGTACAGCTGTTGTGAGGTGATCTGCACCGGTGCGCCGGCCGCCGGGTTATAGATATTGGACGGGTTTTTGCGCAGATTCGGTGCAGCACAGCTGATGACATCTACCGTCACGAACTCATCCTGCGGAAGCCTTTTCGGAACCTTCTCGTCCGTTTTGCAGATCACGACGCCGGGCGAATAGATCAGCGCATCGTTATAAAGCGCATTGTGCACGGCACGGTTGACATCGTAGTACTGCTGCCAAAGGAAGCGCCGGTCCAGTGTCGGGAACAGTGTCGAACAGCGGCACAGAGCCTCTTCCTGCGCGCTGGAGCCATGCTTAACGCCGCCGCCCGGTCGGGTCGCGGAAGCAAAGTTCAGGACCGCGATCTTCTTGTCAGGAAATTCTTTCCGCAGCTTCATGGCAGCCTCAAAGGTCCGGGCATTGTCCATGCGGATCTCCTGGCCATGGATAACCGGATCGTTCGGCGCTCCGTTTTCTATCGCCCGGATCGCCTCCATCGCAGCGCCTTGAGCTCCAAGCGACCCATTCGGATCGTCGGCCACCAGCCATAAGCGCTCGATTGTTCCCACAACAAGAAGATCCGGGTACTCATCCTCCGCATACAGCCTGGTCGCTTTCCGGCTTTGGTCAACCGCCTTCATCAGGACCGGATCGGTCTGATAAAACTGCTGCGTGTCATTAAAGACCTCTATGTTCTGTGTTTTCTTGTCAATCATGAAAAAGTATCCTCCTCAGAAGTCCACCAGATAGATCCCTATGCTGATCTGCGTGAAGCTTCCTTTTTTCTCGATCTTCCTGATCCGGGCGGCAAGCATCTTCCCGGCGTCCATCAGTCTGGCAAAGATCACATTGTCTTTTTCGGGCACGTAACCCAGCCGCTGTTTGGACTCAGTAAAAATCATAATAGCATTCTCGTCGAACTTGTTGTTTTCACGGACCAGACTCAGTTTGTCGTCCACCTTGATTTTGTTCAGGACAGAAGGATCCTCTAAGTGCGTGGTACCGGCCACATAGGAATCAAACAGATGGATCTCCCTGACAAGCGGCTTCAGCAGCTCGCCGATCCCCTGCCGGTCCAGCGCCGAAACCAGCGCACCGGTTTGTGTATTTGTCAGTTCATGAGCCATTTGATCTTGACCTTTCCGCCGCTTAGCATCTCCTGGATCATGGCGTCCAGTTCTTCCCTATATTTCTGATAGGACCGCAGTTCTTCCTCCAGGTCCTTTTTCTTCTTTTCGACGGCGGCACTATCGTCCAGCAGGGGACCGTAGGTATAAGGTTCCGTGCTCCGGATCTCTTCGATCTCCGCCTTTAAAGCTTCGATCTTTTCTTCGATATCCGGTATCTCGACCTTGATCTCGCCGATGCCAAGGTCCTTTAATGCTTTGCGGACCAGGACCTCCAATTCAGCCAGATCCTTCACGCTGTTGTGCGCGTAGGCAGTCATGACCCGCTGCCAGAGCTCACGCAGCGCTTCCTGCCGGTCTGTCTCCGGGTTGATGTCCGGATGCAGCAGCTTGGCAAGGCGGCGGTACAGCTCTTTAGAGCGCTTTACGTCGTAATCTGTCGAATGTCCCGCCTTTTTGCAGCGATCATGGTCTTCCAGCAGTCTTTTAAGGTTGGCATAGTAGGCGGCCATTTCCTTGTCCAGGTATTTCTGCAGCGCGTCCGCGTCGACGACGCCTCCATGGTTTAAAGCCATCTGATAAAAGGAGAGCGTCTTCTTGCACTTGATGCACTCCAGTTTCTCCTCGTAAACGCCCGCGATCAGTTGTCCGAACGTGGCCGTATATACCGTCCAGATCTGGCCGGCTTCCTTCCGGATCTGGTCTCGCTCCAGCAGAATCGATTCATATTCATCATACTTTGAATCCGTAATCCTGATCAGTTCCATCACAGCACCTCGAAATCCAGCAGCTCTTCGTAGCGGGTCGTGAGCAATTCTCCGCCAAGCTCCGCCTTTTTGAAGAAGTCATCGACCGTCCGGAACCATTTATCATCAAAGCGGATGACAAGGAACCCGTTGTCCGGGACAGCCTCCACTTCGTGGCCATCGCATTCAAACGTGAAATGAACCTTAACAGGGGACCGAAGAAGGTAATACAGGTCATACAGTCCGAAATCCTCCGGGTCAAATTCCCGGAGCTTGTAGACATCTTCGATCATCCACTTCATAATATTCAGGTCCCCGAAGAAGGCGTGCGCCTGGATGCGCTGAGAGAGGAAGTCTCTGGCTATATCGTAAAGACGCAACGCTTCCTGCACGTTGCCCTCCTCCGTACGGATCCTGGCCAGGCGCGTAAAGACCTCCGGGAGCGGATCACCCAAAAGCTGCGCGTCCTTCACCTTCGGATACAGGGCTTCGATGATTTCTTTGTATTTCTCGTAATCCTGACTGACATAGTAGCCGTTCTTATACATATCCGCCACTTTGTACGCAGCAATCAAATCACCCATCTGACGAGCTTTGTCAAAATAGTAGAATGCCTTTTCATAGTTCTTCTCACCGGTACGGCCGTAATACCAGATATAGCCCAAATCTGAAATCGCATAACAGTTGCCA
>JAFRZE010000066.1 GCA_017442735.1 Bacillota bacterium
TGCACTGCGAACGAGTTTTGCGTCCACGATTTCTGCGCCTTTCACATATGGTTGCAGCTTTTCAGCCGTCTTTCCGATGCCGCTCCCGCCGGAGGTGGCAAAGATATAAACCTTTTTGCCGCTCCAGTCATATGCCTTGCAGAAGGTGTTCACCACATTCGGGGCGCAGCCGTACCAGATCGGGAAGCCGATATAGACCGTATCATAATCAGCAAATCCCGGGACTGTTCCCGTCACGGGAACATCCTTCTTTCCGAAAAACTCCCGGTTGCAGCGGGCCAGCGGATTTCTCCAGTTCAGATCCGCCGCCAAATAGATCTTTTCGGGCTTGATCTCAAAGAGATCCGCCCCCAGCTTTTCCGCCAGGTCTTTCGCCACTTTCGCGGTCCTGCCGGCTTCCGCGCTGAAAAAGGTAACTAGCGTTTTCATCGTGTGTCCTCTCTTTTCCTTACTTGGTGTCCTCGCCCAACAGCATCCAGAGCGTATCATGGAAGGCGTCGTAATTCTTGGAGTCGTAAGCCGTCTTCGGGATCGTATATTCGATAACGTCAAAGCGGTTTCGATAGAAGGTCTGCGCCATACGCCAGGCCTGAGCGACCGTCTTCGGATCGTTCTCAAATGCGCCGCAGCCGAAAGCACCCAGTACCAGGATATCGACCTTGTTATAAGCCGCGATATGGAAGATGTGCTTTGCCCGGGACAGATGAATCTCGTACAGCTGCTGTAAGGAGATCTGCACCGGAGCGCCGGCCGCCGGGTTATAGATGTTGGACGGGTTTTTGCGCAGGTTCGGCGCGGCACAGCTGATGACATCTACCGTCACAAACTTGTCCTGCGGGAGCCGCTTCGGAACCTTCTCGTCCGTCTTGCAGATCACGACGCCGGGTGAATAAATCAGCACATCATTATAAAGCGCATTGTGCGCGGCGCGGTTGACGTCGTAATACTGCTGCCATAGGAAGCGCCGGTCCAGCGTCGGGAACAGTGTTGAACAACGGCACAGGGCTTCTTCCTGTGCGCTGGAGCCGTGCTTAACGCCGCCGCCCGGCCGGGTTGCGGAAGCAAAGTTCAGGACCGCAATCTTCTTGTCCGGAAATTCTTTCCGGAGCTTCATGGCAGCTTCAAAGGTCCGGGCATTGTCCATGCGAATCTCCTGGCCATGGATAACCGGATCGTTCGGCGCTCCGTTTTCTATCGCCCGGATCGCCTCCAATGCAGCACCTTGCGCTCCCAGCGAGCCATTCGGATCATCAGCCACCAACCATAAGTGTTCGATCGTTCCTACAACAGGAAGATCCGGATACTCATCCTCCGCATACAGTCTGGTTCCTTTCCGGCTTTGGTCAACGGCATTTATCAGGACAGGATCGGTCTGATAAAACAGCTGGGTGTCATTAAAAACTTCTATGTTTTGTGCTTTTTTATCAATCATTTTCTTCCTCTTGTCTCGTATACTAGAAATCCACCAAGTAGATTCCTATGCTGATCTGATTAAAGCTGCCCTTTTTCTCAATCTTTTTGATCCTGGCGTTAAGCATTTTCCCGGCATCCATCAAACGAGCAAAGATGATGTTATCCTTCTCCGGGACATACCCAAGCCTCTTCTTTGACTCAGTAAAGATCATTATGGCATTTTCATCGAACTTATTATTCTCCCGAATCAAGCTCAACTTTTCATCCACCATGATCTGATCCAGAACGGAAGGGTCTTCCAGGTGTGTCGTGCCTGCCACATAGGAATCAAACAAATGGATTTCCCGGACAAGCGGCTTCAGCAGTTCGCCGATCCCTTGTTGATCCAGCACAGACACCAACGAGCCAGTCTGTGTGTTTGTCAGTTCATGAGCCATTTAATACGAACCTCTCCGCTTTCAAGCATCTTCTGGATCATTTCATCCAGTTCTTTCCGGTATTTTTGATAGGATTGCAATTCCTCTGTTAGCTGCTTTTTCTTTTTCTCGATAGCCTCTTCGTCATCCAGCAACTCGCGGTAGGTATACGGCTCTGTGCTCATGATCTCAGCAATCTCAGCTTTTAATGCTTCGATCTTTTCTTCGATATCCGGGATATCGACCTTGATCTCACCAACGCCGAGATCCTTTAATGCTTTGCGGATCAGGACCTCCAGTTCTGATAGTTCCTTCACGTCATTGTGCGCATAGGCGGTAAGGACGCGCTGCCAGAGTTCACGCAGCACTTCCTGGCGGTCTGTCTCCGAATTAATGTCTGGATGAAGAAGCTTGGCAAGGCGGCGATACAGTTCCTTGGAGCGGCGAACGTCATAATCCGTAGAATGGCCTGCCTTTTTGCATCGATCATGATCCTCCATCATTCTTTTGAGGTTGGCATAGTAGGCGGCCATTTCCTTTTCCAGGTATTTCTGAAGAGCGTCCGCATCAACAATGCCGCCATGATTTAAGGCTGTCTGATAAAAGGAAATCGTCTTTTTGCACTTGATGCACTCCAGTTTTTCCTCGTATACGTCTGCAATCAGCTGTCCGAAAGTAGCCGTATAGACTGTCCAGATCTGACCGGCTTCCTTTTTGATCTGATCACGCTCCAGCAGAAGCGATTCGTATTCGTCGTAGCGGGAATCCTTGCTTTTAATCAAATCCATCACAGCACCTCGAAATCCAACAATTCCTCATAGCGGGTAGTGAGCAGTTCTCCGTCAAGCTCTGCTTTTTTAAAAAAGTCATCGATCGTTCGAAACCACTTGTCGTCAAAGCGAATGGAAAGGAAACCGTTCTCCGGGACACTCTCTACTTCGTGTTCTTCGCATTCAAAGGTGAAGCGGATCCTGGCGGGAGACTGAAGAAGATAATACAGGTCGTACAAGCCAAAATTTTCACGGTCGAATTCCCTGAGCTTATAGACGTCTTCGATCATCCATTTCATGATATTCAGATCGCCGAAGAACGCGTGCGACTGGATACGCTGAGATAGAAAGTCTCTGGCCAGATCGTAAAGCCGAAGTGCTTCCTTAACGTCACCCTCCTCGGTGCGGATCTTAGCGAGGCGCGTAAACACCTCCGGAAGCGGATCTCCCAAAATCCGTGCATTCTTCACTTTCGGATACAGATCCTCTATGATCTCTTTGTACTTTTCGTAATCCTGTCTGACATAGTAGCCGTTCTTATACATGTCCGCCACTTTGTACGCAGCAATCAAATCACCCATCTGACGAGCTTTGTCAAAATAGTAGAATGCCTTTTCATAGTTCTTCTCACCGGTACGGCCGTAATACCAGATATAGCCCAAATCTGAAATCGCATAACAGTTGCCA
>JAFRZE010000067.1 GCA_017442735.1 Bacillota bacterium
CTTTCGTGCGGACGCGAAGTCCAAGGAGGCATCCGTCCAAACCAATGCCACTACATTCTAACAGCTTAAGCAACAAGATGGCTATACCCCCAGCTGGTTGTCGGGGTGTATGACCACTACATCTTTATATTAGGAGGAGGTGACCGGTATGCAGGCAATTGTCAAAAAATTATTCTCTCTCATCCTGACCGTACTGGTCATTTCTTTTCTGACTTTTATTATCTTTTCGATCATTCCCGGCAACGCGGCGCTGGCGAAGCTCGGGGTAGACGCTTCGCCGGAGCAGATCGCGGCTTTGGAAGAAAAACTGCAGCTGAACGACCCGGTCATCATACGGTACGGACGGTGGCTCTGGGGTGCGCTTCAGGGAGATTTCGGTGAGTCACTGCAGTATTCCGGCGTGAGCGTAGGGGAGCTGTTGGGCACCCGTCTGCCGGTGACGATGGTACTTGCGGGGATCTCCTTTCTCCTGATCGTGTTACTGTCGGTCCCGATCGCGCTTCTTTGTGTGAAATTCCGGGACAGGCTTTTGGACAGGATCCTGACAGTCCTCGGACAGGTGATGATGGCGGTCCCGGCTTTCTTTCTTGGCATTCTCATCACCTATGTCTTCGGACTTTTGCTGCGCGCTTTCCGGCCCGGCGCCTATGAAGGGCTCTCGCTTCGGTATCTGTTCTTCCCGGCGCTTTCGATCGCGATCCCGAAAATCGCGATGACGGTCCGTTTTCTCAAGAGTTCCGTCCGGGGCGAACTGTCGCAGGACTATGTCCGAACAGCGAGAGCGCACGGCGCCAGTGAGGATCAGGTACTGAAAAACCATGTGCTTAAGAACGCCCTGATCCCTGTGATCACCTTTCTCGCGCTGGTTATTGGTGAGATCCTGGCAGGCAGTATCGTCGCGGAACAGGTGTTCAGCGTTCCCGGACTGGGAAGACTGCTGATCACATCGATCTCCGCCAGAGATTATCCGGTCGTACAGGCGATCGTCATGTATATCACCACGGTGGTCGTCTCTCTGGATTTTCTGGTCGATCTTCTGTACCGGCTGGTGGATCCCAGACTGAGGAGAGGAGGCTGAGATGAAGAAAAACTGGACTTTCACCCGTATACGGGAATTTCTTCGGCTGAATCCCAAGATCACGATCGGACTTTTTCTGACTTCCTTTTTTGCGATCATGGCCATTATAGGGCAGTTCTGGACACCCTATATCGTAACAAGAATGGATGCCTCCAGTGTATCCCAGGCGCCATCGCTCCTGCACTGGATGGGTACGGATAATTTCGGCCGGGATGTGCTTTCCCGTGTCATGAACGGGAGCGGGATCACTATCCTCGTCGCGCTGATCACGGTACTGATCGGTGGGATCATTGGGACGATGATCGGCGCGCTGACCGGTTATTTCGGCGGGATCGTCGATGAGATCATCATGCGGCTCAATGACATTCTGCTGTCCTTCCCCAGTGTACTGCTGGCACTTCTGCTGATCAGCTTTCTGGGTCCGGGGACTATCAATGTCGTTCTGGCGCTGGGTATCCTTTTTATCCCAAGTTTCGCGCGTATGGTACGCAGTGAAGTCATCCGGTACCGGGATCGGGATTTTGTTAGAAATGCCAGGCTGCAGGGGATCAAACCGCTGCGTATTATTCTGATCCATATTCTGCCAAATGCCAGGATCAGTATTCTGACAGCCGCCGCGATCGGTTTCAACAACGCGGTGCTGGCGGAAGCCAGTATGAGTTATCTGGGACTGGGCGTTCAGCCGCCCACACCATCACTCGGACGAATGCTCTTCGAGGCACAGAGTTTTTTGCTCAATTGTCCCTGGTACGCGATCTTTCCGGGTATTACCATCATCCTGATGATCCTGGGCGCAGCGCTTTTGTCAGAAGGGTTTAAGGAAGTGAGCGGGGCATGAGTATGGATGAATTATTAAGAGTCAGTCATCTGAACGTGTCTTTCCCGGATGATGATCCGTATGACGGGATCGAAGAGAGGGATACGGTGGTCCGGGAACTTTCCTTTACGATGAAAAAAGGCGACATTTTAGGAGTAGTCGGGGAATCCGGGTCCGGAAAATCCATGACAGCCCTTTCTGTCATTCGTTTGTTAAAAAAGTCAGCTCGTGTCGACAGCGGGCAGATCCTCTTCCAGGGGAAAGATCTGCTGAACCTTTCAGAAGAAGAATTATGTGATCTTAGGGGTATGGGGATCTCCATGATCTTCCAGGAACCCATGACTTCGCTCAATCCGGTGCTTCGGATCGAATCCCAGGTCTCAGAAGCGCTCAGACTGCATTCCCCGACCTGCAATTTGCGGGGGGAAAAGCCTTTTAGCGCGGAAGAGATCCATCAGAAAGTACTAGACGTACTGGAAGACGTCGGGCTTCCGGATCCGGAAGGTGTCTGCCAGATGTATCCGCATGAGCTTTCCGGCGGTATGAGGCAGAGAGTGATGATCGCCGCCGCGCTGATCACGGATCCTTCCTTGCTGATCGCGGATGAGCCGACGACCGCGCTGGATGTTCTGATCCAGGAACAGATCCTGGATCTTCTGAAAGAGATCCATGAACGGACCGGCGTCGCGATATTATTTATTTCCCATGATCTGCATGTCATCCGTCGCCTTTGTGACAGAGTGCTGGTGATGTATCAGGGACAGATCGTGGAAGAAGGTAAGACGAAAGAGGTACTGGATCATCCTCAGCACGAATATACGAAAACGCTGGTAGCCAGGATTCCCAGGGTATCGACCGTTCCGGAAGATACGCCGGTACTGGAAATGGAAGATGTGACGATCTACTATCCGCCTCGCGGCGCTTCTTCCGGTCTTTTTCGCAAGGTCAAGGTAGAACCGTATGTGTACGACGCCAGTCTGAAACTCTACCAGAATGAAATTCTCGGTATCGTAGGAGGATCGGGCAGCGGAAAGTCGACGATCGGCAAAGTCCTGACGGGCCTTCACGGGATCTATGACGGGACGATCCGGATGTTCGGCCAGCCTTTGGAGAAGGTACTGGCAGGCAATGACCGGCCGCAGATGATCTTCCAGGATCCTTACAGCGCGCTGAATCCGTCGCATACCATTGGATGGACATTGATGGAAACGCTCAGAAGCAAGGGGATCCGTTCCAGAGAAGAGCAGCAGAAAATGGCACTTCAGATGCTGGAGGAAGTCGGTCTTTCGGAGTCGATCTTCCACCGGTATCCGAGAGATCTGTCCGGCGGACAAAGGCAGCGATGCTGTATCGGTCAGGCACTGTTATACGATCCGAAGATTCTGATCGCCGATGAACCGGTATCCGCGCTGGATGTAACGGTCTCCTCACAGGTGCTGGAGCTTCTTTTGAAGCTGCAGAAGGAGAGACATATGTCGATGATCTTCGTATCGCATGATATGAATATCGTCCGGCTGATCTGCCATAGGGTGATCGTGCTGGATCACGGCCGGATCGTGGAAGAAGGACCGTCGGAGGAGATCTTTGAGCATCCTTCTCATGCTTATACGAAAAAGCTGATCGAGGCAGCTATGCTGGAGTAAGCGGTCATGTCGCCGTGAAAAAGCTTTGCTTTCTTGACAGACTATGATATAATGGTTTCACTTATTTTGATTTGGGGAGGAGTATATGAAAAAGAAAGGAAGGGTTTTCAGGATCATTCTGAATATTCTGATCGGCCTTCTGGGCGTGGCGTTTATCGTAGCCGCGTTCCTTTATGGAGATTGGGTTTTTGATCATATGAAGACGCCGTCGCTTGTCAGTGATGCCGAAATGCCGCAGCAGTTTCTTTTCAGCGCTACCTCCTGGTGGGAAGACGATGAGTTTCCAAGCCGCACGATCCTGGAGGAGCCTTTGTGGCTGACTTCTGTCGAGGAGGCAGGAGCGAGCTTTTCTTCTTATCTGGAGACGCTTCCGGATACGAAAAAAGAAGAACTGACCAGCCAGGTCGAGTATCTTAGGTCTCCCGAAGTCCAGAAGAAACTGAAGAACCGTGTCCACAATTCTGACAGATCGCTTACGATCACAGAGTTCAGATCCATGACGCCGGCGATCGACCCGGACGGCAAGCTCGTGATGATCTATTCGGTAACGATCACTAAGACTACCTACGACGATGATGATAACGAGATCGTGACCAAACAGAATTTCGAGATATACGGTCGTCTTCCGGAGGAAGAATAAATAGCAATGCTTTGTCAAATTTGTCATACCAATACAGCTGTACTTTTTGTCAATCGAATAGAAAACGGGAAACCCAAACAGCTGGCCATGTGCCTGAGCTGTGCGAAAAAGCAGGGGATCCCGCTGCATAATCTGATGCAGAACCCGGGCGGGATCAATCAGGAAGAACTGGAAAACATCGGAAAGCAGATGAATGAGCTCATGGAGCAGATGCAGGAAGATGGTTCCCTGGAAGGACTTTCTCAGATGATCCCTCCGCAGTTTCTGAATATGCTCAAAGGCGCGACGCATCCCGGGGAGGATGACGAAGATGAAACGGAAGAAACGGAGAGTGCATCATCCGCGTCCGCTTCCGGATCCTCTTCAACGGACGGGAAAACTACCCAGGAGGAAGACCCTGTCGCCGCGAAGGCCAAGGCCCGCCGTAAACGGAATGAAAAACTGAAAACCCTGGCCAAGTTCGGTACGAATCTGACCGATAAGGCGGAAGATGGTGAGATCGACGGCGTGATCGGCAGAGAAAACGAGATCGATCGTCTGATGCAGATCCTGAATCGGCGTACGAAGAACAACCCGGTGCTTCTTGGTGAACCGGGCGTAGGCAAGACGGCCATCGCGGAAGGGTTCGCGTTGAGGATCGCCCGCGGTGAAGTTCCGGTCAAGCTTCGTGATAAACAGGTCGTTTTGCTGGATATGACCGGCCTGGTCGCGGGCACACAGTTCCGCGGTCAGTTTGAATCCCGTATGAAAGCGATCATTAACGAAGTGACCGCTGCCAAGAATGTGATCCTTGTGATCGATGAGATCCATAATCTCGTCGGCGCCGGAGACGCGCAGAATTCAATGAATGCCGCGAATATACTAAAGCCAGCCCTTGCCAACGGTTCCATTCAGGTCATCGGTACGACGACCCTGGATGAATACAGGAAATATATAGAGAAAGACGCCGCGCTGGAACGCCGATTCCAGCCGATCATCGTCGATGAACCGAATCGTGAGGAGGCGATCGCGATCCTGAAAGGGATCCGTTCGCACTACGAAGACTATCATAATGTCCGAATCTCCGATGAAGTGATCGAAGACGCGGTCTCTCTTTCCCAGCGCTATATCCATCAGCGGTATCTGCCGGATAAGGCGATCGATGTGATCGATGAAGCCGGAAGCCGCGTCAATCTGAATAATACCGGTCTGATCGATTTGCAGAATCTGGAGAAGACGCTCCAGGTCACCACACAGAAAAAAGAAGAAGCGGCCGCCAGCGAAGATTTCGAAGCAGCCGCCAGATTCCGTGTGGAAGAGCTTAAACTGACCAAGGAGATCGAAGCGACAAGGGAAAAGAGCAGCCATATCCCGCTGAGCTATGATGATGTCGCCCATGTGATCGAAAGCTGGACGAAGATCCCGGTCAGCCGTCTGACGAAGGCGGAAGCGGATAAACTGCTTCATCTGGAAGATCATCTGCATGAGCATCTGATCGGCCAGGATCAGGCTGTCAGCGCCGTTTCCCGGGCGATCCGAAGGAATCGTTCCGGCTTCCGTAAGGAGCGTAAACCGGCATCCTTTATTTTCGCCGGTCCGACTGGTGTAGGAAAAACGGAACTCGCCAAGCAGCTGGCGATCGAAATGTTCGGTACGGAAGACGCGATCGTGCGGATCGACATGTCGGAATATATGGAAAAGCACACCGTTTCTAAACTGATCGGCGCGCCTCCCGGATATGTCGGATACGATGAAGGCGGTCAATTGACCGAAAAAGTCCGCCGGCGTCCATTCTCGATCGTGCTGCTGGACGAGATCGAAAAAGCCCATCCCGATGTCTTCAATATGCTCCTTCAGATACTGGACGACGGAAGGCTCACGGATTCCCAGGGGCGTACGATCAACTTCGAGAATACGATCATCATTATGACGACGAACGCCGGCGCCAGCTTCAAGGCTTCCTCTCTTGGCTTCAATCAGTCCGCGCCGACCTCCTTAAGTCTTCGGATCCAGGACGCCCTGAAGCAGACTTTCCGTCCGGAATTTTTAAACCGTGTGGATGACGTCATCACGTTTGATCCGCTCAGCCGCGAACAGATCCGGCAGATCGTCGATCTGATGCTGGAGGACATCTACAAAGCCGCCAAAGATCAGTCGATGACGGTCGATGTCAGTGACGAGGTCAAGGATTATCTGGCCGAACACGGCTATGATGAACAGTATGGTGCCAGACCGCTTCGCCGACTCATCCAGCGGCTCATCGAGGATGAGATCGCGGAAGAGTTCCTGAAAGGGACTGTCAAAGAAGGCGATCAGATCCATCTGGTCCTGGAAGGGGATAAAATCGTAATTCAATAAAAAAGCTGCTCGCGGACATGGGTTTCCATGATCTCGCGAGCAGTTCTTTTATGGGTGCGCCTGGAAGCTTACGACTTATTCATCGATCAGTTTTCCACGGCGCAGCACTTCCCGGCTGTTCAGTTCGCCGCCGGTAAGAATGACATCTTTCCCAAAACGGTCCATCAATTTCGTCAGGCTTTCATCCAGCTTTTGCTGTTTTTCCTTGCTGACAGCGTTTCTTTCGTTTTCTTCCAGGGTAATCTGGTAGGATGGTTCCGTGGTGAAATGGCTCGTGGAGATCCCGAGAAGACGGACCGGGCGGGTGAGCGGCGCCTGAAGAAGGAGGCTTTCCGCTTCCCGGTACAGATCACCGGCGGAGGAGACCGGAGAGGAAAGCGTGCGGGAACGGGTATGAAGGGACAGATCATTATACTTGATCTTGAGGGTAACGGTCTGCGCGTAGAATCCGGGCTTTTTCAGATGCATACTGACAGACCGTGCCAGCAGCTTGAGAGTACTTTTCATTTCTTCCGGATCCGTCATGTCCCGCTGATACGTGGTTTCTTTCCCGATGGATTTAGCTTCTCCCTCGCCAAGGCGGCTGACATGGTCGGATCCGATCCCGCGGGCGGCATAGTACAGATCGTGACCATTTTCACCAAGCAGTGAAACGAGTTTGTCTTCCTTCCAGCCAAGCAGATCACGGATGGTATGGATCCCGTACCCGGCCAGTCTTTCAGCGCCTTTACCGCCGACGCCGGGAAGTACACGTACGGGACGCTCGGCCATGTATGTCTGAAAGTGCTCCGGGCTTTCGAAGATGAAAAAGCCGTTCGGTTTCTTTTCCTCACTGCCGAGTTTGGCTGTCATTTTATTATATCCTATTCCGACGGAGCAGGTCAGACCCGTTGTGTCAAGCACACGCTGCTTGATCTCATGACCGATATGAACGGGATCCCCGAAAAGCCTGGTAGATCCGGTAATATCGAGATACCCTTCATCCAGCGCGACAAATTCGATCTGGTCGGTATAGGAGAGGAGGATCTCATGGACCTGATCCGAGACTTCATGGTAACGATGATAGTGTCCGTGCATATAGATACCGTTCGGACATAACCGGTAGGCCTCCTTGATGCTCATGCCGCTTCGAACACCGTAAGGTCTGGCTTCATAGGAGCAGGTGGATACCACGCCGCGTTCAGACGGAAGCGCGCCGATGATCAGAGGCTTTCCCGCCAGGGAAGGATCATCATGAACTTCCACGGAAGCATAGAACGCGTCCATGTCCATGTGCAGAATGATACGGCCCATTTTCTTTCCTCCTTCCCTTAGAATTAACCATAAATATTATACACGAAAGTTCTTTACAAGGCTATATAAAAGTGATATAATATCGTTTCGTGAAACGAACTGCGGCTGAGTATGCGGATACTCCGACCCTACCTCAGCTGTCAGCAATTCTAATTATTTTTTATGGAGGTTTTTTACCATGACCAAGGAAAGAAAACAGGAAATCATCAAGTCCTTCGGACGCACCGAGCAGGATACCGGATCTCCGGAAGTGCAGATCGCTCTTCTGACTGAGCGTATCAACCACCTGACCGAGCATCTGAAATCCCATCAGAAAGATCATCACAGCCGCCGCGGTATGTTAATGCTGATCGGCCGCCGCAGAGGTCTTCTGAACTACCTGAAGGCACAGGATATTGATGCTTACCGTGCTCTGATCGAAAAACTTGGAATCAGAAGATAAGACAAAAACAGGTTGTAAATCTCCCCGCGGGATTTACAACTTTTTGTCGTAGGAGACGGGATATGCCCGTCTGGTATGTACGCAACGATAAAAGGAGGATTGTTAATGTCACAGATTTTTGAAATGGAGCTTGCCGGCCGCAAACTCCGTGCAGAAGTGGGCAAAGTGGCCGAGCAGGCCAGCGGTGCTGTCTGGCTTTCCTATGGAGATACGACCATCATTTCCACCGCTACCCATTCCGAAAAGCCCAGAGAAGGGATCGATTTCTTCCCTCTCTCGGTCGATTATGAAGAAAAAATGTATTCCGTGGGCAAGATCCCCGGAGGTTTCCTGAAAAGAGAAGGCCGTCCCAGTGAGAACGCTGTGCTGACCGCGCGCTGTATCGATCGTCCGATGCGTCCTCTTTTCCCCAAGGATTACCGCAATGATGTCACGCTGGTCAATACCGTTCTGTCTGTTGACCAGGACTGCCAGCCCGAGATCCTGGCGATGCTTGGATCTTCCATCGCTGTTTCCATTTCCGATATTCCGTTCTACGGACCTGTCGGCGCTGTTTCTGTCGGTCTGGTCGACGGCGAATTCGTCATCAATCCGACGAGCGCGCAGAGAAAAGTCTCCGATCTGGATCTGACCGTCGCATCCACGGCTGAAAAGGTCTGTATGATCGAAGCCGGCGCCAATGAGGTACCGGAAGATAAGATGCTCGAAGCCATCTTCCTTGGCCATGAAGTCAATCAGAAGATCGTTTCCTTTATAAATGAGATCGTAGCGGCCTGCGGGAAATCCAAACACGCCTATGAAGAGCAGATCGTTCCCGAGGAAGTCTTCGAAGCACTGAAGAAAGTCTGCCCGCCCGAAGAGATGGAAAAGGCTGTCTTCACCGACGACAAGATGGTCCGTGACGAGCGCATCAGCAAGATCACGGCTGATTTCGAAGCTTATCTGGATACGCTTCCCGAGGAAGACAAAGAGAGAATGCTTCCCTATGTCGGAGAAGGCGTTTATCAGTATCAGAAAAAGACCGTCCGCAAGATGATCAAGGTCGACGGCAAACGTCCTGACGGACGCGCGATGGACGAGATCCGTCCGCTGTCCGCGGAAGTGGATCTGGTGCCCAGAGTGCATGGTTCCGGTCTGTTCAAGAGAGGACAGACGCAGGTCCTGAATATCGTCACTTTAGGCGCGCTGTCCGATCGTCAGATCCTGGACAGCCTGGACGAGAATGTCGATTCCAAACGCTACATCCATCAGTACAACATGCCTTCCTATTCAGTTGGCGAGACCAAACCCAGCCGCAGTCCCGGACGCCGTGAGATCGGTCATGGCGCGCTGGCAGAGCGTGCGCTGGTCCCGGTCCTTCCTTCCGAGGAAGATTTCCCCTACGCGATCCGTTCCGTCTCGGAAGTCCTTTCTTCCAACGGTTCGACCTCTCAGGGTTCCATCTGCGCCAGTTCCCTGGCCCTGATGGCTGCCGGCGTTCCGATCAAGAGCGCTGTTGCCGGTATCTCCTGCGGTCTTGTTACGGGTGAGACGGAAGATGATTTCGTCCTGTTGACAGATATCCAGGGTCTGGAAGATTTCTTCGGCGACATGGACTTTAAGGTTGCCGGTACCCATAAGGGTATCACCGCGATCCAGATGGATATCAAGGTAAAAGGTCTGACTCCCGCTATTATCCGCGGAGCGATCGCTCGTACGAAAGAAGCCCGCACCTATATCCTGGATGAGGTCATGGCGCCTGTTATCAGCGCTCCGAGAGAACATCTCAGTGAGTACGCGCCCAAGATCTACAACACCAAGATCAGCGTTTCCAAGATCGGTGAAGTGGTCGGCCCGAAAGGCAAGACCATCAACAAGATCATTGCCGAGACAGGTGTTCAGATCGATATCGAGGAAGACGGCAGTGTCTATGTTCTTGGTACCGATGAGGCGATGTGCCTGAAGGCGATCCGCACCATCGAGACCATCGCAAAAGAGATCGAGATCGACGAAGTCTACAACGCGACCGTCGTTCGTCTGGCGAAGTTCGGGGCCTTCGTGGAACTGCTTCCCGGCAAGGACGCGCTGCTGCATCTGTCCGAGATCAGCTATGAATATGTGAAGGAAGTAGAAGACGTTCTTCACATTGGTGATGAGATCATGGTCAAAGTCATCGGTATCGATGACCAGGGCAAAGTCAAGGTTTCCAGAAAAGCCTTGCTGCCGCCCCCTGAAGGCCGTTCCGAGCGGGGTAATGACCGTGGTTCCGACCGCCGCGGTGATCGGAAAGACCGTCACTGATCCCCATAAATTTCCGTAAGTTTTAAAGAGGCTGTTTTTCGAAAAGACAGCCTCTTTTCATTTACAAAAAGAGTGATTTGTGGTATAATCATAATTCGGGATTCTATTTATTATATCAGGAGTTGACACATGGATTTTTGGCAAGCGATTCTGATGGGAATCATTCAGGGACTGACAGAGTTTCTGCCGGTTTCCAGTTCCGGACATCTGGTCATGGGAAAAATCTTTTTCGGAATGAATATCGATACATCCGCCTTATTTGAAGCCCTGCTGCATGTCGGGACCTTAGGCGCTGTCTTCGTATATTTCTGGAAAGATATCAAAATGCTCGTGATCGAAGGGCTCAAACTGATCAGGGATGTGGTATTTCTGATTTTCAAGAAGAAAGCCTGGGAAGATTATCCGGAGCGGCGGATGGTTCTTTTTATCATTATCTCAAGTATTCCTACAGCCATTATCGGTTTACTGGTCGAGAAATATCTGGAAGATCTTTTCTTCGGATCCGTGATCGCGGTAGGTTGTGCGCTGATAGTTACCAGCCTGATCCTTTTCAGCCTGAAAAAGATCCCGGTCGGGAAAAAGGATCTTTCCAAGATGAAGTATAAAGATTCGATCTTTATTGGCATCGCGCAGGGTATCGCGACACTTCCCGGCATATCCCGCTCCGGGACGACCGTCACAGCAGGCATGTTCTGCGGACTGGAGAAGGATTTTGCCTTCCGCTATTCCTTCTTGGTAGGGATCCCCGCGATCCTTGGTTCCGCCTTATTGAAAGTGCTGAAGATCTCGTCTTCCGATCTTTCCAACATGGGATATTACGCGGCCGGTATGGTGGTGGCCTTCGCGCTGGGAATGGTCACGGTCCACTGGATCGGTAAGCTTCTGAAAAAAGATAAGCTTCATTATTTTGGTTATTACTGTGCGGTAGTCGGCGTCGCTGCCATTATCGCCGGGATTTTCATGCATTAAGAAAAGAGTGTAGGGGGCAGAGGTGAGTTCAACCAAGAAAAAAACAACTGCGCGTTCATCGGGGCAAAGAAAGAAAACGACCCGGTCACGCAGCACTTCCCGGAGCCGGACTTCTTCAAAACAAAGTCCGGTAAACGCCAAACTGAAACTGGAGATCATTGACTGGCTGATCGTGCTGGCCATCCTTCTTTTGACCCTTGGGATCTTTTTAAAGGATTCTCTGGGTCTGATCGGACTTGGCATCAACCGTTTCTTTGTCGGACTGTTTGGTTTCAGTGCTTATCCTCTCGCGGTCCTGGCGTTGTTCGCATCGCTTCTCAACTTGTTCGGCCGCTTGAACCGATCGGTATTTCTGAAGGTTTTTGCCGGTTTTGGGGCACTGGTCCTTCTTTCATCCCTTCTTCACGTGACGAACGGGAGCGGCCTGAATACCATAAAACTGATGTATACAGGCGCCACGATCCGGACCGGCGGCCTTGTAGGAGGCCTGATCGGCGGGAGCCTGGCCAAGGCGATCGGCAAGACCGGTACCATCATTGTCATGATCTTCCTTATTCTGATCATCCTGATCGTCATGACAGAACGTTCGCTGGTGGACGGAATGATGGTCGCGGGCCGCAAGACGAAGGAAACGACGAGCAAACTGGCGGCGGAACAAAGACAGAGAGCGAAAGAACGGGAACTTCGCAGGGAAGAACTCCTCGCGGAGAAGGAAAAACGGCTGGCACAGGAGCAGCAAATGCGTCAGCTGACGCTGGAAGATACCAAACCGCTGCCGGCTGGAAAAACTTCCTCAGCCACACCGGTGTTTCAACTGCCTGACAAGCCTGCAGAGAAAAAAGAGGCCTCTCACGGTTTTCGTTTCTTTACAGCGTTGAAGGAAGAAAAAACGGTTCAGAAAAAGGAAGCCCAGACGACGAAAAAACCGGTACTGTATCATGACGGACCGGTAGATATCCCGCTGATCTCCCATGATCAGTATCTGGAAAGAAAACAAAGAGAACAGGCACTGGCGGAAAAACAAAAACGGGCTGCGTATCAGGATCCGTATGACAACGCGTTGTTCCAGGCGGATCAGGACAATAAAGATCTGATGTCCGGTCCCAAAGGCTTCATGAACGAACAGCCGCCTAAAGAAAACAAGCCTCCCAAGGCCCCGATCCAAAAGGAGGAACCGGTCGTTGTGGAGACAAAGCCGGCTGAGGTGATTGAACCTGTGCCGGAACGTCCGTTTGATCCGGATGGTGTTTCGACAGAGAAAGTTTTCTCGCAGGAAGAATTCCCGGACGGATATACGGACAGACAGGAAACCGCGAAGAAAGCGGGACTTACCGATACGAAAGCGTCGGCGGAAAAACCTGTAGGACCTACCGGTGTGTATCATTTCCCGCCCATTGACCTTCTGAAACTGGGGCCTGGCGTGGAATCACAGGAAGTCAGCCGGGAAGAACTGATCGAATCCGCGCGGAACCTGGAAGAAGTCCTGGCGATTTATGGTGTGGAAGCCAAGGTCATTCAGGTAAACCGAGGTCCTGCTGTGACACGTTATGAATTACAGCCGAAACTCGGAACCAGTGTGAAAAAGATCACCGGCCTGGACGGCGATATCGCGATGGCACTTGCCGCGACCAGTATCCATATTGAAGCGCCGATCCCCGGCAAGAGCGCGGTAGGTATCGAGGTGCCCAATAAAGATACCACGATGGTGACCCTCCGGGAAGTCATCGACTCCGACGTCTTTCGCAAATCGTCTTCTAAACTGACATTCTCCCTGGGTAAGGATATCGATGGAGATGTAAGAGTGGCGGATATCGCCAAGATGCCGCATATGCTGATCGCCGGCGCGACAGGATCCGGCAAGAGTGTCTGTATCAACTCTCTGATCATGTCCCTGATCTATAAGGCCCATCCGGATGACGTGAAGATGATCCTGATCGATCCGAAGGTCGTGGAATTGCAGGTCTATAACGGGATCCCGCATCTGCTTCTTCCCGTCGTGAACGATCCCAAACAGGCTTCCGCGACGCTGAACTGGGCAGTCCAGGAGATGACCAGACGATATAAAAAGTTCGCGGAATTCAATGTTCGCGATATCCGGGGATTCAACGACGCGATCGAAAGAGGTTCCCTGGGCGAGGACGCGGAGAATGAACGAAAGATGCCGCAAATCGTGATCATCATCGATGAGCTGGCTGATCTTATGATGGTCGCTTCCAAGGAAGTGGAAACTTCGATCTGCCGACTGGCTCAGATGGCTCGTGCTGCCGGTATGCATCTGGTGATCGCTACACAGCGGCCTTCGGTCGATGTGATCACCGGCCTGATCAAAGCCAATATTCCTTCCCGGATCGCGTTCGCGGTTTCCTCCGGCGTTGATTCCAAGACGATCCTGGACGGAGTCGGCGCGGAAAAACTGCTGGGCAAGGGCGATATGCTGTATGCCCCGATCGGCGCCAGCAGGCCGGTTCGTATTCAGGGCACGTTCGTTTCCGATCAGGAAGTAGAAAATGTCGTTGAGTTTGTAAAGAAAAACGGGACCGGTGTGTATGATACAGATCTTTCCGATATGTTAAAGTCCGGATCCGCCGGTCAGGAAACGGGAGGCATCGAAGACGAGATCGATGAATATCTTGAAGAAGCGGTACGTCTCGTCGTTGAAAAACAAAAAGCGAGCATCAGCATGATGCAGCGCGCATTTCGCATCGGATTTAACCGAGCCGCCAGGCTGATGGACGCACTGGAGAGGCGCGGTGTCGTAGGTCCGGACGAAGGAAGTAAGCCTCGTCAGGTGCTGATGACTAAAGAAGAATGGGAAAATGAGGTAACTTAAAATGGCGTTCAAATCGGACATCGAGATCGCCAGGGAAGCGAAAATGCTCCCTGTCACCGAAATCGCGAGAGATTTGGGGATCGAAGAAGAGGATCTTGACTGTTACGGACGTTATAAAGCAAAACTGAATGCCGGTCTTTGGGAAAAGATCAAAAACAAAGAAGACGGCAAACTGATCCTGGTCACCGCGATCAATCCGACTCCAGCGGGAGAAGGAAAGACGACGACCTGTGTGGGACTGGGAGAAGCGATGGGACGACTTGGCAAGAAAGCGATCATCACGCTTCGCGAGCCGTCGCTGGGGCCCTGTATGGGCGTCAAAGGCGGTGCCGCCGGCGGCGGGTACGCGCAGGTCGTTCCTATGGAAGATATCAATCTTCATTTCACGGGAGATCTTCACGCGATCTCCACAGCTCATAACCTGCTGGCGGCGATGATCGATAATCATCTGCAGCAGGGAAATGAATTGGGGATCGATCCCAGAACGATCACCTGGAAACGCGTTGTTGACCTGAATGACCGGTCACTTCGTCAGGTCATCGTAGGACTGGGAGGGAAAAGCCAGGGTGTTCCGAGAGAGAGCGGATATATGATCACCGTTGCTTCGGAAGTCATGGCGATCCTTTGCCTTTCGAAAGATTTGATGGATCTGAAAGAAAGGATCAGCCGGATCCTGATCGGTTATACCTATCAGGGGAAACCGGTATTTGCCGGCGATCTGAAAGCGCAAGGCGCGATGACCGCTTTGCTGAGAGACGCGTTTAATCCGAATCTGGTCCAGACACTGGAAAACACACCGGCGATCATTCATGGCGGGCCATTCGCCAATATCGCGCATGGATGCAACAGCCTGAGAGCGACACGCTACGCGCTCAAGCTGGCGGATTATGTGATCACGGAAACCGGTTTCGGAGCGGATCTGGGAGCGGAAAAGTTCTTCGATATCAAATGCCGGCTCGGAGGACTGAAGCCGGATGCGTCGGTACTGGTAGCGACGATCCGCGCACTGAAATACAATGGCGGTGTGAAGAAAGAAGATACCGCGAAGCCTGATCTGGCGGCAGTGAAAAAAGGTATCGTCAATCTGGAAGCCCAGATACAAAACCTGCAGCTATTCGGCGTTCCGGTAGTCGTTACGTTGAATGCATTCCTGACTGATTCACCGGAAGAAATCACATTTGTCGAGGATAAATGCCGGCAGATGGGATGTGAGTTCGCGCTTTCCCATGTCTGGGAGAAAGGCGGCGAGGGAGGGATCGACCTCGCGAACGCGCTGATCAGGACACTGGAAACGACTCCGTCCGATTATCATGTGCTTTATCCGGATGAGATGAGCCTGGAAGATAAGATCAGGACCATTGCTGAAAAAGTATACGGAGCGGACGGTGTGATCTTTGGCGCGGGAACGAAGACAGCGCTTAAAAAATACACCGAGCTTGGATACGGAAAGTTCCCTGTGTGTATGGCCAAAACGCAGTATTCGCTTTCGGACAACCCCAAAAAGCTTGGAAGACCGAAAGGATTCCAGATCACCATACGTCAGGTCGATGTATCGGCAGGAGCGGGTTTTATCGTAGCGATCGCCGGTGATATCATGACGATGCCGGGACTTCCGAAAGTGCCGGCCGCCGAATGGATCGATATCGATCAGGACGGCAATATAACAGGACTTTTCTGATTTGTGTTGAGGGGGAAAAATGGAAACCAAGATCATTGATGGAAAACAGATCGCGAAGGAGATTCGGATCGAACTCAAGAAGGAAACGAAGCGTCTGATGGCGGAAGGATATCCTCAGCCCAAGCTGAGTGTGATACTGGTCGGAAACGATCCGGCTTCCGAGACATATGTTCGCAATAAGATCAAAGCCTGTGAAAAAGTAGGGGTGGAGTCTGAACAGATCCTGATGGACGCGTCAGTCAGTGAAGAGGCGTTGCTTTCCGAGATACAGCGTCTCAATGAGGATCCTTCTGTCAACGGGATCCTTGTACAGCTTCCTCTTCCCAAACACATCTCGGTGGATCGTGTGATCGAGACGATTGATCCGAAAAAAGACGTGGACGGATTCCATATCCAGAACGTCGGCTCTCTGACTGTCGGCGACGGGAAAGGCTATGTTCCCTGTACCCCCGGCGGCGTGATCGAACTTTTGAAAAGGTCCGATATTCCGATCGACGGGAAACAGTGTGTTGTGGTAGGCCGTTCCAATCTGGTAGGCAAACCCGCGGCAATCCTGCTGCTTCGTGAGAATGGTACCGTGACCGTGTGCCATTCCCATACGAAGAACCTGAAAGAGATCTGCCAAAGCGCTGATATCCTGGTCGTAGCGATCGGCAAGGCACATTTCCTCTCAGGAGAAGAAATTAAAGAAGGCGCTGCGGTCATCGATGTCGGTATCAACCGGACAGAAGCCGGACTGGTCGGTGATGTGGATACCGAAAGCTGCATGGGAATCGCTGGAGCGATCACGCCGGTACCTGGCGGGGTCGGACCTATGACGATCGCCATGCTGATGAAGAATACACTCGCGGCATATCGCGTACAGAATCACATTCAATGAAAAGAAAAGTAGCATTTGCGTCTCTTGGCTGTGACAAGAATACCATCGACTCCGAGATCATGCTTTCGCTGCTCGCGGAGCACGGCTATGAGATCACAAAAAACGATGAAGAAGCGGAAGCGGCCGTGATCAATACCTGCGCCTTTATCCAGGACGCGCAGGAAGAAGCGATCCAGACCATCATTGAGATGGGGCAGTATAAAGAAACAGGAGCGCTGAAAGCTTTGATCGTGACCGGATGCCTGGCACAGCGATACGCGGATGAAATGTTCATCGAGATGCCTGAAGTGGACGCGGTCGTAGGAACAGGCAGTTACGAGAAAATCGTGGAAGCCCTGGACAGAGTCCTGGAGAAAAAAGAGAAAGAAGTCAAGATCCTGGACGCGCTGGAACAGCGTCCGCTCGGATATCAGAAGAGAACGCTGATCACACCGGGATATTATGAATACCTGAAGATCGGTGTGGGATGCGACAATCGCTGCACCTACTGTATCATCCCTTATCTTCGCGGTCCGTACCGAAGCCGTCCGAAGGAAGCGATCCTGAAAGAGGCACAGGACCTGGCGGATGCCGGCGTCAAAGAAGTGATGCTGGTGGCTCAGGATATTACCAAATACGGAATGGATTTTTCGAACGGCTACCGTTTGCCGGATCTTTTAAAGGATCTGGTAAAGATAAACGGGATCGAATGGATCCGGCTTCTGTACTGTTATCCGGAAGACGTGACGGATGAGCTGATCGATGTCATGGCAAGCGAAAAGAAGATCCTTCCGTATATCGATATCCCGATCCAGCACTGCGCTGATACGGTACTGAAACGAATGAACCGTAAACATACCAGGAGCATGCTGGAAGAACTGCTCGAAAAACTTCGCAGGAATATGCCGGATATCACCGTTCGGACGACGCTGATCACCGGTTTTCCGGGAGAAACGGAGCAGGAGTTTGAGGAGATGCTTTCTTTTGTAGAGAAGGCCGGGTTCGATCGTTTAGGCGTCTTTACTTATTCCTGTGAAGAAGGTACACCGGCAGCCAGGATGAAAGATCAGATTCCGGAAGAGATCAAGGAAAAAAGGAAAGATCAGCTGATGGAGCTGCAGCGGCAGATCAGTGAGGAGAAATCCGCTCTGTTTGTCGGAAAAGAAATGGAAGCGCTGATCGAAGGCAGGATCCCCGGGGAAGAGACAGAAGACGGAAGTTTTATCTACAGTGCCAGGACCTATCGGGATGCTCCCGAGATCGATGGTTTTCTCTTCGTAACGACCGACAGGGAACTGCATTCCGGAGATATGATCCGTGTCATGGTGACCGGATCGTATGAGTACGATCTGATCGGAGAAGCTGTTTTTACAGAGGAGGACGAGCTATGAAATGGAATCTGCCCAATAAGCTGACGATGATCCGCGTCCTGTTGGTACCGGTTTACTGCGTGATCTATCTGGCCAGCTGGATCCCCAATCCGTGGAAGGATCTTCTGGCACTGGTCGTGTTCGTGGCAGCGTCTTTGACAGATCTTTACGACGGAAAGATCGCGCGGTCAACAAACCAGGTGACGGATTTTGGTAAGTTTATGGATCCTCTGGCGGATAAACTGCTGGTAGGAACAGCCGTCATCTGTTTTACCCAGACAGGCCTTCTGCCGGCCTGGGCGACCGTCATTCTGATCGGAAGAGAGTTCGTGATCAGTGGATTCAGACTGGTCGCCGCTTCCAAGGGTGTGGTCATCGCCGCGGATATCTGGGGCAAGATCAAGACCACGGTCCAGATGATCATGATCGTTTCCCTGCTGATCCCGTGGGATTTCTTCGGGATTCTTGCAGTCCTAAGATGGATCCTGATCATTGCTTCGGTGCTTTTGACAATTCTTTCTGTTGTCAACTACATCCGAAACAACCTTGAGGTTCTGAAAGAGAATGAAACTGAAAGCTGAGATCATTGCGATCGGCACCGAGATCCTTCTCGGGGATATCGTCAATACGAACGCGTCCTATATCGCCAGAGGCCTGGCTCTTCTGGGGATCGATACCTTTCACCAGCAGGTCGTGGGTGATAACCCGGCCAGGGTCAAACAGGCGTTTGAGGAAGCGTACCGGCATGCCAACCTGATCATCACATCCGGAGGTCTCGGACCGACCGAGGATGACCTTTCCAAAGAGATGGGAGCAGAGTATTTCGGTGTGCCGCTTCGGATGGACGAGATCGCAAAGAATCATATAGCCGGTTATATGGTAAGGCGCGGACGCGCGATCACCGACAATAACTGGAAACAGGCGATGCTGCCGGAGGGCTGCATTCCTCTGTATAATGACAACGGGACAGCACCGGGTTTTATCCTTTCCAAAGATGATAAGATCCTGATCATGCTTCCGGGACCGCCTTCGGAGATCGTTCCCATGTTCGACGGACAGGTCATCCCGTATCTTCGGTCACTCAGTGAGGACATCATGATCTCCCGGACGCTGCATATCTGCGGGATGGGAGAATCGGCAGTCGAAGACAAACTGCACGATGAGATGATCGCCATGAGCAACCCGACTCTCGCCCCGTACGCGAAAGAAGGGATCGTGGATCTTCGGATCACGGCCAAGGCGAAAAGTGAAGAAGAGTGCCGGGAAATGATTCGTCCGGTGGAAGATCATATCCGGGAGATGTTCGGGGATCTTGTTTTTGGCGCGGATGAGGAAACGCTGACCGACGCTGTACTGAAACTGCTCAGACAGATGGATCTGACTGTATCAGCGGCGGAATCAACCTGCGGAGGACTGATCGCGGATCGTTTTGTCAGGCAGAGCGGTACTTCCGATCGCTTTATGGGCAGCATCACTGCCTACAGCAATCGGTCGAAGGTCTGGCTTCTCGGAGTCAAAGAAGAAACACTCGAAAAACATGGTGCAGTCAGTGAAGAGACTGCGATCGAAATGGCAACAGGAGCCGCTGAAGCGTTTCAGACCGGCGCAGCTGTCGCCGAGACCGGTATCGCTGAAAAGACAGATTCATCCAAACCTTCCGGAATGGTTTGTGTGGCTGTTAAGGTCGGCGATCGGGTAGAAAGCGATACATATTATTTCTCCAGAAGGAGAAATTCAAACCGTGAACTGGCCGCTGTATACGCGCTCAACTTTTTACGGCGGATCCTTTTACAGGTTAAGGACGAACAATCACAGAATTCATAAGGAGTAACATGAACATGCAGGACGAAAGACAGAAAGCATTGGAAGCGGCCCTTTCCAAGATCGAAAAAGACTTTGGCCGCGGCGCCGTGATGAAAATGGGTGATTCTGTAGAGATGAATGTGGAATCCATTCCTACCGGTTCTCTCTCGCTGGATATCGCGCTGGGCGTCGGCGGTGTTCCCAAAGGAAGGATCATTGAGATCTACGGACCCGAATCTTCCGGTAAAACCACACTGGCGCTTCATATGGTCGCGGAAGCGCAGAAGCGCGGCGGTATTGCCGGTTATGTAGACGCGGAACACGCGATGGATCCGCAGTACGCGAAAAATCTCGGTGTAGATATCGACAATCTTTACATTTCCCAGCCGGATAACGGTGAACAGGCTATGGAGATCGCGGAAACGATGGTCCGTTCCGGCGCGATGGACATTGTCGTCATTGACTCTGTCGCGGCGCTGGTGCCCAAAGCGGAGATCGAAGGCGAGATGGGAGACTCTCATGTGGGGCTGCAGGCCAGACTGATGTCTCAGGCCCTTCGTAAGCTGGCAGGCGCGATCAGCAAATCCAAATGTATCGTCGTCTTTATCAATCAGCTTCGTGAGAAGATCGGTGTGATGTTCGGTAATCCCGAAACGACGACCGGCGGCCGCGCGCTGAAATTCTATGCTTCCGTCAGGCTGGATGTCCGCAGGACAGAAACGCTGAAACAGAACGGTAATTTCATTGGCAACCGGACCAGAGTCAAAGTTGTCAAGAACAAAGTGGCGCCTCCTTTCAAAGAGGCAGAGTTCGATATCATGTACGGAACAGGTATTTCTCATGTCGGCGATGTACTGGATCTTGCCGCGGCGGAAGACATCGTGATCAAGAGCGGATCCTGGTACAACTATAACGATGAACGTCTCGGACAGGGCCGTGAGAATACCAAGAATTTCCTTTCCGAGCATCCGGATCTGCTGGCGGAGATCGAATCCAAAGTTCGCGTGAAACATGGTTTTGATCCGCTTCCGGAGGAAGGTTTCAGGGAAGGACAGGACAGTCTGATTTAAGGACAGACGCTTAACGTTATTTCGGAAAGCCAGGAAAAGCGAGCAGAAGCCCTGAAAGAAATCAAAGCTTCTGCTCGTTTTATCGAATTGATAAGGAGGAACGAAGATGCCAAATGATGCGGTCAATCCGTATATGAAAGATGGATTTTACCGTGATACCAAACCGTTCAGGGTCGTTGCTCCCTATCAGGCTACCGGCGACCAGCCGGAAGCTATAGAGAAGCTGTGTGAGGGGTTTTTGAACGGGAATCGTTTTCAGACGCTGATGGGCGTCACAGGATCCGGCAAGACCTTTACCATGGCCAATATTATAGAGAAGCTGCAGAGGCCGACCCTGGTCCTCGCGCACAACAAGACGCTGGCGGCGCAGCTTTACAATGAGTTCAAAGAGTTCTTCCCGGATAACGCGGTCGAATATTTTGTATCCTATTATGATTATTATCAGCCGGAAGCGTATGTACCGCAGACGGATACCTACATAGAAAAAGACAGCTCGATCAATGATGAGATCGATCAGATGCGTCACTCGGCGACAGCCGCGCTGTTTGAAAGGCGGGATGTCGTCATTGTATCGAGTGTATCCTGTATTTATGGTCTGGGCGACCCGGAAGATTACAGCAGCATGGCGCTGTCCCTTCGTCCCGGCATGATCCGGGAGAGAGACAGTGTACTGAAGCGCCTGGTCGAACTGCAGTATACCCGAAATGATATGACGTTTGAACGCGGTACGTTCCGGGTCCATGGGGACGTGGTGGAAATCATGCCGATCGCTTATGACAAAACCGCGTACCGGGTCGAATTCTTCGGAGATGAGATCGACCGGATCGTGGAACTGGACGTTCTGACGGGTGAAGTACTGGGAAGCCGGAATCATATCATGCTGTTTCCCGCTTCTCATTATGTGACACCGGCAGAAAAGATGGAAAGGGCGATCCGAACGATCGAAGAGGAACTGGAAGAAAGACTGAAGGAACTGACAGCCGACGGAAAGCTTCTGGAAGCGCAGCGGCTGTCCCAGCGGACGAACTATGACATCGAGATGATGCGGGAGACCGGTTTCTGCAGCGGGATCGAGAACTACTCAAGACATCTGTCGGGAAGAGCGGCCGGTACGACGCCCTATACGCTGATCGATTATTTCCCGCGCGACTTTCTGGTGATGATCGATGAGTCTCATATGACGATCCCTCAGCTCAGGGCGATGTACAACGGAGACCAGAACCGCAAGAATACCCTGGTGGAATATGGTTTTCGCCTTCCTTCCGCCAAGGATAACCGACCGCTGAATTTCCAGGAATTTGAACAGAAAGTCGGCCAGGTACTGTTTGTTTCGGCTACGCCCGGACCGTATGAAAAAGAGCATGAAAGCCTTCGCGCTGAGCAGGTGATCCGTCCGACCGGACTGATCGATCCGAAGGTGGATATTCATCCGATCACAGGTCAGATCGATGATCTGATCGGAGAGATCCGAAAGGTCTGTGAACGCGGCCAGAAAACACTGGTTACGACACTGACCAAACGAATGGCGGAGGATCTGACTGATTATCTGAAAGAAGCAGGGATCAAAGTCAATTATCTTCATTCGGATATCGATACGCTTCAGCGGCTGGAGATCGTTCGGGATCTTCGTACCGGCGTCTATGATGTACTGGTCGGTATCAATCTGTTGAGAGAAGGCCTGGACATACCGGAAGTTTCGCTGATCGCGATCCTGGACGCCGATAAAGAAGGGTTCCTGCGCAGTGAGACCGCGCTGATCCAGACGATCGGCCGAGCGGCCCGTAATGTAGACGGTCACGTGATCCTGTACGCGGATTACATGACAGATTCTATGGAAAACGCGCTGAACGAAACGAACAGACGCCGCAAGATCCAGTCTGATTACAATGAAGCACATGGAATCGTTCCGCGCAGTATCACCAAGAAAGTTTATGACGTGATCCATACAACGCTGAAGCTTGATCAGCCATCCGCGGTGGATGAGATCGATCCGGAATCCATGAGCATAGGGTCTCTGGAGAAGAAGATCGAAGAGCTGAAAAAAGCCATGTACAAGGCGGCTGCCGATCTTTCATTCGAAGAAGCAGCTATGCTGCGTGATGAGATCATGGATCTTCGCAAAGTACTGCAGGAAGTGAAAGAAAGGAACTGAAATGCCCGAAAATGTCATCCGAATCAAGGGTGCCAATGAGCATAACCTGAAACACCTGGACGTGACGATCCCGAGAGACAAGCTGGTGGTGTTCACCGGTCTTTCCGGATCCGGCAAGTCTTCTCTGGCCTTTGATACGATCTTTGCCGAGGGACAAAGACGGTATATGGAGTCTTTATCCAGCTATGCCCGTATGTTCCTTGGACAGATGGAGAAGCCTGACGTCGAGAGCATCGACGGACTTTCTCCGTCTATCGCGATCGATCAGAAGACGACCTCCAAGAACCCGCGTTCCACCGTCGGTACCGTCACGGAGATCTACGATTATCTGCGTCTTCTGTACGCGCGGATCGGGATCCCGCACTGTCCGAACTGCGGCCGGGTCATCGAACGGCAGAGCGTGGACCAGATGGTGGACTCTCTAATGTCCTTGCCGGAAGGAACAAGGATCCAGCTGCTGGCTCAGGTCGTGGCCGGCAGAAAGGGCACCCACGCCAAGCTGATCGACAAAGCGAAACGTTCCGGCTTCGTCCGTGCCTATATCGATGGTGAGCTTCGTATGCTGGATGAGCCGATCGAACTGGAAAAGAATATCAAACATACGGTAGAGATCGTTGTCGATAGACTGATCATTAAAGAAGGGATCGCCAAACGTCTTTCGGATTCCATCGAAACCGTTCTGAAGCAGACCGAAGGGCTGCTGATCGCGGATCTGGGAAACGGAGAACGCAGGATCTTCAGTGAAAACTTTGCCTGCCCGATCTGCGGGATCAGCATCAGCGAACCTCAGCCAAGATCGTTTTCCTTCAATAATCCTTTCGGCGCCTGCCCGGAATGTCTGGGTCTCGGCGTCAAGGCTGAATTCGATCAGGATCTTCTGATCCCCAATCCGTCGCTTTCTATTATGGAAGGCGCCATCACCGCTCCCGGATATGGTTCTGTGGCCAATCCGGACAGCTACGGTGGGAAGATCATGCGGATGCTTTCCAAGCGACATGGCTTTTCTCTGGAGACGCCGTGGAAAGACCTGAAGGAAGAAGACAGACAACTTCTCCTTTACGGCGGTGACGCCCGTTCTTTTCATATTGCCTATGAAGGCAGGTTCGGTCCGAGAGATTATGAGATGACCTACGAAGGACTGATCCCGACACTTCGCCGGCGTTATCAGGAAACACCGGAAAGCATGCGGGGCGAGTATGAGCAGTTCATGACACACCGGGAATGTCCCGTCTGTCACGGAACGAGGCTAAAACCGGACGCGCTGGCGGTGACAGTCGGCGGCATCAATATCAATGAACTGACCGTTAAGTCCGTGAAGGAAGCAAAGAAGTTCTTCGATGAGATCTCCCTGACGCAACGGGAATTGATGATCGGCGGTATGCTGCTGAAGGAGATCCGGGCCAGACTTTCATTTCTGAATAACGTCGGTCTGGACTATCTGACCCTTTCCCGCGCTGCCGGCACACTTTCCGGCGGAGAATCCCAGCGGATCCGGCTGGCGACCCAGATCGGTTCCGGACTGGTAGGGGTTTTGTATATTCTGGATGAGCCATCGATCGGACTTCATCAGCGGGATAATCAGAAGCTTCTCAGGACCCTGGAAAACCTGCGGGATCTGGGCAATACACTAATTGTCGTAGAGCATGACGAAGAAACCATGCGGGCGGCGGACCATATCGTGGATATCGGTCCAAGGGCCGGCATCCACGGAGGTCAGCTCATTTGTCAGGGAACCGTGGAAGATATCTGCGCCTGCAAGGAATCGGTCACCGGAGATTATCTCTCCGGACGAAAGAAGATCGAAGTCCCGAAGAAACGCCGCAGACCGGACGGTCGATGGCTGGATCTTTACGGAGCGACGATGAACAATCTGAAGGGAACGGACTTTCATATTCCGCTGGGCGTATTTACCTGTGTGACCGGCGTATCGGGATCCGGAAAGAGCACGTTTGTCAACGGGATCCTTTACAAGATCCTGGCAAGGGATCTGAACCGCGCAAGGATCAAACCGGGCGGATATGATCATATCGACGGGCTTGAGAACCTGGACAAGGTGATCGTGATCGATCAGTCGCCGATCGGAAGAACGCCCCGGTCGAACCCGGCGACCTATACCGGTGTATTCGACATGATCCGTGACCTTTTCGCTTCCACACAGGACGCGAAAATGCACGGATTTACCAAAGGCCGGTTCAGCTTCAACGTCAAGGGCGGCCGCTGTGAAGCCTGCAGCGGTGACGGCATCATCAAGATTGAGATGCATTTCCTTCCGGATGTATATGTTCCCTGCGAAGTTTGCCACGGCAAACGATATAACCGGGAAACCCTGGATGTCAAATATAAAGGCAAATCCATTGCCGACGTACTGGATATGACAGTGGAGGAAGCCCTGGAGTTCTTTGAGAATGTGCCCAGGGTCTATTCCAAGATCAAGACCCTGCATGATGTCGGATTATCCTACATTAAGCTCGGACAGCCTTCCACGGAACTTTCCGGAGGTGAGGCGCAGCGGATCAAACTCGCGACAGAGCTTTCCCGCAAGTCCACGGGCAAGACATTTTATATCCTGGATGAGCCGACGACCGGCCTTCACTTCGCCGACGTCCATAAGCTGATCGAAGTACTGGAAGAGCTGGTAGAAGGAGGCAACAGCGTCCTGGTGATCGAACACAACCTGGATGTCATCAAGACAGCCGACTATATCATCGATCTGGGACCGGAAGGCGGAGACCGGGGCGGAAACGTCATCGCGACCGGTACGCCGGAGGAGATCGCGGATACACCGGGTTCCTATACGGGAGAATTTTTGAAAAGGATTTTGAACGGATCTGAGGAATAAAGATGGAATATACAAGATTGGCAAAAAATGTTCTGAAGAAGGCGGAGGCTTTCGCGAAAAAAGTCGGTCATGACTATGTCGGGACCGAACACCTTCTGTACGCGCTTTGCGCGGAGAAGGAAAGCTATGCCAGCGCTGTTCTTCAGGAAGCCGGCGTGACGGTGGAGAAGATCGAGTCCGTGATAGAAAAAATGGACGCAAAACTTCTTACGTCGACCAACGTAGCGCTTGAATGGGCACCCGGCGCTTCGGATGTCCTGAAAGAAGCGGAGGCATTGGCTCAGAAAATGGATGTCGATATTATCGGGACGCAGCACATTCTGCTGGCGCTTCTGACTTTTCCTGATAACGTCGCCTGCCGGATCATGTCGATGATGGGCGTTCCTTCTCAGGATTTTCTGAATCATCTGCGTCATGAGCTGGGTATCCGCGACCAGAAGCCGGAAATGCGGATGACACCGCCCGGCTTTCCGATCGATGAGGAGATGCCCGATCCGGGTCCGCTCCTGCCAAAGTTTTCCAAGGATCTGACTTCAGAAGAGGCGATCCGCCACTCTGATCCGAAGATCGGCAGGGAAAAGGAGATCGAAAGAATGATCCAGATCCTTTGCCGTCGGACGAAGAACAATCCTGTTCTGGTCGGTGAACCCGGCGTGGGAAAGACAGCGATCGTGGAAGGACTGGCGCTTCGGATCGTTTCCGGCAATGTGCCGGATATGCTTGCCGGAAAGCGGCTTTTGTCTCTGGATATGGCAGCGATGATCGCCGGTACGAAATACCGTGGTGAATTCGAGGAACGTTTGAAACGCTGTATGGAAGAGATCATCTCCGACGGCAATATCATTTTGTTCATGGATGAGCTGCATACCCTGATCGGAGCCGGAGCGGCAGAAGGTACGATGGATGCCTCCAATATGCTCAAACCGGCCCTGTCCCGCGGTGAGATCCAGTTGATCGGCGCTACGACCATCAGCGAGTACAGCAAGCGGATCGAAAAGGACGGCGCGCTTTCACGTCGTTTCCAGCCGATCCTGGTAGAAGAAACAACAGAGGAAGAAGCCATCAGCATTCTTCATGGTATCCAGCATCGCTATGAGGAACATCACAGCGTGCGCTACAGCGAGGAAGCGATCCTTGCCTGCGTGCGTCTTTCCAGGCGTTATATCACAGAACGTTTTCTGCCGGACAAGGCGATCGATCTGATGGATGAAGCCGGCAGCCGCGTGCATCTTAGCGCCCCTGGCGCTGGCAAGACCAATAAAGTTCGTCCGGCTGATCTGGAGACACTGCTGAAGGAAAAGGAAAAAGCGATCCTGAAAGGGGATCTTGTTTCAGCGGCGGAAGCGCAGAAAAAGCTGAATAAACTGGAAGGTAAGGAAGGAGCGCATAAGGAAAAGGCGAATGACAAAGATCTTCCAGTCGTCAGTGAAAACGATGTAGCGGATGTCGTTGCTCTTTGGACAGGGATTCCGGTCAGCAGGCTTCAGGAATCGGAAGGAGAGCGCTTATCCAAGCTGGAAGAACGGCTGCATGAGCGGGTGATCGGCCAGGACGAAGCGATCCGCGCGGTTTCCAAGGCGATCCGCCGGGGCCGCCTGGGTCTGAAAGATCCCAAACGTCCGATCGGATCCTTCCTGCTGCTCGGGCCTACCGGTGTCGGTAAGACTGAACTGGCCAAAGCGCTTTCAGAAGCACTGTTCGGTAATGAAGATGCCATGATCCGGATGGATATGTCCGAGTACATGGAGAAATACAGTGTTTCCAAGCTGATCGGCTCGGCGCCCGGTTATGTCGGCTATGAGGAAGGCGGACAGCTTTCCGAGAAGATCCGGAAGAAACCCTACGCGGTGGTGCTGTTTGATGAGATCGAAAAAGCACATCCGGACATTTTTAATCTGCTGCTGCAGATCCTGGACGACGGACGTTTGACAGACGCGCAGGGAAGGAAAGTCGATTTCAAGAACACAGTCATCATCATGACGTCCAACACAGGCGCTCGCAGTATCAGTGCCCCGAAGCAGCTCGGATTTATGACGGATCACTCCGAAGAACGTGCTTATGAAGATATGAAAAAGCATGTCATGGACGAAGTAAAACGCGTTTTCCGTCCGGAGTTTCTGAACCGTCTGGATGAGACGATCGTTTTCCATTCCTTGACGAAGGAAGAGATCACCAGTATCGCTCAGCTTATGTTTGGAGAAATCAAAAAACGGGTCGAAGACAGTCACAGGATCCGTCTTGTGCTGACAGACGACGCGCTTTCGCTGATCTGCCGGAAAGGATATGATCCCGCGTACGGAGCAAGACCTTTACGCCGTGTGCTTCAGTCTATGCTGGAAGACGCGCTGGCTGACGCCATCCTGGCCGGCCGTATCCGTCAAAATGATGTAGTGCTGGTGAAAGCTTCGGAAGATGAACATCTGCTTCTGGAAAGAGCCGAGCAATAAATTCGGAGATAGATAAATGGCAAAAGCAAAACAGATCTATGTATGTACCAAATGCGGATTTGAATCGCCCAAATGGATGGGACAGTGTCCCTCCTGCCATGAATGGAATTGTCTGGAAGAGCAGGAAGCGCCTTCCAAAAGCGTCAGTACCGGTCCCAATACCGCGCTTGCCAAAAAGTCAGCCGGACCCGGACTGAGGCCTTTGAAGAAAGTCTCTCTGGTGGGCAACGAACGCATCAGGACCAGGATCTCGGAACTGGACCGTGTACTGGGTGGTGGGATCGTCAAGGATTCTATTACCATTATTGCGGCCAAACCAGGCGCCGGAAAGTCCACGCTGCTTCTGAGGATCGCCGAAGAAGTGGCGCAGCAGGGTATGATCGTTCTGTATGTCTCCGGTGAGGAGAGCGAAAGCCAGATGCGTCGGAGAGCAGAAAGGATCCTGAATAACGGGATCCATGAAAATCTCTGGGTCCTGTCCACCGCGCAGATGAATGAAGTTCTTTCCGCGATCGATCAGATCGATCCGGCCCTGGTGATCCTGGACAGTATCCAGACGTTCTTTCTGGAAGAGTTCTCGTCAAGACCCGGTTCTCCGACACAGATCGTGGAATGCACGAACGCGGTGCTTCGTATCGCCAAGGACCCGAATAAACCGAGAGCGGTCGTGATGGCCGGACAGATGACAAAGGAAGATGAACTGGCAGGCGTACGGTCACTGGAACACATGGTCGATACGGTGCTGTTCATGGAAGCGGACCCGGTGGAGGAGATCCGGACGATCTCAGCCAGCAAGAACCGTTTCGGCAGTACAGGAGAAATGGGCTTCTTCACGATGGAAGAAAACGGCCTGGTGCCGATCGATAATCCATCCCGTTTCTTTATGACCAACCGAAGCCCGGATATGATCGTCAACGGGAGTGCGCTTTCCGTCATCAAGGAAGGTACCCGTCCGATGATCATCGAGGTGGAAAGCCTGATTTCCCAGAGCTTTACCCCTTATCCGTCGAGGATCTCGGAATGCCTGACCCGTGACCGTCTGGGTACGCTGATCTCTATTCTGGAACAGCGGGGCGGGATCACACTGTTCGACAAGAATGTCGTGGTCAAATCGACCGGCGGCCTGAAACTGTCCCAGCCGGGCGTTTCTTTGGCGGTGCTGATCAGCCTGGCTTCTTCCTCACTTCGTAAACCGGTTCCGCAGGGAGCGATCTTTCTGGGAGATGTCGGTCTTACCGGTGAACTGAAGAAAGTACCTTCCATCGATCTGATGATCCGGGAAGCTGCCAGACTGGGCTTTCATTCTATCTATGTTCCGGCGGGAGAGTATAAGGCGGAAACCAGAAAAAGCCTGGGAGATGCCCGTCTGATCCCCATGAAGGATCTTACGAGCGTGATCCGCGGTGTATTTGGTGACTACAGCCGTTCTTTCGAAGGAAGGTGAGGGAATGGATAAAGATACCAAATCGGCCCGGGAAAACTTCCGGGAGCTTTCCGGTAAAGAAAAGATTAAGCACATCCTTTACTATTATGGGTTGTCGATCCTTGGGATCGTCCTTGTGATCGGGATCCTGGTCAGTATTATCGGAAAGCTTACCTTTGCCAAAGAGAAAGATGCCTGTCTGGGTACCGCTATTCACGCCAAGTATATGGATCCGGATACGATCGATCTTTTGGATGAACACCTGACAGAGCTGTTTCCGGACATGACGGAAGATGGTGTCAAGGAGTTTAAAGTATACTCTTTCTATAACGGCTATACGGCCGCGGAAGCGGAAGAGAAGACAGCGATGATCTACCGGATGGCCGCGTTTATTCAGACAAAGATGATGGACGTAATCATAGGGGATGAGGAATCTCTTCGGTTTGATGGAAACTGCGGATATCTGATGGATCTTCGGGAGATCTTCTCAGAAGAAGAACTGGAAGCGATCAAAGAAAAAGCGGATCTTCTTTCCAAAGACGGGGAAAGCGGTATCCTTTGTGTGGATATCACCGAGACTGGCGATACGGGCAGGATCAAGGATGTACAAAAGGATATTCCGCTCATGATCTGCCTTCGGGGAGCCGATAGTATAATTGACGAATCTCTCGCTCAAAGACCTGTATATATCGGCATCGTGTCCAATGCCCCAAACCTTGACAATGCCAAGTATCTTATATTACAATTACTTCGTATGGATTCAAAATCTGATATGAAGTGAGGGTATTATGGCAGTAGAATACAAAAGTGCCGGCGTCGATGTCGAAGCCGGATACATGTCAGTCAAACTCATGAAAAAAGATGTACAGTCCACCTTTGGACCCGAGGTCGTGACCGATCTGGGGGGCTTTGGAGGACTGTTTTCTATTGCGGGAATTCTTGGCAAGGCCGAAAGCAAAATGGAAGAACCGATCCTTGTTTCCGGAACTGATGGCGTCGGAACGAAGCTGAAAGTTGCTTTCCTTCTGGATAAGCACGATACGATCGGGATCGACGCCGTGGCTATGTGCGTCAACGACGTGATCTGCTGCGGTGCCGAGCCGCTGTTCTTCCTTGACTATATCGCCTGCGGTAAAAACTATCCGGAAAAGATCGCATCGATCGTCCGCGGTGTAGCGGAAGGATGCCGTCAGGGAAAGAGCGCACTGATCGGCGGAGAGACGGCCGAACATCCCGGGATGATGCCGGAGGATGAATATGATATCGCCGGCTTCTCCGTAGGGATCGTGGACCGTAAAGACGTGATCGACGGGAAGGAAGTATGTCCTGGCGATGTGATCATTGGTCTTGCGAGTACCGGTCTTCACAGCAACGGTTTTTCGCTCGTTCGTAAGGTTTTCGGAATCGATCTTCCGGACGCGATGGATCGGCTCAGCAGCTCCTACGGTGTGCTGGATCGTCCACTGGGAGAGGTCCTGCTGACGCCCACAAAGATCTATGTAAACGCGATCATTGCTTTGAAAAAACAGGTGAAGGTAAAAGCGATCTGCCACATTACCGGCGGTGGTTTTTATGAGAATATCCCGCGGATGCTGCCGGAATACACCGCAGCGAAGATCGAAAAAGGCACATGGCCCGTACCCGCGATTTTCTCTCTCCTGCAAAAGGAAGGTGAGATCAGTGAACATGGCATGTTTAACACGTTTAATATGGGTATCGGTATGATGGTCGCTGTAGCCGCTGAGGATGCGGATAAGGCCATTACCGCGCTTCAGGAAGCCGGACAGCCGGCCTACAGGATCGGTGTGATCGAGCAAAGTCAGGATAAAAGTCCGGAGGTCCGGCTGTGATCCGGGTAGTGGTTCTGGTTTCGGGCGGCGGTACCAATCTGCAGGCACTTCTGGACTCGAAGGCGGCCGGAAAGTTTCCCCAGGCTGAGATCGTGATGGTCCTCAGCAACAGGAAAAAGGCCTATGCGCTGGAGCGGGCGAAGGCAGCCGGTATTCCCGCTGTCTATCTTCCGACTGTCCGGTATGATTCAAACGAAGCATACGGCATGGCACTTCGCGACCTGCTTCTTGAGAATAAGGTCGATCTGATCGTTCTGGCTGGTTTTCTGGTGGTCCTGGACAAATGTGTGATCGAAGCTTTCCCCAATCGGATCATCAATATTCACCCAAGCCTGATCCCTTCTTTCTGCGGAGACGGATTCTATGGTCTGAAAGTCCATGAGGAAGCACTTAGGCGCGGTGTTAAAGTGACAGGAGCGACCGTACACTTTGTGGACAGCGGTACGGACACCGGTCCGATCATCCTCCAGAAAGCGGTCGATATATTGCCGGACGATACCCCGGAAAGCCTGCAGCTTCGAGTCATGCAGCAGGCAGAATGGAAACTCCTGCCCGAGGCAGTCAGACTGTTCTCGGAAGGCAGGCTGAAAGTGGAAGGCAGAATCTGTCAGATACAAGGAGAATAACATATGAAGATTTTAGTAGTCGGCGGCGGCGGACGAGAACACGCGATCGTATGGAAACTGGCTCAAAGTCCAAAAGCTGATAAGATCTACTGCGCGCCAGGAAACGCGGGGATCGAGCAGATCGCCGAATGTGTCCCGATCAAGGCGACGGATATCGAGGCGCTGGCTGATTTCGCGGAGAAAGAAAAGTTCGATCTGACAGTGATCGGTATGGATGATCCGCTGATGCTGGGAATCGTCGACGAATTCCAGAAACGGAACCTGCGTGTATTCGGACCGGAGCAGAAAGCCGCTTTGATCGAAGGAAGCAAGGTCTTTTCCAAGAATCTTATGAAAAAATACGGGATCCCCACAGCCGCTTATGAAGAATTCACGGATCCCGATGAAGCGAAAAACTATCTGAGAAAAAATGGAAAATATCCCATCGTTCTGAAAGCGGACGGACTGGCTTTAGGTAAGGGCGTTCTGATCTGTGAATCAGAAGAAGACGCACTCTCAGGCGTCGATGAGATCATGGTCGATCAGAAGTTCGGCGCTGCCGGTAACAAGATGGTTGTGGAAGAATTCCTGACCGGACAGGAAGTATCCGTTTTATCTTTCTGTGACGGTAAATGCGTGAAACCTATGGTATCCGCGCAGGATCACAAACGTGCCTTTGATCATGATCAGGGTCTGAATACAGGCGGTATGGGGACATTCTCACCCAGTCAATATTATACGAAAGAATATGAAAAACAGGCTGAGGAGCAGATCTTCCAGAAAACCGTGGACGCGATGAATGCCGAAGGACGGACTTTCAAAGGGATCCTTTATTTTGGCCTGATGCTGACAAAGGACGGTCCGAAGGTTCTCGAGTACAATGCGCGTTTTGGTGATCCCGAGACGCAGGTCGTGCTTCCGCGACTTAAAACGGATCTGGTCGATGTCTTTGAAGCCTGCATCGACGGTACCCTGGAAGAGCTTCCGATCGAATGGGATGACGGGGCTGCGGTTTGTGTCGTACTGGCCTCCGGCGGTTATCCCGTCAGCTATAAGAAAGGCTATCCGATCGAAGGCCTCGATAAGCTGGAAGGTAAAGAAGATATGATGGTTTTCCACGCGGGAACCAAAAAAGAACCGGATGGAACGATCGTCACGAACGGCGGAAGAGTTCTCGGCGTCGTCGCGAAAGCAAAGACACTCGATGCGGCTATAGAAAAAGCCTATGATCATATAGATGACATCACCTTCACGGATGTATTTTACCGACATGATATCGGACGCAAGTAAGAAGGAGAGAAGGGATATGAAACACAGACAGATCATGATCTATGTTCATATCCCTTTTTGTATTCAAAAATGCCGGTACTGTGATTTTCTGTCCTTTCCCGGTATGGGCACGGATGTGATGGAAGACTATCTTAAGGCGCTGGAAGAAGAACTGAAGACCCGCAAATATGAAGCCGATCATAAAAAGGTATCTTCTGTCTTCTTTGGAGGCGGAACGCCATCCATCCTGCCGAAGGGTGGGATCTCTCGGCTGATGGATTTGATCCGTGAACACTATGATCTTGTGCCGGAAGCGGAGATCACGATGGAAGTCAATCCGGGGACCGTAACGGAAGAGAAAGCGGAAGACTGGAAAAAAGCCGGGGTGAACCGGATCAGTATGGGCGTTCAGTCCTTTGATGATGAGATCCTCCGGATCCTTGGCCGGATCCATGACGCGCAGACAGTAGAAAGCTCTTTCGATCTGCTTTGGCGGCAGGGTTTCAGAAACATCTCTTTCGATCTGATGATGGGACTTCCGGGACAGAATATCCATAAGCTCGAAGAAACTCTGCGTACAGCGACATCTTTTCCTATCCGGCATTTATCGCTTTACAGTCTGATCGTTGAAGAGGGGACCGTTTTTTATGATCTTGTCCAAAAAGGGCAGTTGCCTCTTCCGGAGGAAGAAAAAGAACGGCAGATGTATCATTTTGCGGTACAGTTTCTACACGAACATGGATTTTTGCAGTATGAGATCTCCAATTTCGCCATGCCGGGTTATGAATCGGTCCATAATACCGGCTACTGGCAGAGAAAAGAATATATCGGAGCGGGCCTTGGCGCTTCATCTCTGATCGATGAGACACGATTTCATGATACGGCGGATCTTTCTTCCTATATGGATCATCCCGTCATGAGAGAAGAAGTGGAGATCTTATCTCAGCGAGACCAGATGTCCGAAACGCTTTTCCTGGGACTCAGACAGAACGCGGGGATCCGTCTGACTGATTTTGAAGAAACTTTTGGTATGACGATCGATGACGCTTTTCCCGGTGTGATCGCAAAACATATAAAGAATAGTCTGATCGAAATCCATGACGGCAGGCTTTGTCTGACCTCTCTCGGCATGGATCTTTCGAATCAGGTATTTGTTGATTTTATCTGAATATTTTTCATGAAAACCCATTGACAAATGCGGTGGTTAGGTATATAGTATATCAAGATGTTAGCACTCCTCTCGTTCGAGTGCTAACAAATAAAAATGGCAGGTGATATCTATGGATATGAGCGAACGCAAGCTTCAGATCCTGCAGGCCATCATTCTGAATTATCTGGAGACGGCCGAACCCGTAGGATCGCGCACGATTTCCCGACGATTCCTGATGGATCTGTCATCAGCTACCATTCGCAATGAAATGTCGGATCTGGAAGAAATGGGACTGATCGAGCAGCCGCATACATCGGCCGGCCGTGTCCCGTCTTCCAAGGGTTACCGGTTATATGTCGACCAGCTGATGAAGCGTGACACCGTGGATGATCAGCAGGTCGGGATCCTGATGAATCTTCTGAAGGATAAGACCGTTCAGCTGGATTCCCTTCTTCGTGAGATCGGAGATCTTCTGGCGACGCTGACCAAATATACGACCGTTGTTACCATGCCGCAGCTGAAACGGTCCAAACTGAAACATCTGCAGCTGATGCCGCTCGATGAGCACTCGGCGATCCTGGTTCTGGTAACGGACGGCAATATCGTCCGAAATCATGTCATTCCGCTGCAGCATCCGATGGATTCCAGATCGCTTTACCGAATATCCGATGTACTGAATCAGGAACTCTCGGGACTTTCTGTCGCGCAGATGGATCTGCCTCTGATCCAGAAGATCAAGAGAGAGCTGAATGTGGATTCGGAAGTCATGGAAAGCCTTCTGGACGCGATCAGTGACACATTGCAGCACGCGGATGACGGCGATGTCTTTACTTCCGGAACGACCAATATTTTAAGTTTCCCGGAGTTTTCCGATATCGCAAGGGCCAGGTCCCTGATGGAATTCCTTTCGCAGAAGGATCAGATCCTTCATCTGATCAGTACGGAAGAGAAGACATCCGGTCCCGGACTGAAGATCCGGATCGGTACGGAAAACCAGATCGAACAGCTGCATGACTGCAGCATCGTAACAGCTAATTATCGCTACGGCGACCGCACGATCGGTACGATCAGCGTGGTCGGCCCTATGCGAATGGATTATCAAAAAGTTGTATCCGCTCTCGAGGGACTGATGCAGGATTTCCCGGATCTGTTCTTCACCGGCAGCGGACATAACGCGATTACTCAGGAGGACACGAATGGAAGAGAAACCTAATCTGCAGGATGAGATCCTGGAGGAAACCGTTCCGGAAGAATTACCGGTAGTGGAGGAGCTGGAAGAAACAGACTCCGAAGAGCCCGAAGCGGAGCCGGATCCACAGGAAGAAGCGCTTTTAAAGGAAGCGAAAAGAGCCGAAGAGGCTGAAGCCAAGGTAAAGGATCTCCAGGATCGTCTTCTTCGGAATATGGCGGAGTTTGACAATTATCGCAAACGAACGACCAGAGAAAAAGCGCAGTCATTTGATAACGGCGTCAAACATGTCGCCGAGAGCCTGCTGCCGGTCATCGACAACCTCGAAAGAGCGCTCGGTGCGGCACAGGACCCGGAAGACAGCTTTGTCAAGGGTGTTCAGATGACGCATGATCAACTGCTTGCCATGCTGGAAAAATCCGGCATCAAGCAGATCGATCCTTTGGGTGAGACCTTCGATCCCCATTTCCATGAGGCTATGCAGCATGTCGATGATGAAGCCTATGGAGAGAGTGAAGTCGTACAGGTTTTCCAAAAAGGATACGTGATGGGCGAAAGCCTGATACGGGCCGCCCTCGTTAAAGTAGCCAATTAACAATCATTATTATATACGGAGGATTTTACTATGAGCAAAATCGTTGGAATCGACCTTGGAACTACCAACTCCTGTGTCGCCGTGATGGAAGGCGGACAGCCTGTTGTTATTACAAACCCGGAAGGAAGCCGCACAACGCCTTCAATCGTGTCTTTCAGCAAGACCGGTGAGCGTCTGGTCGGTGATCTGGCCAAACGTCAGGCTGTTTCCTATCCGGACAAGACCGTACGTTCCATCAAACGTGAGATGGGTACCGATCATCGTGTCAGCATCGATGGTAAGGTGTATTCTCCTCAGGAGATCAGCGCTATGATCCTTCAGAAGCTGAAGGGTGACGCGGAAGCCTATCTCGGCGAACCCGTAACGGAAGCAGTTATCACGGTTCCCGCCTATTTCAATGACGCTCAGCGTCAGGCAACAAAGGATGCCGGTCGTATCGCGGGTCTGGATGTCAAACGTATCATCAACGAACCCACGGCTGCCGCGCTGGCTTATGGCCTTGACAATGAAGCGGAACAGACCATTATGGTTTATGACCTCGGCGGAGGTACGTTCGATGTTTCCATCATCGACATCGGTGAAGGCGTTATCGAAGTTCTTGCGACCAGCGGCGACAACCATCTGGGCGGCGATGATTTCGATCAGAGGATCATCGATTACCTGGTAAGCGAATTCAAGAGAACTGAAGGCGTGGATCTTTCCGCGGACAAGATGGCGATGCAGCGTCTGAAAGATGCCGCTGAGACCGCTAAGAAAGAGCTGTCCAACATGACCACGACCGATATCAATATTCCTTATATCACCGCGACGGAAGAAGGTCCCAAACATCTGTCCGTACGTCTGACCCGTTCCGAATTTGAGCGTATGACCCATGATCTTCTGGAAAGAACCAAGACTCCGGTCATCAATGCGCTGAGAGACGCGAATATCCAGGCTTCCGAACTTGGTAAAGTTCTGCTGGTCGGTGGCTCCACCCGTATGCCGGCTGTTCAGGAAGCGGTCAAGGCTCTGACTGGAAAAGAACCTTCCAAGACGCTGAACCCGGATGAGTGTGTAGCGGTCGGCGCTGCGATCCAGGGCGGCAAGCTTTCCGGTGAAGCCGGTTCCGGCGATATCCTGCTGCTGGATGTTACCCCTCTGACCCTGGGTATTGAGACCATGGGCGGTGTCGCGACTCCTCTGATCGAGAGAAATACGACCATCCCCACCAAGAAGTCTCAGATCTTCTCTACGGCGGATGATAATCAGACAGCGGTCGACATTCACGTCGTTCAGGGCGAGCGTCCGCTGGCCAGAGACAACAAGACCCTCGGAAAGTTCCGTCTGGACGGTATCCCGGCGGCTCCTCGCGGAATCCCGCAGATCGAAGTCACCTTCGATATCGATGCCAACGGTATCGTCAATGTTACCGCGAAGGATCTCGGCTCCGGCAAAGAGCAGAAGATCACCATCACCGCTTCCACCAACCTGTCTGACGCGGAGATCGATAAGGCTGTCAGAGAAGCGGAACAGTACGCGAACGAAGACAAGAAACGGAAAGAAGCGATCGACACTGTGAACGAAGCCGACGCTATGGTCTTCCAGGCGGAGAAATCCATTCAGGAACTGGGCGATAAAGTACCGGCTGATGACAAGACCAGGATCGATCAGGAAGTTTCCAAGCTGAAAACACTGGTCGACAGACATAAGAACAATCCGAACATTTCCGAGTCTGAAGTATCCGAAGTGAAAGCACAGACAGAAGCGCTCACGAAGGCGCTGAACGATATGGCGACCAAGCTGTATCAGCAGAATGCCGGTGGCGGAAACACTGGTTCCCAGGGACAGCAGGGCAATCCGTTTGAAGGCGGATTTGGCGGCGGAGCCGGCGGCTTCGGCGGAAATGCCGGTGGAAACGCCGGAGGACGTACGGGCGGAAACGGTCCGGATGATGTAGTAGACGCAGATTTCAAAGAGGTTTAATGTAGAACTCAATGGCTGATAAAAGAGATTACTATGAAGTACTCGGCGTTGATAAATCGGCGACCGATCAGGATCTAAAACGGGCATACCGCGCGTTGGCGAAGAAATATCACCCGGATGTGAATCCGGGTGATAAAGAAGCCGAAGAGAAGTTCAAGGAAGCCTCGGAGGCGTATGCTGTCCTTTCTGATAAGGAAAAGAGAGCGAAGTACGATCAGTTCGGGCATGCCGCGTTTGATCAGACCGGAGGCCCAAGCTACAGTTATTCCGATTTCAGTGATATATTCGGAGACCTGTTCAGCAATATCGGCGGTTTCGGCGGCTTCGGTGATTTCTTCAGTTCCGGTTCGAGAAGACGTGATCCGAACGCGCCTGTACAGGGTAACGATGTGCAGACCCGTATCAACATTTCCTTCCGTGATGCGGCCTTCGGCTGTAAAAAACAGGTGGATCTGTGGGTCTATGACAACTGTCCCACCTGTCATGGCACCGGAGCGAAGCCGGGTACCAGTCCGGAGACTTGCTCCGTCTGTAAAGGTTCCGGCCGCCAGAGAGTACAGCAGCAGACGATGTTTGGTACGATGATCAATGAACGAGTCTGCTCCAACTGCGGCGGTACAGGCAAGTATATCAAGGATAAATGCGGCAACTGCTCCGGTACGGGTAAGATCAAGGTCCGTAAGACCTATGAGGTCACCATTCCGGCCGGTATCGATGAAGGACAGAGCGTCCGAATGGCCGGTAAGGGAGAACCTGGCACCAATGGCGGACAAAACGGGGATCTGTATATCACCGTTTCCGTCACACCGGATGAAGTCTTCTCCCGGGAAGGGTATGATCTTTACTGTGTCGTACCGATCTCCTACGCTCAGGCGGCACTGGGAGATGAACTGACCATCAACACGCTGGACGGACAGGTCAAGTATACCCTGGAGCCCGGAACACAGCCCGGCACCAGATTCCGTCTGAGAGGCAAAGGTATTCCGTATCTGAGGAACGCTTCGCAGAAAGGGGACCTTTACGTCACGGTGATGGTGGAAGTACCCAGAAAGCTGACCGAAGATCAGAAGATGAAGCTTCGCGAGTTTGCCCGGTCCATGGGAGACAATCCCTCCGGCAACGGCCAGACAAAAAGCTCCTTCTTCAAAAAGATGAAAGATGCGTTTGAATAAAGAAAACGGCGGATAAATTCTTTTCAGTGTTTATCCGCCGCTTTTTATTGCCTTTTTGTCCCTTACGCCTTATAATATGAATGTTATACTATGAATGATAGAATAATCATTCATATTCATTTTTACAGATAGGGATGTATTTCCATGAATTATCATCAGATCACCGTTCATACTGTCACGGAAGCCGTAGAAGCGATCAGCTACGCGTTTATGGAGCTGGGAGCGGGAGGCGTGGAGATCTTTGACCCGAAAGATATCCTGGAACAGGAAAAGACGCCGGAAAGCTGGGATTATATCGATGAAGATCTTCTGAAAGATCTTTCCCGTGATGAGGTTCTGATGCGGTGCTATTTCAGTACGGAAGTGATCAAGGATCCGACGGCGCTGGAAGAGATGGTGCTAAAGATCAGGGAAGCGCTTCACGGGATCTCGGAATTCCTTCCAGTCGGTTCCGGTCAGATCGAAACATCCATGACCGCGGAAGAAGACTGGATGAACGCCTGGAAAAAGTACTACCAGCCTTTCCGTCTGGGACATCATATCTACGTGATCCCTTCCTGGATCGAAGCGGAAACGAAACCAGATGATATCGTCCTTCATATGGACCCGGGCATGGCCTTTGGAACGGGAACGCATGAAACGACTTCCATGTGCATGGCGATGCTGGAAGATGTTGTTCATTCCGGTGAAACGGTACTGGATATCGGGTGCGGCAGCGGGATTCTGGGCATCGTCGCGGCGAAAGTCGGCGCCGGCAAAGTCATCTGTTCTGATCTGGATCCCAACGCGGTCCTGGTCGCGAAGGAAAACGTCGAAAAGAATCAGGTAGAGGAGATCGTCTCCGTTTACAAGGGCGATTTAACCGACATACCGGTCTTTCAGGATCTTCAGGCCGATGTGATCGTCGCGAATATCATCGCGGATGTCATCATTTATCTGGCGCCGAAGGCGAAAGGCCTTCTGAAAGATGGAGGTCTGTTCATTACATCCGGGATCATCCGGGAACGGGCGGAAGATGTCAAACAGGCCCTGACAGGTACAGGATATGAAATCCTGAAGCAGGAAAACAAGGGAAGCTGGACAGCGTTTTTAACGAAAGCATAGCCTCAGAGGGGAAACATAAAATGCCAAAATTCTTTGTTACCAAAGAAGATGTACAGGGAAATTACATCGTCATTCATAAGGATACGCATCATATCCTGCATGTACTCAGAAAAGGCAAGGGAGATCAGCTGGAGATCTGTGACGGGAAAAATACCGATTATCTCTGTGAGATCCTGGAGATCGCCAGAGATGAGTCGCAGATCATCTGTAAGGTGATCAAGAAAGTCACATCCTCCGCGGAATCATCTGTGCGTATCACGCTGTACCAGGGACTTCCCAAAGCGGATAAGATGGAGCTGATCCTGCAGAAAGGAACGGAGATCGGAATCCATGAATTTGTTCCCTTTGAAAGCAGTCGCACGATCGTTCATCTGGATACGAAGAAAGCCGGTGGGAAGATCGAACGTTGGAACAAGATCGCGGAAAGCGCGGCCAAGCAGAGTGGACGTGGCAATATTCCCGTCGTCCGTCCGGTTCTTTCCTTTGCTCAGGCAGTTGAAACTGCGATAGGTGAAAACGATCTGGTACTAGTCTGCTATGAGGCGGAAAAGAAGAACGCGCTGAAGACCATCCTTCGGTCGAAGGATCCGAAACCACAGAAGATCGCTTTACTGATAGGTCCGGAAGGTGGTTTTTCTGAAGAGGAGATCCGAAAGATTCTGTCCTCGGGCGGACAGGCGGTGACCCTTGGTCCCAGGATCCTCCGGACAGAAACGGCCGGGATGATCGCGGCCGCGCTAATTCTTTATGAATATGATCAGATGAACTAGAAATAAAGGAACGAACATGCTAAGTGAACATTATCTGGATAACGCGGCGACGACCAGGGTTCTGCCTGAAGTCGCCGCGCTGATCGGTAAAGTCCTGACAGAGGATTACGGCAATCCTTCCTCTCTTCACCGCAAGGGACAGGAAGCGGAAAAGTATATCCGGACAGCCAGGAAACAGATCGCTGATATACTGAAATGTGATCCCAAAGCAGTCTATTTTACCTCCTGCGCGACGGAGAGCACGACTTCTGTGCTGCAGGGTGTGAAGAAAAGAATGATCCATCAGGGAAGACATATCCTGACAACGCCGGGAGAACATTCCGCCACATCGGAAAACCTGAAACAGCTGTTTCGCGAAGGTTTTGAGATCGAACAGATCGACGTGGATGAAACTGGAAAGATCCTGATCCCTTCTCTGGAAGAAAAACTGCGGGACGATACGGTTTTGGTAACGATCCTGCATATCAATAATGAGACGGGCGTGATCCAGCCAATCGAAGAGATAGCGAAAGTCATCAAACGGAAAAACCCGAAGACTCTTTTCCATGTGGATGCTACACAGAGCTTTGCCAAATATCCGATCTTTCCCGAACGCTGGGGCATCGATTTTCTGAGTGCCAGCGCCCATAAGATCAATGGGCCCAAGGGGATCGGTCTTCTCTATATCAAACGTGGTTTTTCACTGCCGAGTCTCATTTTGGGCGGAGGTCAGGAATCGCATTTTCGTTCCGGTACGGAGAATGTTCCCTATATCGCGGGATTTGGCCTTGCGACGAAGACGACGTGGGAAGAGAGAGAAAAGCTTCTTTCCGGGATGAACGAAATCAAACAGCATCTTCTCGTCCGATTGATGGATGAGGTGGACGGTGTTCATGTAAACGGCCCTGAACCGAATGAAGCGGCAGCGCATATCCTGAATCTTCGTATCGACGGGATCCGTTCCGAGGTACTGCTGCACGCCCTGGAAGATTATGGGGTGTATGTCAGTTCCGGATCGGCGTGTTCCTCGAATAATCCCAGCGAAAAGAGTCCGTCACTTCACGCGCTGGGTCTTACGCCGGCCCAGATGGATGAATCCATCCGTATCAGCTTTGGCAGGTACAGTACGATGGAAGACGCGGACGCGTTCGTGGACGCGGCAGTGCAGATCGTGCCGATGCTGCGCCGTTTTAAAAGAAAATAGATTTAAAGGTTAGAGAATGAAAAAAGGAATACTGATCAAATACGGGGAAATCGTCCTCAAAGGCAACAATCGGGCACAGTTTGAGAACGTGCTGATCAAGGATATCCATATCGCGCTGAAAGGGATGGGGGAATCCGCGATCCGCAAGGAACAAGGCAGACTGTATATCAGTCTGCCGGAAGAGATCACGGATGAAAAAGCGGGAGAAGAGTGGATCCGGGAAGCCTGTGAAAAGCTGACCTATGTCTTCGGGATCCTGCGGATCTGTCCGGTGGATGTACTGGATGATGACCGGATCGAGTTTCTCGGTGAAAAGATGGCTGAATATGTTCTGCGAGAATTCGATGAGCCGCACACTTTCAAGGTCATCTGTAAGCGTGCCAACAAGCATTATCCCATGAACAGCATGGAAGTAGCGGCCGAGGTCGGCGCGATCGTGCTGGATAAAGTGCCTTCCTGGAGCGTGAATGTACATGAACCAGAGGTTACGCTGTTTGTGGAACTGAGAAATCAGGTCTATATCTACGGCAAGGAAATTCCGGGTCAAGGCGGACTTCCGGTAGGGACCGGAGGCAAGTGCGCGCTGCTTCTTTCCGGCGGTATCGATTCTCCGGTGGCCGGATGGATGATGGCAAGGCGCGGAATCCGGCTTTGCGCGGTATATTTCCACGCCCACCCCTATACCAGTGAGCGGGCGAAGGAGAAAGTCCTGGAACTGGCCAGGATCGTCAGCCGTTATGCCGGCCCGATCCCGGTTTATGTGATCCCGTTTACCGAGATTCAGCTCGCGATCTATGAGAAATGCCATCATGAAAAACTGACCATCATCATGCGCCGTATGATGATGTTGATCGCGGAAAAGATCGCGGAAAAGGAAGGCGCGGATTCTTTGATCACCGGTGAGAATGTCGGTCAGGTCGCTTCTCAGACGCTGGCTTCCATGTACTGCACCAACGCGGTCTGTCATATGCCGGTCTATCGGCCGGTCATCGCCTTTGATAAGCAGGAGATCGTGGAGATCGCCAGGAAGATCGATACATTCGAAACCTCGATCCTGCCTTATGAAGACTGCTGCACGATCTTTGTGGCCAAACATCCCACAACACAGCCGAAGCTGCCGGATATCGAAGAAGATGAAAAACATCTCTATCCGGAGGTCACCACACAGATCGAAACAGCGGTCCGTGACGCGGAGCTTTATATCGCACATCCGGACAGAGTAAGAAAAGCAAACGTTTCGGTACAGGAAAATGAATCCGAGTGAAGAAACAGCTCTGATCTGCCGGCTTTGCGGGGCGAAACCGGAACAGATCGTGCAGAAGAATGACGGCTTCTTAAGCCGGGCTTATCTGATCGATGATGGTCGGATCGTCTTCAAGTTCAAAAAAGAAGAGAATGCGGATTACAGTATCGAAGAGAAGATGCTGAATTTTATCGGAACATTGTGTCTTCCGGTAAATGTGCAGAAAGTTGGCTGGACCAGCCCGGATGGAAGCTATATTGGGTTATACGGGGTGTTTGGACAGAGTCTGGAAAGTCTGTCACTTAGTTATGCCAAGAAGATGCATATCGGAACACAGATAGGAGAATTCCTGAAGATCCTCCATCTGGCTGAGTGGGATCAGGCACAGCCTTATCCTGTGTCGGCAGAAATTGGGGTTTGGCAGGAACGTTATCAGTACGGTGTTCCGGTGCTTCAGACATATTTCTCTTCTTCAGAAATGCAGCGAATCGATGATCTGATGATGGAAGAGATGCCTCTGCAGCTAAAAATGCTTGGTGAAAATCCGGTTCTTTCACATGGAGACCTCGGCGGAGGCAATATCCTGGTGGATGAAGAGGGAAATGTCGGTGTGATCGATTTCAGTGAGATGCTGTATCTGGACGAAGCCGCTGACTTTATGGACACCCGGGATGAGGATGTATGCCGGGCTATGTTGGATGCCTATGACGCCGGTGGAAATCTCAGGCGAAAAGTATTTATCCGCAGACTGATCCGTCCGATCTTTGTGATCGGCACCTATGCGTTTGACGAAAGGAAAAGAGAAGCCGATCTTCTCGCGGAACAAATCAGAAAGACGATCCTGTCCTGATTTGTGTCGCTGTACGGAAAGGATAATATTATGGAGCAAAACACTTCTTATATCGAAAAGATCTCTGTCATCGCGAAGGAAGCGGGCAGGATCCTGCTTGGCGCGGAAGATATCCGTCATCAGATCAAAGCCAAGGACGGTCACGCGAACTTCGTGACCGTTTATGATGAAAAAGTTCAGAGTTTCCTTTTCGGCAGGCTCCGGGAAGTGATCCCGGAAGCGTCCTTTATTGGAGAAGAGGATGGAGCAGACACCTATAAGGAAGAGTATGCCAAAGGCTATGTTTTCTGTATCGATCCCATTGATGGAACTTCGAACTTTCTGGCAGGATACCGTCCGTCCGTGATCAGTATCGCATTGTTTCTGGATGGGAAACCTTATATGAGTGTGATCTATGAGCCATATCAGGATCTGCTGATTACCGCAACAAAAGGGGAAGGGGCCTTCGTGAACGGACGCAAGATCATGAGTTCAGAGGAGCCTTTATCCCGTTCTCTGGTTTCTTTCGGGACTTCGCCTTATGATCCGGAACTGATGGAAGTGTCCTTTGACCTTTGTAAAAAAATCCTGCCAAAGTGTATCGACCTTCGCCGGTCCGGCAGCGCTGTCTGGGACATCTGTCAGGTAGCCATGGGCGTTACCGGTATGTTTTTCGAGTGCAAACTCCGTCTGTGGGATTTTGCGGCAGCCGCGCTGGTACTCACGGAAGCCGGCGGCAGGATCACGGATATGGCAGGAAAGCCAATTAGTTTTCGAGGTCCTTCATCGATTCTTGCCTGCAGCAGCGGCGTGAAAAATGAGATTGATTCTTTGATCGAACAGAAAGGTTAGTTTGTTTTATGGCTTGGTACGATGAAGCTGTTTTTTATCATATTTATCCTTTGGGACTTTTAAACGCCCCTAAACAAAACACATATGAGGCACCTGTAAGCAGGCTGCCACGTCTGAAACCTTGGATCGAACATATCAAGAGCCTCGGATTTAACGCTCTTTATATCGGTCCTTTGTTTCAGTCTGTCGGCCACGGATATGAAACAACCGACTATTATACGGTTGATTCCCGCCTGGGCACAAATGCCGATTTGAAGGATCTGGTCTCCTATGCACATGAGAAGGGAATCCGGGTCATTCTGGACGGCGTTTTTAATCATACCGGAAGAGATTTCTTCGCCTTTCAGGATCTTCTCAGAAATCGAGAGAACTCGCCCTATAAAGACTGGTACTGCAAAGTCAATTTCTGGAACAACAATTCCTACAATGATGGTTTTTCCTACGATAACTGGGGCGGATACGACCTGCTGGTGAAGCTCAATCAGTACAATCCGGCCGTGAAAGACTATATCGCCGACGTCATCCGTTTCTGGGTACGAGAATTCGACATTGATGGCCTGAGACTCGACGCCGCAGATGTTCTCCAGTTTGATTTTATGAAGATGCTCCGCTGGGTAGCGAACACCGTAAAACCGGATTTTTACCTGATGGGAGAAGTCATTCACGGAGAATATCATCGCTGGGTAAACCCGGAGATGCTGCACGCGGTGACCAACTATCATCTGCACAAAGCCCTGTTCTCCGGTCATAATTCGCATAACTATTTTGAAATCGCGCATACCGTGAAGCGCCTGTTGGATCAAAGAAGCGGCGCCACAAACGGTCTTTACAATTTCGTGGACAATCACGATGTGGAACGAATCTACAGCAAATTGACAAACAAAGGCCACATGCTGCCGGTTCATGTCCTTCTTTACACACTTCCGGGAATATCGTCTGTCTACTACGGATCCGAATACGGCATCGAAGGCCGGAAGGAGAGAGGTTCGGACGATTCGCTTCGTCCGGCGCTCGATCTTTCCTCTCTGCGGGACAATGAAATGACGAACCTGATCGCCAAACTGGGATACATCCGCAATACACATCCGGAACTATCCTATGGCACTTATCGGGAACTTTTTCTCACCACCGGACAGTACGCATTTGCCCGCACTCTGGACGAAAAAAGCACGCTGATCACCGTTAACAACAGTGAACAGCGTGCCTGGGTCAACATTCCGGACTTGGGATGGAGTAGATACCGTGGATCTTTAACCGGATGTGAAATCCAGTCTGAAAACGGCCGCCTGAATTTAGAACTTGAACCATCGTCCGGAGAGATCTGGATCAGAAATTAAGCTTCGAGCTCACTGATATATCTCTTCAAATTCTCCAACCCAGCTTCCAACGCCAGGAAGCAGTCTTCCATGCCTTCGAACTCGATGGCGACATATCCGTCATAACCATTATTCTTCAGCGCAGCCAGACAAGCCTTGACAGGAACATTGCCCTGGCCTACGATCGTGCCGCGAAGGTAAGCGCCGCCGCGGGACTTGAAGAAGAATTTACCGGGATTCGGGCCATCTGCCGGTTTGATGATGAAGTCTTTCGCGTGGACATAGACCGCGTAGGGAGCCGCGATACCCACGGAGATGAAAGGATTCTCATCAGCGCAGGTGAAGTTGCCCATATCGACCAGCCATCCATAGTTCGGATGATCGACCGCGACCATCAGCTGTTCCACACGAAGTGCGTCCTGTGCGAACATTCCATGGTTCTCGCTCATGGTCTTAACGCCTTTGGAAGCAGCGTATTCGGCTACCTGACGAACGCCGGCCGCCATACGGGGCAGCGCCTTGTAAAAGCTCTCATACTTTTTGGCGCGGTCCCAGGAAGCGACGTCATGACGCATACCGGAAGCACCGAGAATGACCGCGATATCGACTTCTTTTTTCAGTCGTTCGACTTCCTCAGCCGTATCACGATTCTGGAAATCAGCGCCGACAGTGTAGTTCGTGATCACGATACCGACACGGTCAGCTTCCGCTTTGATTTCGCGGGCATAATCCTCTAAAGATTTACCTTCGGGGCAGGAGGTCTTGAAATTGAAATCGACGACCTCAAATCCTTCGAATCCCATTTCCTTGGCTTTCGCGATGGAATCGAACAACGTGATCTTTCCGCTGCGGTAGGCCTGGGAGAAACTGTAGGAACTGACAGCTACTTTCATCATAGCTTAATTACCTCTTTTATTATTAAAGAATTACTTCGTGACCAGTGCAGGCAGACTCGAAGATCGCGTCAAGGATCTCCATCAGGGTAATGCCATCTTCAGCCGGAGACTTGCAGGGAGTACCATTCATGATGCAGTCGATGTAATGGTTGATCTCGTTGCGGAAGATCACGCCCATGTTCATCGCGGTGCGGGCTTTCAGGGTGGTGTCGGTCATATAGCCGTTGGCCTCGGAGATGAGTTTCAGCTCAGGATCGATCTTGGCGCCGCCCTTGGTGCCGTAAAGCTCAATAATGCCGGATTCTTTCTCGACATTCAGGGAGAAGGAGACCTCTACCTGAACAACCGCGCCGTTGTCGTAGCGGATCATCGCGGTAGCGGCATCTTCGACATCACAGATATCATGATCGGTATGAGAAGAGGAGACATATCCTTTCGGAGTCTTCAGATTGCGGCGGTCGAACAGTTTCTGGAAGGTCGCGCCGTAAACAGAGACAGGTTTCGGGTTGCCCAGCATATAGCGGGTGAGGTCGATAACATGCACACCAAGGTCGATCAGGGGACCTCCGCCGGATTTGGCTTTCTCACCAAACCAGCCGCCGGGATTGCCGTTGCGGCGGATGTACTGTGCTTTAGCCCAGTAGATCTCTCCGAAATAATCGGTGTTCTTGAAGTCCATGAAGATCTGGGTATCATTGCCGTAACGGCGGACGAAACCGATCATAAGAAGCTTGCCGGCCTTGTCAGCGGCTTCTTTCATTTTGCGGGCTTCTTCGGCACTGGTAGCCATGGGTTTCTCGCACAGAACGTGCTTGCCATAATTGAGGGCCATGATCGTACAGGGCATATGATTGGAGTTCCATACACAGACACTGACCGCATCGATCTCGGGCAGCTCTTTCAGCATGGTTTCTTCATCCGTATACAGGCGGGTCACGCCATACTTTTCACCCATCATTTTGACTTTGGCTTCGTCCAGGTCGCAGAAAGCGTACAGGTCAACGTTCGGGTTGGCCTGGTAGGCTGCGATATGCTCATTGGAGATAGTACCGGTACCGATAATAGCAACTTTTACTTTGTCCATGGGAATCACTCCTTTTTATTTTTTTGATCACCGGATCAGGTATGACCGGATCAATATTTGGCTTTCAGGAATTTGACGGCTTTGGCGATATCGCCTTCCGGATCATCACCGACTTCACGCTCGATGGTCAGATATCCCTTGTATCCGATATCTTCGAGTGCCTTCAGATAGCGGTCGAAATCCACGGCGCCTTCACCCAGCGGAGTCTCAAGGAAAGCGGGAGAGGTGACGATGGAATCTTCGGCGCTGTGTCCGCTGTAGACGATAATGGGATCCTCCGCGAAGCACTGGATACCGTCTTTGGCATGGGTATGAACGATGTATTCTTTCAGGGTATAGACGGCACGAACAGGATCATCGCCGGTGACCATGACAAAGTTCGCGGGGTCAAGGTTGACAGCGACACCGGTGGAATGCAGTCCATCCAGGAAGATACGAAGATCCTTGGCAGTCTCGGGACCTGTCTCGATCGCGAAATGCGCATTCAGGGAATCGGCGTATTCAGCCAGCTGACCGCAGGCATCCTGCATGATCGCATAGCGGGGATGACGAGGATCGACCGGTACGACACCGATATGGGTGGTAACGACATCGGTTCCAAGCTCGACAGCCATATCGAGGATCCGTTTGGAACGCTCGATCAGTTCGGGATTTCTTTTAGGATTGACAAAACCTTCGCCCAGATCTCCGCAAAGAGCAGAGATGGCAAGACCGTGATCAGCGACAGCCTTTTTAAAGGCAGCACGTTTCTCACCGACCAATACTTCGGGACTCATCTCGCCAAAGGTAGCATAGACCTGAAGACCCTGAGCGCCGACCTTGACAGCCTTATCAAGCGCGGTAGGAATGTCGCAGCGGAAAGAGTCGAGAATGACTCCAATCGGAAATTGATACATCATGTACCTCCTAGAAAACTGTTTAGTATGAACAAAGAAAACCTGTTCATTCATACACTTATTTCCAATATAGCACAAGGCAGATTGTTTTTCAAGATAGTATTTTAAAATGGTTTTAAAAAAGAAGAGGGAGCATGTTTTTCTGGCAAACCGACAGGGTCATGCGTCCGTCGATCTGTATGGAACTGATGTGCTCCGGAACGCTGAAAACCGAGAAACGGCTGAAGTTTTGATCGATCCCTGTTCCGGTATATTTGACATAAGCTTCCTTGGCTGTCCAGAGAAGGAAAAACATGTCACACTGATGATCTGAAGGGAGTGACGAAAGATACTCATATTCGTCCGGATGGAAAAAACGCTTGGCCAGTGAAAGATATTTCATATTTTTATGGATCTGAAGATCGATACCGATCTCTTCGGTACTGAGCGCCAGAACATCATAAGGACCGGAATCTGTGATGGAAAGATAGAGCGGCAGAGAGCGAAAACAGGGTTTTCCTGCTGCCGTTTTATCAATAGAAAACTCCGTGTATTCAGAAAACGAATAAAAACCCAGAAGGCTGGATATTATTTCATCCCGGGAGCGCGTTTCATGAGGAGAAATAACCAATCTGGTTCCCCCGGAACAATAGGAAGGGTCATGTGGAGTCAAAGGGATCAGCATATCATTACCTCGCCATATCGTATAAGAACATTATAACGGGAGAGTAAATTTCTGACAAGTGGCTGATTGACACGCTCTGCCGGCGGGATTATAATAAACTATTCATATTCATGGATATTTATTAGTTTCGGAGGTCATATGGATCTATCATTGTTAAGTCGCCAGGAGAGACTGGAGATCGAGCTATCCTTACTGTTTACCGAAAACGGCTTCAACCGGATCAAGCTTTCTCAGTTTGATGAATATGAATTATTCCATCAGCACCGTGCTTTTTTGTCCGGTGAACAGATGCTTACGTTCACGGATCCCAGAGGAAAGCTGTACGCGCTGCGTCCGGATGTGACACTTTCCGTTCTGAAACAGGCGGCATATCAGCCGGAGGACTGCATCAAGGTCTACTATAAGGAAGATGTATTCCGGATGTCGGCGGAAACACACAGCTACGAGGCGGGACGGCAGATCGGGATCGAACGTATAGAGAAGAAAAACCCTTCTCAGGAGTCCAGCGTGCTGATGCTGGCCCAGAAGGCTCTGATGCTGCTTCCCGTCGATACAGTGCTGGTCCTTTCTCATATGGATTTTCTTGACAGAAATGAATGGTTCCATTCTCTCCGGGAGGAAGATCAGATCGATGTGCTGCATCTGATCAGCCGCAAAAACCGTTCGGATCTGGAAAAATTCCTCACAAGAAAAGCTTGTCCTTCCGAAGATTATGAAGAATTACTGAAGGTCCTTGACCTGGTCGGATCACCTGATTCTATCGAAGAAAAGCTTGAGTCTTTGATCCAGTACCCGGATCTGTTTTCAGCCTGTCTTGAACTGATCGCTTTAAGCCGGATGCTGCCGGCAGATGATCATCACCGGATCATGATCGATTTTTCACTTGTAAACTCGCTGAACTACTATAACGGTCTGATCTTTCAGGGCTTTGCCGAAGGATGCAGGGATTATGTTTTGTCCGGCGGCCGCTACGACAGACTGGCCAGGCAGTTTATGCCGGATAAGGAATCCTGCGGCGCGATCGGATTCGCGTTATCCTTGGACGTACTGGAGCCTATCGTAGGAGATACACTATGATTACAATTGCCCTTCCCAAGGGGAGACTTGGGGATAAAGTCTATCATTTGCTTGATCAGGCCGGTTATGGGTTTACTGCTATGGAAGACGTAGGCAGAAAACTGGTGATCGATGATCAGGAAAAGCAGATCCGGTATCTGCTGGTCAAACCGGTGGATGTCGCTGTCTATGTTGAAAAGGGTGTAGCGGATATCGGCGTTTGCGGGAAAGATATTATCGAAGAGAGCGGCGCGGATGTCTTTGAGCTTCTGGATCTGGGTTTCGGCCGATGCTCCATGGCTGTAGCCGCTCCGGAAGGATTTCAGGAAAACCCCAGAAAAAGACTGCGTGTCGCGACCAAATTTGAGAATATCGCTCGTGAATACTACAGCAAAAGAGGCAGGGACGCCGAGTTCATCCATTTGAACGGATCGATCGAACTCGCGCCTGTGCTGGGGCTGACAGATGTGATCGTCGATATCGTGGAGACTGGAACGACGCTCAAAGAAAATCATCTGACAGTCATCGACCGTTTTATGGATATCTCGGCACGGCTGATCGTCAATCGATCCAGTTATCGCTTTAAAGAGAAGGAGATCAGCACTTTAGTCGACCGGTTGAAGGAGGAAATATCCATTGATTAAAATAGAACAACTCTCCAGAGACAGATGGAGAGAGCAGATCCCGGTGCGTTCGCAGTTTGAATATGCCGATGTGAACGCTTCCGTGGAAGCCATATTGAAAGATGTACTCGAGAATGGTGATGAGGCACTGAAAAGATATAATCTGAAATTCGATCATGCCGAAACGCCTGAACTGGAAGTGAGCAAAGAAGAGATCGAAGCTGCCGTATCGCGCGTCGATCCCGAGTTTTTACGTGTTCTTAAGGAAGCTGCAGATCATATAAAATCCTATCACGAGAAGCAGGTACGTCATGACTATATCACCCATGAAAAAGACGGAGTGGTCCTTGGTCAAATGATCCTGCCGATCGAAAAAGTCGGTATTTATGTGCCCGGCGGTACAGCCGCACTTCCTTCGACGCTTTTGATGAACGCGATCCCGGCCAAACTCGCAGGAGTGAATGAGTTGGTCGTTGCGTCTCCTCCCGGAAATAACGGGACGATTCCTGATGTTATTCTGGCAGCGGCATATGTCGCCGGAGTGGATCATGTTTACCGTGTAGGCGGAGCCCAGGCGATCGCCGCGCTGGCTTATGGTACGGAAACGATCCCCGCTGTTTACAAGATCGTTGGCCCCGGCAACATCTATGTTTCCATGGCAAAGAAGATGGTCTATGGGAAAGTCGCGATCGATATGATCGCCGGTCCGAGCGAAGTCATGGTCGTAGCGGATGAAAACGCGAATCCCGGCTGGGTCGCCGCGGATATGCTTTCACAGGCGGAGCACGATAAACTATCTATGGCTATCCTGGTCACCAATTCCATGGATGTAGCTGAAAAAACAGCAAAGGAACTGGAAAAACAGGTAGAGCTTCTTCCCAGATCACAGATCGCGAAAGCTTCATTGGATAACTATGGCCGGATCTTTGTGACAGATTCCATGGAAGGTGCTCTGGATGTCGCCAATGAGATCGCACCGGAGCATCTGGAGATCTATACGGATCGTCCGTTTGATTATCTGGGTATGATCCGAAATGCCGGATCAGTGTTCCTGGGCCCGTATACGACAGAGCCTTTGGGAGATTATCTTGCAGGGCCGAATCATGTACTTCCCACCAGCGGGACAGCCAAATTCGCTTCCGCGCTGTCCGTGGACGATTTTATCAAGAAAACACAGATTTCATATTTTACCGAAGATGCTGTTTGTGCCTTGGCGGATGATGTAGCGGTATTCGCCCGTCAGGAAGGTCTGGAAGCCCATGCCAGGGCAGCGCTGATACGCAAAGGAAATCTATCATGAATGAACAAAAATACTGGAGCCGGGCAGCCAGAGCGGCCGTTCCATATGTGCCGGGCGAACAGCCGAAGGACAGATCTTTCATCAAGCTGAATACGAATGAGAATCCCTATGGCCCTTCGCCAAAGCTGAAAGAGATCGATCCTTTTTCTCTCCGGTTTGAACTTTATCCTGAACCGACGGGGCTGTCGCTTCGGCAGGCGATCGCAAAGGCAAACGACCTTTCTTTGGATGAAGTCTTTGTAGGCAACGGAAGTGATGAAGTTCTGGCATTTGCTTTTTCCGCCTTCGCGGATGAAGACAATCCTGTCAGCTTTCCGGATATTACCTATAGTTTTTATCCGGTTTGGAGTGAATATTTCGGAGCGCCGAAACAGATCTTTCCACTGGGCAAGGACCTGTCGATCGATCTTTCCTTGGTGCCGGACGGTTTCGGGCCGGTCGTGATCGCCAATCCAAACGCGCCGACAGGGGTAGCGCTGGAAAGGGCAGTACTGGAGGATTATCTTAAAGCCCACCCGGAAAGACTGATGATCGTCGATGAAGCCTATGTGGATTTCGGGGCTGAGTCGATGGTCCCCTGTATCCATTCCTATCCCAATCTTCTGGTCGTTCAGACATTTTCGAAGTCCCGCGCGCTGGCAGGGCTGCGGCTCGGTTTCGCGATGGGGCAGAAAAGCCTGATCGACGCGATCATACGGATCAAGGATTCCATCAACTCTTATACGGTAAATACCTGGTCGCAGGTCGCCGGGACGATCAGCTATCAGGACGAACAATATACCCGGGAGATCGTTCAAAAGATCATTCGGACACGAGAGATCGCCAAGGAAAGACTCAGAGCTCTCGGTTTTGAAGCAGGCGAGTCCAAGGCTAACTTCCTCTGGGTAAAGCATCCTGATTTCAGCGGAACGAAACTCTATGAGTACCTTCGCGGCCAGGGGATCCTAGTAAGACATTTTTCATCTCCGGCGATCACGGATTATCTCAGGATCTCCGTAGGAACAGATGATGAAATGAATGAACTGGTCACTACCTTATCGAAGCTTTTCGGAGGAGACAAATCATGAGAAAGGCAAAAACAGAACGTTCCACGAAAGAAACAAAGATCAGGATCTTTATTGATCTGGATGGAAAAGGACAGTATCAGAATCAAACCGGTATCGGTTTCTTTGATCACATGCTCGATGGTTTCGCCCGCCAGACCCCGTATGATCTGAATATAGAGGCCAAAGGCGATCTTTTTGTGGATCAGCATCATACCGTCGAGGATACGGGTATCAGTCTCGGACTGGCTCTGAAAGAAGCGCTTGGTGACTGCAAGGGGATCGGACGTTACGGGTATTTCATCCTTCCGATGGATGACGCAATGGTTCTCGTGAGTCTGGACCTTTCGGGAAGAAGTTATCTTGCGTTTGATGTTCCGATGCCTACGCAAAAAGTGGGAGATTTCGATACGGAATTAGTACAGGAATTTTTTCTGGGTCTGACAAGGTCTTCGGGCATGACGCTGCATATCAAATTGTTTTCCGGCAGCAATACGCATCATATCATTGAATGTGTATTCAAGGCCTTTGGCAGAGCGCTCGCGATGGCTACAGGCTTAAGCAGTTTAAGGCCGGATGAGATCCCGTCTACCAAGGGAGTGCTGTAAATGATTGCACTCATTGATTACGAAGTAGGGAATCTTTTCTCCTTACAGGCGTCTTTAAAAAAGATCGGCGCAGACAGTGTTCTGACCAGGGATCCGGACATATTAAGACGTGCTGACGGTATCATTCTTCCCGGTGTCGGCGCATTCGGGGAAGCAGCCGAAAAGTTGAAATCTTTCGGGCTGTATTCACTGCTCCGCGAGATCGCGGATACAGGGAAACCGTTTCTGGGTGTTTGTCTCGGAATGCAGCTGCTCTTTGAGAAAAGCTATGAATACGGCGAACACGAAGGGCTTTGTCTCCTGCCCGGATATATCGGCTCTTTGAGAGAAGATCTTTCTTCCAAAGACGCGATCGTTCCGCATATGGGCTGGAATGAACTGTACTTTACCAGTAAAGACGTAGGAAAAAAGTGGACAGGAAAAGAAGAGAGTATCTATACGTATTTCGTTCACTCTTTTTACGCCAAGGACTGTGAGGAAGTCCTGATCGCCGATACAGAATACGAAGGCATTCGTATTCCTGCCTTTGTCGGGAAGGATAACGTATTCGGAATGCAGTTTCATCCGGAGAAAAGTGGAGACGATGGACTCAGGCTCCTTTCGGAGTTTATCAAATTGACGAAGTAGGAAACAAGATGCAGATATGGCCGGCTATCGATCTTCTTCATTCGCAGGCAGTGCGCCTGACGAAGGGAGACTATGATCAGGTAAAAGTATACTTTAAAGATCCGGAAGAGATCCTCCGGTTTTTCAATGAAAAAGGCGCTAAGCATCTTCATGTCGTTGACCTGGACGGAGCCAGAGAAGGAAAACTGAGTAATCTGGAAACGATTCGGCATCTGTGCCGTGAAGCCAGGCAGGAGATCGAAGTAGGCGGAGGGATCCGCTCGAAAGAGCGGATCGAGACCTATCTGACGCAGGGCGTCCGGTATGTGATCCTTGGCACCGTCGCACTGGAAGATCCTGTTTTTACGGAGGAGATGATCCGAAAATACGGGGATCATATCGTGATCGGTATCGACGCGAAAAACGGGATGGTCGCGACACGCGGATGGAAAGATGTTTCAGCGGTTCCGGGGCCTGTATTCTGCAGGCGTATGCAGGAGATTGGCGCATCCCGTATTATCTATACGGATATTTCCAAAGACGGAATGCTTTCCGGAACCAATCTGGAGCTTTACCGGTCACTCAAGGAGGATCTTTCTCTTAAGATCACCGCTTCCGGCGGGATCACCTATATGAAAGAAGTTCATCAGCTGAAAAACATGGGCATTCACAGCGCGATCATCGGGAAAGCCCTGTATGAAGGTGTTCTGGATCTGTCCGAAGTATTGCAAGCGGAGGAGGAGTCATGCTGACAAAAAGAATCATCCCCTGTCTGGATATCCGGGATGGAAGAGTCGTCAAAGGCAAACGGTTCGAAGGGATCCGTGACGTGGAAGATCCTGTCACGATGGCTGCCTTTTATAATATCAGCGGAGCCGATGAACTGGTTTTTTATGATATTACGGCGTCAGCGGAGGGGCGTAAACTCTTCACCGAGATGGTCAGTGACGTCGCGAAAGAGGTATTTATTCCTCTGACTGTCGGAGGCGGCATCAACGAAGTGTCCGATTTTGAAAGAGTTCTGACTCATGGAGCGGATAAGGTGAGTGTCAATTCCGGCGCGCTTCTGAATCCTTCTCTCATAGATGAGGCAGCGCATCGATATGGCGATCAGTGTGTGGTCCTTTCCATTGACTGCAAACGCGTCGGGAACGAATTTCATGTGTTCTCGAAAGGCGGCAGGGAAGATACCGGGCGCACATTGTTTGAATGGGCATCCGAAGGAACAGGCCGAGGAGCCGGGGAGATCGTTCTGAACAGTATGGATACGGATGGAGTCCGGCAAGGATTCGATCTCATAATGCTGGATCAGCTGTCCAGTCTGAAGGTCCCGATCATTGCGTCGGGCGGAGCCGGAGGAATAGAAGATTTCTCTGTTTTATTCAAACAGCTTCCCTGGGTCAGCGCGGGTCTTGCGGCCTCGATCTTCCATTATAAAGAAGTCAGTATCCTGGATCTGAAACATTATCTCAGAAGCCAAAACATTCCTGTCCGGTACTGATACACAAGGAGTTTAAAACTATGGATCTTTCTACTCTCAAATTCGATGACAAGGGTCTGATCCCGGCTATCGTCCAGGATTTTTACACGAATGAAGTCCTCACACTGGCGTATATGAACAGAGAAAGCCTGGAGATCACACTGAAGGAAGGACGTACCTGTTTCTGGTCCAGAAGCCGCCAGGAACTATGGAGAAAAGGGGAGACCAGCGGCAATGTACAGCATGTGGTTTCCGTCACGGCAGACTGTGATCAGGACGCGGTGCTCGTCAAAGTGATCAAGGAAGGCCTTGCCTGTCACCTGGGCACGAATTCCTGCTTTGAGAATACGATTTTTGCGAAAGAAGAAGCTCCGTTCAGCGCGGAAGCTTTGATGGACCTTTTAAAAAGCCGGAAAGAGCTTCTTCCGGAAGGTTCCTATACGACTTATCTATTTCAGAAAGGACTGGATAAGATCCTGAAAAAAGTCGGAGAAGAATCGACCGAGGTCATCATCGCGGCAAAATCTCAGGAAGGCAACGGCGAACTGGTCTATGAGCTCGCGGATCTTTTCTACCACGCACTGGTTCTGATGGTCGAGAAGGGTGTCAGCCTGGATCAGGTCAAGAACGAGCTGGCTTCCCGTCATGTGATCGATCATAAGGTGAAGCAGGAGAAGCAGGTGGCAGATGGGATTCAGTAATCTGTTTCGACCCGACCAGTACGTCCGAACAGTGTATGAAGTCGATTTTGATCTTCTCTGGGAGCAGGGGATCCGGGGACTTTTCTTCGATGTAGACAATACACTGATCCCGTTTTATGAAAACAAGATCCCGCCCGAGGCAGTCAAACTTCTGACTGACCTTCGGAGGCGCGGATTCAAAGTCTTTATCCTTTCCAACGGACGGGCAGAGCGTGTCCGGCTGATGGAAAAACAGGTCCGGCTCCATGGATTCGCGCGTTCCGGGAAGCCGCTTCGCTACGGGATCTGGGTTTTGAACCGGAAGACCCGTCTGAAAGGCCGTCAGATGGCAACCATAGGCGATCAGGTGTTCATGGATGTCCTGTGCGGTCATCTGGGTGGTGGAAAAGGTATTCTGATCGAGCCGATCGACCGCGTTCGGGATGAAGCATCTGTCATGAAGAGAAGGGCAGCGGAAACGAAAATGCTGCACCGACTTGGGATCAGGCAATTCTGTGAGACAGACAGTGACGCACAAAGCGCTGCTTCACAAAAAAACAGTTGAAAAAAGTCAAAAAATCGTTTAAAATATATCAGTATTTTACTTTACGGAGGTTTTATTATGGCAGACGTTCTCAGTGCCGGTGAGTTCAGAAACGGCGTAACGATCCAATATAACAACAGTGTTTATCAGATCATCGAATTCCAGCATGTCAAACCCGGAAAGGGTGCCGCTTTTGTCCGCACCAAACTGAAAAATGTCATTGACGGAGGTGTGATCGAGCAGTCCTTCCGTCCTACGGAAAAGTTTGACCGCGCGATCATCGAGCGTAAAGACATGGAATATCTCTACAATGACGGCGAGCTGTACTATTTCATGGATCCCGAGTCATATGAGCAGATGCCCATCGGTGCCGAGCAGATCGGCGACGCGCTTAAGTTCGTGAAGGAAAATGAGAGCGTGAAGATCCTTTCCCATAATGGCAACATATTCGGTATCGAACCGCCTATGTTCGTTGAGCTGGAAGTCACCCATACCGAACCCGGTGCCAGAGGTGATACAGCGACCAACGTGCTGAAACCCGCTGAGGTCGAGACCGGAGCAGTGGTTCAGGTTCCCCTGTTTATCGATAACGGCAGCCGTATCAAGATCGACACCCGTACCGGTGAATATCTTGGCCGCGCCAACTGATCTTACAGAATAGCAGGTCGTTTCATAGAAGATCCATTCGTCATGATGGATCTTTTATTCATATCATGAATATAAAGGAGATATAGATTATGCGCAGAAGCGGAATTCTGATGCCCGTTTTTTCTCTTGCTTCCCCCTACGGGATCGGCGATTTTGGTTCGAAAGCTTATGAATTTGTAGACTTTCTGAAGAAGGCAGGCCAGTCTCTCTGGCAGATCCTGCCGCTCAATCCCACAAACTACGGAGATTCACCATATCAGTCTTTTTCCACTTACGCAGGAAATCCGTATTTTATCAGTCCCGAATTATTGATCCGGGATGGACTGCTGACTGAGCAGGAAGCGGGGTCCTTTGATTTTGTCACAGATAAAAACAAAGTCGATTACGGAAAGCTTTACTGGAACCGGCTGAAAATGCTGGAGATCGCTTACCGCCGGTTCGTTCCTGATGAAGCTTTCGAAAAGTTTGTGAAGGAACAAAGCTTCTGGCTGGAAGATTTCTGCCTGTTTATGGCCCTGAAAAACGCTCATGATGACCGGGCCTGGATCGAATGGGAGGAAGAGCTGAAGCTGCACGAAGAGAAGGCGGTGGAGGAAGCCAGAGTTCTTTATCAGGACAGGATCGGTTTTTACCGTTTTCTGCAGTATGAGTTCTATATCCAGTGGCATGCTTTGAAAGATTATGCCAACAAGAATGAGATCCAGATCGTAGGCGATATCCCGATCTATGTGGCTTATGACAGTGCCGATGTATGGGGAAAGAGCGAGATGTTCCAGTTGGATGAAGAACGCGTACCGCTGGCGGTCGCAGGCTGTCCTCCGGATGCTTTCTCCGCGGACGGCCAGCTTTGGGGCAATCCTCTGTACAGATGGGAAGATATGGCCAAAGAAGAGATCCCTTACCAGTGGTGGAAGGAGAGGATCGCTTATTCCCTGAAACTCTACGATATCGTCAGGATCGATCATTTTCGCGGATTTGAAGCGTATTATTCGATCCCGTTTGGCGATGAGAGCGCGAAAAACGGTAAATGGAAGAAAGGTCCCGGCATCCATTTATTTGAAGAGATCGAAAAAAACCTTGGAGGCGACCTTCCGATCATCGCGGAGGATCTTGGCTATCTGACGCCGGAAGTCCACCAGCTTTTAAAAGATACCGGATTCCCCGGAATGAAAGTCCTGCAGTTTGCTTTTGATCCGGCAGGAGATAATGATTATCTGCCTCATAATCTCGTGAATAACGCGGTGATCTATACAGGTACGCATGATAATGATACCATTATCGGATGGCTGAAATCCGCGGCTCCCGGTGAGGTAGCCTATGCGAAAGCTTATCTGCATGCTACGCAGGAAGAAGGATTTAACTGGACCATGATGCGTCAGGCTATGTCTTCCGTCTGTGATACCTGTATTCTGATGATGCAGGATCTTTTAGGACTCGGGACGGAAGCCCGTATCAACATGCCTTCGACCCTTGGCGGGAACTGGCAGTGGAGGATCAGTGACGGCTATGTCAATGACTGGCTGGCTGGGATCATCCTTGAAAACACGAAGCTCTACCGTCGGATCCCGAAAAAGGACAAAGAAAAAACAGCGGAAGACTCCCAGACTGAAGTTTCCGCTGAATAAAAGAAAAAAGCTTCCAATCGGATTCGAACCGATGACCTACGCATTACGAGTGCGTCGCTCTACCGACTGAGCCATGGAAGCAATTGCCATATTACTATAGTATATTTTCTTTTCTTTGTCAAGTTATTTCTCATACAAGGAGGGGGCTATGCAGACAGAAACAAGGCATCTGAATATCCTCGTAGGACAGTCCGGAGGCCCAACGGCTGTCATCAACAGTACGCTCTATGGAATCCTGAAAACCCGATCCGTTTATCCGGAAATCACCGGTATCTATGGTATGATCAACGGGATCGAGGGATATCTGAAGGGCAGCATGATCGACCTTTCCCTTTTGTCACAGGAAGAACAGGAGCTTTTGAAAACAACGCCAGGCGCTTACTTAGGTTCGTGTCGTTATAAAATGCCGGAGGATCAGACTTCACCGATCTATCAGAAGATGTTTGATCGTCTTACGGAGGATCAGATCGATATCGTGCTTTATATCGGCGGTAATGATTCCATGGATACCGTAGCCAAGCTTTCGGATTACGCACTCAAAACAGGATCTTCCATCTGCTTTGTCGGTATTCCAAAGACGATCGATAATGATCTGTGCGAGACAGACCATACACCGGGTTACGGTAGCGCCGCCAAGTTTGTGGCGTCCAATGTACGGCAGATCGTCATGGACGCGGAAGTCTATCAGACGAAAGCTGTCACGATCGTTGAGATCATGGGCCGAAACGCAGGATGGCTGACTGCAGCCGCGAAAGCTGCCCGTAAGTATCCGGAAGACAATCCTGTGCTGATCTATCTGCCGGAAGTGAATTTCTATATGGATCAGATGCTAAACGATGTCCGGGAACTCCTCAAAACAAAAAACGCGATCGTGATCTGTATTTCCGAAGGAATCCACGATGAGCACGGAACACTGATCTGTGAGATGGGAGGAAGATCCGCCACGGATGTGTTCGGGCATAAACTTCTGGCAGGGGCCGGAAAAGTATTGGAAAATACGATCCGGCAGGAGCTTGGTGTCAAGGTAAGAAGCGTTGAGCTCAATGTAACGCAGCGTTCCAGCGCGGTAGAAGCATCTTTCACGGACGTGATGGAAGCAGTGGCCTGCGGTGTAAAAGGCGTAGAGCTGGCTATGGAAGGCTGGAGCGGCTTTATGGTGACCATGCACCGGATCGAGGATAAGGTCCTGTATGACATCGATTATCGGGGTACCAAGGTCACCAATGTATCCAACGAAGTCAAAAGCTTCCCTGAAAAATGGATCACGAAGGGCGGAACAGATATCAGCGATGAGTTTCTTTCATATCTGATCCCGCTCATCCAGGGTGAATCATATCCACCCATGGAAAATGGACTGCCCAGGTTTATTTACCGGAAGCAGTCCATCGGTTAAGAGTATTATTCTTTGATGCGGTTATGACGAATTACATCTCCAGAAATTCGGCCATAGCCGCATTTTGTATCAGGTGACGCAATCTGGTGAGTTTTCCGTTGGCGCGAGTCGGATGGACTCGGTTGGTCAGCAGGATGATATAGAGGCCGCTTTCCGGATCGACCGTAAAGGATGTCCCTGTAAAACCGGTATGACCAAATCCGCGATCTCCGAAAAGATCGCCAAAGAAAGTCGGTTCCGGTCCGCTCATCTGAAAGCCGAGGCCGCGATTCTCATCTGTGTCCGGCGTATAGTTTATTGTAGCTAGATCCAGCAGCCTTTTTGTGATCAGCGGATATCCGTCCATCGAAAGCATCCGGCAGAAACGGATCATGTCATTCAGTGAAGAAAAGACTCCGGCGTTCCCGGATACACCATTTAGAAAACGCGCGTTCTCATCATGGACGATGCCGGGAGGAGTAGGACCGTTCAGGGACTGTGTTTCCGTGAAGCAGATCGTTTCATCCGGAGCAAACTGATCCACGGGACGATAACCCGTTTTCCGCATCTCCAAAGGCTCAAACGTCCACCTTTTTGAAAGGACATCCAGTCCTTCCCCGGTGATCTTCTCTATGATTTTACCCAGGAGGATATAACCCATACAGCTGTAAGTGACGCCTTTCCCCGTCTCATAGACCAGGGGAGCATGAAGGATCGTCTGAACGGCTTCTTCCGGAGTTTTACATTCTTTCCAAAGGAAGATTTCGGCGGGAAGCCCACTGGTATGTGTCATAAGATGACGGATGGTAATCCCCTTCTTGTCCTCCGGTACGTCATCGAAGAAATCCGTCAGTGCGTCCAGTAGGGAAAGCGTGCCTTCCTCGATCATGTGAAACGCACAGAACGTGGTTCCGAGAATCTTGGAAACGCTGGCCATATCGAATAGTGTGTCCGCGTCGACAGGGGCTGAAGAGGGATCATAGGATACGTTTCCGATCGTTTCCTTGTACAGGATCCTGTCCTTTTTTCCTACCGCGATCGCGGCGCCGCTATACACATGATCTTCAAATCCCTGACGGAATATGTTTTGTGTCTGACCCATAAATGACTCCTTTACTGAGAAATCTTACCCATTACGACCGGATGAAGAGCGCCGGTCGCCGCGGGCGCGTTATTGCATACACTGTGGATCGCTTCATTCGCGAGGATCGCGAACGCGACCGCTTCTTTCGCGTTGCCGTCAAATCCGATATCTTCGTTCGTCATGACTTCGATCTCCGGCAGCGCATCCCTGATATCTTTCATCAGCGCAGGATTCATGCTTCCTCCGCCTCCGACGATCAGTCTTTCAGGCTTGACAGGGCAGAGGTGATGGATCGAATAGGCGATCGTCTGCGCGGTAAACATGGTCACGGTAGCGAGGATGTCCCGGTCTGAAATGCCCATTTCGCCGGCCAGACGGAAGATCCGCTCCACATAGGCGTCGCCAAAGTATTCTCGGCCGGTGGTTTTGGGCGGGATGACCGGCAGATACGGATCCTTCATCAGTTCTTTCAGCAAATCCGGATGGATCGTGCCGGAAGACGCAATTCTTCCGTCTTTGTCATAATGATGCTGACCGCCGGTGATTCGGGTGGTAACAGCGTCCATGATCATATTGCCCGGACCGGTGTCAAAGGCGGAAAGATCTTCCAGTTTTCCTCCGGCCGGAAGAACGGTGATATTTCCGATGCCGCCTATATTCTGTAAGCCGACATTACGGACAGGATCCGAATACAATATATATTCCGTATAGGGGACCAGCGGCGCTCCAAGACCACCAGCCGCCATATCGCGGACACGGAAATCGGAGACCGTGACGGCGCCGATCCGTTCAACAAGTCCGGAGGGTTCACCGATCTGAAGCGTCGCGCGGACTTTCTTTCCAAGATATTCTTCGGGAACCGGGATATGATAGATCGTCTGACCATGTGTACCGATCAGATCGATCTCAGAAGGGGAAACACCCGCTTCTTCGCAAAGAGACAGGACAGCTTCCGTAAACATTTCTGTCAGATAAAAGTTCATCAGGCAGATTTCTCTGGCACCGCCGAAATCACCTTTGGCTATTCGGATGATCCGATCATGGACCTCTTTACTGTATGCGGGAGAGACGAAAGCCAGCTGTTTGACTTTTGTACCCGGCCCATGTCCGCTGATCCGGCAGAGGACCGCGTCCACACCATCCGCGGAAGTGCCGCTCATCAGCCCTACGACAAGCTTTTCGTTTTTTTGTACTATATCCTGAAGCATTGATTGACCTCCGGAAAGTTTTGATATATACTAAACTATTGACGAAAAAAAGTCAAGAAAGGACTGCCGAATGAAGCTTCTTGAATCCAGGAACGCTGACAGGGCTCTTTCCCTGTATAACCAGTCCATCCGGCATGGCGAACAAAACCTGAAAGTTCTTTCGAAACAGGAATTTACGGAACTTTTCCTGACCCCTTCGAAGGAAAATCTTACCTTTGCTTCCTATACGGATGATGAAAACGGATTTATCATCGGAACCTATGACGGTGGGATAGACCGTTTCTTTTTGACCATGCTGGTCGTGGATCCGGCATTTCGAAGAAAAGGGTACGGCACACATCTTGTAAGTCATCTTCAGTATCAGATGGACGAGCTTTCAGGCAAACTATGCCATAAGCTTCCGCCCATGGAGATCTCTTATTTCGATCCCGTCAATATTCGATGGATTCTTCCAGGGACGGATGGACATACCCATCAGAATTCCCAGGGTGTGAAACTGGGTTCTCCCGCCCATCTTTTCTTCAAGAATCTTGGTTTCAGAGATTTCTCTACACAGAATACATATCATCTGCTTCTTTCCGATTATACCTGGTCAAAAGCCAGGCTGGAGATCTATGAGGAACGCGCTGCCAAAGCGGGATTCTCTGTTGAGCTCTACGATCCCGAAGAACATACCGGCATGCAGGATGTGGTCGATGATCTGAACAATGATCTTTGGAACTGGCAGATCCCTCAGGAAATGAATCGTCCGGAAGGTCCCAGGCCGATCGTGATCGTGAATGATCACGGACGTATCGGCGGTTTCGCCGGCCCGATCGTTGTCGAAGATGATGGAAGGTGTTGGCTGCTCGGTGTAGCGGTGCATTCCAGATGCCGCGGAAGCGGCTGCGCGACCCTTCTGTTCAACCGAATGTGTCAGGAATTCAAAGATGCCGGAGCCGTTTATCTGACGCTGTTTACCGGTGAAGATAATCCCGCGCGTAAGATCTACGAAAGCGCAGGAATGAAGATCCTGTATTCGTGGGCTACGATGAGGAGAACAGGAATATGAGTGCTTTCTGTGAAGAACTTAGAAAGAGGATCCATACCTTTGATCCGGTTCTTGATCCGGAGAAGATCCGTCCGCTGGCGCTGGCCTATCTCGGAGATACGATCTTTGATCTTTATGTTCGAAGTATTCTTGTTATGACCCGCTCAGCCGGTCCGAAGGATATGCATATCGCCGCGTCGAACATCGTCAACGCGGCTTCTCAGGCAAGGATCGTCAAACGCCTGCTGCCTTCTCTTTCTGAGAAAGAAATGGCTGTTTTTAAGGCAGCGCGCAATCAGAAGCCACAAACGTTGCCCAGAAATATGTCTCCGGTCGATTATAAACTGGCGACTGGTCTGGAGGCTTTACTGGGATACCTCTTCATTACAGAGCAGGATGAACGATTGATGGAACTGCTGGAACAGGGCGTCGAACTGCTAAATAAGGAAGGATAAGATATGAATGAGTCTATACTGGCCGGAAGAAACGCGGTTTTTGAAGCGTTGAAAGCCGGACGGTCGATCGAAAAGATCTATGTGCAGCAGGGTGCTCAGGGAGGATCACTGCTGGCCATTATCCGTTTAGCCCAAAAAAACAGGATCCAGGTTCAGCAGACAAATCGTGAACGGCTGGACGAAATGAGCAGTGAGAATCATCAGGGCGTTGTTGCTGTGGTATCCGCGGTGGAATACCAGAGTGTGGATGATATGATCGAAAGAGCACGCCAGACTGGAGAAGTGCCTTTTATTCTCATTTGTGAAAGTATCCAGGACCCGCATAATCTAGGCGCCATGATCCGTACGGCGGAAGCCTGCGGAGTTCACGGGATCGTGATTTCGAAACACCATGCGGTCGGTCTTTCCGATGCCGTAGCCAAAACGGCGGCCGGCGCGCTGGAGTATCTGCCGGTCGCGAAAGTTTCCAGCGTGGCTAAACTGGTCGATGAGCTGAAAAAGGAAGGCTTCTGGGTCGTCTGTGCCGATATGGATGGCGAGAACATGTATGAAGCGGATCTGACCGGACCGACAGCGCTCGTGATCGGTGGTGAGCATGAAGGGATCACAAGGCTGGTGAAGGAAAAAGCAGATCATGTAATTCGAATTCCCATGCGGGGAACGGTCAACTCTCTGAATGCCTCCGTCGCGGCCGGTATTCTGATGTATGAAATCACCAGACAAAGGACAAATAAACAGGCAAAATGAAAACAGATGAAATGCTTTGGCGGAAGATCCATGAAGAAAAGCCGGGATCCGCTGCCTATAACAGAGCACTGGAGGAACTGTGGGATCGCTATCGAGGTCTGATACGGAAAAAAACCAGGGCTTACTTTCTGGTCGGCGGAGATCCGGAAGATCTGATCCAGGAAGGAATGATCGGCCTCTATAAGGCCATCATGGATTATGATCCTTCCAAGGGGGTCTTTGGAAGCTTCGCTTCCCTCTGTATCGAGCGTCAGATCAGAACAGCCGTTAAGATGTCTGTCAGAGAAAAGCATCAGCCGCTTAACCAGGCTGTTTCCTATTTCCAGATCGTGACCGATGAAGAAGGCGGCGAAACACAAATGATCGAAATGATCCCGGATCAAAAGGCGTTGTCACCGGAACAAATGGTCGTCGCGGAATCGGAACGGATCGATCTTCTGAAAGAATTGAAGGATCGATTAAGTCCGATGGAATCCAGGTTTTTTGAACTTTACCTTGCCGGAAAAGGGTATCAGGAAATCGCGACAGAGATGAATATTTCCGCCAAATCGGCAGATAACGCACTGCAGAGGATCCGCAGGAAAACAGCGTTACTGGTTTCCAGAGAGAATCCGGAAGAGAAGGGGAAAGGGCAAAAAGTTGATTCATAGAGAAATACGGTCGGATGAAGCCGGAAGAAAACTTCTTCGATATCTGGAGATCCTTTTACCCAAGGCGCCGAAAAGTTTTCTCTATAAAGCGATCCGCCAGAAGAAGATCAGAATCAACGGGAAACACCCGAAAGACGAAAAGACCGTTCTGAATGCCGGCGATCAGATATCTCTTTTTTTAACCGATAATCAGTTGAAAGATTTTGGCTACAGCAATATATCGGCTTCGGGAACGGACGGGATCGAGTTGGATCGTTTTCCACAAGCCCGGATCGTCTATGAAGATGACAGATTGCTGATCGTTGATAAACCAGTCGGTATCACGACGCAGAAAGGGAAAAATGATCCGGTATCACTGACAGAGATCATGCGGCATTATCTTGCAAAGGACCAGGAAACAAGTCCCTCTTCCTACCATCCTTCCTTCTGCCATCGTCTGGATAAGAACACATCCGGTCTGCTGATCATGGCGAAAACCCTTGCGTCTCACCAGGCTCTTCAACAGATGCTGGAAAAGCGTCAGGTAAAAAAGTACTATCTGGCTGTTGTTCAGGGGATCCCGGAAGAGTGGAGACAGGAAACAAGGCTGATCCACCGATATCAGAAGGATGAGAAGAATAACCAGGCGCTCCTTTCTCCCTGGGAAGGAGAGGGGACAAGGGTTGAGCTGACGGTTTGTCTGATCGATTCCTTTGACGGCAAGTCTCTGGTGAAGGTAGATCTTATTTCCGGCAAAAGCCATCAGATCCGCGCCCAGCTTGCCTATGAAGGGTTTCCGATCATCGGCGATGGTAAATATGATGAGAAAACACATGTTTTCCGGCAGCAACTGGTCGCGTATGAATTATTTTTCGAACAACCCGATGAACTCCTGTCGGATCTTGAGGGAAAGCGTTTTTACGCCGAGATCCCTGATACGTGGAAAAAACAGTTTACTTTATAAAAACAGATCCTCCCATTTTCGGGAGGATCTGTTTATTGTGGCGGTAACAGTGCTTAGATCAGGCAGGAGCGATAGTGTTCGGGAATCTCATTTTCATCGCAGCTCATACTGATGATGAAATGGATATTGTAACGATCCGCTACTTCCGCTACACGGTCGAGCAGCTCTCCGGTCTTCGCCGGGTCTATCATACGCGCGTTTTTCAGAAGACCGTCAATAAAGACGGTATTAATATCATAATCCTGTGAAAGAATTCCACAGACAAATCCAAAGAATTCGCTGCTGGTCTTCAGAGGATACTCAGCTGTCTGTACCAGACGGATGGAATAATCCAGACGGAAAATCTGACTTTGGTCCGCATCTACATAAACGATATGGCCGTCGTTGGTCTTGGCCAGTGTATTTGCCATCTCGACTAAAGTTTTTGTTTTTCCGGCACCTTGTTTACCGATCACTAATTGAATCATGGGGTTATTTCCTCCTTGAAAGATCCTTCGATATAAAAGATTATATCGTCAAACTAATTATAGCATCGATAGAAGCTTATTTCAATCGTTTTACATCCGGTTGTCAGGCGTTCTTTCTACGAAACAGATAATACCTGGGTCTTCTGTTTTCCGTATCTTCTTCCAGCACAAGAGAAGTGGTATAGAGAAAAAGCCCGTCCTCACGGATTTTCCCTTTTCTTCCGGGGATCGTATACTTGTTTTCTCTCCAGGCAGGATCCATCACGCCGAATTCTCCGTCATGATAGCTGAAAGCAAAAACATAATGGCCGACATCCGATAATGTCCCGATATGATCTTCCCTGTCTCCGCCGATATGCACGATCGCGGCGCCGCCGTCCCGGAGGCACTCCGCTAATTCCCAGGTATTGTTGGAAAAACGAAGGTCCAGGTCATAAAGATCAGCGACGATAGGACCGAGGATCTTCATATCTGTACCGGGGTTCAGATTGGCTTTGTTTTCACATGAAAGGCGGACGCCTTCCTCCAGTGTAAGACTCTTCAGTGTCAGACGGTCAACGACCATCGCGAGGGCACAGATCCCGCATCCGGAGTCTTTGATGTTCCCGCTGAGCGCTCCTTTGGACTCGGGATCACTGAGATTGTTGGGGTAGGGAATATCCGGAAAATGATTCTGATTGATATACAGCATAGCTTTCCTTCTTTCTTGTTCAGGAATGAATGATTTCACATTATAACACAGGATTCTTGACGTTTCCAGCCGATTAGAGTAAAATTAGAGATTATAGACTGGTAAACTATGCATATAGGGGTTTTTTGTATGGATCTATCTCATTTGTTCAGCTCTCATTCTCTGCGGGCTTTTTCCTTTGAAGGCGGTGTCCGTCCGGCGGATGAGAAACAGTTCTCCAAGGATCATCCCATTCTGGATTTTATGGATCCTCAGCAGGAAATGGTTTTTTTCATGCTGCAGCATCAGGGTGAACCATGTGAACCTGTTGTAAAAGAAGGAGAGAAAGTATTCCGGGATCAGCTGATCGGAAGCCCCAAAGGTCTTGGCGCGCCTGTCTACAGCAGTGTTTCGGGTATTGTAAAAGCAATTGAGCCTCGCCTTCATCCCAATGGCCAGATGATCATGAGTGTCGTGGTAGACAATGATCACATGTATGAAACCTTACCCGCGAAATTTCCGCCTGCCAGCTTTATGGAACTCACGAAAGAAGAGATCCTTGAAAGGATCCGTTTTGCCGGGATCGTCGGGATGGGAGGAGACGGATATCCGACTTTTCCAAAGCTTGTATCCGCAATGCAAAAACCAATCGATCATGTCCTGCTCAACGGATGTGAGTGTGAACCCTACCTGAGTTCGGATTACCGGGTCATGCTGGAAGATTCCTGGAGGGTGGTCAACGGTCTGAAGATCGTTTTATCACTTTTCCCGGAAGCGAAGGGGATCATCTGTATGGAGCATAACAAACCGGATGCTGTCGAAGCACTGGGAGAACATGTTCAGGATGATGAAAAAATCCGTATTTGTACATTAAAATCCAAATATCCGTCCGGGGATGAAAAAGTATTGATCGAATCCGTTCTGCGCCGGCAGATACCGGCGGGAATGAAAGCTGAAGACGCTTCCTGCGTCGTACTGAATATTGATACATCGGTAGCGATCTCCCGCGCGGTTACGCAGGCCAGGCCACTGGAAAGAAGAATCATCACGATAGCCGGTGACTGTGTAAGGAATCCCGGCAACTATCGCGTACGGGTGGGAACGAGTTTCAGTGAACTGCTGGAGCAGGTCAGTCCCCTGGCTAAAAGGCCCAGGCGTGTGATCTACGGCGGCCCTATGATGGGAAATGCGGTTAATTCTCTGGATTTCCCTGTCGTAAAAACAAGTTCCTGTATACTGCTTCTTTCTTCCAAATCACCATCCCGCTCAGAAGAAACCGCCTGTATAAGATGCGGGCAGTGCCTAACAGCCTGTCCTGTTCATCTGGAGCCTTTCAGACTGTATGAAGCGCTTATGAAGGATGATCAGACTCTTTTCAGCAAACTGAACGGGGATCTATGTACAGGATGCGGCTGCTGCAGTTATGTTTGTCCCGCAAAGCGGGATCTGACAGAGATCATTTCAAAGCGGAATTGGCAGCCTGAAGGCGCGGAGGAGGAGTCATGAGTATTGGTGTCCTGTATCCGTCAAAAGCACCTCATATTCGAAATCCAAGGACGACATCGTCCATCATGCGGGAAGTGCTCTTCGCGCTGATCCCGCTGGTCATCTTCGCGACCGTTTATTTTGGCGTCCGCGTTTTACTCGTCGTGACACTTTCCGTCCTGAGCGCTGTTCTTTCCGAGTTTTTATTTGAGTTTCTTCTTCACAGAAAAATCACGATCGGCGATTGCAGCGCGGCTGTCACAGGTCTTATTTTCGCGTTGATGCTGCCTGTCACAGTTCCCTGGTGGATCCCTGTCCTTGGATCTGTGATCGCTATCATCGTCATGAAGCAGGCATTTGGCGGAATAGGGAGAAATCCGTTCAATCCCGCACTGTTTTCCAGATGTCTGATGATGGTCGTTTTTCCCGGGATCATGCGAGCGTTTGAGATCGATGCTGTCAGTGTTCCGACCCCGCTGATCGCCATGGTGGATAATGTGAAACTGCTTCCCGGCCTGAGGTCCTGTTTCCTGGGTGTCATTCCCGGTTCGATCGGCGAAACCTCTTCCTTGCTCATATTGCTTAGCGGAGGTTACCTGATCATACGCGGAATCATTGATTTCAGGATACCGCTCGTCTTTCTGGCATCGTCTCTCATCCTTAGCTATGCGCTTGGACTGGACGGCCTGTATCAGCTCTTTACAGGAGGTATTATGTTCGCCGCTTTCTTTGTGGCGACGGATCCGACTACCTCTCCCATGCTGCCTGCGGGAAAATGGATCTATGGACTTCTTTGCGGCGTCCTGACGATCCTTATCAGAAAATATACCGGTTTCCCTGAGGGGATCTGCTTCGCGGTCTTGTGCATGAATCTTTCCAGATACTTACTGGACCGTTTGCTTGTCCCTCATGTATACGGTATGAAATAAATAGAGCATAAAAGCCTGTACCGCCTTCTGATAGTCTCACGATTTATCAAGGAGGCAAATATGAAACAAAAGAAACAAGATCTGACGATCAAAGATCTTCCGCTTTCGGAACGTCCTTATGAGATTCTCGAAAAACGAGGAGCGGAAGTGCTGACAGACGCGCAGCTGCTCGCGATCATTCTGAAGAACGGATCAGCCGGTGAATCTTCTGTGACGTTATCCACCAGGATCCTGGGAGAACTCAACAAATACGATCAGGATCCGCTGATCGCCCTGACCCAGATGCCACTTGCGTCGCTTCGGGAATTTCGCGGCATCGGACGTGTGAAGGCGATCGAGATCCAGGCAGTCATGGAGATCGCGAAACGGATCAGCGGAAGGATGATCGCCGACCGAAAAGGGCTCACCACACAGGATATAGTGGGTATCTATATGGATACGATGCGCTTCTCACAGCGAGAGGGTGCGTGGGCCTGCTATTTCAACATCAAAAACGCGATGATCGCCGAACAGTTCCTGGGATATGGGAGTTTACACACCGTTCTGGTGGATTTCACTCAGGTATTTAAAAAAGGACTTGAATGCGGCGCGTATAAGTTTGTGCTTCTGCATAATCATCCAAGCGGTGATCCGCGGCCGAGCAGAGCGGACTGTGATCTGACATACCGCCTGGAAGAAGCGGGGCAGATCATGAATATTCCGCTGGCAGATCATATTATTATCGGAGATAAAACTTATTATTCGTTCGTGGAGGACGGAAAGATATTACAGGAGGATACAGAAGGTGAAACGGGGACTTGCGATCGATCTGGGGACAGCGAATACACTGGTTTATTATAAAGGTGTCGGTATCGTCATCGATGAACCATCCGTAGTCGCTGTCAATAAGGAAACACATGAAGTATTGGCGGTCGGTGAAGAAGCCAAGCAGATGATCGGTCGGACACCGGAGAATATAGAAGCGGTTCGCCCCATGAAGGACGGGGTGATCGCTGATTATCAGGCCACACGAGCTATGCTGGAATACTTTATCCATAAGGTGATCAAACAGGGGTTCTTATTTAAACCGGATCTTGTCATCTGTGTGCCTTACGGTGTCACGGAAGTGGAGAAGAGAGCGCTGATGGATATCGCGCTGAAAGCCGGGACCAATGAACGGGGGACCTATCTGATCGAAGAACCGATGGCTGCCGCAGTAGGCGCGGGACTGCCGGTCGAAAGGCCGGAAGGTTCCATGGTAGTGGATATCGGCGGTGGAACAAGCGAGGTAGCGGTGATCTCTCTCGGCGGTATCGTCTGCAGCCGTTCCCTTCGCGTTGCCGGCGACGCTGTCGATCATGCCATTGAATCCTACCTTCAGAAAGCCGGTGGTATGATGATCGGAGAGAGAACAGCCGAACAGGTCAAGATCTCGATCGGATCCGCCTATGTGGATGACAAGACGATCGAAGAAAAAATGACGATCAAAGGACGGGACGCGTTAAACGGTATGCCGAAAACCATGGAAGTGACCAATTTCCAGATCGCGGAAGCCATCTACGCACCGATCCGTGAGATCATCGACGCGATCCTTGGAACCCTGGAAATGACGCCGCCTGAACTCGCGGCAGATATATATGATCATGGGATCTGTCTGACCGGCGGCGGCGCGATGCTGAAAGGACTTCCGACGATGATAGAAAAAGCGACAGGTCTTCATGTGGAGATCGCGGAAGATCCGCTGGAATGTGTCGTTCGGGGAACCGGCATGGTTCTGGAGAACCCCGATCAATTTCAGCATATCCTGCTTCCTGTCAGAATGAAATCAATGGAGTAATCAATCACGCATGTCACCAAAGAAGAACCGTAAACTATGGATCGGGATCGCCCTGTGTGTGGTTCTGCTAGTTCTTACCGGCATTCTTGGCAGAAGATTTCTGTTTGTCCGTTCCGGACTTGGTACCGTTTTTTCGCCTGTATCCGGTGCTTTTTCAGATTTTGGCCAGTGGCTGGATGATCATGTCAGAGGACCGTCTTCAAGAGCAGCTCTTCTGGAAGAAATACAGAGTCTGAACAAACGGATCGAAGAGCTGGAACAGGAGAATCGGCTCCTTCAGTCTCAGAACAGACGGGCCAGAGAACTGGAAGAACTCTATCAGATGAATTCCGACCTGCGAAGTTATCCTCAGATCGCAGCAGACGTAATCGGTCTTTCTCCCAGCAATTATTATGATCTTCTGATCGTGGATCGGGGAAGACTGGATGGGATCGAGTCTTATATGCCGGTCACCGCGGGTGGTGGCCTGCTTGGCTATGTCTCGACCGTGTACGATTCCTGCTGTGAGATAACTTCTATCATCGCTTCTGACAGTGTCGTTTTTGGCCAGATCAACCGTCCGGGCGGGGCACTTGTCAAGGTAAACGGTTCAGGACTGATCTTAACATCGACAGGACGAATCATCGAGGAAAGCTATCTGAAGATCGAACTGGACGCATCCTGCTCGGATATCGCGGTGGGAGACGAGATCGTGACTTCATCGCTCAGTGATGTCTATCCGCCGGGGCTTTCTATCGGTTTTGTTACCAAGATCAGTGAAACCGACGGTGTTTATATCGCCTATGTCAAACCAACGGTCGATCTTTCCCAGGTCGATATGGTCCTGATCCTGACCGAATTGAAGCAAAACACGATGCCAAAGGAGCAGGAGCCGTGATTACGATTATCGATTGTCTGATCGGGCTTTTGATCCTGATCTCGCAGGCTACCTGGATGCATCATTTTTCGATTCTCGGAGTCATACCCAATCTGGTGGCTGTCTGGGTCGTCTATGTCGGTTTTATGAATGGCAAAGATAAAGCGCTGATCACAGGCCTGTTTATCGGACTGATGCAGGATATTCTCTTTGGCCGATTGATCGGTCTTTTTGGTCTTGTCTATATGCTGATGGGAACTATGAGCGGAATCCTGGCAGTCGATGTCGATCATTCCAGACTCCTGTTTCCCAGTCTGATCGCTTTGGCCGGGACACTGATCCTGGGTATTCTTCAGCTTTTGATTTTTCAGGTTATTCCGGGACAGCTCGGATTTCTTTCGGGTCTTAGATGGTATGTTTTACCGGAACTTCTGTATACAGCCGTTCTCTCTGTTCCGATCTATGCCATCTATTATGGTTTTCACATTCTTTTCGGGCGGCTCAGACGCAGAATAGTCCAAAGGAGGATCGTATGAAAGAATTATTGATCCGCCTTTTTCATGTGCTGACAGATCGGATCATGTGGATCAGTTTGATCCTTGTCGCGCTTTTTACCGGTATTCTGATCTCTCTTTATCAGATTCAGGTCAAAGACAGGGATCACTATGTTGAACTGGCCTCTGAGCAGAAAAAAGAGGCTCAGTCCTATCAGATCACAAAGACGATTCCACGGGGAAATATCTATGATCGAAACGGAAATCCTCTCGCTCTGAACGTGGAACATGATTCTTTATTCTATATCCCGGCCGCGGAAAATGAAAACCTTGCGGCTTCCCTTACGGAGCTGATGGATCTGTTCAGCCGTTATCAGATGGATTTTTCGATCGATCAGGTCTTCCCGCTGCTTTATTCTGAGAAAGACGGCTTCAGTTATCACCCGGCCTTTGATGAACGGTATAACGAGATCAATCATTGGAATTTTCTCGCGGAAGTCTATAATACCAGCCGTGATGAGCTGACGGAAGAGCAGCGGCGTACGAACGCGAAGGATGCGTTTATGCATCTGTATGAAGAGACGTTCGGTTTTACGCCAACGGAAGATATGGAACTGGCTGTCCGGCTTTGCAGCGTATATTACGCTGTCTTTTCCGGCCGTTTTGATCCCGAGATCCCGATCCGCCTCGCGGTAGATATCCCTGAGGAAATGATGGTAAGGATCCTGGAAAGGCCGGACCTTTATAAAGGTTTCTTTGCCCAGAAAGAGTATGAACGGATCTATCCGGAAGGATATTTGTTCGCTCATATCGTCGGTTATGTCGGGCGTATCTCTCAGGAGGAGATGGAGGAATACGCCGACATGGGACTGGATTATCCTCCGAACGCGGTCGTAGGCAAGAACGGAATTGAGCAAGCCTATGAACAGACGCTCGCGGGAGGAAACGATGTGTATCTGACGATCGAACGTGATTTTCAGGAACAAACGTATCTGGCGCTGGAGAAGCAGATCCGGCAGCTTCTACTCACGAAAATCGAATCTGAATCCAAGGAACCGTTTGAATCGTACACACTTCGTGATGTGTTCGCTTCGATGATCGGCAATCGGATATTCACTGATAAGATGCTGTCTTCCGGTGAACCCTGGATGACCAGTTACCGGGAAACAGCGGATGACGCGGCTCAGACATTCGCGGAAGAACTGACGGATGCGATCATGGAGAATCTTCCTGTCAAGTCATATTCCGATACACTCAAGGCCATCTATGATCTGATGATCACCAACATGCGGGATGAAGGCAGACTGTCTTATCAGTATCAGAAGGACGATGCGTTCTATGTGCCGTATGCGGAAGGGGAGAAGGGCGCCTATGATCTTTTTTCTCACGCGCTTGATCATCAGTATATCCCACTGGATGAATTCGGTCTTAATTCAGATATCCCCAAGGAGACCCTGATAGAAAAAATAGTGGAGTTTGAGATCAAGGAGCTGAGCGCTTCAGAAACATACCGATTGCTGGTATGTCAGCGTATGATCCAGGACGGATGGTTTTTTGAGAATGAAATGATCCTTCTGCTATATGAGCAGAAGATCCTGGACGATACAGACGGTCTTCTGATCAAACTGCAAAATGAAGAGATCACGGCAAAAGAACTGATCCTGTCGAAGATCAGAGAAGGACAGCTGACGCCTCAGCAGATTGCGCTGGATCCCTGCAGCGGTTCCGTCGTTGTCAGTGATCCGTTCTCCGGAGAAATCCTTTCCATCGTCAGTTATCCTTCCTATGATCCGATGCGCTTTATGAACGATGACGATTATTACAATCAGATCGTCCTCGACGTGACCGGACCGCTGTCTTTCCGCGCGGTATTTGAATCCCGCGCGATCGGGTCCACCTACAAGACGTGTACGGCGATCACGGCGCTGGAACTCGGCGTGATCGATGAAAAGACAAAGATCCATGATGACTATACGTTTCCGTATGTAAACAGTGCGGATCACCCGGCCTGCTGGTCTTCCGTCAGTCACGGAGATATTACGGTGGCACAGGCGCTGGATCATTCGTGCAACTACTTTTTCTATCAGTTAGGTTATCTTCTGAGCGAACCGGATCAGAACCATCAGTTTGATGATGATGTCGGTCTGAAAAAAATGGCAAATTATGCCAAGATCCTCGGACTGGCGACACCTACGCAGATAGAAATAGGGGAGACTGTTCCCACCACATCCTCCATTGACGCGGTTCGATCTTCGATCGGCCAGGGGACAAACGCGTTTTCCGCCGCGAATATCAATCGATATACCTGTACGCTGACCAATGGCGGCACCGTCTACAACCTCTATCTCGTCGATGAAGTCAAAAGCCCGAACGGGAAAACGCTTTATCGCGCGCAGGGAGAGATCGATCACGAGACGGGAATCAGTGATAACACGCTTCGTATCGTCAAAGCAGGGATGCGGCTGGTCGTGACAGACGAACACAAAGAAGAGTTTCAGGTCCTGGAAAAACTGAATATTCACGCCGCAGGAAAGACCGGAACGGTCCAGGAAGCGGAAGATCGTCCCGACCATTCTCTTTTTACCGGTTATACCACCATTGAAGATCCGAAAATCGTTGTGACAGCCATGATTCCTTTTGGTGGAGGTTCTCATAACGCAATTCCCGTTTTTGTGGATGTTGTCCAATCATATTATGGGATTTTTCTTGACACACCTTGACATATAAGGTAAAATGAATACACTTATGTGTATTTGTGGAGGATATTTGTTGAATTCACACAAATCCAAGGGTTATCTGCTGATCGTTCCCATGGTCCTCCTTTGTTTGTGGGGGATCGTTATGGTAGGCAGCGCGAACGGATGGGTCTATCAAAGCGACAGTTTTTATATCGATCCTTTGATGATCCGTCAGTTCATCGGTTTTCTGATCGGTCTTTGCATGATCATCGCGATCCAGTACTGCAGCTATGATCTTCTGAAACTGGCAGCCGTTCCTTTATACCTGGGATCGCTCGTCCTTCTTGTTTTGGTGTTGTTTTACGGAACAGGCGCGGAGGAGGGCGATGAGGTCCACCGGTGGCTGTATGTCGCGACCGATATCTCCGTACAACCTTCAGAGATCGCGAAAGTCGCGCAGATCCTGCTCTTTGCTACGTTATTTGATCGATTACGCTCGAAGATCGATCGGTTCTGGCTTCTGATCATCCTGGTGGTACTTGCTCTCGTTCCTTTGTTCCTGATATACAAGGAACCCGATCTGTCCACCATGCTTGTTCTTTTTGCCCTGACAGCCGCCTGTTTTTATGCCTCCGGCATCTCCGGGTGGTATATTCTGATCGTCGTATTAGTTATTCTGATCGGTGTTTTCTTTCTGCTTCAGGACGCGCAGAGCGATGCTCCGCGGATCCTGAATGAATACCAGGTCGAACGTATCATGGCCTGGCGTTATCCGGAAAAATATGCCCTGACGAGCGCCTATCAGACGGTTCAGTCCCGTATGGCGATCGGTTCCGGCGGTCTCTGGGGCAAAGGTTTGTTTCAAAACAGCGGTCTGGTTCCTATCGCGACAACGGATTTTATCTTCGGTATCGTAGGAGAAGAACTGGGTCTGGTCGGATGTCTTGTCATGATCGTTCTGTATCTGTTTCTCAGTATCCGTATTTTATGGATCGGCGGACACTCGGAGGATATGTTCGGAAAGATCATCTGCACCGGAACCGCTGTCATGATCGCGTTTCAGTCGGCTGTCCATATGGGAGTTGCGACAGCTATTCTGCCCAATACCGGACTGCCGCTGCCATTCGTCAGTTACGGTCTAAGTTCACTGATCGCCAATATGACGGCGGTCGGATTGGTTCTTCGAATTGAAAAGGAGAACGTTACATCAGAAAGCAGGGGGTATTTTCTATGAATATCGGTCTGATTGCTCATGATAACCGCAAGGCTTTGATGCAAAACCTCTGTGTAGCTTACCATCATATTCTGTTAAAACACAAACTCCTGGCGACCGGCACGACTGGGCAGAGGATCGAAGCCGTTACCAATCTGCCCATTCAGAAACTGCTTTCCGGTTCTTTCGGTGAGCAGCAGCTCTGCGCGCAGATCGATAATAACCAGATCGATATGGTGATCTTTCTTCGCGATCCGGAAAACAGAAAAGACAATGAGCCTAATTTGTCGAATGTCCTCAAACACTGTGACGCGAACAACATCCCAGTCGCGACCAATCTGGCCAGTGCGGAGATCCTGATCCTGGCACTGGATCGTGGTGATCTTGACTGGAGACTCATGTATCGGGAAGAGTAATTCAATGAAAGTTAAGTTATCTGATCAGCTGCTTCTTTCTGTACAGAAACCTGCCAGATATATCGGCGGGGAAGTCAATTCCGTGCAGAAAGACTTAAAAGATATTCATACCCGTTTCTGCTTTTGTTTCCCCGATGTGTACGACGTAGGAATGTGCCATCTGGGGCTGCAGATTATCTATCATGATCTGAATTCCTATAAAGGAGTCTATTGTGAACGCAGTTTTGCTCCCTGGCCGGATATGGAAGCATTGATGCGAAAGCAGCAGATTCCTTTATATTCTTTAGAGACATTTACACCCCTGAAGGAATTTGATTTTATCGGTTTTACGCTTCAGTACGAGATGTCCTATACCAATATCCTGAATATGCTGGATCTGGCGGGGATCCCCGTCTACGCGAAAGACCGCACGGAAGATGACCCGCTTGTGATCGCGGGCGGCCCTAACGCCTACAATCCGGAGCCTCTGGCTGATTTCATGGATCTTTACTATATGGGTGAAGGGGAAGTGGAGTATGAACATCTCTTTACCCTCTATAAGGAACATCGTGCAAAAGGAGGGAAAAAACGGGACTTTCTCCGGATCGCGGCTACCGTTCCCGGTATCTATGTTCCTTCCTTCTATGAAGTAGAGTATGAAGACCATCCGGCAGCCGGATGTGATCATACTCCGAGGATCCGTTCGGTCCATCCGGTCTCGCCCGAGATACCCACATCTGTACGCAAAGTACTGGTTCGGAATATGGATGATATCGAGTATCCGACGCATCCGATCATTCCTTATCTGCAGATCGTTCATGACAGAGCTGTCATGGAGATCTTCAGAGGGTGTATCCGCGGATGCCGTTTCTGTAATGCCGGAATGATCTATCGCCCGGTCCGTATGAGAAGCAAAGAGAATATCCTGGACTGGGTCGATAAGGTCCTTGCGGCCACCGGTTATGACGAACTGTCTCTGACTTCGCTCGCGTCCAATGATTATCCGGGCCTTTATGAACTGCTGAAAACGATCCATGAGCGTTATCCTCATGTGAACGTTTCTCTGCCGTCTTTGCGGGTCGATGCTTTTTCTCTGGCTCTGATGGAGGAGCTCGGTGAAGGAAAGAAAAGCGGTCTTACTTTCGCGGCGGAAGCCGGGACCCAGCGGCTGAGAGATGTGATCAATAAAGGTATTACGGAAGAAGAGATCCTTGGCGGTGTCAAACTGGCCTTCCAGGGTGGCTGGGACAGGGTCAAGCTTTACTTTATGCTGGGCCTTCCCACAGAAACAGAAGAAGATGTTTTCGGTATCTCCAAACTGGCATCCGATATCGTACATGAGTGGTATCAGCTTCCCAAGGAAGAACGTTCCAGAGATCTGACGGTCACGGTCAGTACTTCGTTCTTTGTACCTAAACCATTTACTCCTTTTCAGTGGTGCGCGCAGGCTGATTACGAAACCTATATGAAAACCCAGCAGTTTCTGGATTCCAAAATACGAAACAAAAAAGTGCAATACCGATGCCATGATGCCTTCTTAAGTACGCTGGAAGGCGTTTTGGCGCGCGGTGACCGCCGCACGGGAGATCTGATCTATAACGCCTGGAAGAATGGCTGTACTTTTGACAGCTGGTCCGATATGTTCAACGAAGAAGCATGGAAAAAATCGATCGAAGAGACCGGAACAGAACTCGCGTATTATAACTATCGCGAAAGACAGGCAGATGAAGTTTTTCCGTGGGATCATATCGACATTGGCGTTACGAAGAAGTTTTTGTACCGGGAATTTGAAAGATCCAAGCAGGGGATCGTATCACCGAATTGCCGGGAGCAGTGTCTCGGTTGCGGCATTCGCCTGATCAACGATACCGGCGTATGTTACGAAAAAAGTGAGGAGATCCGGTGATGAATAAACAGGTCATTTATGAAAAAGCCGGACGACTTCGCTTCGTCGGCCATCTGGACTTTATGCGAACGATCCACCGAGCCATGAGAAGGGCGGATATTCCCCTTTCCTATTCACAGGGATTCAATCCCCATCCCCATATGAGCTTTGCCAGTCCTCTGGCGCTTGGCTGGAGTGGTGAAGGGGAGATCATGGAGTTTCGTACGGAAACGGATATCACGGATCAGGAAGTCATGGATCGGCTTTCCAAAGAACTTCCCGAAGGTATTCGTATTCTTTCCTGCCGTACGATCCCGGATAAAGAACCGCCTATCATGGCTAAAATACAGGCCGCGGGATATCGGATCAGCTTGCCGGAAGATCGTGACTGGTCAGACGCGGTAGCTAAATTCCTTGATCGTCCTTCGATCATGCTGAAAAAAATGGGGAAGGTCCACGGAAAGAAAAAGGAGATCGAAGTAGAAGTCAGGCCCTGGATCTATGAATGGAAAATGGAAGATCCCCATACACTCTCCATGGTCTGCGCCTGCGGAAGTGAACAAAACCTGAAGCCGGATCTTCTGATCAACGAACTGTATCAACAGACTGGCGAACTGGAGCAGCTGAAATACGCGGAATCGATCTGCCGTGTCGCTTTATATGGGAGAGTTGACGGAAAACTGATCAACTATTCTTCTCCGGAGGCGTGAAACACTTGAAAAAGCTATTATCATACCACGAAGAAGGGAAGGAGTACCTGGCGCTTATCGAAGATGACAGACTGGTCCGTTTCGAAAAGAAGACTGAAAGTTCGAAAACAAGACCGGCGCTCGGTACGATCCTGCTTGGCCGAATCGAAAAGGTACTGATCCCGCTTCAGGCCGCCTATGTGGATATCGGCCTGGAGGAATCCGCTTTCCTCCCATTAGACGGGAAGAATCTTTCGGATTATCCGGCAGGCCTGGAGCTGCCGGTACAGATCCAGAAAGAGAGCGATTCCTATAAGAAAACTGCTGTAACAGATAATCTGACCTTTCAGGGACAGTATGTCGTTTTGACTTCGTCCAATCGCCGGATCGGGATCTCAAAAAAACTGTCTGACCCTGAAATCAGAGAACGTCTGGCTGATCTGGCAAAGCGTTTCCCTCTCTATGGGAAAACCGGTTATATCCTTCGAACGGAATGCGCGAAAGCAGATTCCGAAAGGATCCTTAAAGAAGCGGAGTATCTTTCCGATCAGTACCTTGAACTTGTCCGTAAGACGCCTTTTGCGTCTGTCGGTAATGTTTTATTTGAAAAAGATTCTTTCTTTGCTGATTTTATTCTGGATGAAGGGATCTCGACCTTCGATGAGATCCTCTTTGACGATAAAAAACGAATGAATGACGCTCTGGGCGAACTGAAGCTCCATCATCTGAGCCTGGATGAAAACCGTGTCCGTCTGTTTCAGGATCCGAGATGGGATCTCGCGGAAGTGTATCATGTTCAGCATCAGCTGACGGAAGCTATGATCCCTCAGGTTTTTTTGCAGAATCAGGGATATCTGTTTATTGAGCAGACCCAGGCACTTGTCAGCATCGACGTCAATTCCGGCAATCTTTCCGGACAAAAAAATAAGGAGAGGGCGGTAACGGATGCCAATCTCAGCGCCATTCCTGAAATCGTGCGTCAGATCCGGTTACGCAATCTCTCCGGGATCATTTTGATCGATTTTATCAATATGACAAAAGAAGAAAACCGTGAACAGGTGCTTGAGCAGCTTCGGAAAGAATTCCAGAAGGACAAGCGAAAAGTCACGGTTCATGGGTTTACCCATCTGCAGCTTTGTGAGATCACTCGGGAGAAGATGGGTCGTCCTCTCGAAGTTTAACATATTTCGCGGCGTTTCTGCGACGGTCATCTTCCATCTGCGCGTAATGCCGCCGGGTCGTATTTACATCTTTATGGCCCAGCACATCAGCCACAAGATAGATATCACCGGATTCCCGGTATAAGGCCGTACCATAGGAGCTTCTGAGCTTGTGTGGTGAAATATGTTTCAGACCGATCACTGCTTCAGAGTATTTTTTGACGAGGTTTTCGACTGACCGAACGGTCAGTCTTTTTTTCTGCATCGACAGGAAAAGGGCGCCTTCATGGCCGGGGAGAGGAATGATCTGCTGACGGTCTTTCAGATAGGCTTTCAGCGCGTCACGGACCTCCTGTCCGAAGTATACGACCGCTTCGTTTCCTCCCTTTCGAACGATACGGATCCCGTTATTATTAAAATCAATATCCTTGATATCCAGGCCCACACATTCGGAAACACGGATCCCTGTTCCCAGCAGCAACGTCATCAGCGCGAGATCTCTCGTTTTATTGGCTTTATGAAAAGCCTGCTGCTGTTTGGTCAGTTTATCCCCGGATTCCACCTCATCCAGCAGGATCGCGATCTCATCGACATCGAGCTTGATGATCGCTTTTTCATGGATCTTGGGAGTCGTTACCAGCTCCGCCGGATTGGAGGGCAGAAGTTCCCTCCGGTAAAGATATTTGAACATGCTGCGGACGGCCGCGATCTTCCTTGCTTTTCCTTTTTCACCGTTGGCAAGCTCTTCCTGTGTCTCCGCGCCAATATAATATGTCACATAATCCAGGAATTCTTCCAGATCCCTCGGTCCGAGTTCCGCCAGATCTTTCAGTGAAATCTCTTTCATAGAGCGATCTTTCAGTGAATCCCTTGTAGCCAGGAGAAAATGGAAGAAGACACGGAGATCTCTGGCATAACCAAGTCTGGTCCGTTCGGCCGTCGTAGGTTCGATTCCCCGGAAATAATCACGAAGGAAGGGCGGCATATCCGCCAGAAGCTCCCTCAGGCGCAGTGTATTGCGCTTTTTTTCTTCGTCATGATAGCTCATGGGTCAGTCATCTCCTGTATGAAGAGGTCCGCGGTTGGGCACAAAATCGGAGTGCCATCCCGGAAGATCGGAATAACGGATCGCTGAAAAGATCCTGGTCGGAATTTCATAATCGACTTTTTTAAGTTGTTTTAATAAGTCTTCCATCTCACCGCGCTTGGTGATCCCGTTCACGGGACAAGGATTTTTGACGATCGGTAATTCGTTTTTATTGCTGAAATGAATGATCTCGCCCTCTGAAACATAAATGAGCGGCCGGATGACCGTCAAATGAGACCTGGAAAGCTCCGTGACCGGCTGAAACGTATTGATCCGTCCTTCGTAAAGAAGGCTCAGCAGAAAGGTATTGATGACGTCTTCCTTATGATGTCCCAGAGCGACTTTATTGATGCCGTCCAGGGACAACTGATCATTCATAGCGCCTTTTCGAAGAGAGGCGCAAAGAGCGCACGGATTGGTTTCCTTACGGCAGTCAAATACGATTTCCCTGATCCTGGTAGGAATCACCGTATACGGAAGATCATTCGCCTCAAACAATCGTTTCAGCGGATCATAATCCGCGCCAAATCCAAGATCGACGGTATAAGCGCGAACAGAAAACTTTTTTGGATAGAAACGTTCCAGACCTTTTAATGCCAACGCTAAAGTAATACTGTCTTTACCGCCTGAAATAGAAGCAGCTACAAGATCACCGTCCTGGATCATCTGGTAATCGTCGACAGCGCGCCGGACATAGCTTAAGAGTCGCTGTCTGTCCATTTTTCGCTATATCTTTTCGTTAAACTTGCGTTTTGCGAATAGTTAGGTCTTTAGGATCCACTGTCACTCCATCAGACCAGATCCGCTCCAGATGGTAAAAAAGCCTGGCTTCCTTGCTGAACACGTGTACGATGATCCTTCCGAAATCGATCAGGACCCAGGAACCTTCCTGATAACCTTCGACGTTTTTGGATTCACATCCAAGCTCAGCCAGACGATCCTGTACCTCATCGATCAACGCATGTACATGGTTGGGATTATTCCCATGCGCGATCAGGAAATAATCCGCCAGGATCGAAATATGATGGATATCCAGGATCCGGATATCCTGACCCAGTTTGTCATCCAGTGCCTGGTACGCGGCTTCGGCCAGTTTCGCCGAAATCTGAAGATCCTGCTCTAAACTCATTTTATCTGTCTGTTCTGTCATGAATTACTGTCCTTTATTTGTTTTCTTTTTTAAAGGTATTTTAATAACGTGATAATAATCCAATGCTTCCAGTGTCAGCGGATGGACTTTTTTCCCTTTGCCGGCAACAAATCGGAATGTATGGGTCATAATATACAGAAGACCTTCATCGAGATTCTCGTATACCAGCTTTCTGGCTTCCGAAAGTCCTTCGAACGATGGCCTGCCCGGTTCGATAAAATCGGCACAATAAATGATCTTATCCATCAGTGTCATTTCAGGCCTGCCGGTCGTATGATAGCAGATCGAAGAAAAGACTTCCTCCGGAAGGAGCGAATACCGATTCCTCGCCTCCACCGCTCCCGCGAACGCGTGAAGGATATTGGCATAATCCATCGTCAGATTATACTTTTTGGGAAACGATTTTTTACAGATAGCCAGCTGCTGTTCAAGATCAAGATTTTTGGCATTATCATGAAGAAGCGCGGCCAGGGAAGCCAGATTGGGGTCTGCGCCGAATTTCCGCGCGAGGGTGACCGCTGTCTGTTCGACTCCCAGGGTATGCTGATAACGACTTTTCTTCAGCCTTCCACCGATCCACTCCAGGATATCATTCCGATATCGTAAGTATTCCTGGTAGTCCATGGGTTTATTTTGTCGGAAGCTGGATCTTGGGCTCATCGGCACGGCGATATAACACAAATCGTCTGCCGATCGTCATAACGATCTCGCTCTTTGTACGTCCGCTCAACTTCTCAGCACAATCAGCAACTTCGTCTTCACAGTTCTTCAGAACGTTGATTTTGATCAGTTCTCTGGCTTCCAGTGCGTCAGAAACAGCATCGACAAGTTCCGGTGTGACACCGGCCTTTCCTACCTGAAAAACCGGATCCAGATCATGTGCCATTTTTCGCAAAAATGCTCTCTGTTTAGGTTTCAGCATGCGTGTTTTCTCCTTTATTATGTTTCTCGCATCAATGGAAGAAATCGAAGGCAATCCCGCCAATGTATATGGTATCGCCCTCTTCGACTCCGTTTTGTTCCAGGGCGTCGATAATTCCGCGATCCCTCAGGAATTTCTGGAAGAAGTCAAATCCCTTTTCCGATTCCAGATGAGTATAACCCAGCATTTTATCCAGCACAGGACCGTATACTTCAAATTCATGATCACCTGTTTTTTCGATCGTATAACCGGGTCCATTATCTTCCTGGGCCATCTCGAAGTATTCGCGTTCAAAGATCACAGGAGCGGGATCCTGGGAATCACGGATCCGAACGACTTCATCCAATAGCTCACGAACGCCCTGTCCGGTAGCCGCGGAGATCGGAAAGATCCTGATACCGTGGTCTTCAGCGTAAGCTTGCAGTTCTTCCATAAAGAGTTCACTGTCCGGCAGATCGATCTTGTTGGCACCGATCACCTGGGGCAATCTGGCCAGGTCTTCACTGAAAATCTCGAGTTCATGATTGATATGTTCGATATCTTCCACCGGATCTCTTCCGTCAACACCGGCCGCGTCCACCAGATGGATCAGCACACGCGTTCTTTCCAGATGCTTGAGGAATTCATGCCCAAGGCCTGCTCCGTCAGCTGCTCCATCGATCAGACCGGGAATATCAGCGATCACCAGTGTTTTTCCGTAGCTTAACTGAACCACACCAAGCTGAGGTGTAAGTGTCGTAAACGGATAATCCGCGATTTTCGGTTTCGCGTTGGATACTCGGGAAAGAAATGTCGATTTTCCGGCATTCGGATACCCCAGAAGACCTACATCCGCGAGCACTTTTAATTCCAGGATCAGGTCCAGCTTTTTCCCCTCTTGTCCGGGCTGCGCGTATTGCGGGATCTGCATGGTAGAGGTAGCGAAATGCTGATTGCCTTTTCCGCCTTTACCACCCTTCAGCAGGACTTCCCTCTGTCCTTCTGTTGCCATATCTACGATGATCAGGCCGCTTTCCGCTTCTTTGATGATCGTACCGACAGGTACGCGAATGACCAGGTCTTCTCCCTTTTTCCCGAAACAACGATTACCACTGCCATCCATACCATTTTCCGCCTTGAAGATCCGATGATAACGGAAATCAGCAAGCGTATTGGCATCTGAAACAGCTTCAAAAATGATATCTCCGCCTTTTCCTCCATCCCCTCCGTCCGGGCCGCCGGCAGCTACGAACTTTTCTCTTCGAAAAGACGCACATCCGTTTCCGCCCTTCCCGGAAGAAACAGAGATTCTGGCTTCATCGATAAACATATTATCCTCCTAAGAAAAACAGGCTTCAAAACACAGTTTGAAGCCTGTTCGATATCCATATCTTTGAGGAAGAGACGATCAGGCAATGAGATCAGTCTTTCTCCTCTACAGGGTAAACGGAGACCTGCTTTTTGTCACGGCCTTTTCTCTCAAACTTTACACGTCCGCTTACCAGAGCATACAGGGTATCATCCTTACCGATACCGACATTGATACCGGGATGAATACGAGTGCCTCTCTGACGATACAGGATATTTCCAGCCTTCACGACCTGTCCGTCCGCTCTCTTGGCGCCTAAGCGCTTCGCTTCGGAATCACGGCCGTTTTTAGTGGAACCAACACCCTTCTTATGCGCGAAGAGCTGAAGATTCATCATTAACATGGTGTTTTTCCTCCTTTAATTCTGATCGATCGACAGTACCATGTACCCCGATCCGTAACCTTCGATGATAGATTCAAGTCCCAGGCGGAAAGTCTCGAGAAGAAGCTGAGCTTCTTTGTTTCTGTTTCCGTTTTTTACTGATGGAATGACTACGTTTAAATAGCCGTCTTTCATATCCGTCACAAGATCCAGATGAAGGAGTTTTTCAAGTGCGTTTGCAGTATTGATCGCGAGAACCGATACGGCGGAACAAATGATATCAAATCCTTCTTCATCAAATCCCGCGTGACCGGATACTGAATATCCGTAGAAATCACCTTCCGGATCCTGGAAAAGCTTTGCCTGGATCATCTTAGTGGGATTTTAAGCGTTGATCGAATCGATCTTCAGCTTGGTGAAATACTGTCTGTGTCCGTTTTTCTTGTGGTAAGCCTTTTTGGCTTTGTACTTATAAACGATGATCTTTTTGCCGCGGCCTTCTTCAAGGACAGTTGCAGCAACACTGGCACCCTCCACAAAGGGATTTCCAGCTTTGACACCGGTTTCACCGGACACCATCAGAACCTTATCGAAAGAAGTCTTTTCACCTTCGATGAGTCCTAATTTTTCTACGGAGATGACATCTCCTTCTTGTACCCGGTACTGTTTTCCACCTGTTTCGATAACAGCGTACATCCGAGCACCTCCTTCTTTTAAAAACTCGCCAACTACGGTACTAATAAATTAGATTTAAACCTCGTTGAGCGGCAACTAAGATAGTATATCACAAAGACATATATCTGTCAACAAAAAAAACTCTGCTCTATTCGTATTCTAAATAAAGCGGAGTCAAAGCATTCGAAACGAGGGTGAGACGTTTATAAAATCGAACGCTTTGTTCGATTACGGGGAATTCATAAACGATCCTGGATTCGAACTGTGTTCGTATTATATAACAATATCGTTCGAAAGTCAAGAAAAACTTTTATCTTTTCCAAAATTGTCACATGAACATTTGTTTGACAAATATGATAATGAAATGCTATAATACTGTTCGACACCCTATTCGTGCCTATATTGCTGCTCATTCCAGGAGGATCTTCATATGGATATCCTTTCTTCTAAACAAACAGAAATTCTCTCTTTTCTGATCGATTTTCAGAATGAACGGGGCTATGCTCCCTCTGTTCGGGAGATCTGTGATGCCGTTCATCTCAGTTCGACCTCATCTGTTCATAATCATCTTTCCAGACTAGAAGAAAAAGGTTATATCAAACGTGATTCCACAAGGCCGCGTTCGGTTGAAATTCTGAAACGGCCTTCTTCGAACATTTCAGCTCCGGCGCCTAAAGCAAAAATCGAACGGTCGTTCGCTTCTCCGGATTTTAAACGAACACCCGAAATCGTTGCTGTTCCGGTTCTGGGGCGTGTGCGTGCCGGAGAGCCTGTTCTTGCTGTCCAGAATATCGAGGACTACTACCCTGTTCCAGCTGCGTATACACAAAACTCAGACTGTTTTATGCTTCGGGTCCAGGGAGAAAGTATGATCGAAGCCGGGATCCTGGAAAATGATCTGATCCTTGTCAAATCGCAACGTACAGCGAATGATCGGGATATCGTCGTTGCGCTGCTGGGAGACAGTGTTACGGTCAAAACCTTTTATAAAGAAAAGAATTTCATCCGGCTTCAGCCTGAAAACCGCCGTATGAATCCTATTCTTGTAAAGGACTGTCAGATCCTCGGTAAAGTGATCGGTCTTGTCCGAATGATGAATCGATAAACTCTTACAAAAAATAAGGCCCTCAAAGGGGCCTTATTTTTATGGTTTATATGTTTGTTTATTCTTCATCAAACAGATCGATCTGCTTGGCTGCCTGTTGTTTGGCTCTGTGTTTTTCCAGCAGCGCGTTGATCTTCTGATGCGGATCCAGCAGGTTGTTGACTGTCATATCATGGTTCAGTGAAGCGATAAAATAAGCAATGTATTTGGATACATCGACTTCATAGTACCATGGGCAGGCAAGCAGCTCCGGTGAACGGTAGGTCAGGTTTGTCGTCAGTACAGCATGCAGGACACCTGAATCGACAGCCTTCTGGAATTTTGCGATTCCTTCTGTGAATAAGCCATAGGTGCAGCCGGCGAAGATCCGCCCTGCTCCTCTCTTCTTGAGATCGTAGGCGATATCCAGCATGGATTCACCGGAAGCGATCATATCATCATAGATCAGAACATCTTTTCCGGAAGGATCACTTCCAAGAAACTCATGGGCAATAATAGGATTTCGGCCGTTGACTACCTGAGAGTAATCTCTTCTCTTATAGTACATGCCCATATCCACTCCGATCACGGAAGCGTAATAAACGTTTCTGGAAATAGCGCCTTCATCCGGACTGACGACCATAAAGGAGTCCTTGTCCAGATGGATCTCGGGAACATGTTTCAGGAGTGATTTAAGCACCTGATAGGTGGGCATGATATTGTCAAAAGGCATCAGTGGGACGGCGTTCTGTACACGGGGATCATGGGCATCAAAGGTCGCGATGGAATCGACGCCCATCGCCTGCAATTCCTGCAGCGCGACCGCACAGTCCAGCGATTCACGGTAGATACGGCGATGCTGTCTTGCTCCATACATATTGGGCATGACAACATTGACGCGATAAGCTTTACCGCCGATCGCCTGGATAATTCTTTTCAGATCCGCATAATGATCGTCCGGAGACATGGGAACTTCCTGGCCATACATCTTATAGCGGCAGTTATAATTTCCGACATCCGTGATCAGATAAAGATCCATTCCACGTACGGACTGATTGATGATTCCTTTACCGTCGCCAGTCTGAAATCTCGGGCAATTGACCGGGATCAGGAAGGAAGAAGATCCGTCCTGGCCACCTGCTTCAAGATTCGCATATAGTCTGCGAAGATGCTGGTCAACCTTGAGTCCAAGTTCCTTCGCGCTGTCAAAGGCCATGATTCCAAGTGGAGCTGTCTGCAGATGTTTAACGTTGTCCACGGTTGAAGAAAAAGGCATTTTGTTCCTCTCTTTCGTTTTTCCGAAATCACACACAGAAAATTTCAACGATAATTATACCATATCCGAAAATGAAAAGGAAGGTCTAAAATTTGGGCACGATTACAAAAGTAAGTGGAATAATCGGTAAAAATCAGTTATAATCAATGAATGAACATCTTGAAAGGAGATCTTTTCTTGTATACTCAATTGTATATTATCGGTGCGACCTATCTGCTGATTCCTGTGTCCGCACTGGTTATCCTTCGAATTCGTCATAAATATCGCATCACTTCTGTTTTTACCGGTGTAGCCGCTTTCTTTATTGCCATGCGTGTACTGATGACCGTCATCAACGTACTTTTTTCTTTGGTCGGTGTCACAGGAGAGTTCTGGAATGCTCATCCGGTATTAAATGAGATACTGAATATCCTTCTTAACGTGGTTTTTCAGAATATCGTCATTTACTATTTGATGAAACTTGTGATGAAATCCCGCCTCTCTTTATACGACAGTATGGCGATCGGTTTTTCTTTCAGTCTGGGTAACTGTTTTATTCAGGGATATTACTCGATTTATCTCGTCCGTCTGTTAAAGAGTCATGAAGCAGGTATCCTGGATCAGCTTGCTTCGGAAGCCCTTCCGCTCGAAACACTGCAGGAAACAGTCGATGAGGCGCTTTCTTATGGCCTCGGACACTATTATCTGCAGCTTTTTGCCGCTCTGACGATCGTTTGTCTTGCGGCAGTCCTCTGTATGCTGTTATATCACGCGTTGAAAAAACCGGACAAAATGTATATTCTTTACGCGTGCGGGATCCATGCGTTCTGTCTGGCGCTGATCGCTTTATCCATGCTCTCCTCCGCCAGTTTTGTATACTTCCTCGCTAATCTGGCTGTCCTGGGTATTGCTGTTGCGATTTATATTTTATATAAGAGATGGTACCGGGAACAGCAACTTGATCTCGCCAGAAGAAAGAGAGAATACAAGCAATCTCTGAAGTCACAGGAGTAAAGATTAAGACCTGTCAGCTGACAGGTCTTTTTTCATGCCATTCATTTAAAGCATTAAGAGAATCCTTGGGAAGATAAGTCTCCTGGATCTTTCCTGATACAGACGCATCCGCCAGTCCGTACCGATAGGCTTCATCCAGCTGTGGAAGCGGAAGGATACCGGAAGGATCATGGATCAGATAAGCACCACGGCTCTTTCCTCCCCTATCCTGATATCCCAGCATAGCTGAAAGAAATACAAGATCCGTGAGCAATAGATCTTCGATCTGGAACAAAAGAGCGAGATCCTGTCTGGCCGATGGATAAACGATCTCTGAGAGATGGGAAGACATATAGCGGATGATCTCCATCAGGTTGTTTATCTTGGAAGTGTCGCGGATCACAAGCGCGGCCTGATCCATTTTCTTTCCAAGCTCCGCACGCATTTGACGAATACTTACCTGATGCGGATTAGGCGCCTGACCGGTCAGCGCCAGGAACTGTTCCGCCAGCTTCTGACAGTCAAGCAGCGGTTTCCTTACCAGGGCGGCGAATGTTTCGGAATCGATGAGTCCCGATTCCTGTTCTTTCTTTGACGCAATATACTGAGCTGCTGCGCTGGCTGAAGTGATAGCCTCGGAAAGACAGGCACCTTCCGGTGCATAGATCCCGAGACCGGCAGCCGCTTCTCCGACAGGAAACAGATGTTGAATATTCGATTCAAAATGACTGTCGACCTTCAGACCGCCAAGATAGCCTCGAACCTGTACGGCAACTTCTACAGCGGATTTAGCCGGATCTGCCCCTTTCTCCTGCAGAACACGATAAGCGTCCGCAGAAAGGTCTTTCAGGCGCTCATATGGCTTATTCTCTGCTTCATATCCTCTCGGATTGACACGATAATCCATAAAGACATGTCGGCCTTTTCTTATCTCCTGATGGATCAGAAGATCCAGAATGGAGGTCCCGTCTTTTCTTGCCTTTTTAATATCCAGATTCCATTCTCCGGCTTTACGGTGCTGCAAGTCATAGAGTAAAGAAAGCTTATCTGCATAGATATCTGCCAGGAATTCTTTTGGATCTTTACCGAAAGCATCTACGGATACATATCGAGGCATCGCAGCCTGATACGGTCCATTCATGACCAGCATCTTACGTACTGCCGTGATCCCGCACTCCACCTCTGTCAGATTCTGTGCTTCAGCTCCGATTTTCAGGGCGGCGCCGAGACATCCGGCATGTGAAGGAGATAGGGCTTCCGAATAGAAGATCCCTCCTTCTGCCCCGCAGGCAAGGATCAGATTCCGGCAATGATAAACAGCGAATCGTTGGTGTCTCTCATGCATCTTCTCCAGATTTAAAGCGATGGCGCCAACGAGTTTTTCACCCGATTCGTCCGTCAGAAGACGAATGATCTGCTGTGAAGTAAACACGGGGATCTCCCGGTCGGCCACCTGACGGATCAGGTGTTCATAAATAAGGGACGAAGTCCTGGAACCAATATGGATCTTCCGGGCATTCTTCTTGTTTGTCTTTCCCTGAAGAAGATATTCTCCCCGCTCATCAGCCGGAAACGGAACACCATAGGAAGTCAACCGATAGAAAGCACGAAGAGAATGTACGGCTTCCGTATAGGCCAGATCTCCGTCGAGATTCGTTTCCGAAAGATCCCGCGCCATACGGTATGGGCTATCTCCTTCATTGCCATAGTCGGCCATGCGATAATAATACTGTATTCCCGCGCCGGCTGCCTGCGTCGTGCTTCCCTTCGGATTATCTATCACAAGAGCGATATCATGAATCCCATAATCGTAGAGTGAAAGAGCCGCAGAGAGTCCTGCCGCTCCGCCGCCGACGATCAATGTATGAAGATTGATCACACGCGTGACCTGCCCGCTGATGATAATCGAATCTGTTTTCATTATGTTCTTCCCCGTCCCGTTATATTTGTATCGACAAGTCTCTGCTTAAGAATAAGGAGGGCTATATTTACATACAGCCCTCCTTCAGGTATAACGTTATGATCAGGCGTTTACGATATCGGAGAAATCAGCTTTCAGGCTGGCACCGCCAACCAGGCCCCCGTCGATATTGGGCATAGCGAACAGTTCTTTCGCGTTGCCGGCATTGACGGATCCGCCGTATTGGATACGGATCTCTTCCGCGACATCTTTTCCGTAAACTTCGGTGAGGACTTTACGGATCGCCGCACAGACCTCTTCAGCCTGTTCATTGGTAGCGGTCTTGCCGGTACCAATGGCCCAGATCGGCTCATAAGCGATAACTGTCTTGACCGCGTCTTCCGGTGAAACATCCTTCAGCGCGATCTTGGTCTGCAGACGGACAAGATCTTCCGTGATACCCTGTTCTCTCTGTTCCAGTGTCTCACCGACGCAGATGATGGGTTTCAGACCATGCTCCAGTGCTTTCAGGACTTTTTTATTGACGATCTCATTCGTCTCGCCAAAATAGCCGCGTCTCTCGGAATGGCCGAGGATGACATATTCACAGCCGGCCCCGACCAGCATATCAGGAGCTACTTCACCGGTATAGGCACCCTTCTCTTCGTAATACATATTCTGCGCGCCGATCTTGATATTGGTGCCTTTGACAGCCTCTACCGCTACCGCGATATCAAGGAAAGGAGGACAGAAAACAACTTCGGTCTCTTCACTGGATCCCACCAGAGGTTTCAGCACTTCGATCAGCGCTTTGGCCTCTGCCGGTGTTTTATTCATTTTCCAGTTTCCGGCAACGATTCTTTTACGCATAGTTAAACTCCTTGTGATTATTTGTCGTTCGCAGCTACGACACCGGGAAGCTCTTTACCCTCAAGGAATTCAAGGGAAGCGCCGCCGCCGGTGGAGATATGGGACATCTTGTCACCGTAGCCCAGGTTGTTGACTGCGGAAGCGGAATCACCACCGCCGATCACAGTGATCGCATCGGGAAGTTCTGCCAGAACCTTTGCGATGGCTTCTGTTCCAGCCGCGAATTTGGGCATTTCGAAAGCACCCATGGGACCGTTCCAAACGACCGTCTTCGCGTCTTTCAGCGCGTCAGCGAACAGCTCCTGCGACTTCGGTCCGATATCCAGACCCTGCCAGTCATCCGGAATAGCACCGGTCTCAACGATCGCCGTATTGGCGTCATTGGAGAACGCGTCCGCGATCACGTTGTCGATGGGAAGAAGCAGTTTGACGCCTTTGTCTTCCGCTTTTTTCAGCATCTCAAGCGCGTAATCCAGATAATCGTCTTCACAGAGAGATTTACCGATCTTGCCGCCCTGTGCTTTCGCGAAGGTATAGGCCATACCGCCGCCAATGATCAGAATATCGACTTTATCCAGCAGGTTGTTGATCACGGAGATCTTGCTGGAAACCTTAGCGCCGCCCAGGATAGCCGCGAAGGGACGTTTCGGATTGTTTACCGCGTTGCCAAGGAAATCGATCTCTTTCTGCATCAGATAGCCGACGACAGAAACGGGAATGTATTTGGTAACGCCGACATTCGAGCAGTGAGCACGATGCGCGGTACCAAACGCGTCGTTCACGAATACATCCGCGAGAGAAGCAAGTTCTTCGGAGAATTCATCGACATTCTTGGTCTCTTCTTTGCGATAACGGGTGTTCTCAAGAAGGATCACATCTCCGTCCTTCATGGCTGCCACGGCTGCTTTGGCGTTCGGGCCTACCACTTCGGGATCAGCCGCAAATTTGACTTCCTGTCCGAGAAGTTCGGAAAGACGTACCGCAACAGGTGCTAAAGAAAGCTCCGGCTTGGGCTCTCCTTTCGGCTTTCCGAGATGAGAGCAAAGAATCAGGCGCCCTCCATCCGCGATCAGTTTTTTCAGAGTCGGAAGTGCTGCGACCAGACGGTTTTCATCGGTGATCTTTCCATCTACCAGAGGAACGTTGAAATCGCAGCGTACGAGTACGCGCTGGCCTTTGACATTGATATCATCAACAGATTTTTTGTTGAGCATGGCAAAGTAACCCCTTTCTTCAGCTAATTTATTCTTGAATCTATGTGAGTCAAAATACGATCAGACCCTTTTCCATTCTAGCGCATATGCACAAAAATTTCAAGAGCATATCTCGATGTAGTGCAGGATAAACTCGGAAAATAAAGAATTCGACCACGCAAACCAGGGCCTCGTAAATCTGGATGGATCATCTTTATGAACACCCTCATGCATAAACAAAGTATCCGCGTCCGATGCCATCAGCAGGTCAAATACTTCCTGCACTTCTTCTCTGTCATTGCTGGTCAGTCCCTGCATACTGAGTGCGATCGGCCAGATATGATCCGGCGGTGTATGCGGACTGCCGATCCCCTTCAGCACCCTGCCCTCGTAATAATAGGGATTCACCTTTGAAAGGATCAGCCGTCTTGTATTCTGATAGACAGGATCATCGCCGGTCAGATAACCGAGATACGGGATAGACAGAAGACTGGGAACATTCGCGTCATCCATCAGAACGTAATTCCCCAGTCCGTCTACCTCATAAGCATAGACTTTCCCGTACTCCGGATGTTCGACGATTCCATATCTTTCGATCCCTTCCCGTATCTGTTCAGAAAGTTCGAGAAGACGATGAGAAAGGGAGCTGTCCCGGAACAACTCTGAAACGATCTTTGCCGCTTCTTTCAGTATGACGGAAGCGAACATGTTCGAAGGGATCAGATATCCATACCTGCAGGCGTCATCGCTGGGACGAAAGCCTGACCAGGTCATGCCGGTAAAGGCTACAGGATTGCCCTTTCCCTGCTCAGGCAATGTATCCGAAGGAGGACAATCCATTCTTTCAAAATGATAAAGTGACTTTTCGTGATGCTGCTCTATCTCAAAGACGCTAAGAACACGAAGGAGCGCTTTCAGAAAGGTTTCGTCCAGATGATCCGTTCGACCGGTCTCCCGATAGATCAGGCTCGCCAGCTGGATCGGATAGCATAAGGAATCGATCTCATATTTTCGTTCATACACGAATGAATTTCTGGTCGTGAGATCGGCCCGATAACATCCCCAGTCCGGGTTTTCGTTAAACGCGTTGGCATAGGCATCCAGCAAGATACACTTCATCTGTCTTCTGGAAAGTCCGACCAGAAGATCCGCAACGGACGGATTCTCTTTCGCGACCGGCAAATAATGACGTACCTGCGCACTGGAATCTCTCAGCCACATAGCATGGATATCCCCGGTAAAAACAAAAACGTCTTCACTGCAAACTTTTGTCGTGGTAGACAACGTATTTGGATAACAATTCATAAAAAGCCGGGCCGCTTTAGAATCACGGCCCAGCTTTTCACATACCCGATCCATGATCGGAAGCAGTTCTTTTTCCAGCATCTTCTCTCCTGAATTATGAACAGGTAAATTCCTGGGAAAGCATATCGTTGGCAATCGTGGTGGTAAATAGTTTTCGGATCGTCATCGGATCCCTCGTACGGCCAAGGATCCACATCAGTTTGGTGACGGTAGATTCCAGTGTCATATCGTAGGATTCCATGACGCCGAATTCGTTCTTCGCCATATGACCGGAATGATATACGGCGATATCACTGCCCTCAAAGATCGCCTGTGTCGTCAGAACGATGGTTTTTCCTTCACGGATCAGAAACTCGATCACATCATGAAAATTGTACTGTTCGCCCTCCGGGATCCCTCCGACCCCGTAACTTTCCAGTACGAACGCGTCATAGGATTCGGCCGCGAGTTTAAGGATCTGCGCGCTGACGCCGGGTATCAGTTTCAGCACGAAGATATGCGGATCCATCCGATGATAGAAAACCGGCTGTGCCGTTTTGCTGACAGGCTGAATATACTGAATGATCCCGCGATCATGGATCACAGCGACGACCGGATAATTGATGGAACTGAATGCGTCATAGCTTTTGGTGTTCATCTTACGGGCACGTGTGCCCATGATGACTTTTCCGCCAAATACAACGACAACACCGCTGCCCTCATCAAAGCAGGCATAGCGAAGGGAATCCATCAGATTGGCTTTGGCATCGGTCATATCCGTCTCCATGGGTCTTTGAGAACCTGTAATAACGATCGGTTTAGGACTCGACTGAATAAGATATGACAGCGCGGAAGCGGTATATGCCATCGTATCTGTGCCATGAGCGATGACAAATCCATCATAATCCTGATAGACACTTTCGATCTTGGCTGCGATCTGCAGCCAGCAATCCGGATGCATATTCGTACTGTCGATATTCATCAGCTGCAATGTATCGACCGTGCAGAATTCTTTCGACTTCGGAACAAAACTGATCAGTTCTTCCGAAGACATCATAGGAGAAAGGCCATTCTCGGTAGTTTTACAGGCGATCGTGCCGCCGGTCGCCAGAAGCAGGATCTTTTTCAAATCCGATCACTACTCCTCTTTCTTTAAAGCGTCACGGATTTCCGTAAGCAGCTTGACTTCGTCGGAAGGTTCCGGATCGGGTTTCGGCTCTTCTTCTTTTTTCTTCTTCATCTTGTTCAGGCCCTTTACCATCAGGAAAACGACCAGCGCGATGCAGAGGAAGTTAAAAATATTCTGGATAAATGTACCATAGTTGATCGTAGCTTCGCCAAGCTGAGCGCTATAAGCGGTAAAGTCCATGCCACCGATCAGCCAGCCAAGGAAAGGCATCACGATATCATTGACCAGAGACGATACGATCGCCGTGAAAGCGGCGCCGATGATCATGGCGACCGCCAGATCCATCACATTACCTTTGGAAATGAATTCCTTGAATTCCTTGATTATTTTTTTCATAGTTTCATCCCTTCATGAAAAAGAATTTTTCCTCCGACCATTGTCAGAGAAACATGAATTGAATCCTCAAATAAAACCAGATCTGCAAATCTTCCGGGAAGCAGAACTCCCTGATCAGAAGACCTTCCGATGATCCTTGCAGCGATACGTGTCTGCATATCCACTGCTTCAGGCAGTGAAGCGCCTGCGAGTGTGATCATGTTTCGAACAAGTCGGTCTGTCGTCGCGACCGAACCGGCAAAAGCTTTCCGGTCCGGCATCTTGCAGACGCCCCCTTCGATGATCACACGCTGTCCGTTCTGTAAACTACCGAGAATACTGTCCCCGTCCGGCATACCAGCTCCGCGAAGAGAGTCTGTAACGGCTGTCGTACGGTCCGGACCGATAAACCGATATACCATCTCCAGTAAAGGTGCGGGCAAATGGTGCCCGTCGGCAATCACCTCTACCGTCAGCTCATCCAGAAGATAAGCGCTTTCAATGATACCTGGATATCGATACCCTCCTCTTCGAACGATAGTAGAGCAGGCAGAATAAAGATGCGTCACATGTGAAAAACCGTGTCGGATCGCTTCTTTCACTTCTTCATAGGTCGCATCGGAATGACCGATGGATGGAGTGATGCCGCGGCCTCGCAGATATTCTGCCATATCCAACGCACCCGGAACCTCCGGGGCGATCGTCCAACGTTTGATCCATGGACTGCTTTCACAAAGGAAACGCACTTCGTCCATGTCAGGATTTCGGACATACCGGGGATCCTGTGCCCCACACTGATTAGGAGAAAGATATGGACCTTCCAGATGAAGGCCTAAGAATCTTGCCCCTTCACGCTGATCTTTGACCGTTTCATATACCCGGAATGTGTCCAGCAGTTCCTCTACCGAGGCAGCCAGTGTTGTAGGAAGAAGGCCTGTCGTACCATGCATCATATGCATTCTGGCCGCTGTGAGATAGGCTTCTTCCGTGCCATCCATATAGTCACTGCCCCCACCGCCATGGGTGTGGATATCGATGAATCCATGCGATACGTACCGGCCTTTTCCATCGATCGTCACAAGTCCGGGAACGGTATTTTCATTAACAGAAAGAAGACCGCCGGGTGCAGTGATCTGTTCGATCCGATCTTCATCGATCAGGATCTCGCAAGGCGTGATCTTCCGCTCCTGAACAAGCCTGACATCCGTGATCTTGATCATCATAGGATCCTTCCGGTCTCTTCCATCCACTGATTCTGCCGGTGAGCCTCCTCATATACCATGACCTGCTGACGGACCTGTGTAAGTGTCACTTCCAGCGGAGATCCTTTTACGATATGTTCATATATGTCGGAATAATAATCAGCGACAGCCTGATCGAATGGAGCGTTGGGATCTCCGTCCCAGGATTCCTCTTTCCATGGAAGTTTTTCACTGCAATATGCCGGTGTACCATCCGGTTTGGAGATAAACTTCTTTGAGAGCGTCTGGGCCGGCGCCTTTTCCGGATCGTAATAACGCCAGTCGATGTGCGCCATGGTGCCCTTGAGTCCGCCATACTGACCGTGGATTTTATAGGTATAACACGGATAGGCGTCACAGCAGGAGATCGTCAGATCGATCAGCGGCTTATCCTTGCCTGTCAGGATCAGTTTGACGTAATCTTCCGCGTCGCCGAAGGTCCCTACTCTGTCCATCCGGCAAAAAACATCCGGCATATGTTCATAGTCATTCAGTATGACCAGCGCCTGATCCAACGGATGTGGTCCTGTATTGCGGAGGCTGCCTCCGTTCATGGATAAAAGTGTCTGCCAGTCCCAGCGCCTGGAAAAGCCGTTGAAACGGATATCCACATCGATGATCCGTCCAAGCACGCCGCTGTCCAGTACTTCGCGCACCTTTTTGAAATATGCCGCAAAGCGGGACTGCTGGAAGATAAAAAGCTCTCTCCCATTCGCTTTAGCGCAGGCACACATTTGATCGAATTCCTCTACACTGACAGCCGCCGGCTTTTCACACAGAACGTTAAAACCATGCGACAGCAGATCCATGGTGATCGGCCCGTGCTGGACCGAATAGCTGGAATTTACAACGAGATCGATCTTAGAGGCATAAGGAAACAGTTCCTGATAGGAAGAATAAACAGGCACACCGTATTCTTCCTCCGCTCTTTTACGTCTGGATTCGTCCTCCTCAACGACTGCGGCCACTTCAAATCGTTCTTTGGCTGATTCAGTTTGCAGATAAAGACCATGAATATCTCGTCCGCTTCTGCCCTGACCAATAATGGCTATCCGAAGTTTCCTCATCCGTATTCCCTCCCGGAAAAGTCTTTTCCTAATGGACTCTATTGTAGTTTAAAGCGCTAAAAAAGTCAATTACATATACTGTTTTCCACGGACCCATACCGCGGAGACTTGGAGCTGATCGTCTGTCAGAACCAGACTTGCTTTCTTGCCTTCCCGGATGGAGCCATATTCATCCTGCAGTCCAAGATCTTTGGCGGGATTGATCGTTCCCATCCTGACAGCTTCGTTCATCGGAATACCGAGGGTCATCATATTCCTTACACATACAGCCACCGTGCAGATACTTCCGCAAAGCGTTCCGTTTGGCAGATAAGCCGCCCGACCGATCACATACGGAAGTTCCGGTGGGATCATCTCGGGCGGAAGTCCTCCCAGTTCACAGGAATCGCTGATCAGTGTAATACGATCCGTTCCCTTCTGACGGATCAGGATCTGACAAACTTCCGGCGCGACATGGACAAAATCACCGATCAGTTCACACTGGATCGTATCCTCATTCAGAACAGCGCCAAGGACCGCGCTTTGCCGATGATTCAGAGAAGGCATTGCGTTGAACGTATGCGTCGCGCGGCTGATGCCCCAGGAAAACGATGTTTTCGTCTGTTCGTACGTTGCGTTGGTGTGTCCGATGGACATTTTGACCCCATACTTCACACCCATTCGTATAACTTCTTCAGCTCCGGGCATTTCCGGTGCGATCGTCATGATTTTAAAGAGGCCTTCCGAAAGATCAAGATATTGCCGCATGGTCACGGCAGATGGCGAAACGATGGCCTTCTCATTCATCGCGCCTTTCTTTACCGGATTCAGAAACGGCCCTTCCATATGGATGCCAAGTATTTCGGCGCCATTGGATTTTTTCCATTCTTTGGAAGCAATCACGTTGTTCCGGATCGCCCGAAATGCTTTCTCATCCGGCGAAGAGGCTATGCCGGCGGCATATCCGGTCACGCCCTCTTTTGCGAGATAAACACCGATATTTTTCACCTCTTCAGGCGTTTTTGCCGCGCAGGAGATCCCGTGATATCCATGCATATGAACATCGATCATCCCAGGAATCAGGTTCTTACCTTCGGCTGCAAACACCTTTTCACCAGGAAGAGGTTCCAGTTGACCGATCTGTTCAATTCTATCTTCTACGATCCGAAGATCGCCATACTCCCAGTCAAACCGGTCATTCAGTATTCTCGCACCCTGAATCAGCATCGTCGCTCCCCCTCTCTAATAATCCCAAAGGTCATACCAGACAGCCAGATATGGATCGATCTCCAGAAGATCCTTCATAGCGTCCGGCGCATACAGATAGTCCAGGATCAGATTGGTCATATAAGGTCCGTCTACAGATGAAAGGATCGCGCAGTAAACGATCTGACCAGATTCAGACTTGAAAACAGAAGCATAACTGCTGTGGTTCTCCTCGATATATCCTGTTTTCCCGCCTTCGAAATGAAGGGTCGGTACATCGTAGTCCTTGTTAAGAAAGAAGGACGAGTTATCGATCTCGATCTCTATGATATCCCCATCCCGGTCGATCGTGATCGTACGGTTATATGTCTGTTCCAGTTCGCGGAACACCTGCATCGTGTAAGCTTGTCTGACAAGCAGATTCAAATCATATGCGCTGATATAATGCTCATCTTCATAAAGACCGTGCGGATTTGAAAAATGCGAGTCATTCATTCCCAACTCCTTCGCCCGATGATTCATCAGATCCGCGAACGCCTCTATAGAACCGGATACTTCCATGGCGATCGCACAGGCGCAGTCATTATAGGATTCAGTCAGCAGCGCATAGAGAAGGTCACGCATGGTGATCCTGTCTCCTTCCTGAATATAAAGCAGCATACTGTCCGGATCATCATAACATCCGTAAAGGTCCTGAACTTCGATCCACGCGTCCAGATCCTGGGTGTGTTCCAGCGCCAGGATCGTAGTCATTAGTTTTGTCGTAGAAGCCGGATATGTCCGTTCATGGGCATTCAGCTCAAAAAGAACATGTCCCGCATCATCGGTAATATAGGCGCTTCCAACTTTGAACCTTGAATTCAGCTGACGGTCATAATAGTCCTGGATCAGTTGCTGAACGAGTGTTTGATCTACCGTCCGCTCTTCGATCAGGGAATACTGTACCGGTATCTGGCACATCATCTTCGTTTCTTCCCCGAAAAAGACCTTTGTCTGCCGGCGATTCAGAAGGAAAAAAAGAACACCGGCAAGGACCAGAATGACGCTGAGCATGATCAGAACGCGGCGTCTGTTCTCTCTTTTCTTCTTTTCCAATCGGGCTTTGCGCCTTTCATATCGTTCACGTTCATATTTATCCATGAATGATCGTTCCCATCCAACTTTCCCTTACCAGTTCAAAGGGAATGTTTTTTATTCTTCTGATATATTGTTTCTTGTAGTACTCTGTTTGTTCATCCATCTCTTCATGGTGTAAGGACCAATGATACAGACATCGGCTCGAACTGGCCGCCAATGATGTCTCAAGTCGTTTTTTCCTAAATTCACTGACATAAAGATCACACACCGAAAGATCCTCTTCGGATCCATTTAGTGCCAGGGCACAGATCACTTCCTGCCCGATCAGATCCTCAAACTCTTCCGGATACTCATGTCGATGCTCAAACAAAGCAGACATATAAACCCTGGCTTTTTCAAAATCGCCCTGCCAAATGGCCGACTCATACCGATGATACAGATCATAACCTGTCAGGAAAGAATCCGTCTCTTCCTTCACTTCCCGAAAATCGCCCATATCCGGCATCTGCCCTTCTGATACTGTATATAAAAATCGAAAAGTATTTGTCAGTGCCGTTCGATCGTTCTGATTGACAAGAGTATAGAAAAGGATCAGCGCGTTATTGGGGATCCCGGCCCGATAAAGGGGAAAAGCGCTGAGAATGACGGTAATGATACCGGAAAACCAGAACCCGAGAAGAAAAGTTCCAGTGACGGTAGATGGATAAAAAACATGGGAAGAAATGAGAAAAAAGCAGATGAAGGTAATCAGTATGTCCAGCAATACATTCCCATACAGATAAAAAAACCAGGAAAGAAATGACTTCTCTTCTTCTCGAACCATTATGATCGGAAGAAGCTCTTGCTCCACCAATGTTTCCCGTTTATAGAATTGACCGTTTTCTCGGATATAATTCGTTCTGCCCAATCGGATCGCAGTAAGTTTTCTTCCACCCAAAAGGCCTCCGCCCAGAGATCCGAAAAGCTGGATCAGCAGGTGAATCAAAACAGAAAGAATAAACATAATAAGGAGTCTGATAGACGGAAAAGAAACCTGGCTTCCCGCCCTTCCTTCATTCACAAACTGTGAAGCCGCCAGATGCGGCTCGATCATTTTCCAGCCGGCAAACACGGCAGCTAAAACCAGCACGATCTCAAGCGGCAGGCTGATCAGGCGATAAAACCTTTTCAAATGCATTCTCCTTTACTTGAAGGGATCAATAATACATATAAAGCTGGCATTTAAGCATACCATTATATAGTTTCCTGCGTTTATTTGCCTTGCGGCCAAACGCTTCTTCAAAAGATTCATCCGGTGAAATGAATGAATAGGCATGATCCGGAAGAGGTCTGCAAACAACGCCCAGGGTCCTGTACAGATTTCTGGCGGACTGAATATCCAGCAGCCTTTCTCCGTAGGGCGGATTGCAAAGAAGGATCGCTTTCTTGTGTCCTTCCATAGAAAACTGATCCACACGAAGTTTACTGACATCCTGAACGGACAGATGGATCCTGGACGAAACACCGGCTCTTTCAGCGTTTTCCCGGGATATTTCGATCGCTTCAGGATCGATATCATACCCAAATGCTTCAAAGCTGAGATCACTGCGGACCTGAGACTTTGCCTCTTCTCTCAGATCCTTCATCAGGCCGGAAGGAACACCGCCCCACTTTTCAAATGAAAAGGATCGCCCAAGTCCGGGGGCGATATGAAGGGCTTTCATACAAGCCTCGATCAGAAGTGTACCGGAACCGCACATAGGATCAATGACCAGAGAATCGCCATGTACGCGGGAAAGATCGACGATCCCTGCCGAAAGGGTCTCTCGAATAGGTGCTTCCACTCTCGCTCTTCTGTATCCTCGTTTATACAGACCCGGTCCGGTAGTATCCAGCATCAAAGTGACCTGGTCCTTCATAATGGAAAACTGGATCTGTACCAATGGCCCTGATTCTTCAAACCAGGGATTTCCATAGCATTCTTTCAGACGTTCCACAACAGCTTTTTTGATGATCTTCTGGCAATCGGGTACGGAATGAAGCTGCGAATTCAGACTCCATCCCTTGACAGGGAAACGATCCATCGATCCGATAAAGTTTTCCCAGGGTGTTTCTTTTGTTCCTTCAAACAGATCATCAAAGGAACGAGCCGGAAATTCAGCCATAACGATCAGAACACGTTCACCGGAACGAATCAGAAGATTCGCTCTGGCCATGTCCCGAAGATCGCCTGTGAAGCGAACATATCCGTTATCAGGCATAACTTCCGAGAATCCCTGATACCGGAGTTCATCGGCAACGATCCCTTCCAGTCCGAACAAAGTCGGGATCTGCATCAGTAAAGACTGTTTTTTCATACTTACTCCGAAAGATCTTTTTCGTCGTGTTTACGTTCGTAATTGACAAAACGATACGAGACAGCGTTCTCTTCATCAAAGAAAGGTTCGCTTTCATAGACCGCCTGCCATTCTTCTTCAGAGATCTGTGGGAAAAATGTATCCGCGTCCGGAACCGTCATATCGATCCATGTGATATAGAGCCTGTCAACATAAGGCAGGGATTGTCTGTACACACTTCCGCCACCGATCACAAAGATCTCCTCATCCGCTTTCCTGCACTCCTCCAGTGCGGAGAACAGATCTCTGCGCACTTCGACCTGCGGATGATCCACATTGAAAGTGGGATCGTCCGCGATCACGATATGTTTTCTTTTTGGAAGGACGCCCGGTAAAGAGATAAAAGTATTCATACCCATCAGCATCGTATGGCCACGGGTAATACGTTTAAAATGCTTCAGATCATCGGAAATGTGCCAGGGAAGGGTCCCTTTACGGCCGATCGCGTAATCCGATGCGATCGCGACGATGAGAGATAACATCAGACCGCCACCTCCATTTTGATTTTGTCGTGGAACTGATAATCCACCAGTCGAATATGTTTAGGTTTGAACTCATAAAAATCTGTGATGGAAGGATCGATCACGAGCTTTGGCGCGGGATAAGCCTGATCCTTACGGGAAAGCTGGATCTTCAACGGATCTACCTGATTTTCATACACGTGCGCATTGCTGATCACATGAGTCAGCAGACCCGGTCTCAGCCCGACCGACTGCGCGATCAAATGGGTCAAAACGGCATACTGTGTTGTATTGAACGGAACACCCAGTCCCATATCGCCGCTGCGCTGGACCAGCATACAGTTTAATCTTCCATCCGTGACATCCCAGATCGACAGAAAACAGCACGGAGCCAGCGAACCTGTCGGAAGTTCCGGGATCTGCCACAGATTGACCATCATACGACGGCTCTGAGGATCATTTTTCAGATCATGCAGCAGCTGATCCATCTGATGGTATTTGCGAATGACATAGCCATAGGCGGTGCCGATCGTTCCGTCTTCCAGCATCCATTCATCCCAGATATGGACGTTTTCTTCCTGCAGCTTTCTGACGTCATTGGATTGTTGCTGGTAGATCCACAGAATCTCTTTCACCGCTGTTTTAAAAGCAACTTTTTTGGTCGTAAGAATGGGAAACTCTTTTTCCAGATCAAACTGCATGATCTGATGCGGAAGTTTATAGGTGGGAATTCCTGTGCGGTTTTGTGCATAGTATCCGTGATCAAGAATATCCTCTACGATTCGAAGATACTGACGGTCATAATCACTCATAAAGCGGCCCCTTTCCTGCTCATTTCAAATACATTCGTATCTATATAAGTATACAACGGAAGGGTTGAAAAATCAATGAAACGATTCTATAATAACAAGAAAAACGGAAGGGAGATATCCCATGAAACTAGGCGGTCAGCTTTATACGCTCAGAGACTATACCAAAGATCTAAACGGTATAGAAAAGGTATTTCAGTACTGTCAGGAGGAAGGATTTGAAACGATCCAGATCTCCGGTTTTGGTCCCGTCGATCCTGTAGAGCTGGAAAAACTAGTCCATAAATATGAGATGGATGTATGCTGCACACATTCTCCCTGGGAGAGAATGCAAGACGATCTTCCTGCGCTTATAGAAGAACACAAACGGATGAATTGTCCGGTGATCGGACTGGGAGCCATGCCGAATGAAGCCAGATCCGATATCCATCAGCTGTTTCTGTTCGTCAAGAAATCACGCGAGATCGCGGAAACCATCAAAAAAGCGGGACTTCAGTTCGCTTATCACAATCACAATTTTGAGTTTCAGCTTCTGGAAGGCCGGTTGATCATGGATTATCTGCTTCAGAATACAGATCCTGAAACCTACCATTTCATCCCCGATACATACTGGCTGCAAATGGGAGGCCTGAATCCGGCTGATTTCATTCGGTATCATCTGCATAACCGGGTCGATGTATGTCATTTTAAAGATTTTGCCGTGGTTGGCATGACACCTGTTTTTGCCGAGGTCGGAGAAGGAAACCTGAATTTGTTTGACTGCTTCAAAGCCTGTCAGGAAGTCGGCTGTTCCTCCATCGTGATCGAACAGGATGTTTGTCCCAGAGATCCATTTGATTGTCTCCACTACAGTTATCGCAACCTGATCCAGCTAGCTGTGGCGGCCGGAGACAGATGATCCAGTCATCCGTCAGAAAAAAGAAAAAACCTGTGAAAATGATGATTCATTCTTCACAGGCTTTTCTTTTTTATTGAAACGAGTCCCTCGATAAGCCGAGTTCTGTCATTGGGGAATCATCTATCTTGGACTGCCGTTGCCGACAGCCTCCAGCGACCTACCCGAAGGCACGGCGGGCCACCGTATCGCCCTCTGTTTGGTCTTGCTCCGGATGGGGTTTACATTGACCCTTTCTGTCACCAGAAAGGCGGTGAGCTCTTACCTCGCCGTTTCACCCTTACCACTTTTGTGGCGGTTTCTTTTCTGCTGCACTTTCCTGAGAGTCACCTCTACTGGACGTTATCCAGCATCCTGCCCTTTGGAGCTCGGACTTTCCTCACTTAAAAAGCGCGATTCCCTGAGAAACTCGAAACAATCTTACAGGATCTGGAGATAAATGGCTCTTCCCTCGAGTCCGATCGTTTCTCCCGCCGCAGGCAGAAGGATCGTATCTCCTTTTCTGAAAGGTTTTCCGTCTACTTTGCCGCTGCCTTCCAGGATCATGATGATCTGGAAATGATCCAGGGTAACGGCGATTTCCTGAATACCGCGAAGATTGCGCTTGTAGACCTGGAAGAATGGGCAAACGATCCCTTCCTGGATATCGGCGTATTCCTCACCCTTACTGCTGGCAAGGTTCGTCACCTGCAGCGCTTTTTCAATATGCAAAGGTCTCGGATTTCCATCCAGTCCCAATCTTCCGTAATCATAGACACGATAGGTCGTATCAGAACTCTGCTGGATCTCCGCAAGGACGATCCCCGAACCGATCGCGTGAAGTGTTCCGGCCGGGATGAAAAACGCGTCTCCGCGCTTGACCGGTACGTAGTTTACTTTATCCTCAATGCTTCCATTCCTGATTGCTTCTTCAAACTGTTCTTTCGTCATGTCTTTTTTCAGACCATAGATCAGCTGAGCATCCGATTCGGCATCGAGAATATACCACATTTCGGTTTTTCCCCGTCCTGTCGGTCCTTCGATCCGAAGAGCCTGTTCGTCGTTGGGGTGGACCTGAATAGACAGATCATCACTGGCATCGATCAGCTTCACGATCAACGGGAAATGACCGCCGGTCTCTCTCATCACCTGATATCCGAGGATCTCGGCAGGATATTTCGCTACCGCTTCCCTAAGTGTCATTCCCGCAAGAAAACCGTTTCTGATCTTGCTTTGACCATTTTCATGAGCGGAAACTTCCCAGGATTCACCCGTATGTGCCGAAGGGATCCTTTTGCTGAAGAGGCTCATGATCCGGGTTCCGCCCCAGATCGTCTCTTTAAACTCAGGATCCATAAACATGGGTTCCCATTGTTTCATCTGGCACCTCCTGCTATCAGTAAGCAATAATGGATTGAACGTTATAGTCTTTCAGAATCTCACGACCGTTCAGATCTTTCAGTTCGATCAGGAAGTTCATCGAAACGACTTCTGCCCCGATCTCTTCCACAAGTTCACAGATCGCTTTGGATGTACCGCCTGTCGCGATCAGATCATCGACCACGACAACTTTATCGCCTTTTTTCAAAGCGTCCGCATGAATCTCCAGTACGTTGGAACCATATTCGAGATCATATTCTTTTCTGATGACCGCGCAGGGAAGCTTGCCCGGTTTACGAACAGGAATGAATCCTTTGTTCATCGCGTAAGCGACGGGAACACCGAAAATAAAACCTCTGGACTCCGGGCCGAGAACATAATCAAACTCCAGGTCCTTCAGCTGATCGCAGATCTGATCTACCGCATCATGAAGCGCGGCCGGATCCTTTAATAATGTCGTAATATCACGAAACAGAACTCCCTCCTGAGGGAAATCGGGAATTTCTCTGATCACTTTAGAAAGATCCATGTGTATATCCTCCGTAAAAAAGTATACTTACCGTATCAATTATACCAGATTCGGCTTCATTTGGCTATACCTAATATGTTTGACCTGAATCTTGACTCGAGGCGATCCGTAATACCTGTCGATCGAAGCTTCATAAACGATATCCACCGGGATCGGTGTCGAAAAATAGATACCGTGTTCCATTTCTTCCATCAATGATTCCGGATCTTCCGCCTCACGGATGAGTTCATCGATCATCGCTTTTTCGAAGCAGACTGCGTCCAGTACTCCACCTTCATCATGAAGCAGAAGGCTGATCACATTGCCTTTCGCTCCCCGAATCCTGGCCCGAAGAAGACTTAAGCCGCGACTAGCCAGCTGTGGTTTCGGATTTTTAACTCCAAAAGGCGCAAGAAGCTCCAGACGATCGATCAGCGGGAGTGTTACAGCGGAAGGTTGAAGCTGCGCGTCAATCCATACGGTCGGGATCAGATCATCTTCAGATAAAACACAACGTTCATTCAGCGCCTTTCTCAGACGATCGACGACTTTCTCTTCCTCCCCTTCCTTTGCGTCCAGAGAAAAACCTGCCGCCATGGCATGTCCGCCCATCTTGGTAAAGTGATCTCTCACCTTTGCGAGCTCATCGACCATCATATAGGATTCGATCGAACGGGCCGATCCCTTTAAACCTTCTTCTCCTTTTGTCAGTACAAGAACAGGACGGTAGATCTGTTCCTTGATTTTCCCGGCGACCAGACCGGCAATGCTTTCATGAAGATCCGGAAGGTAAATGACTTTGACCAGATCTTCGGAATCCGCTGATTTCAGCTGCCTGATCCCTTCTTCAACACCCTTCTCCGTCATATCCTGACGAAGCCGATTTGCGTTCATGAGTTCACGTGCGATCTGAAAACACTGGGTCTCATCACGGGAAAGTAAAATATGTACATATTTGTTTTGTGACCCAAGGCGCCCGCCCGCGTTGAGCATAGGGCCGATCCGAAATCCGATCGTCACAGGATCCAGTATCCCTACTTCGGCGACATTCATGAGGCAGCGTATCCCGACAGATGGTCTCTCGTTCAGAATACGAATCCCCTGATAAGCCAATCTTCGGTTTTGTCCGGTGAGCGGCATCACGTCGCAGATCGTGCCCAACGCGGCATAACCGTACAGAAGCTTCATCCACTCCGGTTCCGAAGCATTCAGGAAAAACTGTCTGTAGATCAAACGGACGAGCTGGAGCGCGACAAATGCCCCACAGATCTCTTTTTGCGGAGACAGATCTCCTTTTCTGTGGGGATCGATCACATAATCCGCGCCTGGAAGGATCTCCTCCTTCTGATCTGAATATGGGATCTCGTGATGATCCGTCACGATGACACGGATCCCTCTGTCTTTCATCCATTCGATCGGTTCGGGAGCAGCGATCCCGTTATCACAGGTGATCACGTGCGTAAAGCCATGATCCGCGATCTCCTCCGCGATAGACAAGCTGATGCCATACCCTTCGCTCATTCTTTCCGGGATCCGAAAACCGACCTGGGCAGATGGAAACATTCTGGAAAGACCCAGATAGAGAATGGCGGTAGCGGTGACTCCGTCCACATCGTAGTCTCCAACGATACAGACAGATCCTCCTTTCGAAAGATCCCGGATAAGCATCATGGAAGCGCCATCCGCGTCCTTCAGACAGGAAGGATCAAAGAGCGGGCCCTGACGGTCCAGGAATTCCTCTACAGCGTTGTCTCCCAATCGACCGGCCAGAATACGCGCCAGCGTAGGATCCAGACCGTATTTCTCGACGATCGGGGCAGCCCTTCCGCCCCTTATCATCCACTTTTCTTTAATCATTTCAGGATTTGTGAATTTTCTGTTCAAGCAAATACCAGACGGGACTCGCGATAAACAGAGAAGAATATGTACCGGCGATCATACCCACCAGAAGCGGCAGCGCGAACCAGCGAAGAGACTGAACGCCAAGCACAAACAGAAGCAGGATCATAACGACCGTCGTAAAGGAAGTGCCGAGAGATCTTCCCAGGGTCTGGAAAATACTGTCGTCGCAAAGACGATCCAGTTCAAACGGTTTGTAAACAGGTCTGTTTTCACGGATACGGTCAAATACGACGATCGTGTTGTTGATCGAGTAACCGACGATCGTAAGCAAAGCAACAATAAAGGTATTATTGACCGGGATCTGGAGAATCGTATACATGCTGAGAACGATCAGACAGTCATGGATCAGCGGGATCAGCGCACCAAGACCGAAACAGATATCTCTGAACCGTACCGTGATATAAATCAGCATCAAAGCACCGGCGATCAGCGTAGAGATCAGAGCCGCTCTCTTCATTTCCGAACTGATGATCGGACTGATGGAAGACTGTTCCAGTAAATCTTTCTTCTCTGTCTGATCAAGACCATACTGCTGTGCGATCTTCTGATACATCTCGGTGATCTGTTCAGGAGAGATCTCTTTTACCTTGATCTGGATCTGCGTATCCCCCATGGCACCGGAAACTGCCTGGATCTGAGGGTTGGAATCGCCGGAGATCTCCTTGACGATTCCGGATAATTCAGAAGGATCCGCCAGCTTTTGATGCATTTCGATCTGAATGATCGTTCCGCCCGCGAATTCGATATCGAAATTCAGTCCGCGGAAAACCAGCGAAATGAGTCCTGCAGCAATGATCACTAAAGAAATGATAAACCAGATCTTACGTTTTTCTATGATTTTCATCACTCAGGCCTCCTTTCTTTTTGTATTCCACGGAAGATGAATGACGGCATAAAGACCTTTCTTCGCCGGGAAGATATTCATCAGATTCACAAGAAGGAATCTGGTGACAAACAGCGCGGAGACCATGGACAGCAAAATACCGAGCCCCAGTGTCTGTGCAAATCCGCGGATCGTTCCGCTGCCGAACAGATACAGTACGATCGCAGCGATCAGAGTCGTAATATTCCCGTCCAGAATAGCGGATAAGGCTTTGCTGAATCCGTTCCGGATCGAGAGGCGAATCGTATGACCCTGGATGATCTCTTCACGGATACGGGCAAAAATAATAACGTTCGCGTCCACCGCCATACCGATCGAGAGAATAAAACCGGCTATACCGGGCAGGGTCAGCGTCCATCCCAGCAGATTGAAAATAAGCAGTTCCAGTGATACATAAAGAAATAATGAGATGGAAGCAGCGAGGCCGGGCACACGATATACGATCAGCATAAACAGTACGATCACGGCAAATCCGAGGATCCCCGCGAGAATACTGGTCGTAAGCGCGTTCTGGCCCAGTGTGGCTCCAACAGACTGATGCTCGATATCCTGGAGTTGTACGGGAAGCGCACCGCCAATGATATCAGAAGCCAGATCCTGTGCTTCTTCATCACTCTTCATGCCGGAAATCACAGCGACTCCGTCCGTGATCACAACCTTTACCAGAGGTTCACTGCATAGACTGTCGTCCAGCATGATCGCGATCTGTTTATCGTAATATTTCTGGGTAGCTTCGGCGAAGAGTCTGGTTCCTTCCTCGTCAAATTCTACTTTGACATATGGCTCCACACTGCCGGCGGAACTCAGTTTTCCTTTCTGGAAAGAAGCAGATTTTATATATTGCCCGGTAACGACCAGTTCCGCTTCTCCCGTTGCCACCATGTTCAGGATATCCTCTCCTGTATGGGTGCCGATACTGTTAAGTCCGTAAAAAGCAAGCATCGCCGTACGTCCGATCTCTTCGACCGCTTTGCTCGCGTCTTCCACTCCGGGGATCTCGACCCGTATCCGGTTGGTTCCGTCCAGATACGCGCTTGCTTCGGTATACCCTTTTGTGTCCAAACGACGCTGAATGACAGAAAGAGCGCCTTTCATTTCTTCTTCAGACGGGACTACCCCATCCTCTGCCTGATACGTAATACTGACGCCTCCTGCCAGATCAAGGCCCAAATGAATATTTTTGGCGCTTCTGGAAGCGAGGCCGGGAAATTCTCCGAAAGTGATCCAGCCGATCAACCCGATCAGGATCAGACATACAAGGAGAATGGCAACCGGTTTCAGTGTTTTCATCCAACATGTTCCTTTCTATAAACAACATAACTAAATTATTTTACTCCCTCTATACCCTTCTGTCAACATTCGTATTGGACTTTCATGGTGATTTCTGCTATTATTACAAAGTAAGTCTTTGAATAACACTCAGGAGAACGATTATGATCGTATCGGTATCTCATATACGTAAAGCCTTTGATACCAAGGAAGTCCTTCAGGATATCTCCTTCCATCTCGAGGCAAAAGAAAAAGCGTCCCTGATCGGGATCAACGGAGCCGGAAAAACTACGCTCTTTCAGATCCTTCTGGGCAGACTCAGTCCCGATGAAGGAGAAGTTTATCTTCAGAAAAACCTGTCTATCGGATATCTTCCGCAGATCGCTGAATATGAATCTTCGAATCGTGTGGAAGAGGAACTCCTTACCGTATTTGATGATCTTCGCCGGATCGAAAAGGAAATGCATCATCTGGAAGAACAGATGGAAACGGATTCTTCCACCCTTTTACTGGAACGTTACGCCGATCTCAGACATCGCTTTGAGGATCAGAACGGTTATCAGTATCGAAGCCGTGTCCGCGGTGTACTGGCCGGTCTCGGATTTGAGGAGTCGGAATACTCCCTTCCGATCGAACATCTTTCCGGCGGGCAAAAGACCAGAGTTATGCTTGGCAAACTGCTTCTGATGAAACCTGATCTTCTGCTCCTTGACGAACCTACCAATCATCTGGATATAGAATCCCTTACCTGGCTGGAAGGATTTCTGTCTTCCTTCGACGGAGCATGCCTCATCATTTCACATGACCGATATTTTCTGGACCGGCTCTGCACCAAAACGATCGAGATCGAACGCGGAAAAGGGACAGTATACAACGGAAACTACACCTACTATATTCAGGAAAAACAGTTCCGTCAGAAGATCGCTGTTCGGGAATATGAAGCTCAGCAAAAAGAGATCGCGAGACAGGAAGGGATCATTCGTGAACTGAGAGGCAGAGGTCAGGAAAAGTTCATCAAACGCGCGCAAAGCCGCGAAAAGATCCTGGACAAAATGGAAGTCCTGGATAAACCCCAAGTCCTTAATGCTTCCATGCGTCTTCATTTCGTTCCGAACATCGAAAGTGGAGATTTGGTCCTGAAGGCAGAAGATGTCGCGAAATCCTTTGATCAGCGACCGCTCTTTCATGGTCTCAGTTTTGAGATCCACAAAGGTGAACGCGTCGCGCTGATCGGAGCGAACGGGATCGGAAAAACCACCCTTTTCAAGATGATCTTAGGGCAGGAAAACCGCACCTATGGAGATCTCCGGCTCGGGGTTGGCGTATTTCCCGGTTATTATGATCAGACACAGGAAAACCTCTCACCGGACAAAAGCGTACTGGACGAGATCTATGACACCTACTACCCAGCGCTTAACGTTCCCGAGATCCGGAATATTCTTGGATGCTTTTTATTCCGCGGAGATGATGTATTCAACCAGATCAGTAACCTTTCCGGCGGAGAAAAAGCCCGTGTGTCCCTTTGTAAGATCATGCTCAGCAACTGCAACTTCCTTCTTCTCGATGAACCTACCAATCATCTGGATATCGCTTCCCGGGAAGTTCTGGAAGAAAACCTGAAAGCTTACAAAGGAACGATCCTTTTCATCTCCCATGACCGTTATTTCATCAATCAGGTAGCTACCCGGACACTTGAACTGCTCCCTGACGAGATGGTTTCCTATTTAGGCGATTATGATTTCTATCTCGAACATAAGCGCCAGGAACGAAAAGAAAATGAATGGACGGAAATCACGGATTCAAAGATCTCTTTTCAAAACAAAAAACAAGCAGCCAGTGATCTGAGACGGCTGAAAACCAGAGCAAACCGGCTGGAAAAAGAGATCGAGGACTGTGAAGCCCAAATAGAAGATATCAAAAAGAAAATGCTTCTTCCCGAGAACTATTCTTCCGCTTCCAAATTCCGTCAGCTGGAGGAAAAAGTATCGGATCTCGAAAAGAAAATCGAAGAAGATATGCTTCTGTGGGATGAAGTACAGCAAATGATAAAAGAGGCAGAATGACCTGCCTCTTTCTCTTTTATATTTGCTCTTTTTCGATCAGTGTCTGAAGCTCGGAGAGATCCTGAAGGATCAAATAGCTTAAGCGTTCCATTTCTTCCGTTGGTTCGACTAAATCCGGGATCATGATCGGAATCAGTCCGGCTGCGTGTGCCGATCGGATCCCGTTGGGAGAATCCTCGACCGCGATACAGTCCGCCGGTTTCATTCCAAGCACTTCACAGGCTTTCAGATAGATATCCGGCTGTGGTTTGGAATGAACGATCTGATCTCCTCCAACGATCTGATCAAAGTACTCAGAAAGACCTGTTTTTTCCAGATGATCCCGGATCACACCCGTTCGAGTGGAACTGCAGATCCCGACAGGGATCTTTTTTTGTTTCAGAACTTTCAGGATCTCCCGTACGCCCTTTTTGATCGGCAGTCCTTCCTCCCGCAGCATGCGTTTCATGACCTCAGAGCATTCTTTGGTAAACGTTACCGCATCAAAACTTTGCCCATAGGCATCTCTTACAATGTCCAGCCCATCCAGATGATTGACACCGATCACTCTTGGATAGACGATCTCTATTCCTTCCAGTCCCCATACTTTTCCGGTCTCGATCCAACTGTTCCTTGCGATTCGTTCTGTGTCGAACAGTACGCCATCCATATCAAAGACAACTGCTTTTGCCATTCTAAATCTCCTCTCAGGATAACGTCAGGGATAAAATATAAGGACGATGATCGGATACCGTAATGGCCGGAATATCGGCATCCGAAACATCTATATCATGGCTGACGAAAATATAGTCGATCTTGCGGTCCGGATGATCAGACGGGAAACTGAGTGTTCCCTCTTTCAGTTTTTCAGCCGTATCATAAAGACGCTCACGAATCGGCACAAGGATTGAATTTTCCGGCGTCACATTCAAGTCTCCCATCAGAATAAATCGTTCCGTCCTGATCAAGCTCTGTACCGTCTGTAATGCCATCTGCTGCTCATCGGGATTAAGGCCGAAATGAGTCACGGCAAGGGTAAGCGGACCAGCTTCGATTTCAACCTCCGCAAGAAGAACGCATCGGGTTTCATAGTGTTTATACTGCGGAAGACGGATCGGGTCGGGAATCGGAACTGACCTGGCATTCAGAATGGGATATCGGCTGAGAAGAGAATTCCCGTAAAGACCCATGCCGGATACATGAAGTGCCGGCGCGAAATACCAATGATATCCCAGTTTTTCCGCGATGATTCTAGCCTGCGGAAGCTCAGCGAAAATGCTTTCCTGTCCAAAGCTTTCATTGATCCCCATGATATCCGCATCGATCGAGCGGATCGCATCAGCAAAAGAATCATAATCGACCTTGTTCGTATCAAAACGGCAGAAATGCCGCACATTGAATGTAGCAAGTTTCATACTTTTCTGATCTTTCTTTTTTTATTTTGAATGGTTATACCATATTATCGGAATAATATCAAGGCTATCTATCTCTTGTCTTACTTTCTTCAGAGGAAGCAGCCCATGCCTTCCACCGATGATACATTGACCTCCTCATACATTCCGTTAAGTCATCATACCGTCATAGAAACCCGCGCTTCCTCCAAGTTGCTTATATGCACTTCTGATCTGTTCTTTTCTTGTCATATCTTCACTCTCCAAACCTGATCTTTACGATCTTCATATTTACCAGACTGTCACAAAAGCGGATCATCAGTTTATGGAACAATCCTACTTCCTTATAGATATCACGGTATCCCCGCATGTAACTCTTGGCCGACACAGAGGTAAATCGTCTGCTCCATGTCTCCACATCCTTCTCATTTTCCAATGAAAAGAATGCACTTACATCAGTGATTCCGGCCTCTTTGAGCCAGGTTTTTCGCATGAGCTTCGCTCCACGTTCATTACAGGAATCTATAAAGACGCTGTCTTTGATACAAATGAGAAAGGTAGCATCCGATACACGAACCCCGGAAATACCCTGAAATCAAGGGCTTTCGCGGCCTCACCGGTCATTCCGGCAGAGCTGTGAAGGCCCTTTATACTCTGCTCGGTAGTCATTGTTCATGCCGCAACATCTGGAAAACTTACCCCCCTGTGCACCGCCGACCGGCAAATAATTAAATTGTGGACGAATAATTAAAAGGTGTGGGAATAATTAAATTGTGCGGCAAAACGTTAAAAGGTGCCATCATTTCAATTTGCGCAGCTTTACTTTTTCCAGGGAAGCCAAATACTTCTGCAGATCATTTGTTCTGAAAGGCCTCCCGTGTGCCGGGTATATCATATCCGGATTTTTCCCGATGATCTTTTCCCACGACCTTTTGTATTGCTGCAGGTTTTCTATCCAAATGATTGTACGTCTTCTGCTTGGGAAGCCGTTCATCGCCGCATCCCCGCAAAACATCACGCGCTCCGTCAGCAGTGAAATGTGATCTGCCGTGTGTCCCGGTGTCTCCAGCACCTCACAGGGAAAGTTCAAAGTTTTGAACTGCTCGGAATCGATGGGGAGAAGCCTGTCCAGGTATTCATCCCGGATGACCGGATACCGATGATCGCCATGGCCGAACAACGCCAGCATCTGGCAAAACAGCCACGCCAAACGGGATGAGCATCCGCCCTCAAAGGAATTCTGTCCGCGCTTCAGACCCTTGATAGCTTCAGGATGCAGAATCACTTTCGCGTCCGTCGCTGCCAGCACTTCGTTCAGGAAACCTGCGTGATCATCATGGGCGTGGGTCAGGAACACATATTTGATCTCATCTGGCTGGATATGGTTCTTTTTCAGCATCTTCACGAAATGCGGAAAACCGCCTGCATATCCGGTGTCGATCAGAATCCATCCGGCCTCGGAGGAAATCAGGTAATTGTTGACGATGAGCGTGCCGAGATTGATGATAGTCATTTCTGCTCCTTGTCTCCAAGATACCAATAATCGCAGTACGGACTGCCGGTCGCAACAGTGTGTTCCCGAAAAAGATGAGCATGAATCAGCGACGCGGTCAAGTAATCAAAATCACACAAGACGGGCATGATCTCTGTATAGCCGTGTTTTCTTGCAAAATCCGCCAGCGGACAGCTTACGAGATCGAAGGCAATACCCTTCTCACGTCCACGAGGATTCATCTCGATCCGCCAGCTGTTGCCCCATTCGCCCCGATCCAGCTTTTCGTCCGACGTTGCCTTGTATTTTTCGTACCGGGCTCGAAGCTTTCGCTGATTTCGCGGCTTGTTGAAATCCACCAGTGCGCTGAACAGCGGAATGTGCTTCGGCATGCGCTCCGTCATGAGTGCCCTCAGCTTTTCGGGTGTCAATTTTCGACCATCGGCTTCGTAGAACGCGAATACTGCGAGCGCCATATACAGATTGCTGCTCATCCTGTTCGCCTTACCGCCGATATCGGGAGCTTCATCCACAAAGCGCCGGTAGTAGGCAAGCGTCTCCCTCCAGATACGCCTGGCTTCGCTTCCGCCGTATTCCTTTTTGAGGTATTTCCATACCGCCCCTCGGATGAAGAACGGATAAGGCCTGAACTCCGCCATCTCGATCACCTCGCCGTTTTTGCTTGCAGCAGCCGAATCCATTTCCGCTGCCGGTGCGCATAGAAAGCCTTTGCCCAGAGCCATACGAACACTGTCTTCCAGCCCGCATGGATCTCTACTTCGTCAGTGTATTTCGTTCGATCTCCCAAATCTTCCAGTGTAATCAGATGATCCCAGACAGGAACGTGCTTGTTGTGTTCTCTGCTCTGTATTCCGCTTTGATCGAGCTTTTCAATCCGGATGGTGTGAATACCGAATGGAATGAACCCAAAAAGTCTGAAACGATAAGAAGAAATTGCTCCTTCCCTCCATGAAAAGTTGTTGTTATCCTCCACGGGCGTAAATGTCGCATACGGAGCGGCAATATACTGGAGCGTTTCCAATCGCTGCAGGCGGGCAAATATTTCTTCCCGGGAGGCCGGAAATATAGATGACTTTCGAACGATCATATCACCGCGCTCCAATCCACGTTTCATTCCATGATGTCGCACAGCCGCCAAGCGTATCCGCCAAAGCTTCTGCACAACTTGTCACTCAGTCGTTGTACCAATATCCTTTATCATCCATTTTCTTCGGATGCTCTTTTGCTTCTGCAGATTTGTCACCTACGATCCAGTAATCGCAGACGTCGCTATTGGCGCAGGTGTGCTTACGGATCAATGCGGCATTGATATACTCCATTGCCGGGTAGTCGCTATTGCAAAACGCGGGCATAATACCCAGATACCCATGCGCTTTAGCAAATTCCGCAATTGGGCATCTGTCGAACCTGTAACGGACGCCATCCTTACTGTAAGGCTCTACCTTCATGATATAGCCGCCCTCTCTGCCTTCGTCCGTCTTTGCAATCATTTTAAAGACCAGATGAAGAATCCTTCGGAGAAACGGCTTGTTTGCATTAACTATACCAGCCATTTTCTTGAACTCCGGCAGAAAAACCTCACAGTTCATCTCATAGAGTTCATCCAGGCTCGGTTCGCGATTAAGTGCCTCATAATAGGCAAACAGAGAAATACAGTCATAGGTGCCGCCCGGACCGTTGTGGCGGCTCTTCTTTCCACCGAAATCAGGCAGGTCTTTAAGGAACGTGTCATACTGAGCGAGAATCTTCTTCCAGTAGCTGTCTGCCTCTGCCTCAGCAAATCTCGAAGATAGGTGCTTTTTCATAATGGTTTCCATTTCCCTGGATATGGGGAGATGTTTGTTCATGTGTTCCAATGCTCCTGATAAAATGCTATGCTTACCAAGCCCTCTTGACCCAGTCAAGCAGTTCCTTCTTCAATGTCTCCCGATCCGTTTCGCATTCTTTCGGGTGCTGACGCTCTGTCTTGAATGACATCTTATAAACAAGGGGAAGCTCCGTCAACATGGCATGGCTCATGTGCTCGAAGGCGATGTGCCTGTGCGGATAAGGAAAGTCGATCTCCGCCAGCTTCCGCTCCATCAGGGTCGCGCTTTCGTATGACGGCCATACCTCGTCGTGCTTTGAGGACAGCAGCAGTATCGGCGCTTTGATTCTTTCGATCGGAATGACAGCCTCCGGAGTCACATCCTTATCCCGGTTGAATGAGATGATGTGAAGCTCCTTCTCTTTCAGGAGCACGCTCAACAGGTTGAACGACCGGCTGCGATAAGGCGCGTAGGGCAGTTCCTTCCCCCGATAACTCCAACAGGAAGTGCCGGACGGCCCTTTGCTCTTTCCGCTGCCGGACAGGCCCTCGCTGACAAAGTGGGATGGGACCCGCGCAATCACACAGGAAAGCTCCGGGAACATGGTCGCGGCGACAAGCGCCATCTCGCTGCCTTTTGACATACCGTCGATGCCGATCCACTCATAGCCCTGCTTTTTCAGCCAGACGATGGCATGCTCAACGTACTCCACCGGCACACGGGACAGATCCTTCGGGGTCTGTCTTGTCTTGAACAGGGCAAGAGCCAATGAGGGGAAGCCGTTCTCGTGATAGAAGTGTGCCGCCTGCCGGGTCAGCTTTATGCCGCCGTTGGAGCCGGACTTCACGATCAATACCTTGTCCTTTCTACCGTTCCCGGGATACAAGACTCCCTCGAACCCGTCTGTCTGTACATTCGCCCTTTTCATCTGAACGCTCATAGTATCGACCTATGACAAAACCTTTCTGATTTCACACAGATAATCGTCGGTTTCCCGGATCATTTTCTGCCCGTGGCCATATCCTTCAAAGATCCGCTCCTCATAGTCTGTAATGTGCTTCTTCAGGATCTCATGCGACTTTCTGGCATATGAAGAAGAAAATCGTATTTCTGCCCTATGACTTCGATACGGCCATAGGGATCAACAATGAAGGCGCACTCGTCTTCTCCTACAATCTGGAGGACATCGACCAGACGGAAGGCGGCGCTGATGTGTTCAACGGGCAGCAGAGCGTTCTGTGGAAGAACGTCCGCGCTGCCTTTTTTGATGAGCTCAAGGCAATGTATCAGCAGCTCCGCTCCACCGGCGCTCTTTCCTATGAGAAGGCCGAGCGAATGTTTGAAGAGCATCAGGCCAAGTGGCCGGAAGCCATCTTCAACGAGGATGCCTGGTTCAAATACCTCGCGCCGCTGGTGGAGAAAGGCAACGGTTCGTACCTTGCCATGCTGCAGGGAAGCAAAGCCGAGCAACGGAAATGGTGGCTATATAACCGCTTCCGCTACATGGACTCGAAGTACAACGCCGGGGACAGCCTGTCGGACGTCATCACGGTCCGTGGCTATGCCAAAGCAAACATCACAGTCACCCCGTATGCCGACGTGTATGCCAGCATCAAGTACGGCTCCTATCTGGTCCAGACAAGAGCCGCAAGAAACTATCCGAGCACACTGCCATGCCCGCTGGACAACGTAAACGACACCGAGATTTATATCTACAGTGCCTCCCAGCTGGCAGACGTGGGCGACTTGTCCGGCCTGATGGTTGGCTATGCGGATTTCTCCAAGGCGCTGAAGCTCCAGCGGCTGAAGCTGGGCGATGCCTCCGCTGCCTATTCCAACGGCAACATGACCGAGCTTTACCTCGGCAACAATGAACTGCTGCGGACGGTCGACGTTCGCAACTGTCCCAACCTGACACAGGCAGTCGACCTTTCCGGCTGCAGCAATTTGGAGCATGTATACTTCGACGGCACGGCCATTACCGGTCTGGAGCTGCCCAACGGCGGCATCCTGAAGACGCTGCACCTACCAGCCTCCATGACCAACCTGACGATCCTGAACCAGTCGGCGATCACGGAGTTCTCCATTCCATCGTATGAGAATCTCTCTACGGTCCGGCTGGAGAATGTCTCCGATACCGTGAACAGCCGGGAGATCATCGCGCACCTCGCACCCGGTTCCCGTCTGAGACTGACGGGTATCCGCTGGGAGATGGACAGCCTCAATGCAGTCCTGCAGCTGTACGATCAACTGGATACGCTGCGTGGTCTGGATGAAAACGGCGGCAACCTCGATAAGGCACAGGTTTCCGGTGTGATCATCCTGCCGGATGTGACCAGTGATCAGATCCGCGAATTGAAAGCCCGGTACGGGGATATCAATATCACGGCTCCGAGCATCACCTACAATGTCCGCTTCTTTGACTGCACGAACCCGAATCCGATCTATACGACGCAGGTCATCGGCGGCGAGGACGTGCAGGACCCGGTGGCGGCAAAGCTCATCAACGTGCCCTATAGTACCTGCCCGGCGCTGCCTTCAATATCGTTTCCGACATCATTTGCAGCGTAGATACAATATTCATGTGCTGCATATCGGGAATCCCTGCAGTAACGGAAACACCGGCTCCTGTAACTGCAACGCTATAACTGCTCTCATTGATCCATGATTGCAGAGTTTTAAGCTGATCATCCATATGGATCACACCCATTCAAAGCTATCTTTTCCCGCTCCCAGTTCAAAGTGGTATTTCACAAGACCGGTATCCACGCCGGTAAAGATTCC
>JAFRZE010000068.1 GCA_017442735.1 Bacillota bacterium
GTTGACGATCGGGTCATAGGCGGATGGCGCGTTGAAAAGACCGGCCAGAAGCGCGCACTCGGACAGCGTCAGTTCTTTGCAGTGCTTGCCGAAATAACGCTGTGACGCGGCTTCCACGCCGTAGCAGGCGTTGCCGAGGAAATTATAGTTGAGGTACGCTTCCAGGATCAGATCCTTGGTAGCGTCCTTGCCGTATTCCTTGCTCATCTGGTCTTCGAACTGCAACGCCAGATACCATTCCTGGAACTTACGTTTCCAGTTCTGGTCGGAGGTCAGGACCAGTTTCTTGATCATCTGCTGGGTGATCGTGGAACCGCCTTCCGCCGTACCGCCTGCACGAAGGTTGGCGACGCCCGCACGGATGATACCTTCGAGGTCGATACCGCTGTGGCTGTAGAACCGGCGGTCCTCAATGGCCACGACTGCGTCTTTCAGGTACTTCGGCATCTCCGTGATCGGGACGGAAGTACGCTGCTCGGCGGTCTGGATGTCCGTGACTTTCTCGCCGGTATCCAGATAATAGATCGCAGAAGTCTGGCGGTTGATGGCCAGAGAGTTAAGATCGACTTTCGGCGCGCCGTCCAGCATGCCCAGGAAGGCGCCGAAACCCACGCCGATCCCCACGCACATGACCGCGAGCACGCCAATACAGGCGATCCTCACGATCCACAGGATCACCTTCCGGTAAAGTTTATCATTATATCCGCCTCTCGTAAGGCGTTTATTAATATTGTTCTGTCTGCTGAAATCCATAGCTCATCCTCTTGTATATCTATCTGATTTTTTGCCTCCGGCTCTTCCTTCGCCGGCCGCTGATGGTCATAGATACATAGCATTATATCAAATAGACGACGCAAGTTCAAGTAAAAAGAAATGGCATGACCCGAAGATCATGCCATTCCAAAAACTGTTTTGTAAATCTCGATGCCGCGCCTTAGCCCTTGACCGCGCCGGCGGTAACGCCTTCGACGTAGTACTGCTGCAGGAACATGAACAGCGTGACGATGGGGATCGCCACGATCACGCAGCCTGCGGCGAACTGGGTAAAGAGGTTCGTATCGGGATGCGTACCGAACAGCATCGAGTAAAGACCTACGGAAACCGTCCAGTACTGCGCGTTATCCGCGCCAATGATGACCTTGGCGAAGATGAAGTCCATCCACGGACCGGTGAAGCTCATCAGCGCCTGATAGATGATGATGGGTTTGGCCAGCGGCAGGATGATCTGCCGGAAGATCTTGAAGTTCGTGCATCCGTCCAGCTTGGCCGATTCGACCAGCGCGTTCGGGATGACGTCGAAGAAACCTTTGGCGATCTGGAATCCCAGACCTGCGCCGGCACTGTAGGCGAGGATCAGACCGATCACGGAGTATCCCGGATGCGCCGGGTTACCGGTCAGGCCGATCGACTTTAACAGGAAGTAGATCGCGATCATGCTCATGAAGCCGGGGAACAGTCCGATGACCATCGTGATGTTCATGAATGCTTTCCGCAGTTTGAATCTCAGTTTGGACATACAGTAGGCCACGGAAAGCACGAGGAACGTGGAGATCAGACAGTCGATGATGGCGATCAGCAGGGTATTGAGCATCCAGCGCGGGAATGCTTTCGGCACACCGTAGTAGGTAGCCGTAAACAGATCCTTGAAGTTTTTCAGACCGTAGTTCTTCGGGAAGAAGTTGCTCGTGACACGGCCGATGAACGTACCGTCCGCCTGATACTCACAGCGGAATGCGGAAAGAAGGATCCATACCAGCGGGATCAGCCAGATGATGCCCATAACGATCAGGATCGCGTAGGTCACGCCAAGCGATACCTTCCGGTTGCGGGACTGGCTGGCGACTCTCTTTTTCTTCTGTAAACTCATTGGAAAGTATCCTCCTCATTGTACGCTTTACTGCGGCGGTACGTGATGAGCGTAATGGTCGCAGTGATGATGAAGGTGAAGATACCGATGACGGCACCGGTGTTGTAGGAACCCTGGTCGATCGTGACCTTATACAGCCACGTGACCAGAAGGTCGGTGCCGCCGGCCTGATAGCCGGTATACGTCGGTCCGCCTCCTGTCAGAAGGAAGATCGTGTTGAAGGAGTTGATATTGCCGATGAAACTCGAGATCAGGTACGGGGTCGTGATAAAGATAACGTACGGCAGGGTGATCTTGAAGAACATCTTAAAGGTCGACGCGCCGTCCACACGGGCCGCTTCGTACAGATCCGCGGGGATATTCATCAGAATACCGGATGTCATCAGCATCGTATACGGAATACCGACCCACATATTGACGATGATGACCATGACCTTTGCCAGTTTTTCACTGTCGCCTGTCTTCAGTCCCAAAAAGCCGATCGACTCGGTGATCCAGCCGAGATCCTTCAGGAACTGGTTGAACGGGCCGTACTCACCCAGAAGGTTACGGACAGCCAGCAGCGAAATGAACTGCGGGACCGCGATCGTAAAGATGAAGACCGTACGGAAGACTTTCTTTCCGTTCAGGCCTTTCTTGTTGATGAGAAGGGCCAGGATGATGCCGCCGAAATAGCAGCTTAAGGTAGCGAAGATCGCCCAGATGAACGTCCAGCCGAGGACCGGCAGGAAACGGTTCTTGATCTCCATACCCAGCGAACCTTCACCGGTGAACACCGCCGCGAAGTTCTGCAGGCCGTTCCAGCGGAACAGGTTCGTACCGAGGTCGTTCATGTCCTGCGAGTTGTAGGTCGTGAACGCCAGCGCGATCATGAAGATCGTCGGCAGGATCGTGAAGACCGTCGCGGCGATACAGGTAGGCGTCAGCATGAGCACGTGGAACTTGCCGTCCAGAAGCTCTGCCATATCCTCTTTGAAAGTGGTCGGTTTTTTACCGATCTTCTTGTCCATGTCCGCCTTATAGGAGGACGCGATGCTCATATTCCAGATCATGAAGTAGATGATGATCAGCGCGATGGTAACAAAGCCGAACAGGATCATCAGCTTACAGTCAGAACCGCTGGTGAAGTGACCGGTCGCGGGATCGAAGCCGCCGCCTTCGGACAGATTCTTCAGCGGAAGGTTCGCCAAGGCTTTCCAGCCGTAGGGCGTCCCGTTGATGGATGGACAGAAGATCATGACCGCCAGGATCGCGATCTGCAAAAGCAGGAAGATCGCGCCTTTGACGTACTGCTTATGATAAAAGTTGCCGGCACCGAAGATAAAGTGAGCCAGTTTCGTTCCCAGAGAACCATCCTCGAAGCGTTTTCTGAAGTTCGAGAACCTATTCCCCAGCTTTTCGAAGAACGTCAGCTCATGCGCTTTATTTTTCGGCGCTGTAATTGCTTTAGAAGCCATAATTTCCCTCCAATCGTTCAGGAATTATAAGGTCTCTGCTCTTCTTACGCTTTCTCCGGTAACGAGGCCGGGAAGCTGTCCGGGGTCACACCGTGCATCCAGATGTACTCGATCAGGTAGAGGCCTTTGCGGATGCTCTCGATCGATTCGGTCTCGGTCAGGATCTGGTCGCCGGTCGTCGGATACGCGGTCTTGTCGATCATCGCGCGGAAGATCGCCGGGCCGTTCTTGGAGTAGTAGTAGGTGTTCAGGGTACCGGTGATGAACGGCTGCGGGATGCCCCACTCAGCCATGGAGACCTGCATCGCGGCCAGGTTGAACTGGCTCTCCGTCACTTTACCTTCATTGAAGCACTGCTCAATGAAGGAAGCCGCGCCGACATAAGCGGGAACGTTCAGGACTTCCAGGTAGGAACGGTTCTGGATCTCCTTGCCGGCCAGATACGCGATCAGCTCCTGCTCTTTCGCGTACTTGCTCGCCGCGGAGTTCGCGTTGATCATGAAGCACTTGCAGTCGGCAAAGGTACCGCCGCGGTACTCATCTCCTGCCTTGACGCCGGAGAGGCCTTCACAGGCAGCTTCTGTCAGCTTGAAGGTCGGGATCATCGCGATACCGAGGTTGGACTCGCCGAGCGCTGCTTTCGCAGTATTGTAATGCCATGCACCGCCGATAACAGCCAGCACACCTTTGTTGTCCTTATCCAGGTCAGCGTCCCAGCCATCGGGAGAAGCCCACTTGAAACCGTTGGGATCAGCCGCATATTCCTGCAGCCAGCGAACGATCGCGATCGTATCATCGCCCTGGCAGTTGCTCTCGCCCTTGGAGCCGCCGGAAACGGATTCCGCGCCTTCATAGATCTTGACGGTGGTGCCGTGGTCTGCTACGCGGGTCGCCAGCAGTGCGAAGCACATATTGAAGCCGTCGTCGCCAGTCACAGTGATCGCCTTGGTGTTTTCACGGGCGGCTGCTGCCTGAAGTCCCTCAAAGGTTTTTGCCTCTTCCTCGGTCACGAGCGCTTTGTTGTAGTACAGGAACAATGCCTGGGAGATATAGGGAACACCGTACAGATACTGATTGCCGTCCAGGGTGGAGTAGATGACTTTCTGGAAGGAAGCAGGATTGTCTGCCAGCACCTGATTGATCAGTGCTTCGTCGGTAATGGGCTTGGCGCACTGCGTAGCTGCCAGCTTACCGATATTGTCATGAGCAACCGTGTAAATATCGGCTGCCGCGGTCGGGTCATTCGTAATGGTACCGGCTACCGAACCGGTGTCCATGCCCTTGACCTCGATCTTGTATCCGAAATCGGAATGGGCCGCAACATATTCGTCGCAGACTTTCTGATAGAAATCAGCGGATTCTTCACCGACCCATACACGGATCACGCCGTCATCCTTGCCACCACCGCCGCCGCTGCTGCCGCCGCAGCCGGTCAGCATCGAACAGGCAAGTACGAAAATGAGCAGTAATGCTAAAGCTTTTTTCATTTTTATAATCTCCTTGTTGGACTAATGAATGCCGTTATATGATAGTTTCTCGATCACCATGATCCCGGTCACGAAGTCACAGATCGTCTTGTTCTTTTTGTTCAGCAGCATCTCCATGAGCCGGACGACGGGTACCATCAGGAACGTCAGGATACCGGTAAACAGATAAAGCCCTAAAGAATCAATCAGAAAGATGAACAGAAACCGGTAGAATATCTGATACCAGCGGGCCCGGCTGTTTCTTCTTTCGGAGAAAAGCATGATCCCGGTCATCAATTTGCCCGGTGTTGACCTGTTTTTGTTCAGGAACGGGACAATGATAAGGACCGGTATCTCTGCCAGAAGCGCTGCCAGTGCTTTCATCAGATAGCCGTAAAGATTGGTGGTAAAGAGCTCATTCTGATATTCCGAATTCGAGCTCAGAGCCTGTGTGACTGCCTGCGCGTCGTTTCCGAGCGCTTCCACCGTTTCTTTCTGGATCGCCTGTGCTTTGTCAAAGTGGATCTGATACGTTTCGGCGATCGGAGTTCGTAAAAGAATCATGGTAAATAGCATGAACAGACCAAAGATCAGCAGAATGTCAAATCCATCCGCTACCATCCTCTTCAGAAGGTAGGGCTTGGAATTCGGAGAAAGTTCGATCTGTCTGCCGCCGACATCTGCCTTCATATCAGCAGATCTTCATATCGATGGTCGTTGAGTAAACCGAAACATCCTTGCTGTCGAAGGCAATCCTGACTTCCTTCTCATCGAAACCGGGATCGACCTTGATCAGGAATTCCTGTCCGTCGGCCTGAAGTTTCGCGAAGCAGATATTGCTGTAGTCCAGCAGCTCGACAACTTTCGCGGAAAGACCTTCCTCAGCCTTGTCCACGATACGGATATTGTCGTTGTTTACGCTGTAGCGGTATGTTTTCTTATAACAGGCATCACCGTCCACGGAGTTGATCTTATAACCCTGTTCAGGAGCTGCCTCCAAGGTATAATCACCGATCTTGTAGAAGAAGTGCAGCACACGGTCACCGTTCTCCTTGACCTCGGTCTTTGTGAAGCGACCTTCCAGGCTCTCCTCGTCCGGAACTGCCTTCAGGATCTCTTCACCGTCGGCTACGACATTGATCTTCTCATTCTGCAGCGCGAAGTGATAGTCATCACCTTCTGCCACATCTTCGCCGACCAGCGCGAACAGATAGCTGTCACCGTTGACGAGGTATGCCAGACGTTTGTCATCGGCCTTCTCGATCCGGGCCACCTTCAGTGCGAAATCAAAGCCGGGCACGATGGATGCCGGCGGGACGGTCAGCTCAAAGCTGTCCTTGCCGCCAAGAGCCTTCTTGAAGACTTCAGGCAGAACCACGGATTCGCCCAGAAGCTGCATCTTGTCTCCTGCTGCTTTGGCCGGAATGGTATTGAACGGCGGAATCTTTTCCATCAGGGTAACTTCGGTCTCGGCGTCGAAGAAGTGGACCTTGTTCGGATTCGGGACCGCGTAGACCACGTCGCCGACTTCGATATCGTCGCGGTCGACGACTTTCACAATGATGTTGTTGCCTTCGTCCTTCATTGTGAACTCGCCCAGCTGATCGCCGAGTTTGCCGTAGATGTTAGTCTCGTTGCCGAGCCGCTCTACGTTCGTCACGATGATCTTCAGGCCGTCGCCCTCTTTCTCGATCGAGACATGCTCCGGACGGATACCGAAGGTAACGGTGGTATCGCCGTGCAGGTAACGGTCGTGGATCTTGGAGACTTTCTCGTACGGGACCTTGATCGAGTCGCCGTTCGCGAAGGTCACGATCACGTCATCGCCGTCTCTTAACAGCTTGACGTCGAAGAAGTTCATCTGCGGCGTGCCGATGAAACCGGCCACGAACTTGTTGTACGGAGAATTGTACAGGTTCATGGGGGTATCGATCTGCTGCACGTAACCGAGCTTCATAACGACGATCCTGGTACCCATCGTCATGGCCTCGACCTGATCGTGGGTAACATAGATGAATGTCGTCTTCAGGCTCTTGTGCAGCGCCGTGATCTCGGTACGCATGGCAGCACGAAGTTTCGCGTCCAGGTTGGACAGCGGCTCATCCAGAAGGAAGACTTTCGGGTCACGGACCAGGGCACGCCCCAGCGCGACACGCTGTCTCTGACCGCCGCTCATTGCCTTCGGCTGACGCTCCAGGTAGTCCTCGATGTCGAGCATCTTGGCTGCCTTCATGACACGTTCCTTGATCTGATCTTCCGGCATTTTGCGGTTTCTCAAACCGAATGCCATGTTCTCGTACACCGTCATATGAGGATACAGGGCGTAGCTCTGGAACACCATCGCGATGTCGCGGTCTTTCGGTTCCATGTCGTTCACCAGCGTATCGCCGATGAACATATCGCCTGTCGTGATCGTTTCCAGTCCGGCGATCATGCGGAGTGTGGTGGATTTACCGCAGCCCGACGGTCCGACGAAAACGATGAACTCCTGATCGGCAATATCGATGGAGAAATCGTTGACCGCTTTGTGCCCATTCTCATAGACCTTGTAGATGTGGGAAAGCTTTAGACTTGCCATAATCTCCTCCCTTTGTTTATAAAAAGGTTTTTTATAACAAACTGATGCGGCCTTCGCTATACGAAGGAAGCGCCGCTTTTTTCCAGCTGATATAGGATCTTGTCGATCCCTGTCAGCTGGGCATTGATCGTTCCTACAAGAGCGCCTTTCTTGTTATAGACAGAATGGACGTTGTCCTTGTAGGAAACTTTGCCGATCTCCTTCATAGGGATCCGGCTTTTTCGGAACATGTAGCGCATACATAAGGTATCATCTTCAATGTACGCCTGATCGGTCACCATCGCGAACAGGACTGCCGCGGAGGCCAGAAAAACAAGGCTCAGCATGATCCCCGCGAAGATCGCGAGTCCGTCCCCTTTGCTGAAAACAAAGAGCAGGACCGCGCCGATCAGACTGCCTGATAAGGCGACCACCGTAAAAACAAACGGCTTTTTATCGATCTCTGTACTGATGTCTCCGTGGCTGAACATATCACTCTCCTTTCCGAAGAACGATGGATTCATTGCCCATCACATCGAAAGATCCGGTGACCTTCTCCCCTGCTTCACGCAGATTCGAGTACAGGATCTCATAGGTCCCGTCAAGCTCTACCGTCGTTCCGGTCAGCGAGTGGATGATCAGCAGGTCGTCGACTGTATAGGAGACATTTCCCTTTTCCGATGTGACCTCTGACATTCTCGATCTGATCTCGTCCCGGCTGGAGAGTCTGAGTGCTTCCAGTTCTTTTCGGACCTGGATCATTTCTTTCGTCTTCTCGAAGACGTCCGCATGATCGATCTTCAGCGAATAGTCCATCACATTGACGAAGTCTCCGGAGATATACGAGTTGCCCTCGTACTTTCCGGTATCCGGATCCAGCTTGCTGCGCATGAACTCTTCGCCTTCCTGGATGAACGGGATGCCCTGGGACAAAAATACGATCGAGTCCGCCTGGGTATAGGCGGCCGGGAGCCGGTCTTCGTTCATCGTCTGGACCAGCTGATCGTACAGCGTGTAGTTATCGTGGCAGGATACGTAGTTCAGCACCTGGCCCGGATCGATCGCCTGTGTCTTCACGGTCTCCTTCGAGAAGATACCGACCGCGCACATCGCGATCGTCGATGCGTCAGAGGAACTTCCCTGTACGTAACCCTTGCCGGGATTGTTCTCGCCTCTGGCCGCGTTGCGGATCACGTCATTGAACGCGCCTACCATCACACCACTGCCGGCGAAGAAATCCTGTGCCAGCGATTCCTGTACCGTCGTCTGCTCACTGAGTGCCGTATCGCTGATACCGGCTTTCAGTTTGGAAGCACCGCCGGTCCACGGCTCGCCGTAGATCAGGATCTCCGGATAGATCTGACTGCAGTCCTTGTAGATATCGATCATGGTCTGATTGTCAATCAGGCCCATCAGGTCGAACCGGAATCCGGAGAGGTGATACTCGTCTGTCCAGAACTTGCAGGAATCCCGGAAGAACTTGTTCACCATGTACCGCTCGGAAGCCATCTCGTTGCCGCAGCCGGAGCCGTTGTAGAAAGCGCCGTTGGCCTTCGTGCGGTAGTAGTAATATGGTACCAGAAGGTTGAAATTCGAGTTCTCGGAAGCCGCCGTATGATTGTAGACGACGTCCATCGTGATCGAAATGTCTGCCTCGTGCATGGCCATGACCATCGTCTTGAACTCGCGGATCCGGACATAGCCGTCATACGGATCCGTCGAGTAACTGCCTTCCAGTACATTGTAGTTCAAGGGGTCGTAGCCCCAGTTGTAGTTGTCTTTGGACATTTCTGTCCCGGAGCGGGTCTCATCCACGGACGCGTAGTCGAAGAACGGCTGCAGCTGTACGTGGGTGATGCCCAGTTCCTTCATATGATCCAGTCCGGTCGATACGGTGACGCCGTCCTTTGTATAGGTCGTGCCGGTCTGGGCCAGGCCCATGAACCGTCCGCGATACGCCTCTTCCACACCGCTCGTCTCACTGATCGTCATATCTCGCACATGCGCTTCGTAGATGACCGCGTCCGTGCGGTTCCCGCTGAAGGGCCGCTCGTCGCTCTCCCATCCGGAAAGCGATGCGTTCAGTTTCGTAAAGTTCACGATCATGCCGCGGCGGCCGTTCACGCCGGCGCTTTTCGCGTAAGGGTCAACGACTTCGTTGGTTCCCTTGGCGTTCGTCACGGTATAAGTGTAGTACTGTCCGTCCAGATCTTCCGGTACCGTGACGGTAAAGATGCCCTTCTCGGCCTTTTCCATAGGATAGACCGCCGCGGGCTCCTTCTCCGTCAAATAATCGCCGGTCTGATAGAGATTCAGCTGGACTTCGGTGCTTGTCGGCGCCCAGACCTTGAAGATCGTGGCGGTCGGATTATCTTCGTTGTCGAAAGTTGCACCCAGATCATCGCCATCATAGGCGTAGCGCTCGTTGAATTCGGCCGTATCGAAGTAATAGGTCATCATCAGTCCTACCTGACAGATCCAGTCCTTATCAAAGCGGTAGCTGACCGTCACGACATCGCAGATATCGATATCGTCGTCCAGGATGAGATCGACTTTTTTCAGCGTCTCATCGTACTCGCTCATCTTGAACTTTTTATACTCTTCCCCGTTCAGCGTCATGGAGAAACGGGGCTCGTAGGCTTTGAAGCTATCGGACAGCGGCTTGAAGTAGACGGAAAGGGTTTTCGCGTCCCGCAGCATGGCATAACTGACGATGGACTTCAAGGCGTTTTCTTCCGTATCGAACACGGTCGATTCGGTGGTGCGCACCCAGGCCTCTTGCAGTCCGCCGGGTGTCTCGGAAAGAATCTCGATGGATCGGTCGCCATCCGGGTCCTTGGACCAGTTGTCCGTCCGGACGATAAATCCGATCAGGCTCGTACCCTTTCCTTCGGAGAGCTCATCGAGGTTCAGATCGACATACACGCCGTAATCATCGTATCCGGTAAATTCATAGACTGCGCCGGGGCCGCCGTTTGCCATATCCCACGCCCAGACGTTCCATGCCTCATAGCAGGCACGGTCATTTTTGGAATCATCATTCCGGCGATAGTGAAGACGAAGGACCTTTGTAGGCTCTGCCGGCATGGAAGCATAATCCGTGCTGTCCAGTGTATAACGGCTGATGACGTCTCCGGCTTTTTCCAGCTGGATCGGCTTTTCATCCGGTCCTTCCTTGCTCCCGCAGCCGGAAAGCAGGCTTACCGCCAGAAGGATCGCCATCAGCAAAGATAGTGTTTTCTTATTTTTCACGTGTGCCTCCTTCCTTACAGGCCGCTGAGGTCATAAAAACCGCTCTTCAGAAGATCGCCGGAAATATCCGGACTTTGTTTCAGTACATGAGAATCCCAGTTTGTGGGATCACCGATCCTGTAGTCTTTTTCAAATACAGCGACCAGAAAACCTGTCATCCCGGTGGTATCGATCAGCAGGACGCCGTCCTGGATCTCATAGTCCTGACTCCACCGCCCGGGTGACCAGCTCCAGATATAGAGCGCATAATCACCATTCAGGTATTTGTCATCCAGACCGATGACATTGAACTTTCCTTCGATCAGCTGCACCTGACGGTAGGTCAGGGTCTGTTCAAAGACATTCTTCCCTTTTTTCAGGCAGATGGTAAGATTACAGGTTCCGTCATCCGTATGATCCGAAACTTTCACTTTCGTTTCATTTTCGATCGGATATTGATCAGAAGCATTCCCATTAAAGTAATAGTACGCCTCATCACAATTCCTGGTTTTCAGCGTGATCTCCTTGTCGCCCACAAAAGTGCAGTCCTTTTCGGAGATCTCCACCTGCGGATGCACATCCTTTGACCGGGTGATGACGGCCATGCCGTTTACTTCAAAGCGCACATAGGCGATGTGATCGGAAACGACGACTTTTTCACCGGTAAGAGCATCATAATAGTTGCCGGTCTCCAGATGCGGAACCGCAACTTTCACGATCTTGTCCGGATCCACGTCACCAACGTTCAGAATCAGCGCGCCTTCATCTCCCTGACCGATTTTCTCATTGACATAGAAGGTGCCTTCTGCGGATTCGTAGGATTCCGCATCATAGAAACGGTTGTGGAACCGGTTGCTGACCGCTACATATTCACTTTCAAAGGCATAGGATCCGATCACGCCGACTGTCAGTTCTTCGGTCGGCCTTGCCAGGTACAGACCGCCGAGGCCTTTCTTCGCGGCGATGATCGACCAGTATTTGGCTACGCGCACATCCGAATAATGGGTGTTGCTTGAGACATATTCGTCATGGCTCTCCACCCATGCGATCAGATCTTCCGGATTGTCTGTTTTCAATACCGCACTCAGGATCTTGGTCGCATCCTTGGAGGCAAAGACGTTTTTCAGCTGTGCGGCAAATCCGTCATCCGTGATCCGCATATGATCGGTATAGACACTCAGGTTCCGTCCGGTCGGCGAATTCAGGATCTCTCCATAGGCGTAGAGGTCTTTGCCGGTCTTTTCCTTATAATAGGCTTTTGCCACTTCCAGGGTGTTGTCCCAGAAATCACTCGGATAGTCTGGATCCTGCTCCGTCTCGATATGCTTGGCCGCATCGAAGCGGAATCCGTCGATGCCGGCATCGATGCATTCCTTGAGGAGTGCAAGGACACGTTCCTGCACATAGGCATTGGAGGTGTCCAGGTCCGGCAGTGCACCGTACGCGTAATTCTGCGTTTCCGCACCGGATCCGCCGGCGTTTTTGTTGTGGTGGAAGGTGACGCCGTGGCCATCCGTATCTTCATTCCGATTTGCGTAGATGATCGGTTCATACTCTGCTACGGCGGGAGAAACGGTAGGCGTTCCGTCTGCCTCCGTCTCAACGCCGTCCGAGTTGGCCAGATGATTCACTACGATATCCGCCAGTATACAGATACCATATTTTTCTGCTTCTGTGCAGAGCAGGGTCAGCTCTTCCTTGGTGCCCAGCGCCGAATCATCACCGATCAGAAAACCGAGCGGCTGATAGAAAGCCCACCAGTTGGATCCTCCGCTTTTCGGCTGCTGCACCGGCATGGTGAGCACATTTTTGAAGCCAGCGTTTTGGATGTTCTCCAGATTGATCAGGATCTCATGATAAGTCCAGTTAAATGCGTGAAGTGTCAGTCCGTCTTCTGCATTTTCGGGAAGCGCATCTGTATAGCTGTCTTCAAAATCATTGCAGGCAGGAACCTTGTCGCTGCATCCAAATAAACCAAGGCACAGTGACAAGGCCAATAATGTACAGATGAATAGTTTAACGATTTTCATGTTTGCATCCTTCTCACGCGATGTTGCTTCTCTATATATGATATAAGGAAACAAAGGGGCTCAAAATGAGCCCCTTCTGTGCTGCTAAGCAGAATTATTTCTTGACAGCGGTAACGCTAACGTCGTCTGCGCTGTTGAATACGATCGTGACTTCGTAGGTGCCGTCTTCTTCGGCTACCAGGTTGTCAGCGCCGTTGCCCCAGCTGTAATCCCATGCTCCGTCTGCACGTACCTTGAACTCGGTGCCGGCAGTCAGTTCGACTTCGCCGACCCAGGTATTGTCGGCCGTTTTTTCCATAGCGACATCGCCGTTCCAGTCATTGAAACCGCCGATAATGCCGTAGGTATGGTCTGCGGGAACATATTCCAGGATCTCTTCATAGGCGATACCGTCTTTCGCTTCTTTCAGTACCAGGCCAACGCCGTATCCGGGATTGCCGGCTGCGGAAACACTGTTGTACTGAGCGATGACAAGGGTATACACACCGGAACCACCGGTGACGACCGGGTTGCTGGCCCAGGAGAAGCCATACTCATCGGGCTCTTCCTGCCAGATGGGATACCATACCGTATCCGGAGTCAGAGACTCAGCATAAGCGGTCTTGGGATCGCTGATCCACTGATCTTCTGCATATACTTTGTTGTCGCCGTCGACATCAACGGTGCACTGCGCAATCTTGAATGCGTAGGAGCCGTTGGCACGATACAGTTTTCCGTCTTTCAGGAAGTTGGTGGTCCAGCCAGCGTCATTCGTACCGAAGATCAGTTCGGTCTTATACAGATATTTGACATCTTTGCCTTCCAGTGCCTTATACAGGTCTTCGCTGATGGCTTTGACGTCTTTCAGCGCGATGGCTTCCAGTGCGGATTTCTCGTAAAGCTCGGTTGCTTTACCATTCCAGCTGTTTTCGGTTCCATCAGCCAGCAGGAACTGACCATGTGTAACCCAGGCAGCATGTCCTTCATCTTTCAGCGGGCTTGAGCTTCCGCCGCTGCAGGCTGTCAGAGACAGAACCATCGCAGCTGCCAGCAGAAATACAAGAACTTTCTTCATGATTGTTTTCTCTCCTTTTTCGTTTTTGCCATTAATTGGCTGTTCCGACCCGCCAAACTCAGTAGAATCGGAACATTAATTATTTTAATCAATTTTTATCAATAGTCAACAATAAACAGAGTAATTTTTACAAAAAATTAACATTTTCGTGAATTTACCGGCTTGTCAATTCAGACCGACTTTTTTTCCTATTATATAGAGCCGTGGCGTTAGGCCTCCGGCCGAAAGGCGGAAGTGTTTCAGGACTTTCAGACCGGAAGCTTTCTCCAGTTCCTTTTCCAGCAGCCGGCCTTCCATCGTATAAAGCGCCGCGATCCCGCCGGGAGCGAGCCACTTGGTGAGATTACGAACCAGCGCTTCATACAGTGCTTCATTCTTTGTGTGGTCGCCGACACGAAGACCGAACGGCAGATTCGCGTAGATCTCATCAAACGGACGATCTTTTTCAGGAAGCTTCCATGTTTTCAGATCTGTCTGAAGGATCTTCCATTCGGTCAGAAATCCTGCCTCATCCGCCTGATCCTTCGACTGCTCCGGCAGCGACCAGACGATATCTTCCGGTTTCTGGAAAGCGGCCGCGAGATTCTTTTTCGCGGCGCGAATAGCCCGCGATTCGATATCCAGCCCGACCAGTTCCACCGGACCTGAAGTGCTCGCCTTCGCCCTTTCGATCAGAAGGGTCCCGCTGCCGCAGCAGGGATCCAGGATGCGCCGCGGCGATGCCAGGCGGCGCGAAGCGTCCGCCGGGTCTTCTTTATCTCTCAGATACGGGGCGGCCAGCCGCATGATCATCGCGGCATTGGCCGGATGGATCGAAGCCGGGATGGCTTCTTTCCGGTAATCAAAGCGCTCATCCGGCGCGCAGGAGAATTTCAGGAACCAACTCACATCCGTGCTATATGTCTCGGAAGGATTTGTGTCATGCGCGCTGAGACGATCTTCCGATGCTTTTCCCAGCAAGACCCTCACTTCCACCTCATAGGAGGATGGATCATTGATAAGCGAAGGTCCTGCCAGCGTTTCGATCTCTTCGATCAGCCGCCGGATCTTATAGCCGCGTCCTTCATGGTTTCCGGATGTCTGTGTTTTCAGTTCGATCCGGTAACGATACGGCGCTTCCCCTTTAAGACAGGCTTGACATAACGGCAGGATCTCTTCCGGTCCCGAAAGGGGGACCAGCACTTCCAGCCATGTCCGGTCCCGCTGCAGCAGCTGCCGGACAGAGTGCTCCTTTGAAGCCGTGACCTTTTCCCTGGGGATTTTTCTTTTCCGTTCACCGAGCGCCGTCACCAGGATCAGATCACGGTCTGCAGGAAAGTCCGAAAATCGACTGGCGCCGGAGCGCAGCGCAAAACCGGATGCGCCTGACTCTGTCACGCACTGAGCCGCCTTGGATCTGCCTGCGCCGAGACGGGCTTTTCGCAGGGCCTCCTTCTCTTCCGCCGCGTGTTTTTCCAGGGTGTCTTCCGGCACTTTGTAATCATCCAAAAGATTCGCGAAACCCATGGATCCGATCGCCAGGATATAAGAAGGTCGGATCATCTGTACCTGTTCTTCCGAAAGCAGCTCCCGCAATTTCCTGGCCAGGGCCGGTGAGGACGATGCCGTATACAGTTCGCCTATCACACGGGCGGTATTTTTCCGGACTTTGGCTTCCGGACTATCCAGAAGCGTCAGCCAGAAAGTTTCCTTCGCTTCGCGAAGAATCTGTTCCCGCGGGGCTTTTTTTCTTACCAGAGGAACCAAAAGGCTCAGGGCCTGCGCGATATTCCGCGGGTCCTGAGCCTCTTTCTCTTTTCTGACTTCCTGAAAAAGACCGGCAAAAAGAAGGCGCGCTTCACGCACCGCTTCCTTCGCGTCCGATTCATTCCGTCTGTTTGCCAAAGTGAGCCTCCAGTAGTTTTTTACCGCTGTCCTGATCGACATACAGCGTGGCATGGGGATGCATCCGCATGATCGTCGCAGGTACTTTTTCGCGGATCTCTCCGAGCACCGTCAGTCCCACCGCCTCTTCCTTCGTCGCCGCCGGTACCATGCAGAAAAGCTCTTTGGCTCCGGCAAGGGTGGGGACCGTAAGGGTCAGCGCGTGCGTCGGCACTTCCTCAATGGAAGCAAAGCAGCCGTCATGCACCTGCTGCATCCGGCAGCGTTCGTCCAGCGAGACCAGCTTTACCATGGCCGGGTCGTCAAATCTGGCGACATGCGGATCATTGAACGCGATATGGCCGTTCTCCCCGATCCCCATGAAAACCAGATCCGCCGGATCTTCCTCCAGCAGACGGGTATACCTTTCGATCTCGGCAGACACGGCCGCCTCATCCGGCGCGTATTCCCCGCTCGCCCGAAGATATTCCACTTTTCCGAAGGGAACCTTTTCAAAGATCCCTCTGCGAAGAAAGTTTCCGAATCCCTGCGGCGCGTCTTCCGGAAGGCCGACATACTCGTCCATATGATACGCGTGCACTTTCGAAAAATCGATCCTTCCGCCCAGGCGGGAATCTTCCTCGCACAGCGCCGCCAGAAACTCGTTCTGTGACGGTGCCGCGGCGAAGATCACCGAGCAGAAGCCCTTTTCGGCAATCACCCGCTCGATCGCAGCTGCTGCATCCGAAGCCGCCGCTTTGCCGAGTGCCGCCCGATTTTCATAGATTTCAACCGACAGCCGGCCCGCTTTTCCCTGGCGGATCAGTCCGGCTTTTCCTTGTGCGATCATGTCATTTCCTCTGGGGATCAGCCGTGCAGGCCGCGTGCCTGACGGTCCATATCCTCCACGACGATATCATAGATCTCGCCGAGTGTTGAACAGTATTCCAGCACTTCCCAGGGCTTATTCGTATGAAAATGGATCTTGATCAGGTCCTCATCCCCGACTGCGAGCAGGCAGTCGCCCTCAAAATGCTCCAGAAAATAATCATGGATCTCATCTTCATCGAGGTCTTCGCCTTCGATGAGCAGCTGGGTATCATATCTCGGATCTACCATGGTCGTACTCCTTTCACAAATGGGGTTTAGATGCTTTCGGGAACCGTCTGATCGATCTGATCCTGAAGGGTCCTGATGATTTCTTTGATTTTATCCAGCGCTTCCGCTACCGGAACTTTCACCTGGATAGATTTGTCGCGAGTCGAGATCTCGATCTCGCCGTTCGCCAGGTTCTTGGGGCTCACGATCACACGGACCGGCGCGCCAAGAAGGTCCGCGTCGGAGAACATGGCGCCCGGACGGATGTCACGGTCGTCATACAGGGTATCCACCCCGGCCTTTTCCAGAGCTTCATACAGCTCCTCGGAGATCCGCTTCGTTTCGGGATCATCGGCTCTCAGGCAGCACACCTCTGCGCTCCAGGGAGCGATGCTGATCGGCCAGATCGGTCCGAACTTGTCATGGCTGGCTTCCGCGATGGAAGCGGCCAGACGTCCTACGCCGATGCCGTAGCATCCCATGATGGGATACTGGCTGTTACCGTCCGCGTCGGTATAGGTCATGTTCATGGACTTGGAATATTTGATCCCAAGCTGGAAAATGTTGCCCACTTCGATCCCGCGGGAGACCGTCAGATGCGGTTTACCGCAGACCGGGCAGATGCCGCCGGCAAACGCCTTGGCGATGTCCACGAACTCGGCGCCGGGTACATCGCGCTTCATCGAAAGACCGGTATAGTGATAATCCTGATCGTTGGCTCCGCAGATCATGCCCACGGCATCCTCGAGCGAGCGGTCAAAGACGATCTTTACTTCGGAAGAGATCCCCACCGGGCCGATAAATCCGGCGACGATGGGACTGTCCTCGGTCACGAGGGCGGGATGGATGTTTTCACCCAGATAGTTGGTCAGCTTGGTCTCGTTGACTTCCAGGTCGCCGCGAAGGAAGGCCACGACAAATTTATCTTCGGCATTCGTCTGATAAACGACCGCCTTCACGGAATGCATCGTGTCGCCGTGCAGATATTCCACGACTTCCTCAATGGTCGCTTTGCCCGGTGTGGAGACCTTGACAAGCTCCGCTTCCTCTCCCTGAACAGGCGCCACGATATTCTCAGCGGCTTCCATGTTCGCGCGGTATCCGCAGTCCGGACAGATGACGATACTGTCCTCGCCGATATCGGTCAGCAGCATGTATTCATGGCTGACAGAGCCGCCCATCATACCGGAATCGGATTTCACCGCGATGACTTCCGGCGCGCCGGCGCGCGCGTAAATGCGCTCGTACGCGCGGTAGCAGCGGGCGTAATATTTCTCCAGGTCCTCCTGGGAGGTATGGAAGGAATAGCCGTCTTTCATCGTGAACTCACGCACACGGATCAGTCCGGCGCGCGGTCTCGCCTCGTCACGGAACTTGGTCTGGATCTGATAGATCATGAAAGGATAGCGGTTGTAGGTGCTGCCATATTCACGGACCAGCTGCACCGCGGCTTCCTCGTGTGTCATACCGAGTACCATGGGAGTGCCGTTGCGGTCGTCGAAGCGGGCCAGCGTATTGTCAACGGACTGATAGCGGCCGCTCTCCATCCACAAACTTCCGGGCAGCACGACCGGGAACAGGACTTCCTGTCCGTCGATCCGGTCCATCTCCTCGCGGATGATGGCTTCGATCTTCTGCGTCACGCGGCGTGCCGGCGGAAACAGGCTGAAAATACCGTTTGCCACCTGCTTGATATAGCCGCCGCGCACCATCAGCGCATGGCTGTCGACCACGCAGTCGGAAGGACGCTCTTTAAAGCGCTCGCCGACCAGATTCTTCACTTTCATTTCCTTACCTCCGGGATTAAAGCTCTTTCTTGATCAGGTTATAATATTTCAGGCCGTTCTTCTGACCGTACTTGCCTATAATGGCGCGGTAGATTACGGATTTTCTCTGGGGCTCCGGATACAGATCACTCACCTTCTGGCGAATGAAGCTGCGGATGCCGGGATCGACTTTCTCACGCTCGAAGATCGCGGAAAGATGGTTCATAAGCTCGGCCGGAGCCTTCGCTTTCTCTCCCTGTTGAGCGCTCTGGGCCGAAGTGGCCGTTACCGCTGCGGCAGGCGCCTGCGCGCTTTGCTGAGCCGCCTTTTCACTCTGCTGTGCTGCTTTTTCGCTCTTCTTGGCCGCCTTCTTGGCCTGTTCGGTGTCGACCGTCTGTCTTTCCACCTGATAGCCGCGGGACTTCCAGAAATTCACGACGCCGTCGTAATCGCCGTCGTTGCTGATGATGATATAGTTCGCGCTCTTGCCAAGATCCGCGATCGCGAATCCCAGATAGGAGACCAGCAGCAGATCGAGTGCCTGCTTACCCGTCTGTGAGCGGATGACCTGCAGGGTCGCCTGCAGCTCGGAGAGAGAATCAAGGTCCAGCTTGGCCGCGTTCGCTGTATACACGATGATCAGCAGATCCCGGTCCGTCGTCTGGATAGACTTGATTCCATATTCACGTGTATTCTCAAAATCGATCAGATACACGTTTCTTTTTGTGTCAAATGGTGCCATATATACTTACTCCTTAAAAATATCAAACCAATGATGATTCATAGTTCAACTGTTAAGGATACCACAAATCCCGGAAAAAAGAAAGAGGAAAGAATGATTATCACTTTTTCTGTATATTTATTCATTCCCTTTCTCAAAAACAAAAACTGCACAAAGCCAGATAATATAGGTCTTTTCTCTTGTCTGATTTTCACGAAATTCACAAAACACATGAATATTTATTGACTATTCGCGAAAATTATTGCATAATGGATGTCAACTCTCATAGGGCGGACTTCGCCCGCAACCAAATTCCGAGACAAGGAGATACTCATGGCAGTAAATGTATTCATCGACGGCAGCGCCGGGACCACCGGCCTTCGCATCCGGGAACGGCTGGAAAGCCGGCCGGATCTTCACCTTCTCACACTTCCGGACGAGAAAAGAAAAGACCTTTCCGCCAGAGAAGAAATACTGAATGCCTGCGATATCGCGTTCCTCTGTCTGCCGGATGCCGCGGCGATCGAAGCCGTCAGCCTGATCAAAAATCCGAACGTGATCGTTCTTGATACATCGACCGCTCACCGGACAGATCCCGGCTGGACCTACGGTTTTCCGGAACTGTCCGAAGCGCACAAAAAGGCGGTGGAAACGTCCAAACGGATCGCCGTCCCCGGCTGCCACGCTTCCGGATTTATCGCCCTTATTTATCCGTTAGTAAAGGAAGGGATCATCCCGGCGGACACATTTCTCGCGGCCACTTCCCTCACCGGCTATTCCGGCGGCGGAAAAAAGATGATCGCGCAATATGAGGATCCCGAAAGACCTGTCTCCTACGATTCACCCAGACAGTACGGCCTTTCGCAGATGCATAAACATCTGCCGGAAATGGTCGCGGTCACGGGCCTTCAGACAGCACCGGCCTTTTCTCCCATCGTCGCGGATTTCTACAGTGGCATGGAAGTGACCATCCCTCTTCCGACCGATCAGTCAGACGCGATCAAAAAGATCTACCAGGATCTTTACCAAGGCCCGATCGTATATTATAAGGAAGATTCCCCTGCCGACGGTTTCCTCGCGGCCAACGCGCTGACCGGCAAGGATACCATGGAGGTCCGGGTGTTCGGCAACAGCGAACGGGTGCTGCTTTCCGCACTCTTCGACAACCTCGGCAAAGGCGCTTCCGGCGCCGCCATCGAGTGCATGAATCTGGCGCTCGGCCTTCCGCCCGAAACCGGCCTTGTCCTGTAAGACGATCCAAAGAAAATATATACCCAAAGGAACAGCTATGGAACCATTCACCATCCACACCATGACCATCCAGGACTACGATGAAGTCAAAGATCTCTGGATGAGCATCAAAGGCTTTGCCATCCGCAGCATCGACGATTCCCGCGAAGGAGTTAAGCGCTTCCTAAAACGCAACCCAACGACTTCGGTCGTGGCCCGCTGCGATGGAAAGGTCGTCGGCGCGATCCTCTGCGGCCACGACGGACGCCGCGGATGTCTCTATCACGTATGTGTGCGGGAAGGTTACCGGCGAAGAGGGATCGGCAAGGCAATGGTCACCCAGTGTATGCGTACCCTCCAGGCCGAAGAGATCAGCAACGTCTCGCTGATCGCCTTCACCACCAACGATGTCGGCAACGCCTTCTGGAAAGAGATCGGATGGAAGAAGCGGCCGGATTTCAACTATTATAACTTTATCCTTAACGAAGCCAATATTATTCGTTTCAATCAATAAGACGAGGTGAATCCTATGACAAAAGTGATCTCCGGCGGCGTGACCGCCCCGAAAGGTTTCGAAGCAGCCGGTATTGAGGCCGGTATCAAGTACGCAAACCGCAAGGATATGGCGCTGATCTATTCCATCCTGCCCTGCATAGGCGCAGGTACCTTCACCAGCAACATCGTGAAGGCGGCGCCGGTGAAATGGGATAAAAAACTCATCGAAGAAAGCCCGTTCATCCAGGCTGTCGTCGTCAATACCGGCATCGCGAACGCCGGGACCGGTGCGGGCGGTATGAAATGCGCCATGGATACCGCGGAAGAAGCTGCCAAATTGCTTGGCCTTCCCACAGAGGCCGTGCTCGTCGGTTCGACCGGCGTTATCGGACCGCTGCTTCCCATGGACCGCATTAAGGCAGGGATCGCCCAGCTGGTACAGAAAAAGGCCGCTACGCCAGAGGCAGGCGCGGATGCCGCGAGAGCCATCATGACTACCGACACGCACCCCAAGGAGTATGCGGTGCAGCTGGAGATCGGCGGGGTGACGGTCACCCTCGGCGCCATTTCCAAAGGCTCGGGCATGATCCATCCCAACATGTGCACCATGCTGAGCTTCGTCTGTACCGACGCGGTGATCTCCAAAGAGACGCTGACTCCCCTGGTAAAGGAAAGTGTCGTGGATACCTATAACATGATCTCCGTGGACGGCGATACCTCCACCAACGATACCTTCGTGGTCCTGGCGAACGGCGCCGCGGGCAATCCCGAGATCCTGCCCGGCACGAAGGAATATGAGGCTTTCAAGGAAGCCCTTTACATGATCAACGAGCATCAGGCCAAGGCGCTCGCCGGCGATGGCGAAGGCGCGACGGCGCTGGTGGAATGTCAGGTCATCCATTCAGATACAAAAGAGAATGCCTGCCTGCTCGCCAAGTCCGTCATTTCCTCCAGCCTGACCAAGGCCGCGATCTTCGGTCATGACGCCAACTGGGGCCGGATCCTCTGCGCCATGGGCTATTCCGGCGCGATGTTCGACCCGGACGATCTGGCGATCTGGATCGAGGCAAACGGTGAAAAGATCCTTCTCTGTGAGAACGGCGTAGGCCAGGATTACAGCGAAGAGGCCGCCACCAGAGTGCTCTCACAGAAAGAGATCAAAATCATCTGCGATATGAGAATGGGCGAGGCACAGGCCACCGCCTGGGGCTGCGATCTTTCCTATGAATATGTCCGGATCAACGGCGACTATCGCTCATAACGGGAGGAAAAACGATGGATAACGCAAAACGCGCGCAGGTACTGACCGAAGCGCTCCCTTATATACAGGAATATGCCGGGAAGATCGTGGTCGTCAAATATGGCGGTAACGCGATGAAAAACCCGGAACTCAAAAAAGCGGTCATGGGCGATATCGTCCTTTTATCCATGATCGGCGTAAAAGTCGTCGTGGTACACGGCGGCGGCCCCGAGATCTCGGACATGCTGAAAAAGACCGGCAAGCAGTCAGAATTTGTCGACGGACTCCGCGTGACCGACGATGAAACCATGGACATCGTCCAGATGGTGCTCTCCGGCAAGGTCGGCAAGGATCTGGTCAGCCTGGTCCAGAGCATCGGCGGCAAGGCGATCGGCATCTCCGGTGTCGATGCCGGCATTATCGAAGCCAAGATCCTCGACGAAAGACTCGGAAACGTAGGCGAGATCACCGCGATCAACACGAAGCCGGTCCTGGATCTTCTCGATCTAGGCTATATTCCCATCATCTCCACTATTGCCGGGGATAAATCCGGCAACCGCTACAACATCAACGCGGATACCGCCGCGGCGCAGATCGCCGGACGGCTCGGTGCGGAGAGCATGCTGGCGATGACCGATATCGCCGGACTGATGGAAGACAAAGATGACCTGTCCACGCTCATTCCTACCGTACGGATCGAAGAGATACCCGTCTTCATAGAAAAAGGCGTCATCTCCGGCGGAATGATCCCGAAAGTCCAGTCCTGCGTCGAAGCGATCGAACACGGGGTCAAGAAAGTGTTCATTATCGACGGTCGTGTCCCTCACTCCATCCTGATAGAGCTTCTGACGGATGAAGGTCTCGGAACCATGTTTATTTAAAAGGAGAAACTATGAATATCCAGCAGATCGATCAGACTTATGTTGCTTCCACTTACGGCCGGATGCCGGTCGCGCTCGTCAAGGGAAAAGGCGCTCTCGCCTGGGACGAGAACGGTAAGGAATATATCGATTTAGGGGCCGGGATCGCCGTCAATACCTTCGGTTATTCCGATGACATCTGGATCCAGGCTGTCACTGAACAGCTCGGAAAGATCTCCCATACCTCGAATCTCTACTATACATCACCCGACGCGCTCCTCGCGAAGATGCTCTGCGAGAAGACCGGGATGAAGAAAGTTTTCTTCGGCAATTCCGGTGCGGAAGCGAACGAATGTGCCATCAAGACCGCCCGTAAATGGGCGTATGATCAGTTTGGCGACGAAAGCCATTCGACCATCATTACCCTGAAAAACAGTTTCCACGGCCGGACCATCGCGACCCTTGCCGCTACCGGCCAGGATAAATTCCATACCCATTTCGGTCCTTTCCCCGGCGGATTTGTATACGCGACGGCGGAAGATCCGGAAGAGCTGGAAAAACTGGCTTCGGAAAACGGCTGCTGCGCGATCATGATCGAGCTCGTCCAGGGCGAGGGCGGCGTCGTCCCGCTGTCCCAGGCCTATGTCGACGCGGTCGTTGCTACCGCCAAAAAACATGATCTTCTGATCATCGACGACGAAGTCCAGACCGGAAACGGCCGTACCGGTACCCTCTATACCTACATGCAGTACGGCTTCCAGCCGGACATCGTCTCGACCGCGAAGGGCCTCGGCGGCGGTCTGCCGATCGGCGCCTGCCTGCTGGGAGAAAAAGTACAAAATACCCTGACGCCCGGATCCCACGGATCCACCTTCGGCGGCAACCCTACGAGCTGCGCCGGCGCGCTCAGCATCCTGGCCAGGATCGACGACGATCTCTTGGCAGGAGTTCAGGAAAAATCCAGCTATATCTTCGATACCCTTTCCGGCGCCAAAGGTGTTCAGTCCGTGACAGGCCTGGGGCTGATGATCGGTATCTCCTGCGACAAACCGGTCGGCGAAGTCCTCTCCGCCTGCCTGGAAAAAGGTGTGATCGTTCTGTCCGCTCATGATAAAGTCCGTCTGCTTCCGCCGCTTTCCATTCCCATGGAACAGCTGAAGAAAGCGATCGAAGTATTAAAGGAAGTGATTTCGAATGCCTAAAGATCAATCGATTCAAACAGTACTCGTAATAGGATCCGGTCCGATCGTCATCGGTCAGGCAGCGGAATTCGACTATGCCGGTACACAGGCCTGCCGCGTCCTGAAGCGCGAAGGCATCAAGGTCGTGCTGATCAACTCCAATCCCGCTACCATCATGACCGATCAGCTGAACGCTGACTCGATCTATCTGGAACCGCTGACACTGGAAACGGTCCAGCGGGTCATAGAGAAAGAAAAACCGGACGCGCTGCTCGCCGGTCTCGGCGGACAGACAGGTCTGACGGTCGCGATGCAGCTGAGCAAATCCGGTTTCCTTCAGAAAACCGGCGTCCGGCTGATCGGGACCAACGCCGAATCCATCGATAAGGCCGAAGACCGGCAGATGTTCAAGGACACCATGGAAAAGATCGGCGTCCCGACCATCCCCTCCGATACTGTGAACACCGTAAAAGACGCGCTCGAAACCGCGAAGAAGATCGGTTATCCTGTCATCATCCGACCGGCTTTCACGCTCGGCGGGACCGGCGGCGGCGTTGCCTATGACGAAAAGCAGATGGCGTCCGCCGCGAAAACCGGTCTGGATGCTTCACCCATTACCCAGATCCTGGTGGAAAAATATATCGCCGGCTGGAAAGAGATCGAATTCGAGGTCATGCGTGACGCTTCCGACCACGTCATCACCGTCTGCAGTATGGAAAATGTGGATCCCGTAGGCGTGCATACCGGCGATTCCATCGTTGTCGCCCCAGCTCTGACGCTTTCCGATACCGATTATAAGATCCTCGAAAACGCGGCGATCGATATCATCCGTGAACTGAAGGTCGCCGGCGGTTGCAACGTGCAGTTCGCCCTGCATCCCGAGACCTCCGAATATGCCGTGATCGAGGTCAACCCGCGTGTGTCGCGTTCCTCCGCGCTGGCTTCCAAGGCGACCGGTTATCCCATCGCCAAGGTCACGGCCATGATCGCGCTCGGCTACGATCTTGATGAGATCAAGCTGGACAAGGACAAAAAAGGCAGCGCGCGCTTCAGTCCTCAGGTAGATTATATCGTCGTCAAGTTCCCGCGGTGGCCGTTTGATAAGTTCACGAACGCCAGCCGCCGCCTGGGCACGCAGATGAAAGCGACCGGCGAGGTCATGGCGATCGCTCCGACGTTTGAAGCCGGTATCATGAAGGCTGTCCGCGGTGCGGAGATCGGCATGGAAACGCTGAATCGTGTCTCCTCCAGCGGAAAACCGCTTGCCGAGCGGCTTACACGAGTGAATGATCTTCGTCTGTTCACGATCTTCGAAGCCCTGAAGAGCGGCATGAGTGTCGCCGACATCGCTTCGGTCACGAAGATCACACCTTTCTTCATCGAGAAACTGAAAAACCTTTCCGACTTTGAACTTTCCATCGCCGGCCAGGCGATCTCCCCGGAACAATACCATCAGGGCAAGGTCTTCGGCTATACGGATCACGCGCTGGAAGTCCTTTCCGGCCATCCGCTGCCCTGCCATGAGGACGCGAATTACCGTCTTGTCAACACCTGTTCCGGCGGTTTCGGCATCACGCCATATTACTATTCCGTCTATGAACCCGGCTGCGACGCGCGGGAAGCGGCGGCGAAAACGGCCGGAAGCGTGGCTGGCTTCAAAGGCCGCATCATCGTCCTCGGCGCCGGCCCGATCCGTATCGGACAGGGCATTGAGTTCGACTACTCCAGTGTCCACTGCGTGGATATTCTGCGCCGTCTCGGCTATGAAGTGATCATTATCAACAACAACCCCGAAACGGTTTCGACGGACTATGACACCAGTGACCGGCTGTATTTCGAACCACTGACACCGGAAGATGTCATGAATGTGGTAGAGATCGAAAAACCGCTTGGCATCGTGGTGGCCTTTGGCGGCCAGACCGCGATCAAACTGGCGAAATATCTCGATTCACACGGCGTGAAGATCCTCGGAACTTCCGCCGAGGGCATCGATCTGGCGGAAGACCGTGAACGGTTCGATCAGCTGTTGGAGAGCTTCCATATCCAGCGTCCGAAGGGCTGCGGCGTCAACACCCTGCCGGAAGCCCGGATCGCGGCCAAGATCCTCGGCTATCCTGTCCTGCTCCGTCCGTCCTATGTCATCGGCGGCCAGGGCATGACGATCGCCCGTTCTGAGGCGGATGTCACCAAATATATGGAAGCCATCCTCTCCGGCGGCATCGAAAACCCGGTCCTTGTGGATAAATATATGCCCGGTACCGAGCTGGAGGTCGACGTCATTTCCGACGGCGAGACCGTTCTGATCCCGGGTATCATGGAACATATCGAGCGGGCCGGCGTCCACAGCGGTGACTCCATCGCTGTCTATCCACCCTATAATCTCTCCGAGAAGATGCGCGACAAGGTCTGCGACTGCTCCCAGAAGCTGGCCTTGGCGCTGGGTACCAAAGGTCTGGTCAATATCCAGTACCTGATCTACGACAACGAACTGTATGTCATCGAGGTCAATCCCCGGGCGTCCCGTACGATCCCGTATATCAGCAAAGTCACCGGCGTACCGATGGTCGATCTGGCCTCTCAGGTCATGCTGGGCGCCAAGCTGAAAGATCTCGGCTACGAAGGCGGCCTGTGGAATGCGCCGCACTGCTTCGCGGTCAAAGTACCGGTCTTCTCCTTTGAGAAGCTTTCCGACGCGGATTCGATCCTCGGTCCGGAGATGAAATCCACCGGCGAGGTCCTGGGCGTTGGCCGGACCAAGGCGGAAGCACTGTATAAAGGTCTGCTGGCCGCTGGTTTCCGGATCCGTCGGGATGATCTGCCCACTTCCGCAGGCGGCGACGATCCGTCCTCGGATGACCGGACGGGTGTCCTGCTTTCCGTTGAGGATTACGATCACGCGGACATCATCGCACTGGCCGGCAAGTTCTTCGACCTGGGTATCAAGCTTTACGCGACGCCCGATACCGCCGCCGCGATCCGCTCCACCGGCCTGGATGTCGAAACGGCTCATAACGTCTGGGAAAACAATGATATCTACGATCTGGTCGAGAATGAGAAGGTCAGCTGTATCGTTTATACCGGTGCGGTGATCGATACCAGCGTGGGTGATTTCACGCTTCTTTCCCGCAAGGCGCAGCAGCACCGGATCCCGTGCCTGACTTCCATCGACACGGCTTCCGCCCTGGCGGACATCCTGGCCAGCCGCTACAGCGAAGCCAGCACCAAACTGGTGGACATCTGTCAGCTGGATGCCTGAAAGGCTTCCTGACGGAAGAATTCATAAAGCTCCGTGAACGGCATGTTTTTCAAAATCACGCGCATCTGCTCCGTGAAAAGCATGTTTTTCAAAATCACACGTTTCATTTGCTCCGTGAAAAGCATGTTTTTCAAAATCACACGTTTCATTTGCTCCGTAGAATAGGGATTTATCAAATCGACGCGTCTTTCTGGCCTTCTGACTGTTTCCAGGATGACCTTTTACGCGCGGTTTTGATAAATCCCTGTTTCATGCCGCAGATGATGCGTTCAATTTTGAAAAACGTGGATTCTAGGGAGCACGAACGCGTGATTTTGAAAAAAGCTGAATTTCTACCGCCGCGTGGTTTTGAAAAAAATGCTCCTCAGACCGCTGGACTGATTTTGGAAAAATGGCATCTCAGGCACCCGTGGCGTTTCCGCTGTAGCACCCTCATATAAAAACGGACTGCTTTACACAGATGTATGTGTATCGCAGTCCGTTTTTTCACCTGATCTCAGGTGTCTTTATAAGGCAAGTCAGCTTACAGATTCACGTTCACTTTGACCGGTTTGCCGGTTTCCATGGACTCATTGCAGGCCAGGGTGAAGAGGACGGATTTGACCGCATCTTCGTACGGGGATTTGATCTTGGAAGGATCGCCGGTCTGGACCGCTTCGATGAAGGTGTGGTCGCAGAGCATGCCGCAGTCGGTTTCCGGCTTGTAGATCTTGGCGGTGCCTTTGGAGACCATACGGCCGTCGCCTTTGACGACTTCGGCGTTGGCGCCTTCTTCCGGCTCGTCTTCCGCTTCGCCGTAGATAGCTACTTTATCGAACATGTAATAGTCCGCGCGCGCGTCGACCGCACCGAAGGTCAGTTTGTTGTCCGCGCACTCCGCGCCGGTCGCGTAGCAGCCGGTGGTCATGGTAGCCAGAGCGCCGGATTCGAAACGGACAAGGGAGATGGAGGTGTCTTCCACATCGAATCCTTCGATGCCCTTGACGACGTCTTTGCCGCCGAAGGAGAAGACTTCCACGGGCTCTTCGCCCATGACATTTCTCATCATATCGACCTGATGGATCGTCTGCTCGACCAGCTGGCCGCCGGAAAGTTCACGGACCTTCCACCACGGGGTATCCGGAATACCGCCGACTCTCATGAGGTTGGCTTCGACGATCTTGTGCTTTTTCGCGAACTCTTTCAGTTTCGGGATGTTGCTCTCATAACGAAGCTGGAGGCCGGAAGCGGTGATCAGACCAGCCTCACGGATCTTGTCGCGGATCGCCAGGAACTGCGCGGGATCCAGGCCGACCGGTTTCTCGACAAACATCGGGATGCGGCGGGCGATGGTCTCGAACTCGATCTCGCCATGGCAGTAGGGCGGGATGCCGATAAAGACACATTCGGGATTGACTGCGTCATACATCTCTTTGAAATTGTAGAAAGCCGGGCAGTTCACTTCCGCCGCGAACTTATCCGCTCTTTCCGGGATGATGTCGCATACGCCGACGACTTCCACATCGTCCATCTTTTTGAAGTGGTCGAAGTGATAACGTCCGATGGTACCGCAGCCGATCAGGGCAACTCTTGTTTTGCTCATGGTAATTCTCCTCGTCTTGTTGATTTGTATGAATTAGTACTTGATGACTTCTTCGATGCCTTTCGCGACAAAGGCGTAGTAATCCTGGTAGGACATGTCCGGATCTTCCTTGAAGACTTCACCGGTCAGATAGCCGTCGAAACCGGCCGCGCGAAGCGCCGGGATGACCGCTTTCCAGTTGACATCGCCCAGCGGGATGTCCGCCCAGACGCCGCCGGAGTTCACGCCGCGGGCACGCTTGTAGTCCTTGACATGGATGTTATGGATGCGGCTGCCCAGGACCTCGATCCAGCGTTCGGACCAGGAGAAGGCGATGACGTTGCCGACATCATAGTAGGCGCCGACCAGCGGATTGTCCACTTCGTCGATGAAGCTCACCATGTCCAGCGGAGATCCGAAGAACATGTTCCAGACATTCTCGACACCCACATAGATCCCGTAGGATTCGATCAGCGCGCGCTGGGATCTGAGGAATTCGATACAGCCTTTGCGGTCTTCCAGCAGCGGGATCTTCGGATAGGCGCCGCCCGGGACGACCAGGATGCCCTTCGCTCCGAAATAGTCCGCGCAGAAAAGCTGCTGTTTCAGGATCTTCTCGGATAGTATCGGATCAGTCCCCATGCATCCGCCCCAAAGCGAGGTACTGATGCTGATGACCGGCAGATCATACTTTTCCGAGATGGCTTTGATTTTCGCGAGATCTTCCGCTGTTGTAGACAGGGTCAGGGAATGCTCGCTGGTACCTTCCTTGTCCACGTTCAGTTCGACTCCGTCAAAACCGGCAGCCTTGAGTTCCTTGAACATCTGCTCAAAACCGGTTTTCGAATCGACTGTCCATGCATTGAGTGATTTTTTCATAGTGTCTCCTCATGCGTAAATGAGAATTTTCGACTATCCGCAAGGATTTGTCTTGCATTTGTCTTCTCTATAATATATGCTTTTCTCAAGGAAATTCATATAGTAATATCAATTGCTTATATGGATAAATCGACTATTCGGGAGGTTTCTATGCCGGTCGATCAATCGTATTATCTGGAGCTCAGCGCGGGAGCGGATAACGTATCGCGTCCCGAGCACGCGCTCATTCCCAACTGCTGCGGGCTCTGTGTCCTTCCGAGTCCGTTCATCGGCCGCTCCGCCACCGGACGGGAGGATTTCTATCTGCAGTACCTGGTCCGCGGCGAAATGGATGTCTGGATCGGTGAAGAGAAAAAGATCATGTATCCCGGTCAGGCCATTCTGTATTATCCGCACACGCCCTACCACTATACCATGCGAGGCGTCCGGGATGAGGTCCACTATTACTGGGTGCATTTTACGGGATCCTCCGCGAGATCGCTGGTGGAGCGCTGCGGCGTCCCCAATCAGACCTTTATCCCCGTGGCTGACGGCCTGTTCCTTCAGATGCAGTATGAAGGCCTCTTCCAGGATTTTATCCGCCGCGATCCGCTATTTGAGATCTCGGCGGCAGCAAAGATCACTTCCCTGCTGGTCAGTCTCGGCCGGGAAGTCAGCGGCCATGAGAATCTTCAGAGCGATCCGCGGATCCAGGCTTCTCTTGCCCGTATCCACCAGAGCTTCCGCGAAAACCTGTCCATCGAGCAGCTGGCGCTGGAAGCTCATCTGTCTCCCAGTCGTTTCCGTACCCTGTTCAAGAACCGGACCGGCCTCTCTCCGCAGGACTATCTGACTTCCCTTCGACTTAGCCGCGCGCGGATGCTGCTGGAACAGACCGACGAACCTCTCAGCCAGATCGCGGAAGCGGTGGGCTATCCGGACCAGCTTTATTTCAGTCGGCTTTTTCGCTCACGTATCGGCCTGTCACCGTCCGAGTACCGCAGGAATACTGTGACAGCGGAAGTCATTTCATCATAATATCCTTCAAAGCCGTGATTCGAGCCGGGGATAGTGACGAGTTTACAATTCTCATACAACTCAGCGGCTTTTTTCGCGTAGGCGTACGGTACCGCGCGGTCTGCGGTCCCGTGTACGATCAGCACCGGGCCATGGTATTTTTCGATCGCGTCTTCCGTATGCAGCAGCTGCGCGGTCCGCGCGTAGTTGCCGCCGAGGATCTCCCCGCCCCAGATCACCAGCTCCTCCGGAATTTCGTCCGGTTCATACAGTGCGCTGGCCAGGTTGCCGGCACGCGCGGCATCCGGGATCATCCCGGCCGGCGCCAGCAGTACGAGGGCTTTTAGATCATCCGGTCGAAGGCCGCCCATCATCATGGCATTCATGCCGCCCTGCGAATGTCCGACATAATAAAGATCCGTGACGAAATCCAACTTCTTCGCGTACTCAATCACTGCCAGCCCCTGTTCGATCCACTTGAAAAGTGTGTGCTCCTTAAAAGTTCCGCTACTCTTCCCATGGCCGTAAAGGTCCACCCGGAGAGTCGCGATCCCCATAGCACGAATGGCTTCCTTGACGGCCACGATCTGCGGCTCTTCCATGTGTCCGGTAAATCCGTGATTGATGATCGCCAGCGGACATTTCGCGCCGACATTATCGGGCATTTCCAGCTTTGCGTGGATCTTCTGTCCGTCATAGGGGATGTAAAACTCTGTCATACTTTCTCCTTTCCTGCTGAGGCAGTCAGCAGTCCGAACGTCAGGACAGCTGCCGCGCAAAGAAGCGTGACCGGGGATAGAAGCGCCCTGTCTTTCAACAAAAGGAACGCGAAAACCAGGGCCCAGGCCGAATATGTCACATTCAAGGCCATCGCGCGGATCGCTCCGATCCGGCGAAGCGCCTGATAATAGAATAGATACGATGTCGTCGCGGCGAAAGCCGCCAGCGCGAGGAGCCCGAAGCTTCCAGGTGTTTTCAGCAGATACCCGGCAAGGCTCCATCCCGCAAGAAGACTCTCTCCTGATCCGATCCATCCAAGGACCGGCAGCAGGAAGAGCCCGTAAACAAAAGCCGAGACCGTCTGGCGGATCAGCAGCGCGATCTCGCTCGTCATCTGCGGATCCTGAACGCTTTTGGTGATGATCACCGCTTCCGTTCCCCAGCCGAACGCGCACATCAGTGTCCCAAGGAGGCCAAGGAAAAAGTTGGTGATATCCACCTCGCCTGTATAGCTCAGCATATAGACCGCTGCCAGCGTTAAGGCCAGGAAGATCCATCGGTACCAGGGCATCCGTTCCTTCAGAAAGAAGAACGCCAGTAAGGCGCCGATGGCCGGATAAACCGTACTGGCGACCGCTCCGATGGCCGGCCCCATATAGAAGACCGAAAGGATGTAGCCGGTCATACCGACCGGTCCGCCGATCAGCGCGGCAAGCGCCACCGATCTCGCGCCGCGGGTCTTCAGCATATGGAACGTCTTCCCGAGACTTCCGCGGATCCCGTGATAAACGAAGGTATAGACCGACGAACAGGCGTCATGGATGAACGCCGCCGAGAGCGGCACAAGCATCATTCCCATCAGCCCTGTATTTCCTCCTGCGATCACATCCGTCTGTGCGCCGAGACCGGATCCAAGCGCGGCTCCCAGAAGCACGGTCTCCAGCCCCCAAAGCAGCGCACCGAGGATTCCCGCGAGCATCTATATTTTCCTCCGAAGGTCGTGCATCAGATCTTTTTCTTCCTCGCCGAAGATTTGGCAGAGACGCTGATATTTTCTGTATAACCCGTCGTAGATCGTCACATGATCCGCAACCGGTCTGTAAACGATCCTTTCCTTACATCCCATTGCTCGGATCGCTTCTTCCGCACTGTCATAGCTTCCGCCCGACGACCCTGCCGCCACCGCTCCGAAAATCGCGCTGCCATGGGCCGGTCCCACCGGAAGCGGCACCACTTCGACCGGTACGCCAAGAATATCGGCATAGAGCTGCATCGCGAAGGGATTCTTCTGACTGATCCCGCCGGAGGCCAGGATCCTGTTCACCGGAAGACCCGCGCGGATAAAGTTTTCAACGATCGTACGGCAGCCGTACGCTGTCGATTCCAGCAGCGCCCGATAGATGTCCTCCGGCCTGGTTTCCTGTGTCAATCCCACCAGCATTCCTGAAAGAGCGTAATCACACAGCGGACTGCGGTTCCCGTTCAGCCAGTCAAGTGCGATAAGTCCGTTTTCACCAGGTGCCTTCTTCTCTGCCAGCGCAGAAAGATACGCGTGAACGTCCGCCGCCTTCGACCTGCCACCAATACGGCCCGAAGCAAAGGCGTAGTCCTTCGCCGCACGATGGATATCTTCCGTGATATAATTGTCCACAAAATACGCGAACAGGTCGCCTACCGAGGTCTGGCCGGCTTCATATCCGACATAGCCCGGCAGGATCCCTCCCGGGACCGCGCCGCAGATGCCCGGGACCGGCAGGTCCTTCTCTGAAAGCAGCATCTGGCAGGTCGACGTCCCGATGATCATGAGCAGCTCCCCGGGGCTAGTGATACCGCAGGCAGGCACGCTGGCATGCGCGTCCACCATGCCAACTGCGACCGGGATCCCTTCCGCCAGCCCAAGTTCAAATGCCATTTCGCGTGTGAGCCGGCCCGCTGCGTTCCCGACCGGCACGACAGGGGACGGCAGTTTTTCCAGCAATTCTTTCCTCGAAAGCCTGGCCGCGTTGAAAAGTGCTTTCGGCGGGAATCCGGTTTCCGGCCGATAATACGCCTTATATCCGGCTGCGCAGCCGCCGCGGATCCGTTTCCCGCGTGCCTTCGCACCGGTCAGTTCGCTCACGATCCAGTCCGCGACTTCCATGTACTCGTCCATCTCGGCAAAAAGACGCGGCGCCTTTTCCTTCATTTCCCACATCCGCGGGAACAGGCTCTCGGCCGAAATGTTCCCGCCGAACCGGGCCAGCAGGTCCGGACAGGCTTCTTTCGCGGCTTCCGTCAACTTCTCCGCGTAAGGCGCTGCGCCGTGATGTTTCCACATTTTGATATAGGCCTGCGGCTGCGACCGGTATTCTTCATGGAAAGCCATAGGCTCACCCGCCGCATCCACCGGCAGGATCGTGCATGAAGTCGCGTCGATCCCGACGCCGATGATCTCTTCCGCCATGAGTCCGGACAGTCCGACCGCTTCCTTGACCGATCCGACGAGCGCCTGAATATAATCCCCCGGGGCCTGCAACGCCGACTCCGGTTCGATGGGCGTTCCGTCCGGCAGTTCGCGGTTCAGCACGCCGTGCGCATAGTCTGCGCTGGCCGAAGAGACGATCTCTCCGGTCAGCACATCCACGATCACCGCCCGCGCCGACAGTGTCCCGAAATCGATCCCGATCGTATAGCTCATCTTTCCCTCCATCTTGCACGTAAACTGCCCTAATGATACAGTCAACTACCCACCCACTAAAGTGAGTGGGCTTGCAACTCCCCAGTAGTACGAGCGTCTTACGACTCCTACCTTTGACTTATCTGACAAATCAGATAGTGGGGTTACATCGCAGGGTGATTGACAGCACCCTTATCATCTCAGATATGCTGAGGTGATACTGTATCCGGTACTTGGCTATCTCTGGAAAGATAGTTGATTCCCATGCGATACAGATTCATAGCTCCAATACGGTCATCGTTGGAAGTGTAGCTGCAGGACTTACAGCAGAAGATGTGCATCTTCTTGTTACGGTTTGCTTTTTCCGTGTGTCCGCATACAGGACAGGTCTGGCTGGTGAAGCGAGGATCTACGTTAATAACAGAGCTTTCATTAAGCGCTGCTTTATACTTTAGCTTCTGCTCAAGGTCATAGAAAGACCAAGAGACAGATACATAGCGATCCTTCCGTCGAACACGCTCTGTTGCAGATCGAACACCGGAAAGATTCTCCAAAACAAAGAGTGTATGCTTCGGATTGTTCTGGGCGAGTGCCTTCGATACACAATGGTTTATATCCTGCATCCAACGGTTTTCTCGCTGACCGATAGCTTTAAGCCTTCGTCTTGCAGAAGGAGTCTGCCTTTGCTGAAGTTCCTTACGGAGTGTCTTATACTTTGCACGCTTCTGTTTGATGGTTTTGCCGCTGAAAAATCCAGACTTGTGTTTGCTGTCATAAGTTGTAGCCACAAAGTTAATACCGCGGTCTACGCCAACAACATTGCAGATATCCGAGTCCAGAGATTCAGGCACATTCCTTGTAACAGGTATATGCAGAAAATAATAACCATGTTTCTTTACAAGCTTGGCAGTGCCAAAAGAGTAGACATCATGGTTAAAGTATTTCTCCATACCATCAGCAAAATACGCAAGTTTTACTCGACCGTCCACCGTATTTACGGAGAACCGGTTCTGCGTAAGTGAATAGTCTCTGTTCCAAACAAGGTCGTACTGAGGTTTCGAGAAATCAGGCTTAATCCACTCATGCTGGTTCTCAAGAATAGTTCTATATCTAGCAATAACCGTCTTAAATACCGATTGTGCCATCTGAGACTTTAAGCCGTATCTTTCACGGAGGTCATAATACAATGCCTTATTAAGAGAAAACTGCTTCAGATCGTGCGTCTGGAAGATATAGTTTGCAACACAGTTACATGCATTGCGATAAGTGTCCATCGTAATATCTAACAGATCACGCTGTTCGGGCAATACTTGAACCTGAATCTTTGCAGTAACAGTGATTTGCATATCGTATACCTCCCTTCCTTGTGTTTCACTATATATTATTATATCATAGAATTAGTGAATATACAAGAAGAGGTATTACATCCATGCAAGACCGCTACGAACATAAGAATCGTCGCAAGTATAATCAGATGGGTCTTTTGCCTGTAGTATTGGTGAAGTATCTTCTGCTACTATTGAAAAGTATATAGCTGAGCAAGGTTAAGAAAGGAGAAGCGGCTCTCCTCCCACCCGCTAAAGCAAGTGGGTTTCCGAGCCGTCAAATCTATATGAAAATCAACAGAAAGAAGCGATTCCCATGACAAATTTCGAACCGTTCGATTTCGCTCCGCTCCTTCGTCCCGAGGGCTTTTGCTGTGCCTGCGGACGTGTACACAACGCGGATATCCGGCTTCTCGCGGTGGGTCCGAATATTCTTCCTTCTTTGCCCGATCAGCTGGACGTGCTGGGTTTTGCCCGGTCGTTTATCGTCGCGGACGCGAACACATATGCCGCTGTCGGAGAAAGGGTCTGCCGGATCCTGAAGGAAAAAGAAATCCCCTATGGGACATATGTCTTCCCGCACCGAACCTCCAAACTTCAGCCAGACGAAAATGCCGTACAGGCTGTCATTGACGGTTTCGATCCTGCCTGCGATCTGATCCTGGCCGTCGGCAGCGGCACGATCGGTGATATCTGCAAGGCCGCCGCGACAAAGCTGAGCATTCCGCAGATCACCGTAGGTTCGGCGCCTTCCATGGACGGGTATACCTCTGCCTCTTCCTCTCTGGAACTGAACCATACCAAAGCTTCGATCCCGGAAAACGCGCCGATCGGCGTCATCTGCGATACGTCTGTCATGGCTGAGGCGCCGCTTCGGCTGATTCATGCCGGGGTCGGGGATGTTCTCGCGAAAGCTCATTCCCTGATCGAATGGAAGATCGCCGCTCTGGTGCGCGGTGAGGATTACTGCGCGCCTACCGCGGCGCTGGTTCGCCAGGCTTATGAGCGGGTCACGGATGGGATGGAAAGCGCGGTCCGCCGGGAGGAAACCGGGATCCGAGCTGTGATCGAAGGCCTGCTGCTGTCCGGGATCTGCATGACGCTGGCCGGAACATCCCGTCCCGCTTCCGGTCAGGAACATTACTTTTCCCACTGCTGGGAGATGATGGCTATCGCCCGCGGCGAAGAATACGAGCTTCACGGGATCTATGTCGGAGTCGGAACGCTGCTGGCTCTTCGGATCCTGGAAAAGCTGATCACACTTCATCCCACCTTAGAACACGCCGAAGCCGCTGCGGAACGCTTTGACGAATCTGCCTGGGAAGCGCGCCTTCACCGGGTCTTCGGACAGACCGCCGAGTCTTTTATAGCGCTTGAAAAGAAAACACAGAAAAATGAAAAGACCCGCCGAATGCAGCGGGTCGGGAAAATTCTCGAAAACTGGGATGAGCTCGTCCGGTTGATCCGGGAAGACCTTCCGGACACAGACGCTCTCGAAGAAAAGATGCGCCGGATCGGTATGCCCACACGCCCTGCGGATATCGGGCTAAGAAAGCAGGCCGTACTGGACGCGTTCGTCTGTTCCCGCGATACGAGGGACAAGTACCTGACGAGCAGTCTGATCTGGGATCTCGGCTATATGGACGAGTTCGAATCCTGGCTGCCAGAAATTCTGTAGCCGTTATTCCGGCTGTTCATAAGCACTGATGATTTGCCGGCGGATCTTACGAAGGAAATCATAGTCGATCACGCTCTTCGTACCCGCGGCATCGGCCGTGATCACCCAAGCCGAATCAAAGTCAAACCAGCAGATCATGCCGGTATTGTTTTCTTCATCTGTCAGCATCGAGTAATCCGATTCTTTCACCACCTGATCCTTCCCGGACTCCGGGAAGATAAAAACTTTCTCCTCTGCTATTTCCAGCGTCACCTTATCGACCAGCTGAACTTCACAGTAGATACCGCTGTCCAGAGTAAAGGTCAGATAATACCAGTCAAGCTCTGATCCTTCTACTTTGCCTCCGGACAGATCGTGATAGTCATCTTCCGGCAGGGTCAGATCATAGCCGGTCCCTTCCTTGATTTCCTTCAAGGCCTGTTCACCTGCTGTCGGCTCGTGCTCCGGCGCCTGATCCGGTGTAAATGTGAGTACGCAGTAAGTCCGCTCTTCCGCACTTTCCAGGATGATCGTTCCCTTGCCGGTGGAGAAATAATCATGGGTCACACAGCCGCCCAGGGCTTCCACATAGGCTCCCATGAACGATTCGTAAGGCTGGCCGTTTTCCATCACCAGGATCTCGTAAAGATCATCATGGCTCACTGTTTTGTTGGAAGTATACAGGATGACCTTATGGCACTTTCCATCGAGATAGTATGCGGCGCCATACGCCGGGAATCCGAAAACGCTTCCCTCGACACGGACTGTATCCTGAAATTCCTCGGGGATCCCGGCTTCGGTATGGGTCTTGCCAAGCCAGTCTTCACAGCGTTCCAGTCGTTCTACATATAATGTCTGCTCGTCGCCGCTCATATAGATATCTCCATCCTGATGCTCTTCCTGCTGTGATTCCTGTACGGAACTGTCTTTGTCCGAATCTTCTCTGGCGGAGCTTTCTTCTGTCGCCGATGATTCCGACGCCACCGAGGTTTCAAACTTCCCGGATGAGTCCATGGATGCCGGCTTCGGCGCGGGATCCGTACAGCCCATTATAAGGATGATCAGGCTCATGGTCATCAACAGGACGAATCCTTTTCTTATCCTGGCTCGCATAAATAAATCCTCCTATACAAATATAGGACGCAAATGAAGTTTGCGTCCTATTATTATGAAGCGACTCGGAAGGGGCTCGAACCCTCGATCTTCGGCGTGACAGGCCGACGCGATAACCAGCTTCGCTACCGAGCCAAACAGCAGCAAGGCTGCTGTGAGAGTTGCTTTGCAACTCTGAAAATGCACCTCCTTCGGAGCTGCTGAAACCAAGCCTTCAGTCCTGCTGTGAGAGTTGCTTTGCAACTCGTATATTAAATTATACTGGCTATTCTTTGGTTTTTCAAGCCTTTTTTCGTGTCTTCTGTCTATTCCTCCGGTACTTTTCTCAAAAACGCCAGGATCCGGTCATTGAAATCCGGCGCTTCTTCATAGGCCGCGTGTCCCAGTCCGTCATACATGTGGATCTCACAGCCGAGCGCCTTCGCGATCTCATAAGATCCTTCTGGTGAAACGATCTTGTCTTCCTTGCCTCCAAGGACCAGTGTTTCGCACCTGATTTCTCCCAACCTGTCCGTCACATCAAACCCTTTGATCGAGCGAGCCAGAGGAATAAACCGCTCCGCGCTGATCAGTTTCTGGGTTTTCAGGATCAGTGGGAAAAACCGGCGATACCGTTTCTGGTACCGTTCGGAATACATGGATTCCAGTATATCCATCCCCAGTCCCTGCCAGTCACTCTTCTCCGCGAAACCTATCCACTTATCCAGCGCCGCTTCTGTCATAGGTGTTGCCTTGGGCCCGGTGACCGCCAGTACCAGGTGGCGGACCAGATCCGGCCGGTCGATGGCCAGCTGAAGTGCGATCATTCCGCCCTGCGAAGTCCCGAAGACATCCGCGTTTTTGATCTCCATCTGGTCCATCGCGGACGCCACAGACTGCGTCAGCGCTGAGATCGTGCATTCTTCCGGCAGCGGATCGGGACGATCAAACAGCACCACTCGATAGTCTTTCGCGAACTTCTTATATCCCAGCGCGATCATCGCTCCGGCTCCACGGAACTCTTTGATCGTAAGTCCCTGAAGCATGATCAGGTCTTTCTCTCCACTGCCGAAGGTGATCACATGGACGATGCTTTCGCCTACCGTCAGATCGAATTCCTTTGCACCAAAAGCCATATCTGTCTCCCTCTTCTATACAACGATCGTATTGATGATCAGTGAATCTCTGTCTGTCAGATGGATCCTTACCCGAACCGGATCTGAGGCTGTTCGGCGAAGGATCGCCAGCGCGCAGCCACCTCCCGTAGATGTTCGAGGCGAGGTGAATCCCCGTTCATGGACCGCCTTTTCACTGCCGAATCCCAGCAGTTCGGCCGGTCCCTCCACGGAAAGTTCCAGACTCTGATCCTGATAGACCCGGGTTCCCTGGCTATCTGTCAGTTCCAGATTCAGGAAGATCAGATCATCCTCTGTCTCGGGAATGATCTGTATCTGCTCTACCTCTCCGGCCGTCCGAAGGACGGAAAGTCCGATCTGCCTTCCTTTTCTGAGCGCCACAACGCTGAGTTCACCCGGTTCGTACGTGATATTGAATTCGCAGCAGTAGCCAACGCCGCCTTCTTCAAAGGGTTCTCCCGGCGCCGGACAGGTCTTCTCACCGACTTTCTGCCCGTTCTGATAGAGAACGATGGTATCTCCCCGGCTGTAAACCTGAACGAGCATCGGCTTTCCTTCCTGCTCCGGCCAGGTGTAGTTCATTTCACAGTCTGTAAATTTCCAGGGGCCGAAATTGCGGCTGCAGCCATACCGCGCGGGATCCTGCGTCGCGATGACCGGACCTTTCTTCAGCCCGAACACGATCTCTCTGTAATAGGACATCGCACGTCGGACACCGATAAGCGAGATATCTCCTGCCTCGTTGATCAGTCCCGGGAAAGGCCCTCCGATCTCGCCCATATAGTCCCACCCGGTCCAGGTAAAGTCGCCCAGTACCGCCGGACAGGCGCTGATGACCGACCAGTTTTCCGCGATCTGTTTCGGATAGGTCTCGCTTCCTACCATCAGTCGGTCCGGATACGTCTCATAGTCCGGCAGATAGCGGGAAGTCATATAATTATAGCCAACAACGTCCATAGAAAGCTCCAGCTTTTCCAGGATCCCGGACAGGATCGGATGCTGGACGATCTGTGGCATGTGGTTTGCCAGCGCGGCCATAAAGACATTCACGTCCCCCGGTCCCGGACGCTGTCCGGTGATATCTTCCACGATCGAGGAAAGGCCGTCACCCGCGGCAAAAGCCCCATTGATTCCATTCGTACGAAGCCGTGTCGGATCGAGTTCTTTGAGATAATCTCCCAGCATTCGGGCAGTCTCGATCCCTTTTTCCGTCGCGATCTCAAAGATCTCATTGCCGGTGGAATACAGGATCACCGAAGGATGCGGGCGATCTGCTTCCACCATGGACCGAAGATCCTTTTTCCAGGTCGCTTCAAAATGGATCGACTGATCGTAAGTTGCCTTGGCCTTGTCCCAAACGTCGGTCAGTTCATCCATCACATACATGCCCAGTTCGTCACACGCCCGAAGAAAGGCCTGAGACGTGTGGTTATGTGCCGAGCGTACCGCGTTAAATCCCGCCTCTTTCAGCCGCCGGATCCTCCGCCGCTCATATCCGTAGAGAGCTCTCGCGCCCAGAAGACCGCTGTCATGATGCACACAGGCGCCACGCAGCTTGACGCTCTCCCCGTTGATCATGAGGCCGTGGATCCGGTCCGCCTGGATCAGCCGGACGCCGGTCGTAATGGTCTCTTCATCGGCCTTCGCTTCATTTGCGACATATGTCCCATTTGCGATTCCGGCCTTTATTTCATACAGGTTCGGCTTTTCCGCGCTCCAGAGCGCGGAGTTTTCCAGAAAGATCCGTTTGGAAAGTTTCTGCTTTTCTCCGACTTTGAGTCGGACGGGAAATGTTCTTTCAAAAACAGGATCCGTTGACACTCCCCCTACCGGCGCTTTCCGTGCGACGGAAAATGTCACATCAAAAGTACCGGCCAGCGAAGAACTGTTTTCCGCTTCACAGGAAACCTCCACCAGTGCGCCTTCTTCCGAGAGCGAGAGGGTGGTTAACTGAAGCGAGCCCGGGACGACATGAACCGGCGCGCCATGCAGCAGCCAGACATCCCGATAGATTCCGGCGCCGCTGTACCAGCGGCTGTTTTTTACATCACATTTGACCGCGACCAGGATATCGTTATCCTGTCCATAGTTCAGATGATCAGAGATGGGAACGGTGAATTCGTTATAGCCAAAGAAGCATCCTCCCACTGCGGAGCCGTTGACAAATACGGTCGCCTGCCGGTAGACGCCTTCGAAATGAAGCAGGATTGGATCGCCTGCCCATTCTTCCGGCACATATAAAGACTTATGGTATTTATACGCACCGCCGTCCAGATAACCGGTCGCTCCGCCATTGAGGCTTTCCGGGCTTTGTTTCTCCCGAAACATCGCGTCATCCGGCAGATCGACGGTAATGGCAAAGGGTGGTACACCGGATACCAGCTCAAACGGGATCTTGTCTTCCCAAACCTGCCAGCTACGATTTAAAAGCTCTCTTTTCATTTCTGATTCCTCTTCTTTTCCGCGTCTTTCAGCACTTTCTGATAGGGCATGACCATGCCTTCAGTCATCTTTCCTCCGATCTTTTTCATGATCTTCGGGCTGTTCATCATCGCGCCGACCAGATACATCGCCGCGATCCGTCCTTTTTTCTTCTGCGGGAAATCATAGAATCCGTGCTTTTTATAGAAACGGTGGTCCTCGCGCATCAGTCCCTGCATCTGATAGATCAGATCACGGAATACCTTGAGTCCGCCTACGCCGTAGAAGTCCTTCGGTGGCTGATACGCGTTCTCGATCGCGTATTCCAGGGTCTTCGCCACTGAACCGATCTTCTCGTCGGTATCCGCGATACCGGCCAGGAAGTTGCCGCCCACCTCGGATCTCGCTCGCATGAGTGTCATGAGATTGGGCTCCTCGGACAGATCGCCTTCCACCAGATAGGCTACCGGCTTGCCCATGGTCACCGTCCGATGCCCGTTGCAGAACTGCCGGTCGTCATACATCTTGAACCGGGATCCCATCGAATGATCCTTGACAGTATACGCATAGACGATCGCGTCCGCTGTCTGGATATTGTCTCTCAGGAACGAGGAGAATCCGTCCTTGTAGATACAGGTCCCGTCCGCCGCGCAGCGAAAGCAGCCGAGACAGCCTCCCTGGAACGGAAACTCACGGATGTTCACAACGTCGACCTTTTGCGCGCTTGCTGCCCGGAACGCTTCGATCATTTCAGATAGTTTGCTGCCTTCCGCCGCGTCTGTGACCAGTGCGATGCGGCCGGCAGATCCCGCCTGCTCCGTAAGATCCTCGTCCGGTTGATCTAAGGCCATGTTCCACTCTACGAAACGCCAGAAATCGAGCGCTTCTTTCTGCCCGGAAGCTTTTGTCAGATCATCCATGTCCGCGGAAAGGCCGCGGATATAGCGAAGGCCAAGATCGCGGCAATTATCCTCGATGAATTGATGCGCGGTCATATCATAGAAATGCTTGGATGTGGAGATCTGCGTCGCGAATTTCCCCTGAAGCTCCACCCCGTGCTCCTTGATCAGTTCGATGAACCGGTGCAGCTGGGAGGGAACCAGGAAGGTATAGACCGGATAGCAGAAAACGATCAGATCGGCGGCGGCCAGCGCCTGTGCGGATTTGGTGAAGTCCTTCTCGATCGACCGGATCTGCTGCCCGACATGGATCGTGGTATAGGTATGATCAGGGAAAAACTTTTCGATATACAGCATGGTATACAACGTAATGCTGTTTTTGCCCGAAGGTGAACCGTTCAGAATAAGAATATTCATGATCTCTCCTTGCGATAATTTCTTCCTTCATTTTATCATATCTCTGCCCGCGCTGTACACACCCAATGCCGTCCTTTTGGCACATTCGTGTCTTGTCACGGACGTGGTACCGGGCTATAATAGAGAGCAAGTCCAACTATCGGAGGTAATCTCATGTACAAAACCGAATGTTTCAAAGCTGATCAGTTCAAGCCGGCCCGCTTCGAATCCGAAGGCAGTATCAAGCTGAACGGCAAGACGATCCCCTACCGGACCGTCTCCGAAGATACCGTTTTCTACACCTCGGACGGCAAACCGATCGCTACGATCTTTTCCTATTCCTATTTCCGCAGCGACGTAAAGGATACCGCGTCCCGTCCGGTCATCTTCGGATACAACGGCGGCCCCGGCTCCTCTTCCATGTATGTGCATGCCGGCTTCCTCGGCACCCGCCGCATCGTCTACGGCGAGCCTGACCGGCCCACCGCGCTGCCACCCTATGAAGTGATCGACAATCCGAACTGCCTGATCGACATTGCGGACATCGTGCTTGTTGACCCGGTGGCCACCGGCTACGGCGCACTTCTGGATGACGAAAAAGGCAAGGAGTTCTTCGGCATCGAACAGGACGCGGAAGCTTTTCTGACCTTCGTCGAGCAGTGGCTGCATCGCCACAACCGCTGGCTCAGCCCCAAGTATCTCGTCGGTGAAAGTTATGGCTGCACCCGCAGCGCCATCGCGGCCGGCATCGCTTCCACCCGCGGCAAGGAACGCAGCTACGGTATCGCTTTCGATGGTATCGTCATGATCGGAAATACCGTTTCCGTCGGCAAGTACTTCGGCCGTGAGGTTCCCGTGGACTCAGCCGTGATCTGCTTCCCCACCTATGCTGCTGTGAACTGGTACCACAACCATCCCACGGATCAGAGTCTGGAAGACTTCGTGAAAGAAGCCAAGGCTTTTGCGGACAAGGATTATCTTCTGGCTCTCTATCAGGGCGAGGCGCTGCAGGGCAAAGAGCGTGAGCGCATCATCAAAAAACTCATGTATTATACCGGCGTTTCCCGCGAATACCTGGAGGAGCGCGGCCTCAAGATAGACTCGCCCACCTTCCGTCAGGAAGTCGCGAAAGAAAAAGGGTACGCGGTCGCCCGTTTCGACGGACGAATCACGCGTCCCTTCTATACCCCGCAGAAAGTGGAAGAGAAAGTCGGTCTCTGGGATGACGCCTCTTCCGACCGCTACGGCGCCTACTACTATGGCGCGCTGACCGGCGACCTGCTGCCCAGACTGGGCGTCAAGCTAGATCGGCAGTATGTCTCCTCCGCCGGCGTCATCCGTGACTGGAACCGCGAAGAGACGATGGGCACCACCGCCGAACAGCTTCGCAACGCCATGTGCCGCACCCCGGGCATGCGTACGTTCTTCGCGAACGGCTGGTTCGACGGCGCGACCGACTGCGGCCACATTTTCTATACGCTGACCCACGCCGGCCTGCCCATGGACCGCATCACCTTCAAGGGCTATCCCTCCGGCCATATGATCTATATCGGCGAAGAGAATATCAAAGCCCTCTGTGACGACATCCGCTGCTTCATCCAGGGCGGCATGCCGGGCAAAGAATAAGAATTATATTCGCTTTTTCTGAATCCGCCCCGACTCGTTGGGGCGGATTCTTCTTTTCGTCCGATCTCACCCATCTCATTGGGGCGAAACATTCTTTTTTACGACCTGCCGCCCAGAGCTTTTTCTGATTTTTGGGCGGCGCATCAATTTAACGAGCTATCTTTCCTAAATCCTGGGCGGGAAATGCTTTCTGACCGTTATCTTATCCAGAAATTTCATTGAATGGAAGACCTGTCTGGGCGAGATGATTTCTTGACAGACTATCTTTTCCAATTCCTGGAAAAGATAGTTCGTCCGGCTGATATCTTGTCCAGAAATCGCAGGGATTCTTGGGCGGTGAGTCTCTTACAAAAGACAAACGCCCCAAAAGACTCATAAAGCGCCTTTTACACAAAGGCACGCCTTCTGAGCATGGAAAAGGCCGCAGCTTTTTTGCTGCAGCCTTTGGTGTTTACTATGGTTTTTATTCTTTCGCTGCCTGTAAATCCTGAGTATCCTGTATTTCCATGATCATCCCAACGCGGACCGCGTGGCGGCCGCCTTCGAACTCCGCTCCGAGCCATTCGTCCACGATCATCTTGGCCATTTCGATACCGATGACCCGTGCGCCGAACGCGATGACATTCGAATTGTTGTGCTGCTTGGAAAGTTTCGCGGAATAGGGCTCCGAACAGATGCAGCAGCGGATCCCGTCGATCTTGTTCGCCGCGATGCCGATCCCCACACCGGTCCCGCAAATCAATATACCACCGTCGACCTCGCCGGAGGCGACCAGCTTTCCTACTTTATAGGCCGAGATCGCGTAACTGTAGGATTCGGATTTGTCCGTCCCTACATTGATCACTTCGATCCCTTTGGCTTCCAGATATGCTTTGATGGTGTTTTTCATCTCGACCGCGACATGGTCGTTTCCGATCGCAAGCTTCATTTCTCCTCGCTCCTTTTCCGGTTTGCCTATATCATATCACCGTCGTCTTCTAAAAACAATCGGATTTCGGCTTATAGGTTCTGATAGAAACTTTCTGTTTTCTTCTCGTGTTTAACAAATGCCCAGAATTTATCGCCGCCGCTTATGACCGCCAGATCGGTGTCCGGTTCCAGTTTAAAATAATTGACATAACCGCTGTATCCGAACATTTCCTCTCTGCCATCCAGTATCCAGCCGCCTTCCGCTTTCTGTTCCGTTACCCACAGGATATGTGCGATCCTGCACTCGAGATCCTGTGGCAGAAGCATCTTAAGCTGCGTCGCGTAGTGCTCTTCTCTGGCTTTTTTAAATGTCCGGTCATCCAGGATGAAATAAGATATCGGCACCGCGCCACAGGCGACGATCAGTGCGCCGCATCCGATCCCCGCATAAAGCCATGGGTGACTGTTCACTAAATCCCGAAAAAGATAGCCCCACAGGAAAATAACCAGCCCGGTGACAGCCGGAAGGATCAGCGCCTTTCCCAAAGAACACCAATGTGTTTTGATCGCCTTGTATGGATTAAACATAACAAGCTCCGGGTTCTCCAGAAGGATGTTCCTTTCTTCCGGCGTTAGTTTTCTTGACATGATAGGTCTTCTCTCACCTCTACTTATACGCTATATAAACATCCATACTCTCGCCGTCTGTTTCGAAGCATGGTATCACTTCATTTCCTACCCGTTCCAGGCCGTTGGTTCTCATGAAATCGTTCAATGTATGATAAGCCCCCGGTATTGTAACAAACGGATTATCAAATGGTTTGTCTATATGGATTGCCACGTATTTATGCGCGGGCTGTTCTTTTATTTCGTGCCCGGCAGGTGTGATGCCATCCGGAAGTATTAACGCGGCCGTATATCCATGCATAGCAAAGACATTCACCTGTTCTTGCGAAAGACTGGGAAAATCCCATCCGATCACTTTCGGGTTATCGATGCCGTTTTCTTCTGCTATTTTATACATGCGGTTGATCGCATCACTTTCCGGATCGGTACTGATCACTGTATGCTCTATGTAACGGAATCCGGTGACTTCTTCTACGCGCAGGTTTGTGTATGCGTCACTGCGTTTGTCCATCTCTTCTCTGAACAGATTATCCAAAGAGCAGTTAAAAACTTTACATATTTCAAGTGCCTTATCCATTTCCGGATTCGCCGCATCCATTTCCCATTTTGAGATAGTCTGCCGGCTTACACCAAGTTTTTCCGCTAATGTCTCCTGTGTCATATTCCTGCTAAGCTGGCGTAAATACTGAAGGTTTTTTCCAAAACTCATACCTCTTCTCCTTTTCATCCATATCTGCTGATTTACATTCTCTGCACCGCGTTGCAAATATAGATTACCAGATCAATATAAGTATCTCCACCAACCAGCAAGTGCTTTTTCTGTGCTTTGCGCAACTATAAGTTGCGTGCTATGTTTCTTCGTCAGCACAGAGGTTCTTTATCAAACCCGTCACTGCACAGAAGTTCCAGGGCTCTTGCGTAGTTTTCTTCCTTTATAAGGATATAATCCGTGTTATATGTCGACAGGGCAAATATCCCTATGCCCGCATCTGCCAGTTTTTTCGAGATCTTTGCCAGTATGCCTGTCAGAGAAAAGTCCAGCTGCCCACAGATCCGAAAAGCCCTCCAGCCATCTTCTCTGGAAAAAGCGTTCTCCGGCACCAGCGCTGTTGGACAGACCAATGATTTTTCCTCATCGGTGCAGCCGGTGAAAACAAAAGGCTGTTCAGGATCGATTCCAGAATAATCGGATACCTTGCACACAGAAAGCCGGACATCGAGGGGCTCGATCCGCAGGGTATACATGTCTGGTATCAAACTTTCCTTCACTTCATTCGCCTCGTCGCTCGGCGATCACTTTGCCCATATTCCAGAGATCGATCGCCTTCTTCGCGGCCTGCCGCTTGGATGCGGGATCCTGATACTGGACAAAAGCCGTCGTGGATCCGCAATGGCCGCAAACTACGTACAGACACCAGTCGCCTTCGGTCTCCAGATACGCGCAGTCTTCATGGCAGACACGGCAGGGCAAAAGCTCGGCGAGTAGCTCAGGATCATCCTCCGGCTCCGGCGCGGATATCTCTGCGTATCCTAATTCTTCCACGATGCCGGCGATACATTTTTTGACGGCACCGGGTTTGACCGGGATCGACAGATTCGCGTAGGTAAGCAGGTCGAAATATCCTTTGCTTCCGCCCGCTTTGCACAGATTCAGGTAATCCGTCCAGGCGGCCGCACGGTCTTTCTTCGCCTTGGTAAAGAACTCGAAAGCGCCCATGATCGCCATCGCATATTCAATATAATAGAAGGGATAGAGGAAAACGTGCTGTTTCTGCATCCAGAAACCGCCCTCCTCAAGAAACTCGTTTCCATCGTAGGAACGCCAGGGCATGTAGGTCTTTTCGATCTCATGCCAGACGGCACGCCGCTCTTTCGCGCTCATCGTGGGATTCTGGAAAACCTTTTCCTGGAACTCGTCAACGCTCACGAGATACGGCACGTTGGAAAGGCCGCCAGCCAGATGGGCGTAGCGGTATTTGTCCGCGTCTTCCCCGAAGAACAGCTCCATCCAGGGGTAGGTCCAGTATTCCATAGCCATGGAGTGGATCTCCGCCACCTCCGCGCCGGAATGGCACTGCTCCATGAGCGGCAGCGTGCGATAGGCAGTAAAGCCCTGGAACGCGTGGCCCGCTTCGTGGGTCAGGACGTCCACGTCGGCGCTGGTGCCGTTGAAATTCGAGAAAATGAAGGGCATTTTGATACTCGGGAGCGACGTGCAATAACCACCGCCCTGCTTGCCCGGCTTGGTCTCGAGATCAAACATCTCATCCTCGACCATCCGGTCGAAAAAGCGGCCGGTCTCGGGCGACAGTTCGCGGTACATCTTCTGTGCCGCCGCGACCAGTTCCTCTCGTGTCCCGCGGGGAACAGCATTACCTTCCGGATAGGCCAGGAACTCATCGTAATACTGCAGCTTGTCAATACCCAGGTTTTTCCGCTGCTGTTCGAAGATCTTCGCCGCGATCGGCGTGATCTCGTCCCTCACCTGTTTACGGAATGCCTGCGCGTCCTTTAAATCATAGTCGAACCGGCCTCTCTCCAGGTAGGCCATCTCGACATAATCCTTGAACCCGAGCTTTTTCGCGCTGTCACAGCGGACCACGATCATCTCGTCGTAGATCCGGTCCAGCTCCGGCGCGATCTTTTCGTACAGGCCCGCCCAGGCTTCGAAGGCCGCTTTGCGGACCGCGCGATCCGTGCTTTCCATGTATTTCAGAAGCCCGTAGAAGTTGCATTCTTCCCCATGGAACCGGACGCTGGCGCCGGCGGTCACTTTCGCGTACTGCGTCCTGAGCTCCGATTCCTTCACGCGGTTCGGGATGATCTCCTCACTCTGCAGACGCTGCTGCGCTTTCAGCCGGTTGACGCCGGTCGGTCCGAATTCCGCGACAAAATCATCGAGATATGGCGATTCGAGCAGCGCTTTGCCCGCCTCTTTCTCCAGTAGGCCGAGTTTCGGCATCTCGCTGTGCAGGTATTTCATCTCCGCTTCATAGAACTCGTCCCGGGTATCGATGGTGTTGCGAATGCTCGCAATGCTCATCTGCGTCCTGAGCTCTGCACGCGGCTTTTCGCGCGCGATATAGGCTTCCCGCAGTTCTTCGTAGCTTTTCGCGTTTCTCAGTTTTTCGGTAAATGCTTTGACCTCTTTCGCCGCAGCCGCCATGTCCGGCCTGGTATAGGGCATATCCTTGAACTTCATGTGATTCGTCCTCCTATCTTGTTTGGGAACCGCGCAGCGGTTCAGACAGGGGCTCAGGATTGCAGCCACTGAATGCCCCTGTTTCACTCCTGTTTTTATGCATGCTATGATTATAGCTGATGCAAATTCATGTTGCAAGCCTCTGGTAATTTCCCGGCGTTCCTTGTATAATGATTGTCATCAAATCAACAGGACGAGGAAAAAATGATCGGACTTGGCACACTCATCAATACCGGCGCGATTATCGTCGGTGGCCTTCTGGGCATGCTGATCGGAAGAGCCTTGAAGGAAAAAATACAGGACGGACTCATCAAAGCCTGCGGCGTCGCGACGATGTTCATTTCCATCGCCGGCGCACTGGAAGGTATGCTCGAACTGACAGACGGTCAGCTGGTCAGCGGAAAAGGTCTGATGATCGTGCTCTGCCTGACGATCGGTACACTCATCGGTGAACTGATCGATCTGGAAGACGGCTTCGAGCGCTTTGGTGAATGGCTCAAGAAAAAGACCGGAAATGCCAAAGACGCCCGTTTCGTAGATGCTTTTGTCACCACTTCCCTGACGGTCTGTATCGGCGCCATGGCAATTGTCGGCTCGATCCAGGATGGCCTCCTGGGCGATTATTCCACCCTAGCCATCAAGGCTGTACTGGACTTCATCATATTGATCGTGCTTGCCTCTTCCCTGGGAAAAGGCAGTATCTTCTCCGCGATCCCGGTTTTCGTGATCCAGGGCGGCATGACGCTTCTTGCCAGGTTCATTTCTCCGATATTCTCGGACAGCGCAATCTCGAATATCTCGATGATCGGTTCCATTCTGATCTTCTGTGTAGGTATCAATCTCGTCTGGGGAAAGAAAGTTCGTGTCGCGAACATGCTGCCCGCGCTTGTTTTGGCTGTTGTTTTCGCTTTTCTGCCCTGGTTCTAAATACAAGGAGGAGTTATATGCGCTTTTTTCTGATCAAAGATACACTGATCCCCTGCGAGAAGGAGGATATCTCCACTCGGACGGCGCCCTATGTCGCGGTTTTGACATTTGAAGAATGGAAGGTGAGCAGCGCGCTTTTCGACATGGTCATTGATCTGGAGATCCAGACCACCGACCAGCGTGAAACAAAAGCGGTCGTAAACTATGACTCCCTGACCGGCTGTTTCTCGATCCCGGATCGTGAAAAGATCAGCGCCCGGCACTTCTTTTCCTTCGCGCTGGATGAAAAAGGGATCGTGCTGATCGACGACACGGGCTACGCGCTGATGCAGATCGAAGCCATTCAGCGTTCAAAAAAATGGCGGATGCCTTCGCTGGAGCGATTCCTTTATGATTTCCTCGAGATGATTATCGGAAAGGATCTGGCGCTGCTGGAAAAGATGGAACACCAGCTGAATCATACCGAAGAAGAGATCCTTCGCTCAAAGGGCGAAGATTTCCCCACCGAACTCAACCAGATCCGCGGCGATCTGATCGACCTGCGCGTCCACTATGAGCAGCTGATCGACTTCGGTCAGGAACTGGAAGAGAACGAAAACGGTTTCTTCCAGGCTGAAAATCTGCGCTTCTTCCGGCTGTTCACCGAACGGGTCATCCGCCTGCAGGATACCGTTTCCTCTCTTAGAGACTATGTCGTGCAGCTGCGGGATCTGGTGCAGTCCGAACTGGATGTTCATCAGAACAAGATCATGACGCTGCTGACCGTGGTAACATCGATCTTCCTGCCGCTGACGCTCATCGCGGGATGGTATGGCATGAACTTCCGCTATATGCCGGAGCTGAACTGGAAAGCCTCCTATCCGGTGGTGATCCTTATATCGATCCTGATCGTGGTCGTGTGCCTGGTCTGGTTCAAAAAGAAAAAGTGGTTATAGAAAGCGCTGCTTCGCAGCGCTGCGAGACGGCCTTTGGCCGCTCGAACGGCACGGCGTTTTCACCGGCCTGCTTGACAAAACGGCCGATTCGTTTATAATTTATATCGCACAGAATTCTGGGCAAAAACAGGGGTGCCTTCGGGCTGAGATGCCACGCTCCCGGTCAGTTTGACCGGTCACGGCAAACCCTCGAACCTGATATGGATCATACCAGCGTAGGGAGTTTTTTCAGAATCATATATACTGATCAAACGGTTTTCGCATGGGGGATCCTGTGCGAAAACTTTTTTATTTGAGCCGGCCTCATTTGCGCGCGGGCCGGCGGAAAAGGAGAATCTATGTCTTCCAAAAATGTTTCCATGACACAGCGGCTGGTCCTTTCCGCGATGCTGATCGCGATCGCCGCCGTCCTGTCCATCATCAAAGTCATCGACCTGCCCTACGGCGGTTCAGTCACACCGGCCTCCATGCTGCCACTGGTCATCATCGCCTACCGCTTCGGTACGCCCTGGGGCCTGCTCTGTGGTTTTGTCTATGGCATCATCCAGCTTTTCCTGGGCATGGACAACTTCTCGTATGTGACCGGCGCCGCGTCCGTGATCGCGCTGGCGATCTTCGACTATCTGCTGGCCTTCACGGGTCTGGGCTTCGGCGGCATCTTCCGTAAGAAAGATTCCTCTTCCCAGCCGGCCGCCTTTGTTTCCGGCATCCTGCTCGTCAGCCTGATCCGCTATCTCTGTCATGTGATCAGCGGCGCGACCGTCTGGGCAGGCCTTTCCGTCCCGACAGCCGACGCGCTGCGCTATTCGGTCATCTATAACGCGACCTACATGCTGCCAGAACTGCTCGTCCTGCTGATCATCGGGTTCTATCTGTCGAAGACCTTCGACTTCGGTTCCGCTCAGCTGAAGCTGGCCGCGAGAGACGAGTCCGATTCTGCCGGTCGTCCACTGGCGATCGCCGCGGGCCTGCTGCTCGCCGGCGCCGGTGTGTTCGATGTAGCCGCGATCTTCAGCAAACTTCAGAACGCGGAGACCGGCGAGTTCGATATCACCGGCTTCTCTCAGGCGCCATGGCTTTGGATCGCGATCATCAGCGTGATCGCCATCGTCGTAGCCGTCGCCCTGCTAATCCTGAGAAAGAAAGTCATAAAGAAAGCTGCATAACAAGAAGGAGTCATAGCGAAAATGCTATGGCTCCTTTTCCAAGTGGGTTGTTATTTTTCATATATACATTTTTTAGTCCATCTGAATCCGGTGTTCTTTCTTCCAGACAAGTTTCGCGAGCAGCACCATCGCTACTGCCAGCAGGCAGATGATACCTTCGATCGCAAGGGTAGGCACGTCCAGCCCGGCCGCCACAACGCTGATCCCATCGACCAGCAGGTGGCAAAGGATCGCCAGGAAGTAGAGCCCGATCTTCCGGTTCTTCACGCCGAACCATACGAGGACCGAAAGGCTGAGCTGCAGGACGATCGCGAACAGCCGCTCGAGCATTCCTACCAGGAATACCCAGGAAGATGTTTCTGCCAGCTGCGTGAAAACCGCTTCGACCTGGCCAAGGTATTCTTCCGGCAGGCCGGTCGTCAGAAGCGCCGCGTTACCGGTATTGATCATGACCGAGTAGATCAGGTTGTTGACCATCGTCATGCCCAGCAGCACCATGCATTCGATCCCGCCGTGGCCGGCGCCGTACATCAGCGCGTTGGCATCGTTCGGCAGGTATTTTTTCAGGAGCGTTTTCATAGCGATCAGCCGTCCGGTCTCTTCGAAGAGCCCGGCCATCAGGCCGCCGTACAGGGCGTACAGCCAGATGTTGGCCTGGATCGCCTTGCCAAAGGACGTGAGGAACACCACCTGATGGATCAGCCTTTCCACGATCAGCGCGAAGACCAGCATGACTGCCATACCGATAAAGAACGGCGGGAAATTCGCTTTCTTCTTCACCCGCAGCCAGATCATCAGCGCGATCGGGACCAGAAAGGCCAGACAGAGAGATATGGCCATAAATACGATCGACAGGGCAGGAACTTTACTCATTTTCTACCTCCAGCGCAGTCTCAATGCAGAAACTCTTCTTCCCGCAGTGCGGGCAGGTCAGTTTCCTGGTCTTCATCGTGTGCGCCGCCCACAGGATCTCTTTCTTCTTTCCACGGAATACTTCATGGCATTCCGGGCAGATGAACGCGGCATTTTTACAGTAGTACCGGAACATGATCACGGTCATCATCGCGACGATCACCATTCCCGCGGCGAACGGCCACCAGATCTTTGATGCAATCGCGTAGATCAGGGTACCGTATTCGATCATTCCCATGATAACGGCTGTTATGATCATCGTTCTGATCATTTTCTTATGCAGTTCTTTGTTTTTCATTTGACTGGCTATGTCTTGCATCGTGTTTTCTGTTACGGTTTTGGCGGATCGGATCTCGCTCAGGAACTCTTTTGCCTGCTCAAGCTGCTGCTTCCTTTCGGCCGTTTCCTCTTCCAGGGTACGGATCTGTTCCTCCAGGACGGTCTCGATGACTTTCGTCGCGTTTTCTTCCTTTTGGATACGCGCGATATTGTCGATCGACATGCCCAGAGAACGAAGATAGGTCAGCAGCTGAAGTTTTCTGACGTCCTCCCGGGTATACATCCGGCGGCCGCCTTCCGTAAGCTCACTCGGCTCCAGGATCCCGCGCTGGTCATAATACTGAACCGTGCGGACACTGACCGAACACATCTTCGCGATCTCCCCGGTAGAGAACATTTCCATCTCTTTTTCCGCCTTGTCTGACATAGCTCTTACCTCCTTACACGCCCAATATAGCGTATGACGCTGCGTCACAAGCAATACCTGACGCAAGGGGATTTTACAAAAGTTTCCCGATATTTTCCACGATATACGTTGGTTCGACCTCAGAGGCGGCCACATCCTCCATCGTGGACTCCCCGGACAACACCAGAACCGCGTCCATCCCGTTGTTCACACCGACCGCGATATCCGTATAGAGCCGGTCCCCCACGACCACCATGTCGCTCCGGTCAAGACCCGTATGCGCTTCGATCATCCGGACGACGTCCTCGTAGGGTTTGCCGAAATAGCGTGGCTTTTTCCCGGTGGACGCGGTGATGAGCGCGCAGATCGCTCCGGAGTCCGGAACGAAGTCGCCCTCTTCCTTTGTCACCGGACAATTGAAATCCGGATGCGTACTGAAGAACTCCGCGCCGCGCCGGATCAGCCGGCAGGCGATATTCAGTTTCTCATAGGTCAGTGTCGTATCAAAGCTGGCTACGACGATGGGACAAAGGGACACTTCTTCCTCGGCACAGGGCAGCGGTTTTGCCGCTTTGCTCTTTGACGGGACCGCTTCCGCGGCGGCCGTGCCTGCCGATCCGTAGCCGTTATTTACCAGCCAGTCATTATACAGGGAAATACCCGCTTCGCGGAATTTCTTTTCCAGATCCGGCGTCCCCACCAGATAGACCATCTTTCCCGGCCGTTCCTTCTTCAGAAAAGCCAGCATCGTCTCTCCGGACGTCAGGATCTGCGACTCGCTCGCCGGGATCCCCAGGGCGGCCAGGCGCTTCACATAGGTCTCTTTGGAACGGGAAGCGTTGTTGGTAAAGAAGAGATATTCCGCCCCCGTCTGTTTGATGCGGGAAAGGAAAGGCAGGGTCTCAGGGAAGACGGAACTGCCCAGATAGACCGTCCCGTCCATATCGAGGATCCAGAGTTTCTTTTGAAATAAAGCCCGGAGCGCGTCCGGGCTTGCGATGTTTTTCATAGGTTTTCTCTCTTATTCTTGTGACGATTCCTGTGAGGATTCCTGCGCCGGTTCCGCCGGCATTTGTACGGGCGTACGGGATCTTTCGATCATTTTAGCGTGTACGAGCAGGCGGCCCTCCGAGGGATGAAGAAGGGAATCACAGGTCGATAGCGTGAGGATCTGCTCGTCGGTATCGGCGGATACGACGACATCCGTCTTGATAACCGAGCGGTCATAGCAAGCCTGAATATACCGGGCGTAGTCATCATCCGTCGCGAAGACGGTCTGCCAGGCATCGACAAAAGTGGTAAGCCGGTAGACCGCGAAGACTTCACAGTCGTACATGATATCTTCCTTACCGACCCGCATCAAGAGCGTAAAGTTCTTGTGCTGCTCGTACCAGTCCTGCTCCAGATACTCGCCGATGATCCAGAACATCGACTTGTCCTTCATCCGGTGTCCGTAGATGATGTAGTTCTGCCGTTTCGCTCCGGGTGTATTCGTGGCGTCCAGGAACGGGATGCCGGCGTAATTGTATTCCCGGAAGAAGTCGCGGTGCAGGTAATAATCGTTGTCCGCCGCGTGCATGACCGCAAAGTCCACGACAGTATCCGGGATATTGATCCATCCGACCGTATCGGGATTCTGCGCGACCAGCGGGCTGAGTGAATAAGCTTCCTGTGTGATCTTATTCTCTTTTGCCTGCGTGGGCGTGACCTCGGAACCCTCCTGGGCCTCCTGCTCGACCACTGTCTGCTGTCCGTAAAAGACTTCCGACACTTTATTCTGGCTGACTGTATTATGATGATATTTCTGGTACATGACGAACAGTTTATAACCCGAAAAACCGACGACGCCCAGAAGGACGACGATCAGTCCGGTCAGGATAATATTCGTGACGGACCATTTTTTCTTCTTTTTGACCATGTTTTTCCCCGTTAGTACATTTTGCTGATCTTATAATCCCGCTCGGCCTCGCGGCGCTGATCTTTCTTCGCGATGGTCTCGCGTTTATCGTACAGCTTTTTGCCCTTGGCCAGCGCTATCTCGAGCTTCGCGTGATTGCCCCGGAAATACAGCCGGACCGGAACGATCGTATAGCCGTCCGCCTTGACCGCGCCGAGGAGCTTGCGGATCTCGTGCTTGTGCAGAAGCAGCTTGCGCGTACGAAGCGGATCCTTATTGAAGATATTGCCGTGCTCGTAGGGAGAAATATGCATATTGTAGATATAAGCTTCTCCGTGTTCGATGGCAACGTAGCTCTCCTTCAGGCTGCACTTGCCGGCGCGAAGGGATTTGACCTCGGTTCCGGAAAGCGAAAGTCCGGCCTCATAGAGCTCCTCCAGGAAATAATCATGGTGAGCTCTTCGATTCTGTGCTACCGGTTTAACGGTATCTTTTGCCATAGTTAGTTCTCCTAACAAAAAACGGCCCGCAGCATCCGCCGGGACCGTTATCTACCAAAGGGTCAGCGGATCAGGAAATCGCACTGACGATGAAATAAAGCACCAGAGCCAGCACCAGATATCCGGCAGCCAGAATCTTGGTCAGCCTCTCCAGTTTCCCTTCCAGGGTCCGTGCTTTGTTCTTGCCGAAATAAGTCTCCGCGGCACCGCTGATAGCGCCGGAAAGTCCCGCGCTCTTGCCTTCCTGCAGGAGCACGACTGCGGACATCACGAGACAAATAAGCAGCAGAAGAATAGAAAGAACAATCGCCAAAGCTTTCATCTATGTCACCTCTTTCAATATAATACGGGGTCATCGGCAGTCTCCATACTCCGGTACGGAAAATGCAACGACTATCATAACACAGAAAAAAGCCTCTGTCAATGCCTTTTCCAACGCATTTTCTCTTCGCCGAAGCTTTCTTCTTCCAGCCTCTTCCAGACAAATTCTCCTTTCTCGAGAATCATATACCCATGCCAGCTTCCGTCCTTCGGGATCGCGACCGAGCCCGGATTGATATAGGTATAGGTCTCATGCTCCCGTACCACCGGCACATGAGTATGCCCGTGGAGCAGGATATCCCCTTCGCACAGTGGCGGCAGATGGTTTTCGTTCCACACATGCCCGTGGGTCAGATAGACGAGCGCGTCCGGCTGATCATCTTCCGCCGGCAGAGAAAGGATCGCATAGTCCGCCATGATCGGGAACTGAAGCACCATCTGATCGACCGCGCTGTCACAGTTGCCGCATATCGCGAGGATCCGGTTTTTCAGGGGATTCAGCATCTCGATCACCTTCGGCGGATCATACTCGTCCGGCAGATTGTTGCGCGGACCGTGATAGAGAACGTCGCCCAGAAGGATCAGCCGATCCGCCTGCTCTTTTTCAAAGGCTTCCAGCATTTTGCGGCACCACGCCGCAGATCCGTGGATGTCGGACGCGATAAAATACTTCATAGCTCATTCCTTTCTTCTATATGGATTCCAAGTCCCTGCAGACGTTCAAAAAAGGTCGGATCGCTTTTTCGGACAGCCTGCGCTCCGCGGATCACGCCACCGGTTCGTATCAGAAGGACGGCGAGCGCCATGACGATCCGGTGATCGCCATGTCCCTGCAGGGGCTCTTCCGGCGTCTGAAGTTCTCCCGGGAGGATCGTGAAGCTGTCTTCTCCGGTCTTTGTCTGTATGCCGAATTTACCCAGTTCTTCCGCCATCGCCCGGACGCGATCGCTTTCTTTCTCGCGAAGACGGGCGGTGCCCGTAAATGTGCCGCCGCAGCCAAGCCCCGCGGCCGCCCCGAAGAGGATCGGGCCGAGATCGGGCGTATCGGACAGGTCGATCATCTTTCCTTGTTTCAGCTGCGCGACAAGATCCGGGAAAACCCTGTCGCCCTGCCGCGTCATGGGATCCAGGCCGGTGATCGTTATTTCGCTTTCCGAATCGAGAAGCGGGATCGCTTTCAGAAACGCCGCCTGTGATTCATCTCCCTCGATGGAGATATTGGCGGCTGTATATCGCTGCCCTCCGGGGATAAGGATCGCTTCGCGCTCCTGCAGCGTTTCCCGGCAGGTCCAAATACCGAACCGTTCCAGTATCTGCCGGGTCATCTCGATATACGGCCGGCTGACGATGGGCGGGATGAGCTCGATCCGTCCTCCTTCCGGGAACAGCGGAAGGGCGAATAAAAGTCCCGTTGCGAACTGACTGCTGATATGACCTTGTATGGTGACGGACATCGGTCCCGGCCGCGACTCTTCGTGTTCGGGTCCCTGCTGTCCGGATCCGGCTCTTCCGCAGATGTCCAGAAAAGACGCTTCTTCGGTCTGTCCGTACCGGAAGGTCATTCCGTATTGTTGACAAAGTTCTTCATAAACGTCAAGCGGCCGCTCAAAAAGAGATTTTTCTCCCACGAACCGCGCCGGATGACCAAGAGATAGTACCAGCGGGATCAGAAAACGCAGCGTCGAGCCGCTGGCGCGGACAGGCAGAATCAGGCCGGTCTGCTCTCTTTCGTCTGCCGGGTCTTCCACGGGGATCACCCCGCAGTCTTTTCCGATCCCACGAACCGTGATCGCTCCATCACCAGGAAGAAGCTCACATCCAAGCACCTTCAGGCAATCGATCGTTGCCAGAATATCCTCGGATAAAGCTGGTCCATCCGTCCGGCTGATACGGCTTTCTCCTTCCGAAAGTGCTGCCGCGATCAGCGCCCGGTGAAGCAGGCTTTTAGAGGGCGGCGCAGCGACCGTTCCTCTGGCATGGCCCGGCCATATCCGAATCTCTGTCATTCCTCTTCCCTCTTTTTCATGGACAGAAGGATCTTCTCCGCGGCTTCTTCCGGCGAGAGGATCTCGATCCGTTCATCGGCCGTCGAAAGATAGATCTCATATCGGTTCTGATAAAGGTCAAATAGTTTTTCTCTGGTATCCGCCAGCGGACGCTCCTCGGACACTTCGATCAGCGCCGGATCCCGGTCGAGGAAAAAGATCAGCCCGCTCTGATGAAGCGCTCTCACGTTTTCTCTCCGAAGAATGGCGCCGCCGCCCACAGACAGGATCTGACCGGGTCTGGACGCGGCTTCCCGGATCACTTCACTTTCCAGATTGCGGAAATAAAGTTCTCCAAAGCGCGAGAAGATCTCCCGGATAGAAATCCCGGTCCGCATAACGATCACCTCATCGGTGTCGACCAGCGGCCGGCCCGTCTTCTCCGCCAGGATCCGGCTGACTGCCGACTTTCCGCTTCCAGGCATACCGGAAAGGACGATGTTCCAGTCTTTGCCTTCCGTGATCGTTCCGGCGCCAAGGGTCCTTTGATAATCTTTCGAAAGATCCAGGATATGCCGGAGAAAAGAAGTATAATACGGCCGAAGCGCCGGATCCTTGATCCAGAGCGTCTCTTCTTCCAGCATCCGCTGCTCCCTCTCCGGCGCGTAGATCGGCAGCTTTCTCGCTTTTTTATAAGCCGACGCGGCCGCCGACTGTTTCATTCTTTCCTCAAACAACGCCGCCAGCTGATGGTCGATCTCATCGATGGCCTGCCGGATCTGTTCCAATTCGCTCATGAAGTTCCTCTTCCTGTCCATGGTTTTCGTGTCCCCATGATATCATAATCTGCCTGATCTATCAAGAAAAGCACCTGAAAATCCCTCTTGACAGAACGCGAATGGCAGGATATAATTGTTAAGCTATGAATCCCACAGGGATTTTCGGAATGTGGCTCAGTTTGGTAGAGCGCTGCGTTCGGGACGCAGAGGCCGCAGGTTCAAATCCTGTCATTCCGACTGAACAGGGCTGTCAGAAATGACAGCCCGTTTTTTTGCCCCGGTACTTCATCTGGATAAAGTGCCAAAAAGAAAGGAGAATTCCATGAAATTTAAGGACATGCCCTATGCGCGTCCCAACCTTGACGAGCTGAAACAGCAGCTTCAGAAAAACACCGAAGACCTGAAGGCCGCTTCCGATTATGAAAGCGCCAGAGCCGCTTTCCTTGCCAACGACCAGCTGGGCCGTCACATCAACACGCTCTCTACCCTGTCGGAAGTACGTCACAGCATCAATACCCGCGACGAATTCTACGATGCCGAAGCCAAGTTCTGGGCCGGCGCCTCTCCCGAGCTTGCCGAGTACACGCAGGCGTTTACGAAAGCCATGCTGGAATCTCCTTTCCGGTCGGATTTTGAGAAGGAATACGGCGATCTGATGTTCGTGAATGCCGAGATCGCGCTCAAAGCTTTCTCTCCCGAGATCATTCCCGAACTGCAGAAAGAAAATGAACTCACGATGGAATATGACAAACTGATCGCCAGTGCCCAGGTTCCTTTCGAGGGAAAGACCTACACGCTGGCTCAGCTCGGCCCCTTCAAGACTGGTCCCGATGATGCCGTACGTCTGGCCGCGTGGAAAGCGGACGGAACCTGGTACAAAGAGCATCAGGCCGATCTCAACCGCATCTATGACGAACTGGTCCATCTGCGGGATGCCATGGGCAAGAAGCTCGGTTACGAAAACTACACGCAGCTCGGCTACTACCGCATGAACCGCAACTGCTATACAAAGGAAGACATCGCCAAGTTCCGTGAGGCTGTCGTCAAGTACCTCGTGCCCATCGCGAACGAGATCTATCAGCATCAGGCAAAGCGCCTTGGCAAGACTTATCCCATGAGCTTCGCCGACAACGCGCTGGAGTTTCGTTCCGGCAATCCGCGTCCCTGCGGCAGCGCCGACGACATCCTGGCCCACGGCCTGAAGTTCTACACAGAACTGTCCCCCGAGACGGCTGTCTTCTTCAAGACCATGATGGATAACGAACTGCTCGATGTCCTCGCGAAGGACGGCAAGCAGGCCGGCGGCTACTGCACCGGTTTCCCGGATTATTCCGTCCCGTTCATCTTCGCGAACTTCAACGGCACCCAGGGTGATGTTTCCGTCGTTACGCACGAAGCCGGCCACGCTTTCGCCGCCTGGGAAAACGTGGACCGTGTCCCGTCCGAGTATTGCTGGCCCAGCATGGAAGCCTGCGAAGTCCATTCCATGAGTATGGAATTCTTCGCCTGGCCGTGGGCGGAAGGCTTCTTCGGACCCGATACCCGCAAGTTCTACTACAGCCACCTGGCCGAAGCCCTGAAATTCATCCCCTACGGCACGATGGTCGATCATTTCCAGCACATCGTCTATGAGCATCCGGAATATACCCCGGCCGAGCGCCATGCCGCCTGGAAAGAGCTCCTCGGCATATACATGCCCTGGCAGAAGCTGGACGGCGACATCCCGTTCTACTCCGAGGGCGAAGGCTGGCAGCGGCAGCTTCATATTTATGACATGCCGTTCTACTACATCGACTACTGTCTGGCACAGACCGTTTCTCTCGAGTTCTGGGCTATGATCCAGTCTGATTTCAAAAACGCCTGGGCCCACTATATGGCTTACACCAAGCAGGGTGGTACCCATACCTTCACCGACCTTCTGAAGAACGCGGGCATGGACAGCCCCTTCGAAGGCGATACCCTGAAGACAGTCGCGGAAGCCGCCAAGAAATGGCTCGACGCCTACGACATGACCGGGATCGAATAAACAACTATAGAATAAAGGAAGACCTTGGGCTACAGCTCAAGGTCTTTTTTTGGAGAGCGTTTTTTATATATGCGAATGATCATCAATACGATCAACGTGACGAGCGCGATCCACTGTGAAGTGGAAAAAGGCCCCAGACGGCCGCGGATCTCGTCGCCTCTTAAGAACTCGTCCAGGAAACGGATGACCGAATAACTGGCCAGATAGATCTCCAGGAGATGGCCGCGGAAGCGGTTCGTCCGGTTGATCCGTCTTTCGCTGCTTTTCGGCGTGACACGGTAAAAGAAAAAGTAAAGTGTCAGAAAAAGGGCCAGGACAAGGGCGGATTCCAGCAGCTGCACCGGAAAACGGCGAACGATCTGATCCGCCGGGATCTCACGGCTGTGATACAGGATGCCATGTTCCCACGGGATCCCGTAACAGCACCCGCCGAAGAAGCAGCCGATCCGGCCGAATGTGTGAAAGAGCGGAAGGGCCATGGAGGTAATGTCGGCATAGAGGGGAATGCGGTATCTTTTATGCCGTGCCCACACGTAGCCCGCGGCAAGCCCGCCGTAAAGACCGCCGAAATATACCATGCCGCCGAAGAGGCTCAGAAAACTCCACTCGCCGACATGTTTCAGGTTGGTGATCGCGTAGAGCAGATGGCCGCCGATCATGGTGCCGATCAGCGCGATCAGCAGCGTTTCTATCATATAGAAAGGATGCTCGCCGTGTTTTACGGCCTGATGCTCGGCAAACCATCCGCTAAGAAGCATCCCCACCAGGGCCAGAAGGCCGTAGGTGGGGATCTGTCTTCCTAAGATCTCAATATAAGGTGCCATGGGAAATCAGAAATTCCCGAAGGTGCTGGCCAGATACGAGCAGGCGCAAGCCCAGCAGGCCATTGCGATCACGGTCAGGGAAATACCGATGATACCGCAGATCAGGCCCGCGGTCGCCATACCGTTGCGTTTGCCGGTGAGGGATCTCTTACCGGACATAATGCCCAGAATAATGGCTGCGATCCCGGCCAGCAGTGCGAAGAAGCCGCCGATACGCATCCAGAACATCACGCAGCTGACGATACCGCAGATCATAGAGATCAGGGCCATCGTATACCCGGGATCACTGGAAGAGGAAGCCGGCTGCTGATAAGTGTAATTAGGCGCTCCGTAAGGAGATCCGGTACCTTGTCCGGCATAATCGCCGAACGTGCCGCGGCCTTCCATCGAGGTCTGCTGACCGGGAACATAACCGGTCGCAAAACCGCCAGCTGCGCCGCTGTACGGGTTGTTCTGCGTTTCAGAAGGATTCTGCGGACCCATCTGCTGGGCAAACGCACTTTGGGCGTAAGACGGGTTCGGTTTTGCTTCGATGTTGTTCGGCTGAGACTGCCATGCCGTATCCGCGCCGCCGGTATAACCGGTGGCAAATCCGCCGACCTGGCCTTCCTGGCTGGTATACGGATGATTCTGATACTGCGGAGGTACTTCGACGCCCTGTCTTTGCTGATACTGCTGGAACTGCTGATTCATTTGCGCGGCTCTTTGATTCTGCTGCGCCTGATACTGCTGGAACTGATCCTGCGCCGTTACAGGCTGAGCAGCGGCCATCGGGGGAACCGGCGCTACCGGAGGAACCGGGGCTGCCTGCTGAGGCATCGGCTGTACGGGAGGTACAGGAGCTTCCTGCTGAGGCATTGGCTGTACCGGAGGTACGGGGGTTGCAGGCGCTGTCGGAACAGCAGCAGCTGTCGGAGCAAAATTATCCTGCGCGAAAGGTTTGGAGCCAAAGTCCACGTTCTCCGGCGGAAGCGGATTGGTCTCGACCGGCTGCCAAACCGGTTCAGGGGTTACGACCGGCTCTGCCGCCGCTTCCGGCGCGGGCTGGATCACAGGTGCTTCCTGTACGATCGGCTCAGCCGGCGTATCGGAAATCACGCCAGGCATGGTCTCTTTCAAATATTCCGTCGCGAACTCATCGGTTTCTTTCATAAAATTCATAGCCGCGTCCGCTGCGGGTTCCAGTTCCGGAACGATCGGCTCAGCAGGAGCAACGATCTCTTCCGCGGCTTCAGATACGACCGGGACGGTTTCTCCCATGGAAACTTCAGCGGCAACATCCGCTTCTACTTCTTCCGCGATCTCGACCGGCATTTCGATAGCTTCTTCCACAGCTTCTTCGATCGCTTCAGCCGCTTCCTCGGCCTGTACGATCTCTTCCTGTGCCATTTCTTCAATCTTTTCAGGGATGTTTTCAAATTCTGACATCGATCATGTCTCCTTTCGTTCTCTGATATTTCTCAGGATATCATAATTTCTCTGCTTGTCAACTCGATTCCTCGCAGATTTCTGTGGTGATTATACCGCCCTCTGTACGAAGCTGCGCTCTTCTCGCCAATTCGGCACTTTCCTTTGTCAACTTGGGCGTCTGCGAGGATCTATATGGCTTCAGCAGCCTTTTCTTCCGCTTTTATGATCCTCGATGGAGCAGGCGCCCGCGGAGCCGAACTCGATCAGACCCACGTCCGCGGGATCGATCGTGACGCTTCCGTCCTCCAGCACAAAAGCCGGGATCCCGACGTCACCGATCGCTTTCATGCGGTCAAAAACCGGGTTCGTGTCCCGAAGTCTTGTAAACGCGCTCATGTTGCGAATGTTCTCACCGATGTTGATATACTGGAACTCGTCTTCACGTCCTTTGATCTGCTCGTGAATATAGTCGCAGTAAGGGCAGGTGGGCATTCCGTAAACCTTGATCATTTCCTGTACCTCCATTTTATGATTTATTTTTCCAAAAGCCTATCGTGTGATATTTTTGATCCACTTAAACCGGTTGACCTTGACCAGCGCGACGAAACACTTCAGGATCTGGTCACATTTCAGGCAGGCGAAAACCACCCAGACCGGCGCGTGCAGCACGAACGCGGACAAGAAGCCCAGCGGGAGCACGACAAAGCAGACAAAGATCGTATCATTCACGAAAACAAAGTGCGTCAGCCCGCCAGCGCGGACGATACCGGTCAGCGAGGACATCTGATAAGCGGTCCCGATCACCATGATCGTCAGCACCAGGATCAGTTGATCGACGATCGACGCCGTTTCCGGCGAGGCGGTCGGATACATGAGGGGGATCAACCAGTGGCTCGCGTACATCAGAACGGCCGTTCCCAGGCCCATCGCCACAAATACCAGCTGCAGGGTCTTCGCGTATTTCTTTACCAGTTCGTAATCGCCGCTTCCCACCGTCTTTCCGATAATGATCGCCGTCGCGGAGGCCACGCCGTACACGCCGACAGACACGATCTGGAACATATTGTTGGAGATGCTGATGGCGGAGATCGCGCTCTGTCCGAGACGGCCGATGATCGCACCCTGACCTGTCATGTTGATGCCCCAGACAGCGGCCCCGGCAAAGATCGGGATCCCATAGCGGATATAGTCTTTCAGCAGCACCTTCGAATGGCGTGCGAAGTCAGAGAGCCTGAGACCCAGCTTCTTATCGCGGAATTTGACGTAGTAGAGCATGATCCCCGTCTCCGCCACGCGCGCCGCCAGTGTCGCCACCGCCGCGCCGCGCACGCCCATCTGCGGAAAGCCCAGATGGCCGAAGATCAGCAGATAGTTAAGGACCACATTGATGATCAGCGTGCTGATGGATGTATAGAGCGCGATGCCCACGGTCTCTACCGACTTCAGAGAGGTCATCAGAAGTTCAGTCACCACATAGAAGAGGTAGGACCAGGCAACGATCCGGATATACCGTCCCGCTTCCGCCGCGACCACGGGATCATCGGTATACAGGCCCATCAACCGGATCGGGAAGAAAAACGCCGCGATAAAGAAAAGAAGGCCCGTGACCGCCGCGAATCTTGCCGTGATCGCCAGGATCGTTTTGATACTGTCCGTATCCTTCTTGCCCCAGTACTGCGTCGCGATCACGAGCGCGGCCGTCATAAACCCGTGGATGAACTGCTGCAGCATCGTCATCCACTGATTGGCCATATAAACGCCGGAAAGAGCCAGATCCCCGACTCTTCCCACCATGATATTGTCGGCCAGCCCCACCGCGAATGTCAGGATACTCTGTCCCGCCATCGGCAGCGCCAGCAAAAACAGTTTTTTATAAAATTCTTTATCTCTTACGAGCCAGTCCGTTTTCATGTATCTCCACTTCTTCATCAACCGGACGATTTAGCGGTTGACGATCTCGTATCCCTGCAGCAGCAGTTCCATGCCGTATTCGATCAGACCGTTTTCCAGGTCCTGATTGAAAGTTTCCGCGACCGTCAGATGCGGCACGACCTCCTCCGGCAGGAACCGGCGGCATGCTTCCTCCACCGCGGAAAGATCCAGCGGTACATCCTTTCTTTCATAGAAAACGACATAAGCGGGGTCGACGACCGCGCAGATCGAAGAGATCATCTGCGCCACATAATCCGTCGGATCCGCCTTGATCGTCCCGTCATCGAAAACTTTATCCATATTGTTTTCAGGGCTGGACGCGATATAGCGAAGCTCCCCGGCAAAGCCGTGCGCGCCGCGGACCAGATGGCCCCGTACGTACAGGCCGCATCCGCATCCACTGCTTCCTACGGACAGACAGGCAAGAGAGACCCGCTCGTCACGGCCGAACATCCGCACATAACAGCCGGACGCGGCTGAATTCATATCGTTTTCCACCCGGGCGCTGATCCCGAATTTCTCCTTCAGGTGCTCTTCGATGGGGAAATTCTCCAGTCCGACCGGGCTGGCGCCAAAGAGGATCTTTCCCTGTGAAACGCCCCAGGGCAGGCCGATCGAGATCGCCTTGACGGGATATTTCGCGAGATTGTTCTCGATGCAGCGATCAATGCCTTCCTCCACTGTTTCCTTCAGATTCGTGATCGGGATGTCCTCCTCAAAGGCCCTTTCCCCCAGTGCGTTGATGAGCAGTGATCTCATCGTCCTGGTATTCGGGAAATAAATGCACTGGACATAGGCGTATTCCGGATTGAGTACATAGGACTGCGCGTGGCGTCCGCCGGTCGTGGGATCAACGCCGCCGCCCAGGATCTCGCCGCTCTCCGCCATCTCATCCAGGATCCGGCTGACTGTCGGAAAACTCAGTCCTGTTTCACGGGCAACCTTGGTTTTTGTAAAGGTGCCGGCGCCCTGCAGCATCCGACGAATCAAACTTTCATTAATGTTCTTGACGATCGATTTATTGTATCTGATATCTCCCATAGTGTCCCTCACGTTTTAAAAACATCTTTAATAACCGCATTGTAACACACTTTTTCTCATCTGGCAAGACTTCAGTCCTTGCAATCATCGTCTTCTGCTGTTATACTGTTCAATCATATCTTTTTTTGTAAAGAGGAACGTTATGCGGATCGTAGTAAAAGTCGGAACCTCCACCCTCGCCCATCCCACCGGGCGGCTCAATATCCGTCACATGGAAGAGCTGGTCAAAGTCATCAGCGACCTGAAAAACGCCGGACATGAGATCGTACTGGTCTCCAGCGGCGCCATCGGTATGGGCGTCGGCAAACTGATGCTGAAGGCCCGGCCGGAGGACATGCCCACCAAGCAGGCCGCCGCGGCCGTCGGACAGTGCGAACTGATGGACACCTATGACCGGTATTTTCGCCTCTATGGTCATACTGTCGCCCAGATCCTGCTGACCGGCGAGGATCTGGATCATCCCGTCCGCCGGCAGAATTTCCAGAATACGCTCTACCGGCTGCTTGAGCTGGATGCCCTGCCGATCATCAACGAAAACGACACCGTCGCCACCACCGAGATCGCGGTAGGCGACAACGATACCCTGGCCGCGATCGTCGCGCAGTGCGCCGGCGCGGATCTCGTGGTCCTGCTCTCCGATATCGAAGGCCTGTATACCGCCGATCCGCACAAGGATCCCTCTGCCAGCCTGATCCCTCGAGTCGATAAGATCACGCCCGAGCTCGAAGCGCTTGCTTCCGGCAAAGGCTCCTCTCTCGGGACCGGCGGCATGAAAACCAAGCTAAACGCCGCCCGCATCGTCACAAAGGCCGGCGCGGATCTGGTCATCACCAACGGCGCCCACCCGGAAAACCTGTACGGCATTATCGAAAACACGGCCGGCGCCGCCGGCACCCGCTTCACCGCCAGAGCTTCCAAGGAGGAATAAAGGATGAGAACCACACAGGAACTTTTATTGCTCGCGAAGGCTGCTTCCCGTAAGGGCGGCCTGTATACCACCGAACAGAAGAACGCCGCGCTTTATCTGGCGGCGGATGCGCTGATCGAAGAGACCAAACCCATCCTGGCTGCCAACGATCTCGACATGGTGCAGGCGGAAGGCCGGATCTCTCAGGTCATGCTCGACCGGCTGATGCTGAATGAGAGCCGGATCCAGGGTATGGCGGAAGGTATCCGCCAGGTCGCCGCGCTTCCTGATCCGGTCGGCCGTGTCCTTTCGGAAAAAACCTGCATGGAAGGATCCGCTAAAGGCCTTCAGATCAAAAAGGTCACCGTCCCTATGGGCGTCATCTCCATCATCTATGAGAGCCGTCCGAATGTCACCTCAGACGCCGCGGCTCTTGCCATCAAAGCCGGCTCCGCCTGCGTCCTTAGAAGCGGAAAGGATGCCTGGCGAAGCGCGAAGGCCATCGTGACTGCCATGCAGAAAGGTCTGGAAAAAGCGGGCCTCGATCCGGATCTGATCCAGCTTGTCGAGGATGTCAGCCGGCAAAGCGCTGTGGATCTCATGCGGGCCAGAGGCCTGGTGGATCTTCTGATCCCCCGCGGGGGCAAAGGACTCATCCAAACCTGTGTCGAACAGTCCATCGTTCCCTGCATCGAGACCGGTACCGGCATCTGCCACGTCTATGTAGACAAAGCCGCTGACCTGAAAAAAGCCCTGGAAATCGTCGACAACGCCAAAACGAGCCGTCCCAGCGTATGCAACGCGGAAGAGGTTCTGCTGGTACATGAAGGTGTCGCCGAAGCTTTCCTTCCCGTTCTGAAAACACGCCTGGTGGATGACCGCATGGTCTACGGCAAACCGCCGGTGGAGCTTCGTCTGGATGATGCCGCCGCCCGGATCATCCCCGGAACGCCTGCCGGTCCGGAGGACTTCGACACCGAATTCCTGGACTATATCCTGGCAGTCAAAGTCGTCCCGTCTGTTCAGGCGGCCGTCGATCACATCCAGGAGCATTCCACCCATCATTCCGACGCCATCGTTACTGAAGACCCTGCGGCAGCCGCCACTTTCACCGCTCAGGTCGACAGCGCGGCCGTCTATCTTAACTGCTCGACCCGTTTCACCGACGGCGGCGAGTTCGGTCTCGGATGCGAGATGGGCATCAGCACCCAGAAACTCCACGCGCGCGGTCCCATGGGGCTTGAGGAGCTCTGTTCCTACAAATATATCGTGACCGGCGACGGCCAGATCCGATAAATATCGAGGGATGTATTTCCCGTATACGCATAATACCCTTTTCAAGGGGTTATCTCCCCTTGAAAAGGGTATTGTTTTGTATAGGTATGATCGTGCGCTTATTCTACGACCAGGATCCCCATCGAAACCTTCATCCGAAGGATCCGATAGACCGATTCGTCGAGTCTTTCTTCGCTGATCCTGCCGTCCTGCACCGCCGCGAGCACCGCTTCATACTGCAGTTTATAATCGGAAGAGATCAGCATATCGTTTCCGGCGAGCACCGCCATCACGGCGACATCTTCGTCGGAATATTTTTTTACGCCTTCCATTCCCAGGTCGTCTGTGAGGATGACGCCCTCAAATCCCAGCTCCTCGCGCAGGATCCGGTGCACCTCCGGCGAGATCGAGGCGGGATTGTCCGGATCGAAACAATTCACGATATTGTGGCTGACCATCACGGTCTCGGCCCCTTGCGCGATACCGGCCATAAACGGCTTGAAATCCGCCTCATAGAATGTTTCCGCCGGCCGCTCGTCGACCACCAGATCCGTATGGGTGTCCTTGTTGTTGCCGTAGCCCGGGAAATGCTTCAGACTGCAGGCCATATGATACTCTTTCATTGAACTGACGACCTTGGCGATATAATCCGCTGCCGTATCCGGATCGCCGGAGAAGGAACGATAGTAGATAAAGTCAGACACGTCGCTGGAAAGATCACAGACCGGATAGAGGTTCATGTTCAGGTGCAGACCGCTGAGAAGTTCACACCGCTCATATATCTCGGAAATCACCGTTTCGCTTCCAAACCAGTCATACGCGTTTCTGGGTACCAGGAAAGCCAAATCGCGGAAATAAGTGCTCACGCGAACAACGTCGCCGCCTTCTTCATCGACAGAAAGAAGCAGCGGAATCGAAGAAGCCGCCTGGACCGCGTCCAGCTTTTCAATGATCACGGTTTCCGAATCCACCTTGAAATCCGGCCGGAACAGGACAAAGCCGCCCAGATGATAGGTCCGGACATCCTCTTCCGCGGCCGCGGAGCTTTCCGGGCCGTCTTCCTTGGCACCGGGGAAGCGGGCCAGGAACATCTGACCGACCTTCTCTTCGATGGACATTTCCGCGATCATCGCGCGGATCGCCGCTTCCTGCTCGGGCGTGATCTCGGCGAGGCCGCTGCCCTCATAGGGATTGCCGCCGAAAAGCCCGTAACCGAAGAGTTCGACTTCTTCCGCCGGCTCCTCTTCCGAAGATTCTGCGGCGCCCTCGTTTTGTCCGGCGGCTTCCGCCTCTTCCTGTGAGGATTCGGCATCGGTCGTCTGATCCTCCGCCGTGGTCGCCTCTTCCGAAGCCTGGACGGTCGACTGTGTTTGTCCGTCCGAGGATGCCGCGCTCTCCGGCGTTTTCCCGCAGCCGGCCATCGTCAGGCTGATCAGGGCTATGATAAGAAACAGCGTAATATATTTTCTCATAAAAACTGCCGGCCTTTTGCAGCCGGCAATTTCATTTTTCTTATTCATCATCTTCATCGATTCCGGTTTTTTCCTTGATGATGTCGATCAGGTCACCGACGGTCTGCGGTGCCGCTTCCAGGTCGATCGAGATTCCGAAAATATCTTCACAGTCCATCGCCAGGTCTGCCAGGTCCAGGGAATCCAGTCCGGATTCGATCAGGTTTGTGTCTCTGGTCAGTTCGATGTCGTCCAGAAGTCCGCGCTCATCGAGGATATTTTTGATCTGCTCTAAAATGGTCATGATAACCTCCTTATGTGACAGCTTTCTTTGATGTTTCCCAGTATATGCCGACTTCTTGTATGTGTCAACCTTTTTGTTTGTTTTTTCAATTGACATGACCCCCCATGTATGATATCATGCGGCTAATTCTTTATTTGGAAAGGAGATTTGCATTGAAAAGTTATCGTGTAGGCATTCTTGGCGCGACCGGAATGGTCGGTCAGCGCTTCGCGACTTTGCTCGAGAACCATCCGTGGTTCCATGTGACGGCTCTGGCCGCTTCCGCTTCGAGCGCAGGAAAAACATACCGTGAAGCAGCGGGGAACCGCTGGGCGATGCAGACCCCCATGCCCGAATCTATGGCTGACATGATCGTAATGGACGCTTCCCATATCGATGAGATCGCGCCGCTGGTCGACTTTGTCTTCTGCGCGGTCGCTATGAAAAACGAAGAGATCCTGGCCCTCGAGCAGGCCTATGCCAAGGCTGAGATCCCGGTCATCTCCAACAACAAAACACACCGCGGCTTTGACGACGTCCCGATGGTCGTTCCGGAGCTGAACGCGGATCATGTAGACGTCATTCCTACCCAGAGAAAACGTCTCGGAACGAAAAAAGGCTTTGTCGCCGTAAAATCCAACTGCTCCATCCAGAGCTATGTGCCCACCCTGACTCCCCTGAAGGACAAATACGGTCTGACCAAGGTCCTCGCCTGCACCTATCAGGCGATCTCCGGCGCCGGCAAGACCTTCGAGCGCTGGCCGGAAATGATCGACAACGTCATTCCGTATATCGGCGGAGAGGAAGAGAAGAGCGAAAAAGAGCCTCTGAAGATCTGGGGCAAAGTCGTGGACGGACATATCGTCAATGATGATAAGGTTGCCATCACTGTCCAGTGCCTGCGCGTACCGGTGAGCGACGGTCATATGGCCGCTGTGTTCGCCAGCTTCGATAAGAAACCCTCCATCGAAGAGATCAAAAAGGAATGGGCGGCTTACGCCGGCCCGATGCTGGAAGTACCGGGCAAAGGCCTGGTTCCGATGAGCGAAGCGCTTCCTTCCGCACCGAAGCAGTTCATCTACTATTTCGAAGAACCGGATCGTCCGCAGACCCGTCTCGACCGGAATCTGGAAAACGGCATGGCCGTGTCCGCCGGTCGTCTGAGAGAAGATTCCCAGTATGACATCAAATTTGTCTGCCTGTCCCACAACACCCTGCGCGGCGCAGCCGGCGGCGGCGTGGAACTGGCCGAGCTTCTGGCTGTCAAAGGCTATCTGGATTAAGTCATTTTGTATGCACTTTTAAAATCAACCACCCGCTGGTCGGGTGGTTTTTTTGCGGGACAGCCCTTTGTTCGTCGCAGTACACGTCAAACCTGTAATGACAACGGATAACCACGCTTCTGAGAGTCTTTTGGGGCGTTTAGCTTTTCTTCTCGTTCCTCCGCCCAGAATTTCCTGCGATTTCTGGAGTGTTTATCAACTTGACAAGTTATCTTATCCAAGGATTGGAAGAGATAGCTCGTCAAATTGATACGCCGCCCAAAAACCTCAAAAAGCTCTGGGCGGCGCGGCTTAAAAAAGGCATATCTTCTCCAATGGGTTGGGGCACATATAGATAAAAATGACTATCCGCCCCAAAGAGTTGGGGCGGATAAGAAAATGCATAAGAATAAGCCATCCTCTATTCGTTTCATTTTGTCTGATCACTGTAATTGATTTTTCTGACTTCGGGATAATAGATCAGGTAAGCTTTGCCGAGGATCTTCTCCCTGGCTACATAGGTGTGATTCAGGTATCGGCTGTCCTGGGAATTATTGCGGTTGTCGCCCAGGAAGAAATAATATCCTTCCGGCACCTCATAGGGACCGAAGTCCATCTCCCACGGCGTTTCCGCCAGATACGGTTCCTCCAGCGCTGTCCCGTTCACATATGTCACGCCTGCTTTGATCTCGACCGTATCCCCGGGCAGACCGATCACACGTTTCACATAGATCTCATCTTCCCTGTCCGGATTGTTGAAGAAGATCACGTCTCCCCGCTCCGGTCCGTGGAACCAGTAATCCACACGAAGACCCAGCACCCGGTCCCCGGTATGGATCGTGTTGGACATGGATCCACTGGTCACCTGTGCATTCACAATGATGAAACGATTAAGAAGCAGTGCCGCCCCGATCGCCACTGCTATGATCAGGATCCAGCTGAAGAATTCTTTTCCCGCGGATCCTTCGGTCTGTTCGTGCTGATCTTCCAGCGATTCCCGAACGACCTTAGCTAAATTTTTATCTTCCATAGCCTGCTCACCCTCTTCTTATATCTCTGTAGGCTACTTATTTCTATAGAGTATCTTTGATTATAGCATATGAGATCGAAAAAAAAAGGGGGTGAAAAAACTTTTTTTACAACATTTTTTTTATCATTTCCACGACTTTCACGTCCGCCGGCAGCCACCTTACCGACCGAAGTTCACTCGCTTTCAGCCACCTGGCGTCCTCGTGTTCCAGGAGTGTCATATGGCCCTCTTGCATTTGGCACAAAAAGCAGTCCATGGACAGATGAAAAGCCGGATAATCATGTTCGACAGTCAAAAGAAACTGATCCACATCGATACGGATATTCAGTTCTTCCCGGATCTCCCGGACAAGCGCCTCTTCCGGTGTTTCGCCTGCTTCAAGTTTCCCTCCGGGGAATTCCCACCAGTCCTTATAATCGCCGTACCCCCGCTCGGTCGCGAAGATGACTTTTTCTCCCTGCTCGTTCTCTGACATAATAACGGCAGCCGCCACTTTGATCGTTTTCATTTCCTGTTAGTTCTCTTCCAGTATTCTTAATCCTTCTTTGTAGTCCTGGCCCAGGATCTCCTGCGTTTTCGAGAAATCATATTTCTCGTGCAGCCGGTCCTGTACCCCGAAGAATTCTTTCTTTCCGTATTTCCGGATGTACAGCGCCTGCGCTTTCGCCGCGTTCGCGCCGTCATTCGTGGGGATATAGAAACCTTTCTCACAGGATTCAATCATGTCACATTCGTAGCAGCCGTCGATCCCCTTCTCCCGGCAGCAGACGGCATTGGGACATATCCCGTCCGGCGAGCAGGTCGCGAAAGAGCAGACATTGTAGGCTGTCCGGCATCCGCCGCACCACTCGCCCAGGAAACAGTGATTGCAGGAAAGACCGCAATACGCTGTCGGGTCCGCGCCTTTCCTGGCCAGCTGGCAAAGCTTGTTCTTGATGCGGCGCATCGCTTCGATATGCATGATCCAGTGCCGGGAAAACGGCATTTTGATGAGCCCTCTGACATCCTTCCCACACCAGTAATCGATCAGCCAGAAAGCTTTCTCATCTTCGCTGATGCATCCGGTGTTTTCAAGTTTCGAGGCCATTTCTTTTCCGAACTTCCGCTTCAGGTCGGAGTATGTCAGTCCCAGCAGGATCTGATCCGTGGACTCCATCACTTTCTGCGCGTAGAGGAAAAGCTGCCGGATATCCAGCTTTCTCGAATATTCCGCGATCTCCTCCCCGGAAAGCTCGTTTCCGGTGGTGATGATCGGAGAATGGATACTCTCGGAAAAACCATCGGCAAACAGGATCTGCTGATCTTCCGCGATCATTTCATGCGCGACGATGTCCTCGATCCGGAAAATATGCCAGATCGAATAGGCCAGCGTCTTGCTGTGATATCCGTTCGCGCCGGCGAACGGCATTTTGTCAAACGCTTCCACCGGATAGTTCATCACGATCTGACGGATCTGCTCGAACATTTCCTTTCGGAATGCAATCAGTTTTTCGATACCCTCTTTGAACGTGGCTTCTTTGGAAAGCAGGGTTTGCATTTCCTTGTTTTTCTCGGACCAGCCTTTATCCATTTCCGTTCCTCCTTTCAGTATCTATTGAAAATTCGATTGAATCAAGAATAAATTTCCTGGTAATCTCCGCGAAATCAGCGCCTCCCCAGCTCCAGCCGCTGTCTTCCTCGCGGATCGGATGTCGGTCCGAGATCATCAGGACGACCGTGTTTTTGATCCCGCGAAGGTTACACAGATTGACCAGCGCGGATGCTTCCATGTCGACCGCTACACAGCCTTTCTCCCGCCAGAACTGTTCCTTTTGAAATGTCTGCCGGTAGACAGCGTCGGTAGTCACCGTTGGTTCGCACAGGACCGGATATCCCTTCTCCCGGAAAAAAGAAGCGATCTCTTCGAAAGATCCGGCCGGTATCTCCATGTCCGGATATTTGCTCTCGATCTGCCGCCGCGGATCGATCACGGGTTTTGACCGATCTTTCGGATCAAACCAGTTCATCTTGATTCCTCCTCGAAAAGGGATGTGTCCTTTCTCCCCCTACTGTGTCATCCGGCTGATGATCATCCCGACAAGGATCAGGATCACAGCGATCGTATAAAGAACGATAGCCAGCCAGTTGGGCAGTTGGCGGATAAATCTGTTTGTCAGGATGACTCCGGCTCCGAGCACGATCCCGATGATGATCCAGATATTCATCCTTCCTTCCCTCCATGCAGCAGACGCATCTTGAAGGCGTAGATCTTTCCCATCACACCCGTCGTATAAAGGATTCCCAGGATCATGGCGCCCAGCGCCAGTCCGAAGGTGATCCCTTTCACGAATCCGATCCAGAACGTGTCGCCCACTTCCATCAGATTTATCATCCCGTTCACGAACAACGCGATGATCCCAATGATGAAATATATCCTGACGATCATCGTACTATGTTTCTTTTCCTCATTACTGTATTCCGCTACCTTTAATACAGTCTCTTCCATCTCTTTGTCCATCTTCTCGCTTTTCCTTTCTCCGTCAAGTAATTCGCGGAGGGGAACTTCATACAGATCAGACAGGTCGATCAGAATATCAAGATCCGGCATGTTGCTGCCCGTCTCCCAACGGGACACGGTCCTTCTGGATACGCCGACTTTTTCTGCCAGTTGTTCCTGCGTATATCCGTTCTTTTTTCTGAGATCCTGTAAGAACTTACCGATTTTGATCTGATCCATTTCTGTTCCCTCTCTCGTGTTTTCTGTGCCAACTATACTTCACGAAGCCGTGTCAAAACAGGACACAAAGCGAGCATTTCTACCGTTTTTACGGATGAGACACGCTGTGTCCCATTATTTTTTTCACATAATCCACCCGGACCAGCGCTTTTCCGTTCGGAAGGTCTTCTTTCTTCATCAGGATTTTTTCATATCCTGTTTCTTCCATTATATTGGTCAGTGTCCTCTCGTCCATCTGATGGTGGATCTCATCCAGGTCGTCGAACACATGCAGGTACGGAGAGTCCGAGACCCAGTTTTTCTCGTCCGTATTGATCTGAATACCGCAGGAGACATACTTCGGATCCATCTGCCGGACCACTTTCCGGAACGCCTCGTAGCCGATATACTCGATCAGAAGATTGGCGATCACCAGTTCGGTATGAGGCAGCGCTTTTGTCTCTTCCGCAAGATCAACCTGACGGCATTCCAGAATGCCTTCCAGCCGCGGATATCGCTCGGCAGCCGCCTTCAGATACTCCGCGTTGATATCGATGCCGTAGATCGTTTTATATTTGTCCGGGTCCACATGCTCCAGCCCGTTCCCACCGGCCACACCCAGCACCGCGGCCGTCGAGACGGGATACGCGTCGAACTGATCCTTCATCATGCTATTCATGGTCTGGAGTTGCCGGACAGAATCCATCTTCATGTGGTTCTCATAGTCTTCCAGTCTGATCTCATTCCAGGGGTTGCTCATAGGTTTTTCCATTTCTAGCTAAGGTGCGCAGTGACCTCTTCCAGGATCTTCATCTGAAGCATGGTCTGTTCTTCGGTGACCAGAGGCGGCGCTCCGTGAAGGATCGTCTCATAAAGCGCGTCATAGTATAATCCGTTGTCTCCCTGCACCGTCTCCACGGTCTCTTCGTGGAATTTCCCTTTCTCATCATAATAGGTCAGGATCCCGTAGTTCTCTGGAAGATCCATGCCGAAGTCCTTGTGATCCGGCAGATAGAACTTTTTCAGATCGGCTTCCTGCCGGTCTTTGTCTTTTTTGACAAACATGCCTTTGGTTCCGTAGACGACAAAGCTCGGCCGCTCCTTGACGCGGAAATAGCTGGATTTGACGGAGACCTTCAGCCCGCCCGCGGGTACAGTATAGGGCCCTTTAGCCTTTTCATAGAAAAAGTCCAGGTCGAAGTAGTCGTTCATCCGGCCTTTCCCGAGGATCTGTCGGACATCGCTGACGATCCGGTCCGGCTTTCCAAAATAGGCGAGGACCTGATCCGCGGTGTGGCACGCGTGGTTATAGACATAGGACTCGTTTTTCGAATAGTGGTCCACGCCCATCGGAACTTCCGGGCGATAGTAGTCAAAGTGCATCTCAACTTCCAGAAGATCCCCCAGCTTTCCGGAGGCGATCACCTTCTGCATCGTCAGGTAATCACTGTCGAAACGCCGGTTCTGAAAGCACTGGATCATCAATCCCTTTTCTCTGGCGAGATCGAAAAGCGCCTTCGCTTCCTCCACACTCTGGACGAACGGCTTTTCCAGTACCACGTTCTTCCCCGCTTCCAGGGCCTGTCTTGCCGCGGAATAATGTGCCTGGGAGGGCGTGGTCACGACCACCACATCGATCTGTGGATCCTGCAGAAGCTCGTCCGGCTGATTGGTATAGGTGACGCCGTCCCAGCGAGCCCAGTCGTTTTTCAGCGTACGGGCATAGATGGTCTTGACCCGGATCTTATCCGCCCGTCTCATCAGAAACGGGATCTGATAGCGATTCGTGCTTTTGCCATTGCCGTAGTACCCGAGTATCAGCAGCCTGTCTGTCATAGCGTTTTCCTTTCTGTTTTCCTCATATGAAGCATCACGTGGACGTTCTGATAGCCTATCTTCCGATAAAAACCATTTCCGCCGCCGGTCATGACCTCGGCGCCGAGCGCTCGCATCACCTGATCATGCCGGGACAGCGCGGCTGCGGCCAGTCCTTTTTTCTGATGCGCGGGCACCGTACAGAGCGGTTCCAGATAGGCGAGCTTGTTCTCGGGAACCCACCACATACCGGCGAAACACACATATTCTTCCTTTTCATCGGCTATGATCACGGTATAGTCATAGGTCGCGTGTGGTGACGGGGATATGGTGGCGCCGAGTACGTTCTGATACAGTTCATGCGGACTCAGGCCGTAGTTTCTGGTAGGAATATCCCAGTCCCTGAACGGCCCCATCTCCTCGCTGTTGAAGCCGTCCCACAGACATTTGGCTGACTTCAGCGGGTCAGACGTTCTCGCATCCACGAAATGATAGCCTTCCGGAAGCGGATAGTCGAGTTTTCCCTTCCGAAAATCGAAGACATATTCCTGTTCCTCATAGGCCACCTCGTAACCGCGGCTTAGCGCCTCCCGGATCAGCGCCTTCTGTCCGCTTACCAGGACCAGCTCGTGCGGTTCGCTGAAAACCGGATAGGCTGTCTCGGCGTAGGCGATCATGTCTCCCGCGAGAAACTCATAACCGGGCCGCAGAACAAAATATGTAGCGCTTTCCGGCTGTTCATAGAATACAAAACCGACCGGGAGATCCCCGTCCAGCCAGAAGCGGTTCTGTCTCAGATAGTCTTTATTCAGCCACGAACTGATGACCGCGTACTCAAAAAACGGAGCGGCCGGTCCGTTTGATTCTTCATGATCATATACGTCTGTCATCAGCTTCCAGACAAGCTCGATATCTGTCAGGATCTGAAACTGTTTTGTTCGAATGTTCATTTGCTCGGTCTCCATTCCCGGGATTACAGAGTATCTGTTCCTATTATACACAAGTTTGTCCTGCTGGTACACTTTTTTCTCCGGCATTCGTCATGCGGCCATATAAACCGAATATCGTTCTCTTTATTCTTGACAAGGCCAGTTCTGGTGTGTTATCATCCGTTTACAGAACGATATTCGGTTTATGGAGGATAAAGAGATGACGCAAAACACAGATATGCATTTCCCGGTAGGATATATCGATTTTCATGCGGTGGAAGCCTTTAATTTCCAGCTGAACCGCTTTTATTCCCAGGGCGTCTTCGGAAAGGAAGAGCTGATGGAGATCGCGAAACAGATCGACGGATTTGAGAAGTGGATCTCCGTCTTCTGTGAGCTCGGGGAAGAGGCTGAAAAGAAGGGCGAACTGCTGAAAGCGGCGACCTGTTTCCGCGCGGCGCAGTTCTATACGCTCAGCGAAGGCGATGACGGTGAAACCTCCCCCAAGCGGGTCCTTTACGAACGCTGCCGGAAACTGTATGACGCCTACTACAACCAGTTCCCGGAGCTAAAGTATGTCCATATTCCTTTTGACAATTACGAGCTGCCGGTCTATTATACTCAGTGTGAAGCCCCCAAAGGTACGGTCGTGATCCACGGCGGCTACGACAGCTTCGCACAAGAGTTCCTCATCCTGCTGTTCTACCTTCAGAAGCTGAACTACAATGTGTACTTCTTCGAAGGTCCGGGACAGGGTGAGGTCCTGATGCGGTATCACGTGCGGATGGCGCCGGAATGGGAACACTGCACGAGCGCTGTGCTCGATCACTTTGGCCTGGAGGACGTCACGCTGATCGGTGTTTCGCTGGGCGGATACCTGGCTCCCCGCGCGGCGGCTTTCGACAAGCGGATCAGCTGTGTGGTCATGTATGACCTGATCTACGATTTCTACGGCGCGATCCTCGGAAAGATGGATGAGAAGAAGGGTAAGTTCTTCGACTATATGACCCGTCATCCGAAGAATCTCCTGTGGAAATGGCTGGACAAAAAGCTCGAAGAGAACTATTTCACCAAGTGGCTCCTGCACCAGGGCTACGCGATCTATGAAAATGTCCACACGCCCTGCGAGTATTTCAACTACATCCGCAAGTTCAACACGCGGGAGCTTTCCAAAGAGCTCACGCAGGATGTGCTGGTGCTGGCCGGCGCGGGCGACCTGTACACGATCTTCTATCAGGATCAGCTGGACGCGCTCGTTAACGCGCGCTCCGTCACGGGGCGGCTCTTCACGAAAGAGGAAAACGCCGATCATCACTGCCAGATCGGTAATATGGGACTTTTGCTGGAAACGATCACGACATGGTTAGAGGAAAAGACGAATGCCTAGAAAAGCGGTACTAAGCGGCGGCAAAAAGGATGAGATCATCCAGGCATCCACAGAGATGTTCTTCCAGAACGGATTTGAATCGACTTCCGTCCGGATGATCACGGATAAAGTCGGCGGTGAGATCGGGATGTTCTATCACTATTTCAAATCCAAGGAAGACCTGTTCGACCAGGTGGTCGAGCGGTTTTTCCAGAATTTTGAGGCGAAGTGCCGACAGATGATCGCCGGATGCTGCACGCCCGAGGAGTTCGTAGACGCGTTTTTGCCACTGTATCAGGCCGCGATGGACCAGTACGGCCGGATCGAGGGCGGCATGCACTGGTCGGTCAGCTACGCGATGCACGCGAAGACGATCGCCGCGTTGGTGCCAGTCCTAACTGATCAACTGGAAAAGATGGATGTTCCTTCCCCGCTGCCAAAGGAACTGCTCGCCAACCAGCTGGTCTACGGAGCCTCCGCCACGATCCATTCAAAAACATTTGATGGCATGGATGAGGAAGCACAGCGAGGCTACCTGAAGAAGTTTATCCAGACGATCCTGTCACAGTAATAAGATTTGGACTTATTCTCAGTTTTAGTCTCATCCGCCCCAACCGTTTGGGGCGGATAGCGCATTTTTATGCCTCGCCGCCCAGTACATTCTTGCATTTTTGGGCGGCGCATCAATTAGACGAGCTATCTTTTCCAAATCCTGGGCGAGAAGAACCGCCTGGCTCTTATCTCATCCATAGATTTCAATAGTCAGAAGCTTCGTCTGGGCGAAATGCTTTCTTTACAGACTATCTTTACCAATCCATAGATAAGATAGCTCGTCTGGTTGATATCTTGTCCAAAAACCACAGGGAATTTTGGGCGGTGAAGGAATCAAAAATAGCTAAACGCCCCAAAAGACTCTTAGAATTGCTTTTCAAAAAAAGAAAGAGACTGTAGATCACAGTCTCTGCACATACGCAAATTCTTCCGGTGTATTACAGTTGATCAAAAGAGCCGGATCGCCGGTATAGGGTACCGGATGATAACCATATTTGTCACACAGCCTGCGAGGGCTGTGTTTTTCTTCCTGAAGGATTTCTTCGCAGTCCTGCGCGAGGGAAGCGTCATATACCGCCACCAGCGGTTCCATGCGCCCTTCCAGGGTCAGGACAGTGATCGGAAAGGGCTGGGTCGGGGCCGAGTCGGGCCGGGCCACAGCCGGATCGCTGCCGTGCGCCGTGATCAGAAGCTTCAGCACCTCTTCCGGGATCAGCGGCATATCCACCGGCAGCACCAGGCTGGACTGGTTCCGGATCTGCCGAAGCCCCGCGTGGATCCCGCTGAGCGGTCCTTTGCCCGGGATCAGATCCGGCGCGTAACTTGTCCCCTCCGGACAGTCAGCGCAGCCGGAAATGACGATATCCGAAATCCCAAGATGCCGGATCTTTTCCACCGTCAGATCGAGCAGTGTTTTCCCTCCCAGTCGCAGTTTCGCTTTATCCGTCCCCATGCGGGAACTGCGTCCGCCGGCCAGGATAATGGCGGATACTTCTACTATCTTCACTTCGGATCGACCTCGATCCGCGCTACTTCCTTCACTTTGCGCTTGGAATTGCTGTCGCCGAATACGACCAGCGTGATCGTGCCGTCCTCGCCGCTGATCAGATATACCTTGCCTTCTTCCAGCAGCTCCTCGCCGGAGACCTCCGCGGAATACTCATCCTGCGCGTAAATCTTCACAATACCCACTTCAGCCGGGTCGATCCCTACGGAAGTCAGCACATCCGCCATGGTGCTTCCTTTCGCGTCGATGCTGACCCTTTCCCCTTTTCCATTGACCAGCTCGCCTTTCACGGGGACCTTGGCGATATCCGTCTCGCCCAGATACCACTTCTGTTCCTGCCGGATGATCTCCACCTGGCCCTGTTCCACGATCCTGTCACCCGTAAGCCGCAGGATCATCAGCAGTGCCACGACCGCCGCCAGGATCAGAATGATGAGAAGGATGATCTTTTTCTGTTTCATTGCTGAACTTCCTTCGCTTCATGCGTTTTGATAATTCTTTCCAGCCGCTTTACGACCCTTCCCGCGACCAGGCCGCAGACCGCTCCGGTAAAGAGGCTGACTGCCATATATAGCAGGAGGACGATACCTCGCAGCCGGAAAACGATGATGTTGGCCGTAAGGGCTGCCGCGGCCGCGGAAAACATGTTGGCAAGGCAGCAGGACAGCTGTTTTTCCAGACAGCTTTTTCTGCCGGCCCACAGAACGATATCAATGATCAGTCCCGGAATGATATAGCCGATCGGCGCAAGGATCCCCATACTTCCTGTCATTCCGAAAAGCACTGCCAGCACGCTCTGCACCAGTCCCATCAGCGTGCCGCTGCCGAACCGTGGCACCACGCAGGCGCCGATCACAAGAAAGAGCAGGGAAAAACTGGTCCCGATCCCTCCCGGGATATGGAGCGCGTCCGTGATCAAATTGGCGGCGGGAGCGATCAGCTTTTTCGCGAAAAGGCCCAGATCGCAGCAAAGAGCCCAGAAAAGCAGCTGCCGCAGTTTCTCGTGTTTCAATGATATCTCCTTCTTTATGCCTTACGGATCTCCACCAGATTGGTGTGCTGGGGGTTTCCCTTGGCGATCGGTGTGGGATAGGCGGTGGACGTCAGTACATTGATGCTGCCGCGGATATCAGTGCCCTGCTTATCGGGCGTGAACCAGCCACCCTGGGAGATAGCCGCCACACCCTGCCGGATCCGCTGTGTTACAATGGCCGGGATCCGGATGCAGCCGCGGTCATTATAGACCTCGGTCATCTCGCCGTCCTGAATGCCACGTGCGGCCGCGTCCGCCGGATGGATCCATACGCCGGGCTTTTCCACTTCATCCTGCCATTCGTTGTTGTCATGGATGGAATGCGCGCGGCGCCGGGTATGCCAGCCGATCAGCTGCAGCGGGTATTTCTCTTTCAGCGGATCCTCCGGACCTTCCGGACAAGGCATATAGCGAGGGATCGCGGCCACGTCCGGTTGATGAAGATCGTAGAGTCTTTCGGAAAAAATCTCGATCTTTCCGGACGGAGTCGGGAAGGGATGATTCGCCGGATCCCTGATCTCCTGCTCAAAGCCTACCGCTTTGATCTGTTCTTTGAACTGCCAGCCGCCCTCCCGGCTGAAGGTCTCGTAATCGGGCAGTTCCGGTTCTCTTTCTCGAATAAAGGCATAATTCGCCTTCAGCCAGTCGCTGACTTCAGGCTTTCCTTCGATAAAGTCATCATATACGCCAACTTTTTCCGCCACTTCCTTCAGCCAGTCCCATTCGAACCGGCAGCCGAAGAGCGGCCGTACGACCTGATTGTGCTTCAGGTAATAGTTGCTGCCCGCCCAGGGATTGATCATATTCTCTCCCTCAAATACGGAGGTGGCCGGAAGCAAGAGGTCCGCAAAGCGGGCGCTGGGCGTCATGAACACGTCAGAACAGACGATCATCTCACACTTGTGATCGTCCTTCAGAATACGGATCGTATCGTTGATATTGCTGTGCTGATTGATCAGGATATCGCTGGCCATACAGAAGAGCATTTTGATATTCGTATCCAGCTTTTCGACGCCTTTGATCCCGTCTTTCAGCGGCTCGAGCTCGGTTCCGTGCTCGATAGCCTTCGTCCAGAGAAACGTGGGGATCTTGCCCGGATAGGGATTCGGCATCCGGTTCAGATAATTCATCATCGGCGTATGTTCCCCGATCCGGCTCCCGTTGGCGCAGTTGCTTCCGCCGCTGACGCCCACGTTGCCGGTCAGGCAGGAGAGCATCATCATGGCGCGGGCAGACTGCTCGCCGTTGCCGTGGCGCTGGGCGCCGAAGCCCGCTTCAATGCAGGCAGGTTTGGTCGTCGCGTATTCTCTGGCCAGAGCCCGGATGCGGTGTGCTTCGATCCCGGTGATCTCCTCTGCCCATTCCGGTGTTTTCAGGATACCGTCCTTTACACCGAAAAGATAGCTGTGATAGCTTTCTCCGGCCGGTACGCCTTCCGGCATATGTTCCTCGTCGAAACCGAGACAGTAGGTGTCGATGAAATGCTGATCCTGCAGGCCTTCCTCAAAGATGACATAAGCCATGGCGTCCGCCAGCGCCGCGTCGGTAGATGGTCTCAGCGCGAACCAGTCATCCGCATAGGTGACTGCTGTCTGACTGAGCCGGGGATCTATCGCGACGATCTTCACACCCTTCTGTTTCAGCTGGGAAAGATAATAATTACGTTCAGGCCCGAAGATCGTCTCCGCCGTATTCGCTGCCCAGAGGATCATCAGTTTGGTGTCCAGCTGGGTAGAGGCGCTGCTGCCGCCGTTCGGCGTTCCGTAGACATAATCGGATATATAGGTGACACAGGCGGAGCTGTAGGAATTATAGGCGTCCAGATAGCCGCCGTCCAGCGCAAGGAGCCGGTTCATGAGTGTACCGGGCCGCATAATGCCGCATACGCCGGTGCCGTAGAGCACGAAGCGGCTGCCCGGGCCGTACTCGCGGCCGGTGCGCAGGATGTTATCCGCGACCTCACGGACGGCCTCTTCCCAGCTGATCCGCTCGAATTTTCCGCTTCCCCGCTCGCCGAGCCGGCGCATCGGATATCGCAGCCGGTCGGGGTTCAGGTATGTCTTCCGGTAGCCGCGGCCGCGGACACACGCTCTGATCTGCGGCGCATGGGAAGGATTGCAGTCGGATTCGATCTGCAGCACGCAGTTTTCCTGTACATGGGGCCGGATCACACAAATCCCGCCGCAGTTATTGATGCCGCCGGTGGCGACGATATGTTCTTCCTCATTGGGAATGGGGTCCTTCGGCACGGATCCCGCGCCGCCCAGATCCTCCTCTGTGAACTCATGGAGGCTAAGCTTTCCGAGCGCTTCCCGGAATAGTTCCGGGATCCCGGGATAAATGTCCGGATAGTCCGCCAGGCTCTTACTTAAGGCCTTCAGTCCTTCCAGGAGATAATCGTCCAGGAAATCGGCCACGGCCTCTACGCGTGCCGCCAGGTCCCCGCCTTCCGCGCCAAGCAGATACTCGAGGAAGCGAAGCTGCTCTCCCAGGTAGTCGGGCGGATTGCCTTCGATCCACTGAGGCTCATAGCCCCATTGATGATAGAACCGGATGATCTCCAGTGTCGTCTGGTTGAGCAGCGCCTTTTCACCCATATAGACCGATGCCCACAGCGGAGGTGTGAAATTCGCGTCGGTCCCGCGGAAGCAGAAGTCATACATCAGCTCCCAATCCCTGCGTGTATGTGCTTCGAAGCCCGGGAAAGACGCACAGATCGCCATAGCTTTCTCCCGGCTCTCCAGGAAATCCGCGCAGCGGCCGATGATCTTTTGCCATTCGTTTCTTTCTGTCATTTCAGCCGCCTCCTTTTAACTCGTCCTGGATCTCTGCCATGCCGCTGATATCGCCGATCAGCACCGCGCCGCAGAGTTTTCCGTCCTGGTAGAACCGTTTTTCATAGGTCTCCGCGCCCCGCTCATTCTGATTGACGCGGAAGGATCCGGGCACATTCGTGTTTTCCCACCGTTTCGTGACGGTCGTGACGGTCTCTGATTCCGTGGTGTTCCCCACGGCGAAAAGGCCCATGCCCATGGCCGACATGATCAGCGGGAATGCCCCCGCCTCAAATGTCTTCGGCGTCTCTGGGTGGACCGCGTTGTAGCCGGCCGTCTCGCCGGAGATCCGGGCATAGTTCCACAGGCCCGGGTTGGGACCGCCGCACTGGATGCAGTCGCCGGCCGCCAGGATATCAGGGTCACTGGTCACGAGCTCGGCGTTCGTCACAACGCCCCGCTCGCACATAAGCCCCGCTTCTCTCGCCGGGCCCGTCACCGCGCGCGTGCCGGTGGAAAGAATGACGATGTCCGCCGGGAAATGCCGACCATCCGCCAGAGAAACGCCGCTGGCCTGACTTTCGCCGGTAATCTCGCTTACCTGCACGCCGGTATAGCACTCGCAGTCGGCAGCCGTGATCCTTTCCTTGAGCAGCGCGGCGGATTCCTCATCGAGCTGCCGCGCCATCAGGCGGGGCATGGCCTCCAGTACGGTGCAGCGGATACCCAGCTGCAGCAGTTCCCAGGCCATCTCAATGCCTATCACACCGCCACCGATCAACACCGCTTCTTTCGCCGTCATACAGCGCTTCCTCAGATTATGGAAGTCTTTGGTGCCGCGCAGCGTGAGTACGCCCTCCTTCTCTCTGCCGGGAATGGGCGGCACGAAACAATCCGCGCCCAGGGCGTAGACACATTTATCGTAAGGAAACCCCCTGCCGTCAGAAAGGGTGACCCGGTGCGCCTTCGGATCAATGGCAGCCACCGCGCATCCCTTCAGCAGGCTGATCCCGCTTTCTTCATACCAGCTTTCTTTGGCAGCAAGCATCTTCTGCCGCTGGAGGCGGCGGAAATCCGTTTTGCTGAGCAGCGGGCGAAGGTACGGACTGTCCGACTCCGCCCCGATCAACGTGACGGCCGCTTCCGGATCCTGACAGCGGATCTCGCGGGCCGCTGAGAGACCGGCAATGCCGGCGCCTAACACAAGATATCGTTTATCCACGGGACGCCTCCTTTGCCAGGATCAGCAGGTTCGGATGAGTTTTTTCGGGAGAAGGCAGGATCGGCAGCGTATTGGTATAAAGCTGTTTCTCCTCCTCTGTCAGGGTATCCAGATCCACCAGCCGCAGGCAGTGGGTCAGGCAGGCTTCCACGCAGAGCGGCTCCCTGCCCTCTTTTCTCCTGTCCAGGCAGGCATCACATTTCATGGACCGGCCTGTTTTATGGCTCACCTTCGGGGCGCCGTAGGGGCATACCCAGGTGCATGTGCCGCAGCCGATGCATTTTTCCGGATCGACCGCGACTGTCTCGTCTTCCTGGCGATGCATGGCGCCGGTGGGACAATGCTTTACGCAGGGCGCGTCCTGACAATGATTGCAGCTGCCGGAGTAGTGCATGATCGTCAGGCGGCCCTGATCATCGGTGTATTCCAGCGTCTGCGTTCGGCGGAAAAAAAGCCCGGCCTCCAGGTCATGCCCGTCCTTGCAGGCCATCTGGCAGGCATTGCATCCGATACATCGGGTCTGGTCGTACACAAAACCATACGTTGCCACAGATGTCTCCTCCTGTTGATAGGGAAGAATAAATTTCTTCGATTAAAAATGAACTATCTCTGCCTTTCTGATCGCTTCCGGTGAAATATCCTGTCCGATGCCCGGAAGGTCCGGAACAGTGAAATAGCCGTCCACAGGCTGATAGTCGTATACGCATTCAGCGATGGTTCCGCTGGTCGTGTTCGCGATATGGTGCTCATGGATGATGAAGTTCGGGATTGAAGCTTCCAGGTGCAGGGCGATCACGACGCTGATCGGGCTGGAGCAGACATGCATCTGCGCGCCGACATCGAATATATGAGCCAGATCGCAGATCTTCTTCGCTTCGGTGATTCCGCCGCAGTTTCCGATATCCGGCTGGATCAGCGACAGGCTGTGGTTCTCCAGGAAGGGCAGGAATCCCCATCGGGTATACGTTCTTTCTCCCGTAGCCAGCGGGATCGTGGTGTTTTCCGCGATCTTCCGCATCACGCTCGGATTCAGCGGCGTGCAGCCTTCTTCCAGGAACATGATGTCATAGGGCTCCGCCATCTTGGCAAACTGGATAGCTGTATTCGCGTCGGTCATGGCATGATTTTCGATCAGGATATCCATATCCGGGCCGACTGCTTCACGAACGGCTTTCAGTCTCGCTTCCGCCGTTTTCATGGTCTCCCGGCTCAGATGACCGGTCGTATCCAGATGAGAGAGGATCTTTCCGGCACGGTCGAAACGCAGGAAATTGATCTTGATCGCGGTATACCCCTGCTCTTTCGCCTTCAGGGCCGCTTCGGCATATTGCGCGGGATCGGAAAGCGCGTCCGCGGGATTAAAGGAATCGACGCCCCAGCCAAACTGCAGCTGGCTGGCGTAAGCTCTTAGCTTGTCCCGCTGTTTTCCTCCGAGAAGCTGGTACAGCGGCATGTTCGCGGCTTTGCCCTTGATATCCCAAAGGGCTGTGTCCACCGCGCTGATCGCGGACATCATGATCGCGCCGTTTCCCTGTCCCCAGAAAGACGTCTTAAAGAGCTTTTCCCAGATCGTTTCATGGGCCAGCGGATCCATGCCCTTGATCATCGGGGCGAAGTCTTTCAAAACTTCAAACGCGCCGCGCGATCCGGTCCCGATCGCCACACCGGCCTCGCCGATCCCGTATATTCCCTCGTCGGTATAGATCTTCACGATGATCGGTCTTGATCCTCCGCAGCCCATGTCCTTCTCAAGCGCCATGACGTCCACTTTTGTAATCTTCATTTCCGGTATTCCTCCTTGTACTAAAAACTTATTCTCTGTCCGATGACTGAATCAATATAATCCTTTTAATCTTGGATATTTTTCCTGCATTTCAGCAATATATACCTGATATTCGTCCAGCGCTTTCATGGCCTCGGAAAGATCCATCTTATCGACCAGCGCTCTTAATTTCTGTTCTCCGCGGGTCGCCTTCTCGAACCGTTCTTCTCCGCGAAGGCCAGGAAGTTGCCGATATGGCAGACAGTGTGTTGCTGCCCCGATCCAGATAAGCCTGGATATCGTCCGCGGTCATCTTGTTAAAAACGCGTGTGTATATACCTGATTCCCTTTCTTTCATTTGTTGTATTCATTTGATAGCTTCTGTTATCCGGTTTATTTATTTCTGAGTATATCATATTTGTATCCGGGAGAAAAGGGAAGCCGGCAGATTCCAAACCCGTCAGGTAAGGATATGTCGATTATATGCCATCTCGCAGAAAATCATTGCATATCAACCGTTTTCTGATAAAATGGGAAAAAACAAAAAAAGAAGGGAAATACATCATGCCGAAAAAACATTCATATTATAAAATTGCTGCCTACTACTCCTTGGAGGGATTTGGCCTTAGACTCAGCAACGATAACAACGGCCCATCAAGATCTTTCAACGAGTTCAGCAAGAACTGGCGGAAACGTCTGGACGACCTTGGCAAACAGGTCGCGGCGGAACCGGACAACAGTGACTGGAAAACCGTATACAAAAATCAGTACGATTCTATGGCGCCAATGGTAAAAGCACTGAATGATTTTGAAGAAGCATCAACAAAGCTTTACGCAGAAGCCAGGCAGGTAACCTATCCTACCACCGCGGCGAAGAAGGCGGCGCTGGAGAAAGCGGCGAAAGCAGCTGAGGAGTTTGATAAGGCTTATCAGGCCTACATGGAAGCCCATCCGTATCTGATCCAGGAAAACCAGCAGCAGCGCGATTTCTACCGCATGTGGAATGACGAGAATTTCGATAAGACCGGCGACGATGTTCTGGAAGAGACCGGTTATAATGATCCCCGATTCTCACCGGACTATGTGCCGGAAGCGCCGGATCCCTTTGTCAATATTCCCGGTTATGTTCCCGATGCGCCTCCGGTCCCGAACGTTTTCAGTCCCATCAACAACACCGAATTCGTAGAGGAAAAACCCGAGCCGCGCATCTTTCAGAGTCCTCTGCCCATGGGCACCAACGTACATCAGCTGGTTTCGCAACTGGCGGTCGGCATCTCCCCTGAAGGTAAGGCGATCGGCGACGCGGAACTTCTGGTGACCTTCCACCGTTCATTATATGAACAGTACAACAAGTATCAGACCCAGCGGCAAAACGCCCTTCAGGCTGGAGAAGATGTTACCGCCCTGGACCAGAAGATGGGCGTCGTGAGCTCGCTCTATAACTCTATCCAGGACACGCTTAACGCCGCGCAAAAGATCAAAATCGCGGCTCTCAGCCCCGAAGCGGACGTAGAAGCGGGACGGCAGGCGCTTTCCGAGGCGGCGGCTCCCGGCGTGCTGATGGCTCATCAGTTCAAAAACTTCAAGAATGTTTGCAAAGACGATTTGAATGACATCGCCGGATATAAGGAGTTTAATACTTTCTGGAATAAAGGCATGATGCGCGGCGGTGACAAGATCATGGCCGCGATGGGCCTGGGCGAAAGCAGCAAAGACCGTCAGACGCTGCAGGATCAGATCAAAGACGATCAAACTTCCTGGCCTAAGATCATCAAGCAGGATGCTTTCTCAAGGAAACTTCGCTTCGATGATGACGCTTACCTTCGCCTGACCAAAGTGTTTGGTTCTGCGGCAATGACTGCGCAGGATCCAAACGTCAAGGAAACGCTTTCTTCCGCCGGGAAAAATACGCTGACTCTGCTGAACGGCGTCGGGAAAGAGCCTTATTACGAGAAACAGCTGCTTCGCAACGCGGCTACCCTGCCTCAGATCCTGAAAGATAACTACGAGTTCCTTAAACAGAAAGCGAATGAGGATCCGGAGTATGGCGAGAATCTGTTCAACAAGGATCTGAAGAAACTTTCCACTTATCTGGATCTGGATATTTCCGAGCTTCATCTGCCTGAGCCAGTGGCGGAAGAAATTCCTCCGCGCGCTTCCTGGAAGGGACAGATCCGAAATATCAAAATGCAGAAAGACCCTACGCTGGAAGAGGCACCTGGACAGCTGGCTAAACTTCTGGTCTGCTCTGTCAATGAAAGCAAAAACGCGCCTTATTCCGCCCAGCGGATGAACAAGGCCATCGACGAACTGAAAGAATCACAGATGTTCAAGCAGATCGCGAAGAACCCTGACCGCTGCATCAAATTGTTCAAGGAGGGGAATCCTACCGATATCATTAATGGCATGACGCATCCCTTCCAGGCGGCGGACCCGGACAGCAAACGCAAGGCACTGGAAAAACTGAAGATCTACAAGGACTCCGGCTTCCTGTTCCCCACCAAAGGCCGTTCCACCGAATGGAAGAACTTCTACAACGCGATCGATGATATCGATCTCAGCAAACCGGAAACTTACGATCAGCAGCTGGAGAACATCTTCAACGCCGATGAAGCTTATATGAAGGGGAAGAAAGCCCTGAGCAAGGATGTGGACAGAAATGAGCGTGTCAACGAGTGCATGGATGTGATGCAGATCGTTTCCGAAGTCAGTCCCTATGTCAAGGACCGTGTCAACCAGATCGTTGATCGTACCAATCATGTTCGTACCCGCTGGGGCCGTCAACAGCCCACGTTCGATATGGATGATTTCGGAAGCGCATCTTTCCAGGCAGTAAACAAGATCCATGGCATGATCGAAGCGGCTAAGGAAGATCCTCAAAAGATGGAAGCCCTGAAAAACGAGCCGAAGTTCAATAAACAGTCCCTCGTTCATCCGGAGATGGATCGGGCCGACTATGGCTGGGAAGTCATAAATAAACAGGACGTTCAGGCACAGCAGCAGAACGATGCTCCGCAGATCAACGTCTGAAAAACTTAATATCGAATCTATTAAGGAGGCCGTAGCATATCAGCTGCGGCCCCTTTTCTTGATGGTGATAATGTTCCTAAAACCGGAGCGATTATCTCTTTACCCTTTTGAAACCGGAGATACTTTACATTATAGTGTAATAAATATCTCCCTGTCTTCTCTTCATAAGCTGATTTATGGTGATAATGATCTGTATTCTGAAATGATTATCTCCAAAACCATTCCTCCAGCCAAGGGATAGAAGAGATAAAGAGATATTTACTTCAGATACAAGTTAATTATTACCAGTTTTCGGAATCAAAAAACTGCGGATGTGGGAACCGAACAGCCAGGGCAAAAAAGATCCCTAAATTTAGCTTGACATTTAGAGATCATTTCGTCATATACTCTGATATGGACAACCAGTCAAAAGTCTGATAGATGGAGGATAAAAATGGACAGACCCATCACCACATTATTCATGCTGATCTCCGTAGACGGAAAAATCAGTACAGGTTCAACGGACGAACTGGACGTCGACCGGGATTTTCCTGGCATTGACGGCTTAAAGGAAGGTCTTCACCAGTATTATGAAATCGAGCAGACGACCGATCTGTGGTCATTCAATACCGGTCGGGTACAGGAAAAAATGGGTGTGAATCAGAAGGCGTTTCCTTCAAAAACACCCGTCTCCTTTGTATTGCTTGATAACCGTCATCTTACGGAGCACGGTGTACACTACTTCTGCGCAAAGTCAGATCAATTCGTATTGATAACGTCAAACAAAGATCATCCGGCCTTTCATGTCGAAGCAGATAATCTCCACATCATTTTTCAGGACAGCCTTTCTCTTGGAGATGCGTTCGAACGCCTGAAAAAAGAGTATGGCTGTGAGCGGCTGACGATCCAGTCCGGCGGTACCGTGAACGGTCTGCTTCTGAGGGAAAAGCTGCTCGATTTTGTGGATATCGTTGTCGCACCTGTCCTGATCGGCGGAAAAGATACATCTACCCTGATCGATGGAAATTCATTGACCACTTCCGATGAATTGTCCAAGCTTGGAGTATTACAATTGATCGAATGTATCCCGCTGCAGGATTCGTATATCAGATTAAAATATAAAGTTGTCAGATAATCAAGAATAATCAAGACGCATAAGCGCATCAAATCAAGAATTATTACGGTGCATCCGCTTCGCTGCTGCTCGCGCTTTCCTCCACAGCTGATGGATTGTCATTGTCAATAAGAAGATACTGTCCTACCTGATAAGACGGATTGTCGGTAAAAAAAGTCTGAAAAGCTTCGTCTGTCAAAGCGTTTTTCCTATCACTGTAATAATGACATCGAATGCGGCTGATGATACCGCCGTCAAAACCTCCTTCGGCAAATGCCGGCAGGTCCTCTTCCGTGATCTCTGCCGGCAGTACAGAATTGATATATACATAGGTGTCTGCCGTATTGTTTTTGTTGTCGATCACGATATCGTGAGACTGCACAAGATAATAGAAATCCAGGACTGTCAGCCGGAATTCCCTTAGGTCTTCCTTTGGGAGCTCGGCTTCCAGATATCCCAGGATTCGCGTCGTTTCCTGTTTCATGAGCATCTCCAGCAGCTCGTTGGTATAAAAACGACCGGTTTCCCTGTCATAAACCAGCTCCCAGGTGTTCCCGCCGACGGTATAGCTTCCTCTGACGACATTACTCCCAAAGCGCCCGAGCAGAGGCTTTTCCGGCTCAATAAGGCCTTTCAGCAGATAGAACTCGCCAAGCTCATATTCGCCGTACCGGTCCGCCAGAAATTCCTGTATGGCAGGCAAGCAGGCCTGTACCAGAGCCTCTTCCTGGCTATCAGAATATCTTTTCGGCACACAGCCACTTAGCAGTGCTGCCGTGAGCAGGACCAGAATCGCCAGTTTTACACATCTTTTCATGGCCGTTTTGCTCCGCATACTGTACAAAAAATACCGGTATTTTCTGTCTTGCATATCGTACATGTCCATGAGTTGGCAGGCGTAGGGATGAGAGTCGGTTCGTTCACCTTTTCGTATCTGAAATAATGATTGATCTGAGACACGATAGGCCGATTCATCATACCAATAGCCAGTCGTGGAGGCATACCTGCCTCTTCGGCGATCAGCTTAATAACTGCGCTCTTCTTTTCCGGATCGTCGCCGGCGGCTGTTAATTCATCTTGGTATTGCTTTTCCAGCTGCGCAACTTTTTGCAGCCACGCATCGGCCTCTCTTTGATCCTCATCTGCAGACTTAACATACAAAGAACTATTATATATTTCCATTTTGTTTCTCCTTCTTCAGTCTTAAAACTGCCGTTCCAGGATGACGTCGTCAAATGTGATATTCATATATCATTCGTTATCTCCCATCAAAGCTTACTATCTCCGCCCAAGGACAGAGTTTTCTATAGTTTCTATCTATTACCTCATCAAGCCCCGGCATATTTCTATCGAACATGGATGCATACAGCTTTCTCCCACCCTCTCTGATCAGCCGTTCTGATTTATAATCATCTTCTTCAAAAGCACCTATTTGCTCAAAAATTTCCTTGTTGATTTCATAGAGCTTGTATGATGCCCCGCCGGCGCCGCCAAAACGTATTTCAGCTGTATATCGCCCTTCCTGCATATCAAAACAAGCCTTCCAGTGAGACGAATTACCGGCGTTCCCTATTCCTTGTTTAAATATAAATCTGTCTGACATTCATTAGCCTCCAGAACAAGGTGTTTTTTCGGATAATCGATGATTCATGAATCCGATTTGTTTTCGAATAGTTTCATTGCTCTATTCTAGCATATTCTGGCAACATCATCCAGTTCATATTCATCCAGATGATCCGGCGCCGAGAACTGTTTTCCGACAGCCTGCGATAAGAATCCAGTGGTATCGTCCGGACAGCTATGCTATAATCGACACATTCGTGTTGTTAAATCAGAAGTCAAATAATATTAAAGAATTTTGGGAGTGGGAAAGGTAAGTGAAAAAAGTTACTATCTGGATGGGCAGAGTGCTACTTCTCTCCGCCCTTGTTCTCCTGGCGGGCTGCCGGGGCGTACAGCCAGCGAAGCCACAGCCATCCCAAGAGGCTTCCCGGTCAGCATCCGAAGCAGCCTCGGAGTCGGAAGAGGATGCGTCGGCCAACGTATCGACTGACGCTGAGGAAAGCGCTGCCGACAGCCAGCTTTATGAAATATCCGAAGCATCTGAATCGTCTAAAGTCTCCGAATCGTCTAAAGATTCCGAGTCGTCTGAAACATCTGAATCGTCCGGCCTCCGCCCCAAGACACAGGAAGCCAGTCTTCGGGCCCTGTATCCGGAAGCTGCCGCCAAGCTGGATGAGATCGGCTGGGATCTGCGGACAGCCTACGACTGGGTCGCGACTTTTCACTATGTGGAGGAAGACCCCATTGACTGGGAGCTCGGAACAAAATGGTACGCCCAGCTGGGATTTGAAACAGGAAGGGGGCACTGTTATACCTTCGCCGCTATGATGACCGAATTTGCCCGGCTTCTGGGCTATGAAGCCCGGCAGGTGGCCGGCAATCTGATTGGAAACAATCCCTTCCACCATTCCTGGGTCGAGATCGATATCGACGGCACCACGTATGTACTGGACCCTGAGGTTCAGCAGGAATGGAATCTGGACTGTTACCTGGTGATTTACGGTACCGATGAGGCTATCCCCTACGATATCGATGCACTGACCTACATGCCGGATGACCCGACTCCGCAGAGCCTGGAGCGGCTGGCGTTTTCGGGTTGGGATCCGGACGAAACCGAGGAAGAATACGACCCGAATACGGGGTGCATCGGGAACTGATTCTTTTCGGAGTATAAAAATAGCCCGGAAGCCGCTTAAAACAGTGACTTCCGGACTATAATTACAAACGGAGAAGGAGGGATTTGAACTGTAACCCCGATCCATGAAAACCGCTTATAGAAAGGATTCCCGGATATCACAGGTCTCCTTGTTCTCAAATTTGTTCTCAAAACGCATGACCCGGATGGAGGGAATCCTTCCCTTTTATCCGGTTTTTTTCAGTTTCCCATCATTCATTTCCAAATAAAAGATACTTATTACCTTCGAAACAGGATCGATATTTCCCCAAGTGTTTCGGAATTGACTGAAATAAGCTTTTCTTGCTTTCTTGTTTTTCTTATGAATCTCACCGAATCTTTTCATACTGGTTTTCTCAATTGAGACGGATCTTCTACGCGAAGATTTTCAATACTTCCACACTGCGTACAAACATCACAAATCACACCTGTTTTGATCTTTTTTATTTTGGTCAGCTCTTCCATCGGTGTAAAGATTACTGAATGAAGACTAAAAGCATCCAATAACACTCCCTCAATTAGCTTTCCACCACATTTGCTGCATTTCTTATCCATACCATCTTCTCCACCACAGTAGGGGGAATGAAGCGCATATCTTTCTTTGTTATAATCAATCATCAGATTCTCCTTCATGAATAACTATGATCGTATTATAACAATTCTGTAGCAACTGCAGTATTTCATGCGTCTGGAAGGACGATTTCTTTGTCTATCTGGCCGCCGGCTCAAGCACCCTGAACTTCTTAGTAGGCGCTTCCCCGACTTTGATGATCAGTTCATCCACACAGTCCGTATATCGTCCTTCCTCCAGCTGGTTTGTGATCTGTTCCAACTCAGCCATTCGTTCTTCTTTTGTTTTCCATGGTTTGGACATGGAATATCACCTTCCTTTCTGTGATTTTTGGAAATAAAAAAGACGCCATCGAGGTGACGACGTCTGGTTGTTGGGGTTTTGTTCTTATGATTATCCTTTGATTTGGTCCCCAGAAAGAAATATACTCACAAATTCCGATTTAAAGTGACATCCATTCATTCCAAAGCTGGTCATAAATCATGTTTAATCTGTCTATTATTCGTTGGTTCACTTCGACGACTCTATCGTTGTATTGAGTCCCTCGTTCTCCCATGAAATAAACACAATACATTAATGTATAGAAACAGAACGCCTTACGCTGCAGATCTGTAATATTCATTTCATCCAAAATGAAATATACATAGTCTGTGTCGTACTCCATGTTTAGAAGTGCCACATACGTCAAAGCGGCAAAAGTCAGCACATCACCCATTCCGATCGAATCAACGTCTATTATTCCTGATATGTGCCCATCCTTTATTAATAGATTCTTTGTCGTTACGTCATCTAAATATGGAGTTGCTTCAACTCTTTCAAAATAGTCCTGCAATATGGGGATCTGGCTTTCAACACGATTCACTTTTTCTGCATCAAAGTAACCGTTTTTTTGAACTAATAATCTGGCCTCGTCGAGTGTTTCATGTATAAATGCCAGCCACGACCATCCTTCTATCTCTTCTGAAAGATTAAGAGATACTTTCCGCTGTATTTGGATTATTTCTTTTGCCAGGCCTTTTTTATCTTCTTCTGTAAGCTGATCATAAACTGCCCAAAGTTCTTCCCCTTCAATATAAGTCAAGATTACATACTCATATTGTTCGAAAGTTCCGTTATATAATACATGTGGCACCGAAATGCCTATATCTGCGAGCTTTTTCAGAAGCCGAATCGTATCCTGATATGCATTTCTCTCCGTATTACATCGAACGCTATACATGCATCCGTCTATGCTAACGATAAATACATAATTCGCCAAGCCAACAGAACAGCTGTCAATCATTGCCGGTGCTTTATGAAATGTTTCTTGACATATATGTTTTATTATTAGTTCGTCCATGAAGTGCCTCACTTTGTCATTCCTTCAAACAGGTCTTCTTTGCTTTCATCTCCACCTATACCGGCATATAACCGGCATTCATCTCTCCCATACCTGTAATTCAATAATATCGCCATCTGATTTGCCAAGCTGTTTTCTGATAGCTTTTAAACACCGATCACGTAGCATATGTTGCCGTTTTCGTCTTTAACTCCCATATTGACTATACTGCCGTCGTATGGTATTCCATCAAATGTTGCATGGACTTTTACCCGGCCTTTTCCAAACTTTTTCCTGATATCGTATGGAAAAACCTAATCTTCCTCCTCCGCTTTCCGAATCAACGTGTATATGTGCGGAAAAAACATATGTTCCTTCTTTTTTCAACTCTGATCACCTCCACAACGCTGCTTCACAAAACTAATTCCATCAACCAGCAATCTTCCTGTTTCCCTTCAAACAGTTCATGTTCCGGAAGGGATTTGATGATCCTGAATCCGGCTTTCTCGTATGCCCTGATCGCTCTGTAGTTATTCTTGTGCGGGTCGAGAAGAATTATGTCCGCTGCCTTTTCATTTTTCAAAAAATCAGCTATCATTTTCAAAAAAGACGAACCGATTCCTTTGTTCCAGTAGTCCGGCTCCCCGATAAACTGATCCATGGCAAATACGATTCGTCCATCGTCAGGATAGTCATATTCATTGAACAATTCTCCGCTCAACCGGTATACCTGGCCATACCCAACAGGCATATTCCTGTATTCGAGAATAACCCTGAAGCCGTCGGGAATCTCCTCCTGATAATGAGCTGCCAATGTCTCCATCGTAAATCTGGCATCACGTCCTTCATAGTATTCGAGTACGGTATCATCAGTCAGCCATTTGAACATAAGTGACAAATCACTTTCAACGAATTCTCTGACTAAGATAGGGCCATTTTCCATTCTCATTAACTCATCTCCACAAATTGGAAAATAACTGATCAGTTCTTCTTCAAAAAGCTTTTCTTTTTTCCATTTCTGTTATTCTCACTGATGCATTTTCACAAGCTTCAATATGTCTGTAAAACCTCGTCTTACTTCCAGATATCATTACCTGACTATTCTTCGATGAATCCCGATTTAACGAAATCCTGACAAATGTGAATTTTTCAACATCTCATGAATCCGCAGCAGCCCATTTCCGAGAACTCACTGAAACCCAATGATTTGTAAAATGCAACTGTTTTTGGTGTATTGTCTGTAACCAATTCAATTTGTCGAACATCGGGATAACGTGCAAGTACAGCTTTTAGCAGAGCTGTCCCGACCCCTTGTCTCTGCTTCTCAGGACAAACAAGAATGTCCTGAATAAATACTACAGTAAAACCGTCACCAATAGCTCTAATGATCCCGATCAGATCATCACCCTCATACGCCGCCAGCACCAGCAATGAATGTTCATAACCACAGCGAAGTGCCGTCATATTTTCTGTATACGCCGTCCATCCAACTTCTGAATAAAGGCGCAGGATTTCATCTTCTTTATAATTTTTGTATTCTTTGATTTCCATATTAAGCCTCAAAAATATCGATGTCCTCATCTCTGATATCTTCCGGGAGATGCTTTCTTATCTTATTTTTTTCATCTTTCATTAAATACTCTCCTTCGTGAAGGCCACTGTTTTCCCAAAAGAATGGTCGATTGGTATGCCAGCAATTTACCTCAGCAAACCGAAAGCTGCCACTTTGGATTAATGATTTAATATTTCTTCCAAAACCTGTCTTGCTCTTTCCGGCTCTTCATATAATGGACTATGAGCCGAGTTTTCAAACAAGTATAATTCTTTTTTCGGCGCCCCTATGACCTCATAGTATTCTTCCTGCAGTGAAGCCATACATGTACAGTCATATTTACCCACAATGAAATAAATCGGAATGTCTATGGTCTTAATATCGTTGAAGGCATTAAAGTTGATACTTTCTTTTGTGACTTCAAATTCTTTTGAGTTTGCCTTCCCACGCCAAAGATTGATCCTCTCTCTTTGCGTATAGGATGTACATCGTAAACTTGGAAAGAAAAGGCCTGAAATCACGGACTTCATATCTCGTGTTGTTCCGACTCCCAACTCATGCATGGCCTTATCCCGAAGTGATGAAGAAAAATACTTTTCATACATTTCATCAGATTCTCTGATCGGACATTCATCAAATCTTTTCACCATTTTGCTATTATCCGCCTGCACATATCGATCCCTCATGTAATCATAGGCAAGATACTCCGACTGCTTTTGATTGCAGACCTGTGACATAGCAATATAAGCAATGAATTTGTCCGGATACTGCGATACCGTTTCTAATGCTAAATATGTGCCAAAGGAATGGCCCATAATATAGATTTTTTCCTGTCCAAACCTTTCACAAAGATAATCCGTAACTGCTAAGGCATCTGTTATATACCTTTCAGTTGTCATCTCTTCCGGATCAATGGCAGAATCAAATGATAGCCCCGTTCCTCTGTAATCCCAATAGCACACGGTAAAATATTCGGATAAAACAGAAGGATACAGATATTCGACAAGATACTGCGGTATACCAGGTCCCCCTCCACATATCATCAGTACCGGATTTTCTTTATTTTGACCAAGAAGGATTGCTCCAATTTGAAATCCATCAACGTCAACGAATACTTTTTCTGCAAAGCTTCCGTCAGGAGTATTTCCGTTTGCATCTTTATATGCAGAAACCTCTCCCTTACTTGGCGGAAAAACTATAAGTGTTATGATACCCAACACTAAGATTACACATACTGCGACTGTCACTGCTTTTCGTTTTCTTTTCATATCTCTTATCAATCCCAACCATATACAGATACTTGCAAAGTATTAATTCAACTCGAAATCCGTCGTGACGTCTAATATGTTTTCAATATAACCTTCGCTATCATCATTGTCTGCCCGTGTTAACAACTGATAGCTGATTCCGGACGGAATTCCATTGGCTCTTAACAGTGCAGCCAGAAGGCATGATTTCGTCCAGCAGATACCGGTTTTGTTCTCCAGCACTTCACTTGCTTTCCGAGAAACTATCGTCGATTCTGTACCGTTCCTGAGTTCCAATACCTTTTCCCGGATAATCCGAGTTCTGTAATCTATTGTTTTTGTTTCGACCAGGTACTCTTCATTCATTTTTAGTGCCTCATTCCCAAAAAACAGAAATCTGTCAATATCATTCCTTCCTGACATAAATCAGAAGGAAATTCAGAATATCATACAGACCTTTATCCAAAAACTCTTTATCACGTACGCCATATTCATGCCCTGATTCAAACCATTCCTTCCAGGCAATATCGTAACACTCTGCTTCTTTTATTTCGATACTGCATTGGTCTTTGCATTCGTCTTTCAGCAAATTCTCCCACCAGGCAGCAGTCTTGAAAAGTTCTGAATCATCACCTTCCGCCCATGTCTTAAAAAGCTGTTTCAGTTCGCCTTGTGGTTGTTCTTTTAATCCGGGAACAACGATCAACACTGACCCGCCTTTTTTGACATATGGTAATATTTTTTCGGTGAATATGCCTTCTTTGCATCCAAAATAATGATATGCATCTACACTGATAATAGCATCAAAATACTCCTGTGCAAAGGGCATATCCATGGCATCCCCGTGAATTGGAATTATCTTGTCCTCCAGACCATTATCGCGGATCCGCAGGTAGTTTTCTATTGCCGGGATCCAAAGGTCAAAGGCGTATACATGCTCTGCATTCGTTTCATTTGCAATAAACAGTGAAGTCAGGGCATAACCGCATCCCAGATCCAAAGTTCGGTGAAAGCAGACATTCTCAGGCCTTCTTTGAATCAATTCATCAAGCAGCCTGAACGAGTTGGGTCCCATCAGATATTCCTTTGTGAAATACTTTTTATACTTTTCAATATGACTCATACGCTCCTCCAAAACTCTGATTCAGCAGGATAATGTTATACGCTATAAATACAATAGCTGCAGCAAGAACGATTTTAAGTATCTTCTTTTTCATGGTTTTGCTCGTATCATGTTTTCTGCTGATTGGTTCACATGTCCGAACCGGACCACTTTTTAAGAATATCAAACAGTTCGTCATAAGAGGACGCGCAGTAGTTGATATCATATTCAGCCATCAGCTTTTCAATATCTCCGGACGGCATAAACCATACGGAATCCAGGGAAGCGTTCTTCGCTCCGAGCATATCGGAAGAAAGCGAATCGCCAATCATGATGCATGACGACCCGGGTTCCCCGATCCGATCCAGACATTTGTCAAAGAAGGCCGCATCGGGCTTTGTGAGCCCCATGTCTTCGCTGATGAACAGATCATCGATATACCGATCAAGACCTGTGGAAGCAATCCTGCCTTTTGCGTTCACGGTCGCGCCGTTGGACGCGATGTAGATCCTTGCGCCAGGTATGTTTGCCTTCACCTTCGTCACAAATTCCAGTGCCCCGTCCATCAGCACGCCATTCAAAGACATCGTTCGGATGAAATCATCGTTGATTCTCAGGAGATCAAGCGTTGAAGTATCTGCCCCGCATCGCTGGAAGATGTACTGAAATCTCCTTGTAAAGAGCTCTGTCCGAGAAAGAGTTCCTTTTTCTAGTTCCAGCCAGAGGGATTTGTTGCAGGCCTTAAATGCCTGGTAAATCTCATCAGAAAATGAAAGACCGTTTGATTTCAGAACGATCCCGAGCGCTTTATACTCCGACGCATGAAAATCCAGCAATGTCTGATCAAGATCGAAGAGAAAGTTGTGATGCATGGTCACCTCCTGAGCCTGTACGGCAGTTCTTTCTTGTAATTCAGCTTGCCTCAGGAAAGCACATAGTCTTCCGCTGCGATCCTCACCAATTCTTTCACGCACAGAGTGCCGTATCCTTTGCCGCGGTATGGCTCATCCAGCAGGATGAAGATTTCGGGCTCCGTATGATTCCTGCGGCCGTCCAGTCCTCACCATCCCATGAAGGTGTGAGGATCGTCCGCGCGGCAGACTGCGAGGCAAAGATGATAGATACAGCCTTTCGTGTTCTTTTCGTAGTTTCCGATCATATAGACGATGGCTTCCCGTGCCTCGGTATCAGAAAGAGGGTGATGATCAGCCGGCCATGTCCGGGCGACTTCGGACAAATCGTCTTCCGTTACGAAATGGAGGATCAGGTTTTCCGCTTGCCTATCCTTAATCCACCTGTGGCTTCCTGCACAGGCAATGCAAAACCGTTCCGTCCTCCGGCTTGTAGATGCTCCCTTTTTCACAAAGGATCACTTCAAATCCTGCCTGCCGGGCATACTGTGTCAGTTCAGGTATTTCAAAGGCTTCCCAATAGATCTCCGAACCGGCGTATGGATAGAATTTGCGGCCATCCAGGCAATGGGAATAATTTGTCTTCAGGTAATCATAGTCATGCGCCGAAAAGCTGAAGAGGCCGCCTGATTTCAGAACACGGCTGCATTCCGCCAGATAATCCCGCCTGAATGCCTCGCCATATAAAAGGCCGAAGGTCTGCGCCCAGATCAGTACCACGTCAAAGGAATCATCCGGGAAAGGCAGGTTCTTTCCATCGTAAACAACAAACGGAATACCATATCCCTTTTCTTCGGACAGTTGTCTTACCTGCGAGATCACTTCTTTTGAAATATCGATTCCCACCACATCATAGCCCAGATCGGCCAGCGGAAAGGCTTCTCTTCCCAAGCCGCAGCCGATATCCAGGACCTTCGCACCAGAAGGGAAATGATCGATAACCTCCCGTTCCCATGTTTTCAGGGCAGGATTCCACCCGCGCATTTCCTCCACGTTCTGTTTTTCTTCATACCATTGCGAAACAAGGCTGTGGATCATACTATCGCCTGCCTCAGTTTCTCTTGTATAGACTAATCCCGTTTCCGACCATTGGGGGATGATCTGCTGTCCGCAAAGTTTCGCGGTTTCGTCGTCGCAAAAACACAGGATCTCCGGCAAACCTTCCATAAAGAATTCTGTCGGCGATTTGGCAGACAGTCTCCGGCGCACTCCTTCCGGATCCGTCAGGATACCATCTTTGATGGAGAAAAAAGCTCCTGCCGCGCCGTTTACAAACGTCCCGTCCTTGGCTTTGTATGAAGGCGCGTCCTGATGTGCGATTCCAAGGAAGCGGAGCATCTCCTTTTCGTAAACTTCCCACGTCTGCGCGGTGATCTCGATTCTGAGTTTATCGCATTCCAATTCGTCGTAAAGCCTGGAAGCCCAGTTGGCGTAATCCTCCAAAAAATTGAAAAACGCTGTCACATCCTGCTGCTTGTTCTGATAGTAAGGCCTTTCTTTGTCCCGCTCCCAGGTGGATTCCAGGTCTTTCATGCCGCGCTGTTTTTCCATAAACGTAATAGAATCTTCCGTCTTTTCCCGGTACAGATAAATCAAGGCGGGATGCAGAGGTTCAAGCAGCTTCATAATGCTGTGAACAAATTGAGACAGCCTCGGGTAATCCGCCCCGCTTAGCAGATAGGTAAAGATCTGATACTGGAAAATGCTGCTGTCCAGGATATAAATCGTATCGTTCTGCAAGGCCGCATTCACGAAGGATACCCATTTCTCAATCGCTGCCGGTTCATAGCGTTCCAGCGGGAAAGCCATTACATCATATTGCAAAAGCGCCTGATACCACACCTCCTTTTCCTGCCCGGGCATCCTTCTTGAAGCGGTCAGATAATCGATCCCAACCGTCGTCGCCCTGATCTCGGCGATGCTGTCCAGCATTCCGGCGATTTCCGGATATTTCTTTTTGAAAAGGCGGTACTCTTCTTTTGTCAGGCAGGACTCGGAAAAGAACAGCGTGGGATGCGGCTGCGAAACCTCGTGCAGCCAGCGGACATCCCGGCCGTTTCGGACCAGCTGTTCAAAAAGCCTGTATGAATTGGTGGTCTTTCCTGTTCCCGGAAGACCTTCCAGTAAAATCAGTCTGTTCATGTTTTATCTTCATTCGACCACTTTTTAAGAATGTCAAACAGCTCGTCATAAGAAGACGCGCAGTAATTGATATCATATTCAGCCACCAGCTTTTCGGCAACAACTGACGCATTCTCGAGCTGCCGTTCGCTGATATCTGCCGAAGTCACATGAGCGCCCATCAAGGCAAACGCAAAAGCCGCGTGATTATCCCCGCTGGAAGGAAGAAGAATATGCTTCCCTTCCAGATCCGGAAGATATTTACGGATCATCTCATTCACAGCAGGATGAAAGGCTGACTCAGGCTTCTCTTTCAGGCGGCTGATCTTCTCATCGTTTCTCAGTGACCTGTACCATTCTGAATCTGATGTCTCATTCCAGTAGGCTTTGATCCTGTTTATTCTCTCATTGCTGCTCATCTTCATTACCTTCATCAACTTATTCTGTCCCGGTCTGTTATTGTATGAGTATATCACAACCAGGGCTTTTAGAAAACAAAAAAGGCGATCATGATCGTGAGCCCGGTGATCATGGCCGCCTTTTTTAGTGAATCTACTTTCCTAAAGCTTTTCTCACGACAATGGTGGAGCCTTGCCTTGTATATTCTGCGAAACCGGCCTTCTCATACAACCGAAGCGGGCCGGTAAAGGCCAGGACCGGCTTCTCTGTCTGATCGATGGGATAAGCTTCTACAAAGGAATATCCCTCTTCCGCCGCATCTTTGCAGACCTGCTCCAGCAGTTTCCCGGCGATGCCCATGCCCCGGTAAGCAGGCGATATCTCAAAGCATACGATCGACTTGATCCATCCCCTTCCGGGACAGTCGGAAGGTGCACTGTCTTCCGGAATGCTGTCCATGTCAAATTCGCCGACCCGGTAGTAATTCAGCCGGTCATTGGCGTTGCACCACCCCACAGCCAGTTCACCGTCATAGGCCAGATATCCTTGAACACTTCCGTCAAGAACCATTCTCCATGCTGACTCACGAAGAATCTTCCGCCATTCTTCTGTGCTGCCGTTACCTTCTTTCGCCCGGGCAAAGAGCTCGCGGTTTATCTGTTCCCGGCTTAAGTTGAATGCGTTGCAATAACACGGATAGAAAGTAGATCCGTCAGAAAACGCCCGGTTGTCAAAGAAATCGAAATAATCATCGATTCGTTCCGGTATCAGAGGTTTGATCGTCAGACTCATTTCACTTTGATTACTTAGTAGATACATAACGCTGATTACCAACCTTTTGGTTTAGAAGATCATTTTCGTAAACCATAGTATTTTTCCCTTCACATAGAGAATTCTTTGTCGATGATAAGTTAGTGTTATTTTAATTATATCAATACTACTTTATTATTATATATTAATATGATTTAGTAACAGTGCGATGTTACACCGTGTGTTACAAAGGGGGTGACGATGCCTGTACTTTCCCCTTTCTAAGCAAGTTTGAGGGTATGAGAATTGCTCTTCAATCCTTCAAATCCCTCCCCAGCAGCTGCTGGTCTTTGCTCATGAATTGTTTTGGAATCCGCTTAAACAGCGGGTTCTTTTTTTATCCCTTTGTATTACAAATCGTACAATCAGTGTTACACTTTTTCGAAAATACGGCAGTGCATAATCACCGTTTAAGAGTATGGAAATCAGTCCCCGAAGCACCCCGTATTCGGGTCGTATTCTTCCTCGGTTTCGTCCGGCTCCCAACCCGAAAGCGCCAGCCTCTCCAGGCTCTGCGGAGTCGGATCATCCGGCATGTAGGTCAGTGCGTCGACATCGTAGGGGATAGCCTCATCGGTACCGTAAATCACCAGGTAACAGTCCTGATTCCATTCCTGCTGAACCTCAGGGTCCAGCACATACGTGGTACCGTCGATATCGATCTCGACCCAGGAATGGTGGAAAGGATTGTTTCCAATCAGATTGCCGGCCACCTGACGGGCTTCATAGCCCAGAAGCCGGGCAAATTCTGTCATCATAGCGGCGAAGGTATAGCAGTGCCCCCTTCCTGTTTCAAATCCCAGCTGGGCGTACCATTTTGTTCCCAGCTCCCAGTCAATGGGGTCTACCTCCACATAGTGAAAAGTTGCGACCCAATCGTAGGCTGTCCTCAGATCGCCACGACGCCCGACTGAGGCTTCTGCTTTTTGCCTGCTTCCTGAACAGGCTCCTGCTGTTTTGGCGCCGCTTCGTTGATCAGTTCCTGCTCTTTGTTTTTCAGATATTTGATATTATTTTCACGGTTCTGGACCTTGACACCGATCGGCACGTCCGGCTCACCCAGATTGAACGAGAGCTGATTCAGCTTGAACGCCGCCCGTTTGCCGGCGGCAACGAGACTCGGATATTCCTGTTTTTTGGCAATGGTGGTGAACCGTTTGAGAAAGTCTTTCATCTCGCGCACGCTGGTTTTCGACCCGAGCCTGGATCCTTCTTCCAGGATCGCTTTGAGAGACGCATCCTTCTTTTTCCATGTATGAAGCCGGTTCATGTTGTCAAGATATTCCTTGCAGGATGCCTGTGTATTCGTGACGATCGAATAGACTTCTTTTTCCTTTTCCAGCCGCTCCTTTTCCCAGTGCTGTTTGTTCTCGAGATAGCCTGGCCTCTTTTCCAGACGTTCCTTCTGCAGGCGGATCTTTTCATCGAGCTCTTTCCGGGGATCGTTATCCGGCACAAGGTTCAGTTCCTTGGAGATCTGATTGTTCTCCTTCATGGCGAAACTGAGCATATCCCCCACCATGCCGAGCTTCTCAGCGCTGACGCCTTTCGCCGGCATCTTCGTATCCTTCATGTAATCTCGGCAGGCTTTGATCAGGATCTTGTTGGCTTCGATAATGGCTTCCTTGGGAATATTGGGCTGAGATTTGATATGATCGACCATCCGAAGTTCTTCCTTTACGCCCCTCAGACGTTTGACGTTCATGCTGAGCAGCTTGTCCTTGATGCCGGCAGCCTTGGCCTCTTCCGCCTTACGGGTCTTCTCATCCGGGAAACTCATCTGCAGTTCGTTCTCACAGAACCAGTCGCGGCACATTTTCTGGATCCGTCTGGTACGGATCGCCTGAGGCGTGCCGTTATCAAAGGCGGCATTATACAGCTCGTTCACCTGACTGTAGCTGGTGACTCTGACAAGTCTGTATTTTTCGTCGGCGACATAGATCCCGTCCGGCAGCTCGCTCATGCCGGTCCCCCGGTGCATCTCCCCGGTCTCGGAATCGTAGTAACTCACCATGTGTCCTTCCTTGTCGTTGCCGATGAGATTCTTCTGGGATTCGTCTGTTTCGGAGATATCCATCTGATGTTCCATCGTGTTCAGGATCAGTTTCTTTGATCCTCTCACGTGCTGCAGCGGGAAGATATCGTCGGGACCCTGAATGCCTAGGGAAGCGATGACCGTACAGTTGACGTTCTTGATCTTTCTCAGATCGCAGTCACCGATGGTCCGGTTGGTCCCGAGACCCGGGACCGGATCCCGAAGGATGAGATCATAGTTGATAAAATCCTTGAAATTGGCTGCCTGGGGATGCTCATCGATATATTTGGAGATCCACTCATCTATCTTGATGACGGCCTGCCCTGCAGTAACCGCTCCGCGGCTGTGTCCGGAAAGCTCGATGTGGATCGGCGTAGGGGCTTTTCCTTTGATCCATTCTTCGAAGCGTGTCTTCAAAAACTCTGTGGTGAGACGGGCGGCGTTGTCTCGTGAGTTCTGTACACTGTATTCTCCGAAGTTCAGTACGGGAGGACCGCCAAAGGTGTAGCGGACCTTCTCAACGGGTTCGCCCGCTACGTTGATGGTCCGTTCCTTCTTCCGGATATAGTCGAAGACTTCGTTCGTTTTGCCGGGCTTTGGCACCGGCGTTCCATACTTCTCCCGGATCCCGTCGGGCGACATATTGGAAACATCGATCCCGCCGTGGCGGTCTTTGTGCTCTCTGACGACATCTTTTCCCCTGGTGCCGGCAAATTCCAGCTCCAGGACCTCATGTCCCTGCTTCTGGAATTTGGTTCCCAGGGAGTGATGCAGCTTGACCTTGCGATCTTCTGTCTTGCCCCGGCCCATCTCGTAGATCTCGTCATAGATATCGGAACCGAAAGCCTTCCTGATGCTTATGCTGGTCTTTTTTGTAATACCGCCCAGATTCTGGTGCCACCATCCGTTCTCAAACCGCTCGGCGAATTCCGTGTTCCAGGGATGTTCATCCTCGGGGATATAATAGTATTCGTTGGTTCGTCTGCGTTCCTGCTGGACTTTGTAATAGTGATCGTAGTTGTTTTTGCTGATCTCTCCGTAGCTGACGCCGTTGGAAAGATCGTCTTTTCCGGCAACATAGGCGAAATCGGGATCATCCGGGTACTCTATGGGATAAACGGCATGGTTATACAGAAGATCATTCGTGGTGTTAAAGGCATTGGTGTACACGGGATCCTTGGAATCGCGGCTCTTGATGTTGTACATGTTGTTGTTGACATTGTACAGCAAGGTCAGTCTGTCGGCGAGCTTGTCGACCTTGTAGGAAGCGATGATATAAAGATTGGATTCCCCTTCTTTTTTATACTCTCCCTGAGGCGCTTTCTGGACAGATTCATAGTAGTTCTTGAGCGCTGGAAGATCGGAAACGAGCCATCCGTTGTTCAAGGCGTTCATGAGGAATGTGCACTCTTTGTGATCATCGCTGTCATGCGGAACATCCATCATTCTCTGTCCGAGGATCTCGCTGCACTTTCTTTTGTACCGATCGATCCTTCTCTGGTTCAGCTGTTTCTGCTGTTGGACCAGATTATATCGGTTGACTTCCTGTTGTAATGCTTGTTCAATTTCTGGATCCATAGATTTCTCCCTCGTTGCTGATTGAATTAATTTAGCTGATTATATACAATTGATTTTCGTAAATCACGGAGATCTTGTTGCCGTTAGCGCCACCATAAGTTTTATTGCGGCGTGGCAGGTTTGTAAAATCGATCATTATTAGCTATTCCTTTCCATCCGCAAATATTTATCCCGCAGGTACCAGGCCTGGTCGGCAGAAATTTCCTGATTCGATTCTGCTGCATTGATATCGGCATTCAGTTCACTCCAGTTAAGGTCCCAATGAAGATCCTTTTTCCCTGTATCAAGATGCTCCCAGGATTGCTGCATCTGGTTAATAGAGAGTTGAAGATAAGACGGAAGATTCCGCTCGTAGTGGGTCTCATCCTTTGGCATTCCTGTCTGCGGATGATAATTTGAAGAGTCGAGTTTCATTAACTCTTCCATGCTGCAATCCAGTGCATTTGCCAGTAGCATGACTGTCTTGGCGGTGCATGCTTCAATGGAACTTTTACCGGAGCAGATATCGAGCACTGTGGTTTTCGGAACTCCGCTGATTTTCGACAAGTGATACCTGGTCATTCCCTTTCTGTCTAAAACTGTCTGAAGATTCATGGCTCTCACCTCCCATTGCCATTATATCGGCCGACCGACCTATTGTCAACGGTTATTTGGGGCCCCGCTTTTTGAGAACAAATGCCCCCATTTGTTCTCAAGGATTCTCAGCAGTTCTCGCCTTTGATTTTCCGAAAATGGATGTCAGATCGGCATGTTTTTGTTCTGCCCGGCATACTCTTTTCAGCCTGCTCTCAAGATAAGCGCGCAACCTTCATTTTCTTATATTCAAATCATTCCGGATATTCAACCACCCGGCGGGATCAGCTGACCCATCAACTCAATGCCATTTTGAACTAAACCGGGCTATTTTCGAAAAAGTGTAACACTGATTGTACGATTTGTAACACAAAGGGATAAAAAAAGAACCCGCTGCTTAAGCGGATTCCAAAACAATTCATGAGCGGAGAAGGAGGGATTTGAATTTCCTTCTAAAACCCTGAAAACCGCTTAAAGAAAGGATTTCCTGAGCATCACTCCTTGTTTTGTTGGCAATTTTGTTGGCAAAATTACTAAAGTTGGTTAATCAATAATCCCTCCTTCATTTGTTCTTTTAATGAGTAATACTTATTCTATTTATCTTTTTCCGCATCTTCAAAAACCTGACTAATGTTTCTGCTCTTTTAATTTATAGACGTATTAGAAGTACCAATCAAACCATCTCTCCAAATATTCTTTTTCTTCTTCCGGTATTGCACCTATGTCTCGCAAAAACCCTTGGATATGTCAAATCAACCAGTAATTCTAGTAGTAAATCCAATTTAAAGCTTGACCCAACAAGCTGGGCGGATCCCTGCTTCTTTCCAAATGGAAAAATTATTAATGGAAGAATTAGGATCTTGTGCAAAATTCCCGTTTGAACGTACCACAACACCTTGCGTTCCATCTTCCGATGGCGTTCTGGTCCACCAGCAGTCAATATGGCGGCATCTGCAAGCTCTTTTTTCCTTTGGAACAAACTGTTTGACTTCTTGTTCGCTGAGCAGAAAAACCTTATCCATTGTATCCTTCCCGCCAGTTACTCCGCTTTTTGTGTTAGCTTTCGTCTGATTTGCGGTAAGCAAGATCTTTTGTTTTTCCTCGTTACTGAATATCATGGAATAAAAAGGCCCATTGAGCCAAGAACGAATCTGGCTTTTCTCCCAAGTACAGTGCTTGTCCTGAGAAGATCTATTTTGATACCTTGCTGACTCCACAGCATCCTTTGCCAAAAGCAACACACGATCTTCTTCTTTTTTCAAAACAATCCACTCTATCGGTTCTGAACATTGACCCAAACGTACAATTTCTCCAATTTCTGTCGAAGAGAAATCTTGCATCTTATCATTTGCTTGGGAGTCCGACTCCGACCGTGACAATTCTATCTCAAAATCACAGCCAAATAGCTGACCTGGCATAACACAAGGATTGTTTCCCTTTAACACCAGTTTCTTCATGCCTGTGCAGCCGTTAAACACTGCACCACCATAGTCATCGCCGAAAGATTTAAGCGATTCCGGTAATACAACCTCTTTTAGCCGTTTGCATTCGCTGAATGCGCCACCTTCGATTGTAGTGACTCCCTCCGGAAGAAGGATCTCCTCCAAATGGTTGCATCCTTCAAATGCTGCTCTGCGAATCACCTCTACTGTTGAAGGAAGATGTACCGACTTTATGTTTTTGTTCTTTACAAAAGCTAGCTCTCCGATGACACGGACCCCTTCCGGTATTTCTATGGTTTCTTCTTTTCCCAAATATCGGACAAGCACGGTTCCTGCAATGATCATTTCCCCTGCATTTTTCTCCCAAGGCGTTCCATGGAACGGAGTGTCTCCAGAAGGATATCCATTCATAGAGTAGTTATTTCCGACATCATTGAGACTCTTAGGAAATGAAATCTCAGAAAGTGATGTGCAGCCGCGGAAAACATTATCGTAAATCTGCTCTATACCCTCTGAAATGACCACCTTCTCCAACAGCTTATTATCTTCGAAGAGAGACCCTCCAAGTCCTTTGACCATTTTACTGCCGATCTCCGCTGGAATAATTAGTTCCCGGTCTTTTCCTGTATACCTCTCTAACCAGCCATCTTGAAGTTTCCAACATGAAGGAACTATTTCTTTTCTTGGTGCCTTTTTAGGTTTGCTTTTAGGAACGACTTCTTCGTCGGAAGATTCGATCATTTCTTCAATCCTTATTTTTTCAGTTTTGGCGTAAGTGTACATTTTGCTTCCAGCTGGAGTGTGAATTGTCAAATTTTCACATTCTCTGAAGACGCCCCACCCAATTCCTGTTGTGCTTCTCGAAATAGTGATATCCTTCAATGCCTTACAACCCTTAAATGCTTTTTCTCCGATACCACGTACAGAAGCAGGAACGTTGATCTCAGAAAGATTTTCGCAATCCATAAACGCCTGGAATCCGATTTTCTTCAGTCCATTTGGTAAGTTAACCTTAGCCAAGGATTTACAGCCAGCAAAACACCCACTCGGAAGTTCAGTAACCCCTTTCGGCACAACGATTTCCTTCAGTGATGCACATTCATCAAACGCACTTCCGAATGTTGAGACCTTTTCAGGCATTGAAACGATTTCCAAGTTTCTGCATTTCGAAAAAGCACCATCTTCAATTGCATCTACTGATTCAGGAATTGCTACAGACTTCAACGCAACAACACTGGCAAAGGCATTTTTTGAGATTTTAGTAACACCATCAGGAATCTTATAATTCTCAAGCGTTTTGGCTTGCGGATATTCTAGAAGCGTCTTCCCATCAAAGCTA
>JAFRZE010000069.1 GCA_017442735.1 Bacillota bacterium
CGTCCGCTGTTCGTCTTCTCCCAGTTCGCCAGGCTGCTTTTCCAGGACGACACCTTCCCGATGGCCTCCATGCACGCGGCACGCCTTAGATAGCTCGGGAACTTATAGAACCTTCTGTCCGCATGATCGAAGTCATACGGCACGAAAGGGCGCCTGGCCGTCATATGCGTCATAGTTTCGAGCGCGTTCATCCGGTATGTCGGTGACGGCAGCGCGGACAGGCGGTCCCATTCCTTCATGCATACGGATATGAAGTATTCCACGGCAGCCCGGTAGGCGTCCACGGTCGCACGGAAGATCTGACTGCAGCGACTGATCTTCTGACTGTACATCACGCCCGTCTTCATGCCGAGCCTCCCTTCCGTCATTCTTTGGATCCGCGGATCACTGATCCTGTTCGTAAGACTTTTCGAGCCCTGTGATCTCTCTGTGGTATGCCTGCAGCCGTTCCAGATCCCGGGGAGGTCTCCCGCGTCCGCCCCATTCCTTTTCTTTCTGGCTTTCGATATACTCTTCCACCATTTCCGGGCTTCTTTCACTGTCAGTGACGGCACAGTAGGACGGGTTCCAGAGATGACCGCCCCACAGCTGCTTCTTCATCTCCGGATGCCTCCGGAACAGTCTCCTCGCGATACCGCCCTTCATGATCTTGACCATATCCGGTATGAAGAACTGGGGCGTTGCGTCGACCAGCAGGTGGATATGGTCGGGCATGACCTCCATTGCGGTGATCTCAAACCGATACTCGTCCGCTATGGACTGAAGCATCTCTTTGCAGTCGGAATCCGCGCCGTCCTTCAGCACTTTTCTCCTGTACTTCGTGCACCAGACGATATGGTACTGGAGAGAATACACGTATCCTCTACCATGTGTTAAATCGTTGTTTCTGATATTGTCCATGTTTTCCATACGTATATTATATCATAAGATAATAAGAATGTCATGCTTGGTTTTTCTTTTTTATTGTCACATTCCACCCACAGGTGATTTGTATTCCTCGCAAAGAGCAGTGATAATGGAAAAAGCACCGTATATTTCCGATACGCTCGTGAAGAACTCCTCAGGTTTCTTCGGGAAATATACAGCGCTTCAGGCTGGCTTACTCACGACTGAAGTCACGAGAATGCGCCAGCGGTTATTCAAGGAGAATAACAATTATGATAATCAGACTGGAACCTGTAAATGATGATAACAGAGAGGCTGTTTTAGCCCTTTCCGTACGTAAGGATCAGCCCTTCGTCGCGACAAACGAAGCGTCGCTCAGGCATGCGGCGGAAGCTAACCGGGAGGTTCCCGGCGTTGCGCGCCCGTTCGCGATCCATGCAGACGGCCGGCTGGTCGGATTCTGCATGTTTGCGGTGAATCCGGAGGACGAGGACGAGGATGACAGATACTATCTCTGGCGCTTCATGATCGACCAAAATGAACAGGGCAAGGGTTACGGCCAGGCGGCGCTTCAGGAGATCATCCGCTATTTCCGCGGCCTCGGGGCGGACCGGATCCTGCTTTCCACGGATCCCGAAAACGAGTGCGGCCTGCACGTGTACCGCAAGGCAGGCTTCCGGGATACCGGGTGCATCGACTACGGCGAGGCCGTTTTGAGACTGTGGCTTAAAAAGAAAAGCAAAAAAGAGCAGGACCGGTTCCTCTGGTACGGCGTCGACGTGAAGGAGCGGCTGAAGGTCAGGGAGAAAAACGGCTATGGCGTGAGCATGGCGATCGCACATGAAGATGAGTTCGAGACCTACTGCGCCGGAAGCGGCAGATACGGGCAGGACTTCCCGGTGAACCGGGAAATGCTGTTCCAGGCAGGCTCTGTCAGCAAGCCGATGTTCGTGCTGACCCTCTTAAGGTATGTAGACAAGGGGCTGATCGACCTGGACGCGGATATCTCAGGCGTCGTGCCTGAATATGTCAGGAAGGGCCCGATGAGCTTCGCAGCGCTTTTAAGCCACACGGCGGGCTTCAACCTGCATGGATTCCCCGGCTACCGGGCGGATCATGAACCGCTCTCTTTAGAAGACGTGCTGAACGGCAAGGGTATCACGCCGAAGCTAAAAAGGATCCGTCCTTACGGCAAGCAGCACATGTACTCGGGCGGCGGCTATGTGCTGGCCGAGCTTGCGTTTACGCGGATCACGGGGAAAACGCTTCGTGAGGCTTTTCAGAAGGAAGTAGCCGAACCTCTCGGGCTGAAGCGCACAGGATTCTTCCAGCCGCTCGACGAAGAACTGGTTGCCAACGCAGCCTTCGGAGGCAGGCTTTCGGAAAAGGAAGATCCCGCGCACGGCTATCACTATTATCCCGAGCACGCGGCGGCCGGTCTTTGGACCACGCCGACGGAGCTTGTAAAGATCGGTCTCGC
>JAFRZE010000070.1 GCA_017442735.1 Bacillota bacterium
AATGGGGCGTGGCTTTATGCGGAAAACGGCGAGATCGTCAGTAAGGGAGCCCTCGGCTTCCGGGATCCCGAAGACCGGCTTCCGATCACGGAGGACTCCATTTTCCAGCTGGCTTCGGTCAGCAAGACGTTCACGGCGGCGGCGGTCATGCTGATGATGCGGCAGGGGCTGCTCGGCCTGGAGGACAGGATCACAAAGTATTTCCCGGAGCTTAGCGCATACGAGGGCGTGACGGTGCGCCATCTGCTGAACCACACGAGCGGAATTCCCGACTACTTTGACGATGGGGACTGGTTCATCAGGATCTGGAAGGAAGAAAAGCGGGTCCCGGGCAACGACGAGATCCTGCGCTTCCTTCTTGAGACCAAGGCGAAACCGTACTTCGCCCCGGGGGAGGGTCTGCATTACTCCAACACCGGCTACAATCTGTTGGCGCTGCTGGTGGAGCGGCTCTCCGGTATGCCCTATGAGGCGTTCCTGCAGAAAAATATCTTCGAGCCCGCCGGCATGACCGCCACCCGCTGCTGTCATATCCGCAGGGACGGGGTTCCGTTTGAAAACTATGCCCAGGCGACGGTGTACGATGGCGACAAATGCGTGGCCGACGTGGACTCCGAAGAGGTCGGAGAGGTAGTCGCCTTCGACGGCCTGAACGGCGACGACTATGTGTATACCAATATCTTCGATATGCTTCGCTGGGACAAGGCGCTGCGCGAGGGCAGGGTGCTCACGGCGGAAGAGCAGAAACTCATGTACACTCCCGGAAAGCTGAATAACGGCGAAAACGCTGTTTATGATGAGGACGACGGGCTGGGCTACGGCTTCGGCTGGGCTGTCGGACAGGAAGAGGCGTACGGTCTCGTCGTCAGTCACAGCGGCGGTATGCCGGGCGTCACCACCTGGTTCGAGCGTTTCATCGACGCGGACAGGACGCTTGTGATCCTCAGCTGCCGGGACTTCCGGGACGTCAGAGCACATGGAGGCTACTGGGACGGCATGGAAGCCGTCGCAAGGGACAAGGAGCCGGAGCCGGTAAGATCCATCGAGGATATCACGCTCAAGGACCCCGACAGGTCGAAGTGGGAAAGCTTCTGCGGAAAGTACGAGCATCCCGAGGACGCCGATTTCATCGTCGACGAGGTCTTCCTGAAGGACGGCGAGCTTCATGCCAACGCCATCGACGAGGACGGCGATGCGCTGAGCTTCCGCCTCTATCCCATCGGGGAAGACGAATTCGGCCGCAAGGGCGGCATGCTCAAGGTAAAATTCGGCGACGGCTGCCTGATGATGGGCGATACGACCTGCAAGAAGCGGTAAGAATACGGAAACAAGGCGGCGGGGATCAACCCCGCCGCCGGATTTGTAACAGCACTTTAAAATGGCGCAAGGCCCTTTCCTGTCCGGAGAGAATCTGCAGAAACGACCGGCGCAGGTACATCCGGCGAAAGCCTTAATAAAGCCAAAGGGCGATTTAAAATAGTCATTTATTCTTTCTGTGACTTTATTGAACTTGACTTTTGACAGCTTTAGCAAGAACATTTCTCATATTCTTGAATCTGGAGAACTGGATCAGATTTCTATCGGTTTTTCCGATAAAAGTACCGGCGGCAGAAAACCACAGATCAGTGTTTGATGACTCCATAGCGAAGAGAGATGATTTAATTGTTTAAAAGTTGTCTGACGTAAGCATATTCCAATCACTAGTCCTTGCGATACGTAGGATTCGATGCTATACTGCGGTTATGTCAGAGAAAGAAAGTTTTGAAAAACTTTGCAGAGGGGAACAACATGGATGTTGAAAAGATCAAATCGTTTATAACCACAGCAGGCGTCGATCTGCTTAAGGGGATCCTCATCCTTGTCGTAGGGCTTTTCCTGGTCCACTGGTTTGTTAAATTCCTGCGGCGCAGCAAGGTTATCGCCAGGCTTGATCCGTCGCTGCAGTCCTTTTTCATCAACGCGATCAAGCTGCTCCTGATCGTGATCGTCGTCATTTCGACGGCCAGCGTCATCGGGATCCCGCTGACCTCGGTCATTACCCTCTTTGCCTCCGCCGGCGTGGCGATCAGCCTGGGCATGCAGGGCGCCCTGGGCAATCTGGTCGGCGGCGTGACGCTTCTGATCCTGAAGCCTATCAAGGTCGGGGAATATGTCAAGATCGGGGAGTACAGGGGCATCGTCAAAAATATCGGTGCGTTCTATACCGAGATCAAGACACTTGATAATTCCCTCATCAGCCTCCCGAACAGCAATCTGACGAATACGGCGATCGTCAACTATTCCCGGGAAGGCACGTCGCGTGTGGAAGCTTCCTTTACTGTAAGCTACAACAGCGATATGGACAAGGTGCGAGAAGTGCTTCTGAATATGGCGAGAAAGGGAGAAAAGGTCCTGGAAGATCCGTCGCCCTGGGTGCTGATCACCCAGTGTACGGAAACGGGTATCATTGTCCTTGTCAGGGCCTGGGCCAATGCGGAAGACTGGGGGAATGTGTATTATTATCTGCTTGAGAACGGCAAGCGGGCGCTGGATGCGGCGGGCATCAAGGTCCCGTATCAGCAGATGGACGTTCATATCAAACAGGACTGACGCGAATACGTACCGGCGCGATGATACACGGAAAAGAACGGACTGATTCTTCGGATCAGTCTGTTCTTTTATAAAATGCTTTACAATTTTGACAGATATGGTAATATATAAGGGTTATTTTTTACATGGATGGTTGAAAGCAACATGGCTATGTATCCAAAAGAAAAAGAAGACGAAGTTACGGAAAAGACCATAGTGGGAGAAATTGCCCCGTGGCTGGAGACAGAAGAGGAAAAAGCGTCCCGGAAATCCGGGGATACCGACGATCCGGTGGACGTCATCCTTTATCATCCCCTCGCCATCCGCCTGTCCCACATGTTTATCAAGGCAGGCTGGTCCGCCAATGCCGTGACGCTTCTGTCTCTCTTTTTCGGCGTCGGGGGCAGTATCCTTTTCTATCCGCAGAACAGATGGATCAATCTGCTGGGCATCGCTCTCGTGGTATTCGCGGCGGTGCTGGACTGCTGCGACGGCCAGATCGCCAGGCTCACCCATACCAGCAGCCAGCTGGGAAGAGTTCTGGACGGGACCGTGGATATCACCAATTTCCTCGCGATCTATATCGTGCTGGGGCTCAGAATGATGAAGGAGAACATCCCCTTCACCGGGACCCCGTGGTCTTTTTATATCTGGATCGTTATCATCGTGGCAATGTACTGCCATGCCAGCCAGGCGCGGATGGGAGACTATTACCGGGGGCTGCATCTGTACTTCCTGAAAGGAAGCAGCCGGGCCAATCTGGCGAGAGTGAAAAACCTGGAGGAGGAGCTTGCTTCCCTCCCGAAGGGAAGTCCGCTTTATGAAAGGATCTACCGCAATATATACCTGATCTATACGAAGGATCAGGAGAAGCATACGCCGAACGCCCAGCGCCTGCTGGATAAGCTGGAGGAGAAGGACGAGTTCGTCCCGAAAGACCTGGCCGCTGCCTATATTACCCGGAGCCGCCGGTATATCCAGATGACCAACACGCTTACCTATAATATGAGAGCCTGGACGCTCTTCATTTTGCTCATGCTGGGACTTCACGCCTTTTTCTTCCCCTTTGTTATCATCGTCCTGGAAGTGGTGAAGTATGTTATGATTGCGAAGTACGAAGCAATCGCCAAAGATATTGACAGGGAATTCTTATCCGCCCACGACGGCACGGGCCGGGCGGTCTGAATGCGGACAGAACAGATTCATGAAAAAGCATTATAAAGGAATATTCTTTTTCATAGGCCTGGCCGGCATCGTCTGGCTCGCGTTAAAAGCCAATCCGGATAAAGTGGACTGGCAGGAATACTTTACGCCGAAGCTCCTTCTCCTTTTGGGAGGGCTGCTTGCGCTTTGGGCGCTGATTTATGCGATCCATGCCCGGGCATTCCGGCTCGTCATGGGCGAAGCGGGGGCGGGGATCAGCCGGATCTCTCTGTACCGGCTGTGTATGACCGGGTTTGCGCTCAACAATGTTACGCCGGCGGGCCTCGTCGGCGGAGAACCGTACCGTATCCTTGAACTGAAGAAGTACATGACCACGGAGAAGGCCACCTCCTCGACGATCAGCTTCAGCCTGATGTACGTGATCGGACACGTGCTGCTGTGGCTGACCGGGGCTCTTTTGTATTTCTTTATGGGGTGTCCGGGCGAGAAATTTGTTACGATCCTGCTGATCGTATCGGCCCTGATCCTGCTGGCGATCTGCATCTATTTCTTTGCTTTCCGCCACAAAGCGCTGGTGACCCCTGCTTTCCATTTCTTCTCCAAGCTGCCGCTGGTGGGAAAAAAAGCAAAGGCGATTGCGGAGAAAAGAGCGGAGCTGTTTACGGAGGTCGACCGCTGCTATGCCGAATTCCACGGAGACAAAAGAACGGTTTACAAAGTGATCCTTCTGGAATACGGCGCCCGGCTTCTGGAGGGCATGGAATACTTCCTGATTTTCCTCTACCTGGGCACGAACGTACATATCAGCGGAGCGATCCTTATCTTAAGCCTGGCCTCGCTCATCGGAAACCTTCTGTTCATGGTGCCCATGCAGGCCGGCACCCGGGAGGGGGGCATGGCCATTGCCCTGGATATTCTGGGAATCAGCTCCGAGACCGGTCTGATGGGCGGGCTGATCTACCGGATACGGGACCTGATCTGCACGACCGCAGGCATCCTTCTGATCCTGACAACAAGAAAGAAAAAAGAGAAGAGAGAAGACAGTAAGCCGGCGCAGTAAACTGTACGTCGGCTTGTTTATTGACCGCTGCCGGAAGAAAGAGTGGATACCGATGGCTGACAGCGTGGTAAAAACATGTACACTGGAAGAGGATCTGCAGGATAATGCCATTATCGCAGACTGCCGTTCCATTCTGAAAAAATACCATTTTACCGATGACGAAGTGGACCTGTCTGCGGAATCCATTATCAGAATGCTGGACAGTTACCGGTAAAAGAACGGTGACGGGACGAAGGTCCGCTACTATGTCCGCAAACGTCTTGGCAAGGTCGAATTACGGCTGTTTATCCCGGGAGAAAAACACGATCCTTTTGCAGATGATGAACAGAATACCCGCAGTTCCGTGGAGCGGGCTTTAAAGCCGCTGCTGGTCAACAGGACGCAGTATTATTCCCACTACTATGTACACGGGACGAATGTCCTTGTTGTCAGCAGCCCGCCGATCAAGAAAAAAAGTCTGTTCCGCTCGCCGATGCTGTGGGCGGCCATTCTGGGG
>JAFRZE010000071.1 GCA_017442735.1 Bacillota bacterium
ATAGAACCTCAGAGCTTTGATCGTCAGATGTGAAAGCTTAGAAAAATCACCGATTTTTAGCATTTTCTCATAATCTCCTTTCCACACCTGATACTCTAAGCTATGCCCTAAGGGACGAGTCAAGCGATAAATGCCGATTTACCTTTGAGTATATCATATCCTTTCCGAACTTAAAACCGAAACTTACTCCTCCACTTGATCCACACCTCCTGCATTACCCATTAAGTACGAATACAGCCTTTTATCCCTATTCTGCTTCTGGATCTCCCTGATTTCTGTCAGTTCTGCTACCGTAATTCCTTCCACATCCAGAAGCACATCGATCCGGAAATCATTAAGCTTCTTCTCAGTATCCACACCAGCAGAGGATAGGCGTGCGAACGCTTTCATCATGTTCTTTAGTCTCTTTTCCTGTTCCGTCATAATCTTGAACCTCCATTTCTTTTAACATGACTTTATAACCATATCTTGTAAATGCATGCCAGTAAGTATGGTCAAACCGGCTCTGATTGAAAGTGCCCTTGATCAGGATATGCGCATCCCTCAAATGCTGAAGCGCATCCAGACAGCCATCCTTGCTGAAAAAAGGAAAAGCTGCCGTCAGGTCCCTACCGGATGCTTTGACCCAATAATTCTGTTCATGTTCTTCTTCCGTCCCTTCTTGAATACTGGTCATCAATACATCCCATAAATACTGAGCAATAATTGCTTCCCTATGAACGAAGATCGAGCTTGATTTCTCGCTTGTTCCCGCTCGGCATCCCTGACCACCTCCTCCGCTAAGTTCATATATGCCTTCGCAGCCGGACAACTTGCATCATAGGAAAAGATACTCTGTCCTTTCGCGCTGGCTTCGGCTACCTTGACTGCGATTGGAATGGTGTCCGGGAAGATTCGCAGTCTGTCACCGAAGGTATCCTGTATGGTTTGAATTGTATTCTTTGCTAAATTCGTCCGATTGTCGACCAGGGTGATCAGAATTCCTTCTATAGATATAGTAGGGTTCAGATGCCTGCCGACTTTCTGGATCGTATTCAGAAGATCCGTCATGCCTTTTGCTGGCAGATACTGTGCCTGTACCGGGATGATCACACTATCAGCAGAAGTGAGTGCATTGAGACTGACCATTCCCAGAGAAGGCTGACAGTCTATAACGATAAAATCGTACATATCCCGTACCTCTGATACATAACTCCTGAGAACGGTTTCCCGTGACATGGCATTCACCAGATTCATTTCCATGGAAGAAAGCTCCAGATTTGAAGGAAGCAGGTCTATGCCTTCCGGGTGATGAAGAATGCCGCTCAGGGGATCATCGCCGTTCTCCATTAATACATCTTTTAATTTGGTATTCAGCGTGATCTCCAGTTCATCTGACCTAGTCCATCCCATGTGGGCCGTCAGATCTGCCTGAGGATCAGCGTCTATTGCTAATACTTTCGCGCCGAGCAAAGTCAGTCCAGCCGAAAGGTTCAGAGCGGTCGTCGTTTTTCCGACGCCGCCTTTACTGTTTGATATACATATCACTTGATTCATTGTTTTTACTTTCCTTTTTAATATAGAAGATACTGCCATCTCCAGTTTCTGAGCCGCTTAGCTCATCTCATGGGAATCTAACCCCTCCGAGGATCGCTCCGAGCCGGACCGCCGATTACAGCGCCATCCGGAAGTACCATTATCGTCCTGATGATTATGGCCCGGCAGGAGTCTGTCCTGTCTTCAGACTGGGAGTATATCGCTGCCGAAAGGGTCACGGCGCACCTGGTCTATGGCTTCCATCAGGATTCGAAGTTCTGGTTTTGGCTATTCAGTTTTCAAGGTCCCTATAGTCGAGGAATATTTATCCCTCTATCTATAGGGATCCTGCGAGGCTTTTTTTCCACGGTTTGAGAAAAATATTCTTAAGATAATTTTTTCAAAACCGTGGACGCCCACTTTTTTTTTTGCACAAAAAAACGTCGAATACATCATCGACCGTTTTTAGAAATCCTTTGGTTATATGCGAATTATCTGCCTTTGATTAGCAGGAAAGTTCTATGGTTTTGGCTGATTAGCAAGATGGTCATTTTTATTAGCAAAATCGACTTTTCTCTGCTAATATTGATTAGCAGGACATCTTCTGGCTGCCCTGAATATATATTCAGTCTGTTTTCATTTTCTGAATTCATCAAAAAACCAGAGCCTGTAACTTTGGAAGAAAATAAAAAAAGCCGGAAACCTTATAAACAAAGGCTTCCGGCATTGTTTTTGGCGTCCCAGAGAGGGCTCGAACCTCCGAACCTACCGCTTAGGAGGCGGTCGCTCTATCCAACTGAGCTACTGGGACTTATCATTTTGGGGAAAGATTTAGAACTTCGAACCACTCGCTTTTTCCCCAAAGGCGGATGCTCGAGCATAGAATTAGGAGGCGCGCGCTCTATCCTGCTGAGCTACTGGGACAACGGCTTACAGCTTCTCCAGGAAGACTTTGTAAGCGCGGTAGGCTTCAAAGATGTCCGGCTTCGCGGCAACTTCCCACGGAGCGTGCATGTTGTGCAGCGGAATGCCAAGGTCAATGACATCCATGCTGTACTGCGCCAGGATGTAGGCGATCGTTCCGCCGCCGCCCTGGTCGACCTTTCCGAGCTCACCCAGCTGGAAGCGGACTTCGGCATCGTCGAAGATCCTGCGCAGCTGTGCGATATATTCGGCTGTCGCGTCATTGGATCCGCCTTTTCCTCTGGACCCGGTATACTTATGAAGCACAGGACCATAGCTGAAAAGCGGGGCGTTGTTCTTCTCATGGACACCGGCGTAATTGGGGTCGAACCCCGCGCTGACGTCGGAGGAGAGCATGGCGGAATTCTTCAGCATCCGGCGAATATTCAGTTCGCTGTAGCCGCCCGCAAGCTCCATGATCTCGGCCATCTCATTCTCAAAGAACTTGGAATGCATACCGGTCGCGCCTACGGAACCGATCTCTTCTTTATCGACCAGCAGGGTGACGTAGGTCTTTTCCGGGACCATGTCCGCCAGATCCAGCTGAGCCAGCACGGAAGTATAGGCGCAAATGCGGTCATCGTGTCCGTACGCGAAGACCATGCTGCGGTCCAGACCGAAGTCTCTGGCAGCGCCGGCCGGTACGACTTCGATCTCCGCGGATTCGAAGTCATCCTCTTCCATGCCGTACTTGTCTTTCAGGATGCGAAGGATATTCTTCTTGACCAGTTCTTTTTCATCTTCTCCGTCCGGCATCGCCGCGTTTCCGATGTTCACGTTCAGATCTTCACCGGTAAACGCTTCGCCGATCGGCTTGCTCATCTGGTCCTTGCCGAGATGCGGCAGGATATCGGAAATGCCCAGCACCGGATCCGAAGGATCCTCACCGATCACGACCTTCTTTACACTGCCGTCTTTCAGCGCGACGACGCCGTGCAGCGCCAGCGGAAGGGTGACCCACTGAAACTTCTTGATGCCGCCGTAATAATGCGTCTTGAACATCGCGAATTCACTGTCTTCATACAGCGGATGCGGTTTGAGGTCAAGACGGGGAGAGTCGATATGCGCGCCCAGGATCCGAAGCCCTTCGGCCAGCGGCTCCTTGCCGAGCTGGACCAGCATCAGCATCTTTTCACGGTTGTTCGCGTAGACCTTATCGCCGGGGACAAGCGTAACGCCTTCCCTGATGAGCGCGTACAGGTTCCGGTATCCGGCCTTTTCCGCCATCTCAATGAAAGCATCCGTGCATTCCCTTTCGGTCTTGCAGGTTGACATAAAGGCTTTATATCCTTCACAGAACTCATTCATCTTCTGAATGGCTTCCGGAGAATAGGTCAGCCATAGTGATTTCTTTGCCATTAGCTAAGCCTTCTTTCTTTGGTAAAATGCATTCCCTACTATATCACGAATCCGCAAGGACGGCAAGTTCTTTTTGTGCCATCAGCTCTTCGTCACCAGCGTCAGCCGCCGGCAAAGCGCTTCGGCCGAAGCGTTGTCTTTCATAGCAATAAACGCGGTATCGTCGCCGGCCAGCGTGCCGACCAGCCCATCCGGCTGGATCTCTTCGATCACCAGACAGACGGTATGCGTGAGTCCCGGAAGCGTTCGGATCACGACCAGATTCTGTGCCGGTTCAAAGGAGATCACGCCCGTTTTGAACAGGGTGGTCTGTTTCTGCGTGACTTCCGTGCCGGAGTTCTGTCCCGGCGCCACATACCGATACTTCCCGCTGACGCTGCGCTGCTTAAAAAGACCCAGTTCTTTGATATCACGGGACATCGTCGCCTGGGTGCAGTTCATTCCGCGTGCCAGAAGTTCGCTCATCAGCTGCTGCTGTGTCTCCACTTCCTGCTCAGTGATGATCTCCAAAATAACATTCTGTCTGGATGATTTCATCGGAACACCTCCGCCCTCATCTGTTTGAACTTTAGTTTAACATACTTCCGCTGGTCGGACAAGTATTACTCGGCGTAAATCACCGTTCCTGTCTTTCCTTCCATCGCTTCCTTCGCTCTGGCAAGCGATGTGATCATCGCGCTGGCACCCGGTTTTGCTTTCTGCAGGAATTCCACACAGGCTTCCACTTTCGGAAGCATGCTTCCCGGCGCGAATTCTCCGTCCCGGATATACTGTTCAGCCTCCCGGATACTCATCCGTGACAGTGCCGTCTGTTCCGGCTTCCCGAAATGAATACACACCTGATCGACAGCCGTCAGGATCACCAGCCGGTCCGCTTTCAGCCCCAGTGCCAGAAGACTGCTGACCCTGTCTTTATCGATCACAGCCGAAACGCCTTCCAGCGCACCGACTTCCTCCAGCACCGGAATGCCGCCGCCTCCGCAAGCGATCACCACCGCATTCTGCTCGGTCAGCGATCGGATCGTTTCCAGCTCCACGATACGAACCGGTTTAGGAGAAGCCACCACACGGCGATATCCGCGCCCGGCGTCTTCCTTGAACACATAACCTCTGCTTTTCGCGATGTTTTCCGCCTGAGTTTTCGTATAGAAACTCCCGATCGGCTTCGTGGGATCCAGAAATCCCGGATCATCCTTTCGCACCACGACCTGCGTGATCAGCGTTACGCAGTTTTTTTGAATGCCTCTTCTCACGAAAGCATTCTGCAGCGCCTGCTGCAAATGATAACCGATGTATCCCTGCGTCAGCGCATCGCACTCCGGCAGCGGGATATAAGGGGCGACCCCGTCGTCGGCCGCGTATTCCATTCCAAGGTTCAGCATTCCCACCTGCCGTCCGTTGCCATGGCTGATGACCAGTTCGTTTCCCTGTTCCACCAGATCCGCCAGCACTTCGGCAGTTGCTTTCACCAGTTCCAGTTGTTCTTTCGGTGTATTCCCCAAAGCGTTTCCGCCCAGGGCAACGACCAGTCTGCTGCCCATCTTATTTCAGCGTCGCATACATAACGGCCTTGATCGTATGCATCCGGTTTTCCGCCTCATCAAACTGACGCGCCTGCGGGCCAAGGAATACATCATTGGTCACTTCCATCGCTTCCAGTCCGAACTTCTGATAGATCTCTTCTCCGATCGTTGTCTCCCGGTCATGGAAAGAGGGTAGACAATGCAGGAAAATAGCGGAGGGTTTGGCCATCTTCATCACTTCCGCGTTTACCTGATACGGACGAAGCAGTTTGATCCTCGATTCCCACAGCTGTGCCGGCTCTCCCATGGAAAGCCAGATGTCCGTATAAAGCACGTCCGCGCCTTGTGCGCCTTCGCGGATATCATCCGTCAGAATGATCTGCGCGCCGGACGCCTTTGCCGCCTCTTGACATTTCTCCACCAGCTCTTTGGCCGGCATGAGTTCTTTGGGACCGCAGGCACAGAAGTTGATACCCAGCTTGGCGCAAACGACCATCAGGGAATTCGCAACATTGTTTCTGGCGTCTCCGAAGAAAGTCAGTTTGCGTCCGCGCATGTCGCCGAATTCCTCTTCACAGGTCAGGATATCGGCCAGCATCTGCGTGGGATGGAATTCATCCGTCAGACCATTCCATACCGGAACACCCGAGTATTTGGCCAGGTCCTCCACGATCGCCTGTCCGAATCCACGGTATTCGATACCGTCAAACATCCGGCCAAGTACCTTGGCTGTGTCGGCGAGTGATTCCTTCTTGCCCATCTGAGAAGAGGCCGGATCCAGGAAGGTCACGCCCATTCCCAGGTCTCTCGCTGCCACCTCAAACGCGCAGCGGGTACGGGTCGAGGTCTTCTCAAACAGGAGTACGACCTGTTTTCCGCGCAGATATTCATGCAGCGTACCGGCGTGCTTCATCCGTTTGAACTCCTTCGCGAGATCCAGCAAATACCGGATCTCCTCCGGCGAATAATCCAGTAAAGTCAGAAAGCTTCTTCCTCTGACATTGACTCCCATGACAGTGCCTCCTCTAATTGAATAAATATAGTTCCCGGTTCAGCGGCATGGACATACAGCGCGGGCCGCCTCTTCCTCTTGAAAGCTCCGAAGACGGGATCTCCAGTACAGTAAGTCCCTCTTCCCGAAGCAGGTTGTTGGAAAGTTCGTTGCGCGAATAAACGATGATCACCCCGGGCGATACGCACAGGGTATTCGAGCCGTCGTTCCACTGTTCTCTGGCCGCGGCTATAGGATCGCTGCCGCCGCACGGGATCAGTCGGACGTTTTCCGCGCCGGTATATTTCTTGAGTATGTCTTCCAGCGGCATGGTCAGCTCCCGGATAGACAGCTCCGGCTCCGGATCGGTCGGGTCGAATCCTTCTCCCTTGCGGATCTCAAAGACTTTCAATGGTCCCAGGATCCCCGGGTGGATAGTATACTTGCCCCTGTCCACCTGCGTGAAGACCGTGTCCAGATGCATGAACGCACGAGACGAGGGGATAAAGAAGGCCAGGATGGTCTTTACGCCGGATTCCTCAGAGGAGAAGAGATTCGCCGCCGCTTTCTCGATGGCGTCCGGCGATGTTCGCTGCGAGATACCGATCGCGACGGTATCCGGCGTCAGACAGATGACGTCACCGCCCTCCAGCCGGGCATATTCATTCCGGTCGTAATATCGTTTCACACGATCGATGAAGTCCGGATGGTGCCGGAAAATGTAATCGGTATAGATCGTTTCCCGTCTTCGGGTGGGGAAGCACATCCGGCTGATCATCAGGCCGTCCCCCACGACCGCGGCCGGGTCTCTGGTGAAATACAGATTCGGCATGGGATCCACGATCAGATCATCCGGCGAGGCGATCAGGTCCTGAAGCGACAGGTCGCTCTTTCTGCCCATCTCCCGAAGTGTGATGCCCTCCATGGTTTTTTCGACCAGATCCTTGCCCTGATAGTTCTCTCTCAGATGAGCGTACAGCGCGTCCTGCCAGCGATGAGTACGGATCCCCGCTTCTCTCAGCCACTGATACAGAAACGGTTCTGTCAGGCCCGGATGGATCTCCAGGACTTCCGTCATGAGGTCTTCCAGATAGACGACCTCCACGCCCTGGGATCGAAGCGTTTCGCTGAAAGCGTCATGTTCCTCCTGTGCTGCTTTCAGGAAGGGGATATCATCGAACAAAAGGTCTTCCAGCCGTCTGGGAATAAGGTTCAGAAGCTCCTTTCCCGGCCTGTGAAGCATAACTCTTTTCAGCGGTCCGATATCGCTGGTGATACTGACTCCCTGCATATTTCCCCCGTCTTTGATCGTTTTTCTGTGAGTAAGGAAATAGCCGCTGGGTTTCCAACGGCTATTTTTGTTTTTCGTACACCCGAGAGGATTTGAACCCCCGACGCATGGCTCCGGAAGCCATCGCTCTATCCACTGAGCTACGGGTGCATGCTCCGTCTGCTTTTAGCAGCCGTCGCAGCGAAGCGGAGCTTCGCTGCGAGAATGCTTTGCATTCTCGGATGCAGTGCTATATGAACACTTCGGCTTCTTGCGCGGCGTTGCGAAGCAACGTTTCTTCTTTAGAGAAGTAGGATTATTATACGCTTTCTTCGGGGAAATTGCAAGGGGATTTTGGCTTTCAGCGCTTTCCTAAAAGTTCTACCAGCCGCTCAAGCTCTTCTTCCGAATAATATTCGATCTCGATCTTGTTCTTCTTCGGTCCGCGAACGATCGATACCTTGGTCCCCAGAGATTCCTGCAGTCTCTTCGTGATATCTTTATAGATGATCTCCTCTGCCGGGTTCAGCGGTTCCGGAAGCGCGATCTGTCTGGGTTTTTCCTGCGCCAGCGCTTCCAGCTTGCGAACACTCATTCCCTCTTTGACTGCCTTTTTGGCCAGCGCGACCTGCCGTTCCTTGTTCCGGACAGAGAGCAGGGCTTTCGCGTGACCGGTGGTCAGCTCTTTGCTGATCAGATAGGAAAGGACTTCGTCATCCAGTCCGAGCAGACGAAGAGAGTTGGTGATCGTGCTGCGGTTTTTGCCTACCCGCTTCGCGATCTCTTCCTGTTTCAGTGAGTATTCCTCTACCAGTCTGCGGTATGCTTTCGCTTCTTCTACCGGGTTCAGGTTTTCCCGCTGGATATTTTCTATCAGGGAGATCTCCAGCATTTCTTCCGGCGCGTATTCCTTTACCAGGGCGGGAATCTCTGTAAGGCCGGCTTTTTTCGCCGCGCGCCAGCGACGTTCGCCGGCGATGATCTGATAGCGGTCTTCCTCTTTCTTCTGAACGATCAGCGGCTGCAGGACGCCATGGGATTTGATGGAATCCGCCAGCTCCTCCAGGGCTTCATCATCGAAGTTTTTGCGAGGCTGAGCACTGTCCGGATCGATCTTGCGGATATCCAGCATCACGACCGCTGTCTGACTGGTCGCCTGTTCCCTTTCTTCCGCAGCAGCCAGTTCCGCATCGGCGCCAATCAGCGCGTTCAGACCTCGTCCCAGTCCGCGTTTCTTCTTATTGTCGCTCATCCTCATTTCCCTTTCTTCTTGATTCGTTTCAGTACTTCGTCCGCTAGTTCCTGATAAGCTTCCGCCCCTTTGGACTTCCGGTCGTAATAGATGACGGGCATCCCGAAACTCGGCGCCTCCGCCAGACGAACGTTTCTCGGGATCTTCGTCTTATAAACCTTGGAAGGCATAAAGGCGCTGATCTCTTCGACGACCTGTTCGCACAGATTGGCACGGCTGTCAAACATGGTAAAAACGATCCCTTCGATATCGATCTTCGGATTCAGTTTTTTCTTTACCAGATTGATCGTGTTCAAAAGCTGTGTCAGTCCTTCCATCGCGTAGAATTCGCACTGGATCGGAACGATGATCGAATCCGCCGCGCGAAACGCGTTGATGGTCAGGATATTCAGTGAAGGCGGACAGTCGATCAGGATGATCTCATAATCATCGCGTATATCCTTCAGCTGCTTTTCCAGCAGCATTTCCCTCTGCGAAGCGCCTACCAGCTCAACTTCGGCACCGGCCAGATCGATACTGGAAGGGATCAGGTCCAGATGGAAATTTTCCAGTTTTCGGATGCAGTCCCGGGCCTGTTCATCGCCCAGAAGCATCTCATAGCTGGTCTCCAGCAGTTTTTCCTTATCGACGCCCAGGCCGCTGGTCGTATTGCCCTGGGGATCCACGTCCACGATCAGAACTTTCTTTGCCCTGTCCGCCAGACAGGCGCCCAGATTGACGGCTGTCGTCGTCTTTCCGACGCCTCCCTTCTGGTTGGCTATGGCAATAATCTTTCCCATATCTCTATCCTTCTGTTATTTCTGTGAATCAATGTTCCACGTGGAACATTTTTTTCTCCCTCGATGACTGGTTCAGTTATAAGGCCAGGGAATCGTTTCATCCACCGGACACTCATATGCTTCCGATCCCATGGTTTCCCGAAATTCTGCCTTGGCATCGTCCAGTTTTTCTTTATCTGTCATCAGTTCATAGGCCGCACAAGCCATTACTTTCGCTGCCCTCAGCATTCCTTTAAGCCCGATCGAAGAGCCGGAAGCGGAAGTCATCATCCAGCTGTGACCCGGCGTCAAAGACGGCGCCGTACATTCGTGCACCTGATAACCGGGACAGATGTGCTGCACATCGCCATAATCTGTCGATCCATAGATGTTATCCATGCTGACCGGCTGAGAGTTTGCTTTAAAAGGAGGGACCTCTTCTTTATATAGTGGAGATTGGCGATTCATTTCTTTGGCAAAGGCGATCTCTTCTTCGGTATACTGAAGCGGCGGCAATCGTTTTTTATATTTCTGTACGATTTCTCCGATGACACGGTTTTGCAGCGTCGGATACAGCCCGCCCAGGTGAGTGATTTTTAATTTCGTATCGGTCATGAGCGCCGCACCTTCTGCGCACTTTATCACTCTCGCGTACGTATCCTTTGTCGCTTCACGAGAGAGTGCCCGGACATAAAATTTACTTGCCGCAAAATCCGGAACGATATTCGGCACGAGGCCCCCATCCGTAATCGTATAATGGATACGAACATCGGAGGTGACATGTTCTCTCAAAAACTCAACGCCCATGTTCATCAACTGAACGGCGTCCAATGCGCTCCGTCCGTTTTCAGGCGCCGCAGCGGCATGCGCTGTCCTTCCATAAAAGGAAAAAACAGCCCCTTCGACTCCCGTGTGTTCGCCATAATTATCTCTGGCATCTGCTGAAGGATGCCAGGCCAGCGTAAAGTCACATTCCTTAAACGCGCCGGCCCTGGCCATAAACCCTTTTCCTGTCATCTGTTCTTCCGCAGGGCATCCATAAAAGATGACGGTGCCCGGTTTATGCGCAGCCATCAATGCTTCCTTTACCCCAAGACACGCACCGACACAGCCCACGCCAAGCAGATTGTGTCCGCAGCCATGTCCATCATCACCGGGAATGACCGGTCTATTAACAGGGCATACTTCCTGGCTGAGTCCGGGAAGGCAGTCATACTCTCCGCAAAAACCGACAACAGGGGCGCCTTCACCCCAGACAGCACGGATGGCTGTGGGCATTTGATAAGCCCCGATCTCTACGGTAAATCCATAGCTTTCCAGCAGCGCAGCGGTCCAGGCACAGGCTTTCTCCTCTTTCCATGCCATTTCCGGCGTGTCCCAGATCTTTAAGGCCAGCTCCTCCAACTCTGAGGAATGCTCATCCAGAACCTTTTCAATCACTTGGTACATACGTCACTCCTCTGTTTCTTCGTTACTGCCTTCTAAATCTGTCTTCTTTTTCTTTTCCGGTTTTTCTTTTTTATTTTTCTTTTTCTGTTTCTTATCCGCTTTTTCCGGATGTTCCACGTGGAACATTTTCGACGCGGGGATCTCCGGGATCCGGGCTTTCTCTTTCCGCGCGAAGTGTTCCTGCCGCTCTACGGGATTATAGAAGATCCGCAGCGCCTGCGGGAGGATCGTGACTTCCAGCGGAAGGTCCGGCCCCCATTCTCCATCGATCAGTGTCTGGACCGGAACTTCCGATTCCAGTACGCGGATATCAAAGTGGTCCGCGCTTATCCTGAGGACGCCCTTTTCCACTTCGCCGATCCCGTCTTCCGCGCAGACCACGCCTTTACGGATGATCGTCTGTCCGATGGGATAGTCTTTTTCCAGATACTTGGCTTCGCCGCCCAGCTGATTGCCTTTGGTCGCGATCAGGGTGAACTTTCCGGTCGACATATGACCGTTCTTCCGGATGGCTTCATTGGCCAGGATGAAACAGGCAAAGACGCCGGTATAGCGCTTTCCGTCCGCTTCGATCTGAAGCTTCATGGGTTTCAGCTTTTTGAGAGAGATCGCGCCTTTCATATAGCCGGCCATTTTGCCGAACGCATTTCTGACGTCGCTGGAGACCGCCGTCACGCTGCTGAATGTTCCGGCGCTGCAGCAGTCGACAAAGTACCGGTCTCCGGCTTTGCCGACATCCACCCTGGTTTCTTCCATGGCAAAGAGGGCTTTCAGATTGTCTTCCAGCTCTCCTTCAAAGCCCAGGCAGCGGGCATATTCATTTTCGGTTCCCGCCGGTACGATCCCCAGCGGCAGATCGATCTTCTGTTCCAGCATGGCTTCGACGACTTCATTGACGGTTCCCGTCCCGCCGGCGACCATGATCGCTTCCGTCTGTCCCATCTGTTTTTTCTGAATATATTCCGCCATATCGCCGGGCACCCGGCTGCGGAATACGCGGACCTCATAGCCTTTTTCAGAAAAGATCTCAATGAAGCGATCCAGCGAAAACCGGAAAGTCGTGTCTCCGGCTTTCGGATTGTAGATCAGCAGTATATTCTTCATTACATCTTCTCCGGTGCGCTGACGCCGATCAGGTACAGTCCCTGTTTCAGGATCCGGGTCGTCACCTCTGTCAGGTACAAACGGGCCCGGCGGACTTCGTCATCTTCCGTAAGGATCGGGTTCTCGTGATAGAACCGGTTATAAGCGGTCGCGACCGCCACGGTAAAGCGGGTGATGATATACGGTTCCCATTTGTCCCTGGCGTCCGACACTTTATCCGGGAAGCTTTCCAGGATACGGATCAGTTCCTGGGAATACTCATCCGCCAGGATCGCAGGATCGATCTTGTCCAGCGCTTCTTTCTTCCAGCCAAATTGGGCTTCGGCCTTACGAAGCACGCTCCTTGCTCTCGCGTAGGTATACTGAACATACGGACCGGTCTCTCCGTCGAAGTTCAGGACTTCGTCAAACTTGAAGGTGACTTCTTTGATCCGGTTGTTGAACAGGTCATGGAAGACAACAGCGCCTACACCGACATCCTTGGCCACCTCATCCATGTTTTCAAGGTCCGGATTCTTTTCTTCCATGATCGCTTTGGTCTTGGCGATCGCTTCCTTCAGAAGATCCTCCAGCCAGATCACGTTGCCGCCGCGGGTGGAAAGCTTTCCTTCTTCGAGGCTGATCAGTCCGTAAGGGATATGTACGAGGTCTTTCGCCCAGGGCATGCCCATCTTTTCGATGACCTTGAACCACTGCGCGAAATGAAGTTTCTGTTCCAGACCGGTGATATACAGGCACTTGTCAAAGTCATAGGTCTCTTTCCTATACATGACGGCTGCCAGGTCACGGGTCGCGTACAGGGTGCTGCCGTCCTTTTTCAGGATCAGGCAGGGGGGCATGTCGTCCTCGGACAGGTCGACGATCTTCGCGCCTTCGCTGTCCTTCAGGAGACCTTTTTCTTCCAGGATCCGGATGGGTTTCTCCGTCTTGTCCCAGAAATAACCTTCGCCTTTATAGGAATCAAATTGAACATCCAGCAATTCATACACGCGGGATACATCTTTCAGGCTGATGTCCACGAACCGGCGCCACAGGGCGAGCGCGTCCTCGTCGCCGTGTTCCATGGATGTGAACGCCGCACGGGCTTCATCATTCAGAGAAGGATCCTTTTCCGCTTCGTCATGGAAACGGACATAGAGCTGTACCAGATATCGGATGCCGTCCTGCTGAACCTTTTCTTCCTCGCCCCATTTGCGGTAGGCGACCAGCATTTTGCCGAACTGCGTTCCCCAGTCACCCAGGTAATTGATGCTGACGGTCTTATATCCCATGAACCGGAGGATCCTGGAAAGAGAGTTGCCGATTACAGTCGTCCGAAGATGACCGATATGGAACGGTTTAGCGACATTAATGGAAGAATAATCCAGAACGATCGTTTTGCCTGTGCCTTCTTCGCTCGCTCCGAAAGCGTTCTTCGCGTCCGCTTCCTCGATCTGTCCGAGGACATACGAAGCAAACCATTTTTTATTGATAAACAGATTCACATACGGTCCGACGGCCTGTGCTTTCTCGAAAACATCGTCCGCTTCCAGCTTTCCGGCGAGATCAGCCGCGATCATGGCCGGCGCTTTTCTCATCTGTTTGGCCAGACGAAAACAGGGAAACGCCAGATCTCCGAGTTTACGGTCTTTCGGCACTTCCATCGAGCTTTCGATGATCGCCGGATCAATTTCCGGCCACCGTTTCTTCAATTCCTCAACGATATAATTCTGACTCTTCATGTGCTCTCACCCCAAGGTTATAATGGATCGTTTTTGATTTTACTTTGTTTACGGGGATATTGCAAGGAGGTTTCTGCTGTTTTCTCAAAGACAGCCAGCAGATGCTCGTTCTCCAGCGATATCTCCTGATGGATCATGATCATTTCCATGTGCAGCTTTTTCATGGCTCCCTGCGCCTGTGTCAGTTCTTCCATCAGCGATGGGCCTTTATAGGCAAGGAACAAACCGCCGACCCGGACATATCCCGCACAGTATTCCAGCAGGGCGGGCAGGGTAGCGACGGCCCGGGAACAGGCGATGTCATACTGCTCACGGAACGCTTCTTCATGCGCCAGATCCTCCGCGCGGCCATGGACGCAGGTCACCTCTTCCAGCTCCAGTTCCTTCACGACCTCTTCCAGAAAGCCGATCCGTTTCTGCAGCGCGTCCAGCAGCGTCAGTTCGATCCAGGGACAAACGATCTTCAGCGGGATCCCGGGAAATCCGGCGCCGGTACCGACGTCGATCAGGGAAAGCGTTTCTTCTTCCTCGTCTCTCATGTCTTCCAGGAAAGAAGCCCCGCTGATACTGTCTAAAAAGTGTTTTTGAACGATTTCGACCGGATCAGTGATGGTGGTCAGATTCATTTTTTCATTCCATTCCACCAGAAGTGCCGCGTAAGCTTCAAACTGCGCCAGCTGTTTTTCGGAAAGGGAAACGTCCATCTCTTCTGCGCTCTCCCGAAGGAGCCTGGTACAGTCCTTTTCTTTCCACTCAGTCCATTCCTTCATCTTTTTATCCTTCCTGCTCTGATGGGATATTTGCGTTCATTTCCCTGACGATCTCCACGACCTCGATGTCTCCGCCTGCAAGGATCTCCACGATCTTCTCCCGGCCGTCCGAATTGGGGCCGTTCTGCCAGTAGATCTCCGCCCTTCGAAGGTTTTCCTCTTCATAAACAGATCCGTCAAAGCATTTATAGGCATCACCTTCGTAGCAGCCTCCGTTTACCCGGATCTTCGCGATCCCGTAGACCGGCCTTCCCTGGCTGGCAAAGTAATCCGCCCATTGCTCTGCCTCTTTAAACGAACGGGAAACATAGAGACTGGCCATACGGGAGGGATACTGCGGGTATTTTTCCTTTCGTACTTTCTCCAGCGCCAGCTCCCGGAGCGCGACGCTTACCGTATGAGAAAGGTTTTTCTCGTCATACTGATCCGGATGGGCGTAGATATCCCGAACCGTCTCCAGCTCCGCGTAGACGCGGCGATGAACGCCGTTGGGATGTTCCTCGTCCAACAGGATATGCTGTCCGGCCTGTTTCGGGATGTCGGAGATCACATGATAGAAGATCTTTTCGTCCGCCTCTTCCGCCTTCAGCGGATCTGTCAGTCCGAAAGCTTTTTCCACCAATACGAGCGTCTCTTCGATCGTCCGGTTCTCATCCCGGAGGATCACCGGGAAACCGGCATGCAGGAACTTTTCATAGCGTTCACGGGAATTGATCCTTTTCAGGCACTCTCTGAAATTTGCCAGCGATTTTTCCGGATCCGGCTCTTCCAGCATCAGCCGGTAGAGAAACTGTTTTTCCCGGTCCGGGCGCTCAAAGAAACGGCGGACGGAGATCTCCGGATCAGCCAGCATGATCAGTACGTGGTTCGAAGATACCGTATCTCCGGCCTCCTTCGGATCATAAAACCGGTGAAGCGTTTCCAGGGAAACATTCGTGTCCACGAAGACTTTCTTTCCCTGTTCGCTCACCTTATCCAGGATCCGAAGCTCCAGGATCTCGCATTCTCTGGACGTTTCATCGATCCAGGCTTCATATTCATCGGGCGTTCTCCGGACGAAATCATGCCAGTCCTGTAGGTCTCTGGTATAGCAAAGGCCCGGAAACTCTTTCGGATCCAGGGATTCGTCCATCAGCTGTTCATGATAGTTTTCGGTGCAGGCGATCCCGTCGTATTTCTCGGCCAGGCGCTCGACCATGGTCGATTTCCCGGCGTACGCCGTCCCGTTGATAAAGTAAATGTTATTCAGATTCATTGGTTATCAGCACCCTGTCTTTACGTCATAACGGTTGATCGTCAGGCCGGATTCTTCCCCGTGGAGAGAGTCTATATAGGTACCGCCCGCGGAAAGGATCGTTTTCACGCTGCCGGTATTGATGTCCCGGCAGATGATCCGTACCGGGTCGATGCCCAGTTCTTTCGCCTTATCCAGCGCCAAGCGGAGCTGCTCTTTGGCGTAGCCTTTTCTGCGTTCGCTCGGACGGACACTATAGCCGATGTGCGAAGCAAAATCCAGATCGTCGTCATCGTATTCGAGTTTGTGCCGAAGACAGACCGCGCCAATCATCTTTCCGTCTTCCCTGCGGACGGACAGATACCAGGAGATCTTGCCTTCCATCTCTTTGGTATAGCGGATCCATTCCGAAACGCTTGCAAACTCTTGCAGGCCATTCAGTCCGGGGATCTCATCCGGATCAGCGGTCACCTGCATGCGGTCCGAGGGAAATTCATCGCGGTAATCCTCGATCGTTTGGGTATATTCCTCTGAAACCTTGACTAATTCCAGTTCACTCATCTTGTTTTCCTTCTTTCGGAAGCCGCGCCAGATAGACCAGCAGAACGTTGATATCCGCCGGGGATACGCCGGAGATACGGCTGGCCTGGCCTACGGATGTCGGCCGGATATTCGCAAGCTTCTGCCGGGCTTCGAGCCGAAGTCCCTCGATTTTCGCATAATCCAGATCCGCGGGGATCTGCCGCTTCTCCAACTTGTGGAAATGCTCGATCTGCTGGAGTTCCCGCGCGATATATCCTTCATATTTGATCCGGATCTCCGCCTGCTGCCAGACCTCTTCCGGAAGGCTCGGCCGTTCCTTATCCCACGCTGCGAGCGACAGATAGGTGTGCTCCGGATGTTTCAGAAGCTCCGAAAGCATCCCGTGGCTGTGACCATCCTCATCGATGCCGCGCGTTACCTTAAGTCTCGCCTCTTCCTGATCGATCATTTGTTTCTTCTGAAGGAATTTCTGATATCTCTCTTCCGGGATCAACCCGACGCGGTGTCCCTCTTCCGTCAGCCGAAGATCCGCATTGTCCTGGCGAAGCATCAGACGGTATTCGGCGCGGGAGGTCATCATTCGATAGGGCTCGTTCGTCCCTTTGGTGACCAGGTCATCGATCAGCACGCCGATATAGCTATTCGTCCGGTCGACTTTCACCGGTTCCTTTCCCTGCAGGGAAAGGACGGCGTTGAGGCCGGCGATCAGTCCCTGCGCCGCGGCTTCCTCATAGCCGGAACTTCCGTTGAACTGGCCGGCGCTGTAGAGTCCCTGAATGGTTTTGATCTCCAGAGTGTTTTTCAGATAGAGCGGATCGATACAGTCATATTCGATGGCGTAGCCGGTACGCATGATCTCGACGTGATGCATGCCGGGGATCGTCCGCAGCATATCCCGCTGCACATCTTCCGGCAGGGAAGAGGACATGCCCTGTACATAGTATTCCAGGGTGTTTTCACCTTCCGGCTCCAGGAACAGCTGATGCCGTTCCTTATCCGCGAAGCGGACCACTTTATCTTCGATCGAAGGACAGTAGCGCGGTCCGACGCCGTGGATCACGCCGCCGTAAAGCGGGGAGCGGTGCAGGTTCTGCCGGATCACGGTATGCGTTTCTTCATTTGTATAGGTCAGATAGCAGGGGATCTGCTCTCTGGCGATCTCTTCGGACGTATTTTCAAAGGAGAAGGGGACGACCTTGGGATCCCCGTTCTGCACGGTCATCTCATCGAGGTCCAGTGTTTTCCCGTCGACCCGGGCCGGCGTACCGGTCTTGAACCGCCGAAGCGGCAGACCCAGCGACGCCAGATTTTCGGTCAGTCCTCCTCTGGCTGCCTGTGAACCGTTCGGTCCGGTAAACGTCTCATATTCTCCGTGGATGCAGCGAGCATTCAGATAAGTACCGGTGCAGATGATCGCGCGTTTGCATGGATAATACGCGCCGGTCGCGGTCTCCACCCCGATCACGCGGCGCTCGGAGAGATCATCCGGGTCGGTTTCTACATCGACGCGGACGATCTCATTTTGCCGGACCCGCAGATTCGGCGTGCGCTCCAGGGTCCGTTTCATTTCTTCTTTATATCGGAATTTGTCGGCCTGCGCCCGGAGTGAATGGACCGCCGGTCCCTTGGCCGTATTCAGCATCCGGGACTGGATATAGGTCTTGTCGATGTTTTTCCCCATCTCTCCGCCGAGGGCGTCGACTTCGCGGACCAGATGTCCTTTGGAAGTGCCGCCGATCGAAGGATTGCACGGCATCTGCGCGATGGAGTCCAGTGAGATCGCGAAAAGAATCGTCGAAAAGCCCAGCCTGGCGGCCGCCAGGGCCGCTTCACATCCGGCGTGTCCGCCGCCGATCACAACAACGTCGGCTCCCTGATCCTGATACATAGTTTTTTTCTTCCTTAATATATTGTCTTATTTTCCCAGACAGAAACGGGAAAAGATATTTTCGATCACATCGTCTCTGGCGCTCTTGCCGATCAGATCCCCGATCGCGTCCGCCGCTTCGGAAAGATCGATCGTAAGTAAATCTTCCGGAAGTCCCGCGCCGGCACATACCCGCAGCAGCGCTTCTTTGGCCCGGATCAAAGCTTCTTTCTGACGAAGGTTGGTGACCATTGGCGCATTGTTCTCCAGAAGTTCTTCGTTAAAGAAAGCTTCCCGGATCGTTTTTTCCAGCGTTTCGATCCCCTCGCCGGTCTGCGCGGAAATGGGCAGTACCGCGAGCGGCTTCGGCAGATTTTCGCGGGAAGAGATCCATGCCTTCACACAGCTTACGGTCTCTTCCGGATCGTCCAGCTGATCCACTTTATTCACTAAGATCAGATAGGGTTTATCCTCCACGCTTTCAATGAGGCGCACCTCTTCCGGAGGAAGTGACTCTCCGCCTTGGAGCACGGAAATGAGCAACAGCACCAGGTCGCTTTCGCGAATGGCTTTATAGGAGCGCTCCACCCCGATATTTTCCACGACGTCTTCCGTTTCCCGGATGCCCGCGGTATCCAGCAGCTTAAGCGGAATGCCACCCAGATCCATCTTCTCGGAGATCACGTCTCGGGTGGTCCCCGGGATATCCGTGACGATCGCTCTTTCTTCCTTCAAAAGCCGGTTCAGAAGGCTGCTTTTTCCGACGTTCGGAAGCCCGATCAGGGAAACCTTCAGGCCGTCTCTTAGCAGCATGCCTGTATCCGCGCTCTGAAGAAGGGTCTCCACCTTTTGGAGGATCTCTTTCGTCTTCTCCTGGATCTCATTTTCCGAGATCTCCGGCAGATCATCGTATTCCGGATAATCGATATTCACTTCGATATCAGCCAGCATGCGGATCAGTTCGTCTCTCAGCGCGTTCGCCTCTTTGAAGAGCCGGCCCTCCATCTGAGAAGAAGCTGCCTTCAGGGAATAGCGTGTCCCGGCGTCGATCAGGTCCATGACCGCTTCCGCCTTGGTCAGATCCATCTTTCCGTTCATAAAGGCACGTCTGGTGAACTCGCCCGGAGCGGCCATGTGGCAGCCGGAAGCGATCAGCGCTTCCAGGATCCGACGGCAAAGGTACATGCCGCCGTGGCAGTCGATCTCCACCGTGTCCTCGCCGGTAAAGGTACCGGGCCCTTTCATGGGAAGGACCAGCGCCTCGTCCAGGAGTTCCCCTTTTTGGGGATCTTTGATCTTCCGTAGGATGGCTCTGTGGGAAGGCAGGCTGGAAAAATCCGTCTTTCCCATCAGTTTTCCGCAGATGGAAAAAGCCTCCGGACCGCTCACGCGGATCACGGCGACACCGCCGGTCCCTGCGGGACTTGACAGCGCGCAGATGGTTGCTTCTTGATACATCATTTATCTCCGAATCGTAAAAAGAAAAGGACTGCCGGGGCGACTCGTTCGGCGGGTGCCCCTGAAGCAGCCCTTTTAGCTATCAGCGTTTTCTTCTGGGTGTGATGACCACTTTGCGGTAGGGTTCTTCGCCCTCGCTGTAGGTCTCGACGCCGCGATCCGCCTGCAGAACGGAATGGATGATCCGACGCTCATAAGGATTCATCGGCTCCAGCGCCACACGGCGGCCCGTTCTCTTCGCTTTCTTCGCCAGGTTGATCGCCAGTTTTTCCAGCGTTTCCTGACGGCGGGCACGGTAACCTTCGGTATCCAGTTTCATCCGGACATGATCGTTACGTCCCTTGTTGACGACCAGCGTCGCCAGGTACTGAAGGCTGTCCAGGGTCGTGCCGCGTTTTCCGATGATCACGCCCATGCCTTCTCCTTCGATATTGACTTCCAGAATGCCTTCTTCGGAGAATTCGGCGGACAGCGTCGTTTCGATGCCCATGGCTTTGAGCACGTCGGTCAGGAAAGCGGTCACTTTCGCTTTGACTTCTTCCGCGTCGGCCGGGATCTCATAGACCTTCGGCTCGATCTCCTTCACTTCCTTCTCCGGAAGCTCTTCTTCCTGCACTTCCTCGCGGCGATCTCTCTTCGGCTGATTCCTGCGGCCGCGGCGGTCTTTTTTCTCTTCGTTACGGGAAGATTTACGTTCGCCGCCCTTGGAATCCCGGTCGCCTCCGCGCGCTTCGCGCTCGGCGTTGGCGCGGCGGATCCGCTGCTCGATGGAATCATCGATGGTCACGGTTTCTCCGGTGGAGGTGACAGCTTCGTACTTTTCAAAATTATAGGGGACGTTCTCCTCGGGTTCTTCTGTCTTTTCTTCTTTTTTCGGAGCGGGAGCTTCCGGTTTTTCTTCCTTGGCTTCCTTCTCTTCCTTGACTTCCTTTACCTCTTCCGGCTCTTTCACGGTTTCCTTCTCTGCCATCGCGGCCATCTGGGCCGCTTTGACAACGCTCGATTCCGTATGATCCAGAACGGATTCTTCCCCTTCTTTCATGGTGGCGCGAACGCGTGCAGTCCGATGGAACAGACCAAGCAGCCCCTTGCCGCCTTCTTCCAAAATTTCTATCTGAACCTGATCACTGGAAGCGCCAAGCTGGAGCAGGGCACTGGTGATCGCTTCATCTACGCTCTTTCCTGTTACTTCAACCGATCTCATTCATTCTCCTTTTCCACTTCCGTGGTTTCTTCGGGGCTGACTTCGGTATAATCCACATCAATGGTCTCCGGCTCGTCCGGCTGATTATCATCATATTTCTCATCCGGAAGCTTACCGTCGATCATACTCAGCCGGCGAAGCTGTTCTTCAAGGGTTTCTGTCTTTTTCTGGATTTCTTTCTGTACCGCGATCCGGTTGCCGGCCATCTGAGACTTCGAAACGGTGTTGGCGGTTCCGATCCTTCCGCCGGTCGCGCGGTCGACTTTCGAACGGGATTCTTCCCTGGCTTTTTTCTTCTCGGCCAGTTCGTCTCTTCTCTTCAGCGCTTCCTTGTATTCTTCCTTATCGATGATCGAGTCGGAGATGTACTGGGACAGGATCGAGAACAGGTTACCGACGATCCAGTAAAGGCCAAGGCCCAGCGGCATGGAAGCCGTGAACCAGGCGGTCATCACCGGGAAGACATACGTCATGTATTTCATTGTCTGCTGCTGCTGGGAGACGGTCCCGTCGGGACTCATCATTTTCTGACGGCGGTCGTTCGCCCGCTGCATCAGCCAGCTGGAAAGGAAGGTCGTTAAGCCGGAGAAGATCGGGAAAATGATGCCCCAGAGCTTCCAGCCGGGCGTTTCGGACAGGTTAAAGGTCAGCACACCGGCGCCAAGGGTACTGTAGGCATTGACGAGCTGGTAGTTCTGCTGGAACGCCGCGTCACCGGTCAGCTTCATGGTCTCCATGAAGGTCTGCCAGTCACTGCGGGACAGGTGATACATAAAGTCGATCACACCTTCGGTCGTCGCCGGATCCCAGTTACGGATCCCCTTTACGACTGTGGCATAGGTCTCGGCATTCATCACGTCCTGATAGCCGCTGATATTCTGCACGGTCGCGGCCATGGCCTGATAAAGATCTCCGATCTGGGTGACATAGAAAGGCACATTCCGCAGCATCTCAAAGAGCGCGAACAGAATGGGCATCTGGATAAGCAGAGGAAGACATCCGCTCATCGGGTTGGCTTTGTTTTCCGAATACAGCTGCTGGATCTCCTGATTCATCCGCTGCTGGGCTTCGGGATCTTTCTTATTTTTGTACTTTTCCTGAATCTTGTTGACTTTGGGCTGCAATCTTGCCATACGGCGGGAAGACCGCTGCTGTTTCAGCATCAGAGGCATCATCAGTGCCCTTACGATAAAGGTAAAGATAATGATCGTGACAGCCAGAGCCTGATTGGTCATGATCTGACTGATCACATAGAACAGTCCGTTGAAGATCCAGCTAAGCACATATGCGAAGGGTTTCAGGATCCACGAACTGGTAGCGGCCAGGATAATAGTTTCCAAAGGCGCTCTCCTCTCTAACAAATGGTTGGCGATTTACGGTACCGGATCATATCCGCCCGGGTGAAAGGGATGACATTTCAGAATCCGCCGGATCGCAAGATACATGCCTTTAAAAACACCATATTTTTCGATCGCTTCATAGGCATAAGCGGAACAAGTCGGATAAAACCGGCAGGTGGGACGCCCTTTCAGTGGAGATATCCATTTTTGGTAAAAACGGATTAAAACAAGCAGTACTTTTTTCAACGGGAAACCTTTTCCTTCCTGATCTTCAGCCTTTTGGCAAGCCGCATCAGCGATACTTCCATATCGGTGCTCTTTTTATCCGCGGCCGCTCCCCTTGCGACGATCACTATATCCAGTCCCTGAAGAAGATCCTGTTCATGAAGCCGGTACGCTTCTTTGATGATCCTCTTGACTCTGCTTCGTACGACACTGTTTCCGATTTTTTTAGACACAGTAATCCCTAAGCGGTTACTGTCGGTGCCGTTCTCCAAAAAATACAAAACAAAACAGAGGTCTGCCGCACGTTTCCCCGAACGGTAGACCGGGCTGAATTCACGATTTCTGAGGCTTTTTATCCTCATTCTGTGTTCCTCTTTGGGATTTTTAAGAAAAAGACCGGATCACTCCGGTTCTTTGTTTTGACCGAAAAGTCATTACGCGGTCAGGACTTTTCTGCCTTTATTTCTTCTTCTGGAAAGAACTTTGCGGCCATTGGCTGTTGCCATTCTTTTTCTAAAGCCATGTTCTCTCTTACGCTGTTTGGTCTTTGGTCTGTAAGTTGTTACCATATCCAGCTGCACCTCCTCCTGTTAAGCTAAAAAGAGCACCAGTCCATTATACTGATAGTCCTTTGCAAAGTCAAGCATTTTTTTACCCACAAAACCCACTGAAAATGCCGCCTGCGGGGCTTTTTATCCACATTTTTGATTCAGTTTATCCCCAATTTGTGGACAAAACGGAAAGTTATCCACATCAAATCCTTTTATTTACGCATTTTTTAAACCGGTGCATTGTTTTTTTATGTTATGCACATTATCCACAGCGGCTTTTTTCGCAAATTTTCAAGTTGAAACAGAGGATGGATTTTGTTATTATATAAGATAACCTTTTACTGAAACAATCGAATAGAGAGAACAGATTGGATATATTTTCCAAAGGAGAATATGATGGGTTACAATGCTTCCCTTTTGCTTTCGGATCTGAAGAATGAGATCCAGCCGATGCTTTCGTCGGTCACGTATGAAACATGGTTTGAACCTTTGAAGGCCGTTACGGTCGAAGACGATAAAGTACTGATCCTGGAAACCTCCACCCCGCTGGCGGATTCCATTATCCCCAAACGCTATAAACAGCAGATCGAGCAGATTCTGCAGGAGAAAGGATATCCTACCAAGTTCAAGGTTTTCCAGACCGGCACCTATACCGAGCAGGCAGCCAAACAGGTGGAAAAGGAACAGATGCATGTGGATCTTTCCCGTAAAGCCAACCTCAATCCCCGCTATACGTTTGAAAACTTCGTCAAGGGCAACACGAACAATATCGCTTTTTCCTGTGCCTTTGCTGTCGCGGAGATGCCGGGCGACGCCTATAACCCCTTGTATATCTGGGGAAATCCGGGACTTGGAAAGACCCACCTCATGCAGTCGATCGCGCATCATGTCCTGGAATACGATCCTTCCAAAAAAGTGCTGTATGTTCCGTCGGAAACGTTCACGAACGAGCTGGTCGACGCCATCAAGGACAACACGACCAACGCCTTCCACAACAAATACCGCGATATCGACGTCCTGCTGATCGATGATATCCAGTTTATCGGCGGCAAGGACAGTACCCAGGAAGAGTTTTTCCATACCTTCAATGCGCTGTACGAGGCCAATAAGCAGATCGTAATCTCCGGTGACCGTCCGCCGGAGGAGATCCCGCTGATCGAAGAGCGGATCCGTTCCCGTTTCCGCCAGGGCATGATCGCCGATATCAAGGCGCCTGACTTTGAGACCCGTGTGGCGATCCTGAAAAAGAAAGCCGAATTCCAGCGGGTCGAAGTGGATATGAACGTGCTTTCCTATATTGCCAACAATGTTTCTTCGAACATTCGTGAACTGGAAGGCGCGCTGACCAGAGTAGTCGCTTTTTCCAAACTCGGTCCTTCCGGCCGTCCCATCGATATCGATCTGGCACAGGAAGCGCTGAAGGATTATCTGACCAGCACGGTCGTCTCGTTGATCACCATTCCGCGTATCACGGATATCGTCTGCGAACGCTACAATATCCGGACCGATGATATCCGCTCCAAGAAAAAGCCCAAGGAGATCGCCTATCCGAGACAGATCGCGATGTTCCTCTGCCGGAAAATGACAGAAGAACCGCTTACCAGTATCGGCGGTTTCTTCGGCCGTGATCATACGACCGTCATCCACGCCATCAAGAAGATCGAGGATGATCTGAAAGGTCCCGACGGGGACGAACTTCGCAGGTCCATCGAGGATATTGAGCGCAGACTGAACGGAGAATGATATATATAAAGGAAGAAAAATTCACAGTTATCAACTTTATTCACAATGATATGTGTATAACTTTCCTGCCGACTGTGAGTTACCTGTGAAGTCCTCGTTCAAAACTTTTGACTCAAATGAGACAGTTTTTTCCTTCTGTGGAAGCTGTGGAAAAGGATGAAAAACCAAAGGACATTATCCACGGATATTTCCACGGTAAAAATCCTGATAAAAAAAGGGCTCGAAGAAGTTTTTCACATTATTCAGCCGACTACTACTACTGTTACTAAAAAACAAATCTGATGATATGATCTCATATCGCGAAAGGAGCATCTCCATGTACGTGATCTGTAACCGAAACGACCTGATGAAGAGTGTGGGAATTGTGAGCAAAGCGGTATCGACCCGTACCACGATGGCCATTCTGGAAGATATTCTGCTGGACGCCGAAGGCGGAAGCCTGACTCTGGTAGGCAACGACCTGGATCTGGGTATCCAGACGACCATCGAAGCTGTCGTAAGAAAAGAAGGCAGCATCTGCGTCAACGCGAAGATGTTCTCCGAAATGATCCGCCGTCTGCCGGATGACGATGTTACACTGGAAACAGAAGAAAACGGCCGGATCAAGATCGAATGCGGTCATTCCAAATATACGATGGCGACCATGCCGGGCGAAGATTTTCCGAGACTTCCGGAGGTGGAAGGAAGACAGGAGATCCTGCTTTCACAGGCGATCTTCCGTCAGATGATCAACGATACGATCTTCTCGATCGCGCCGGAGAACAGCGGAAGACCCATCCTGACCGGTGAGCTGATGGATATTCGCGACGGGTATCTGTATCTGGTGGCGGTCGACGGTTTCCGTATCAGTATGAAGAGGACCATGGTCCAGTCACAGGAAAACTTCAAGGTCACGATTCCGGGCAAAGCAATGAATGAGATCCGAAATATTCTGGAAACGGAAGAGGATTCTCTGATGAATGTTTCCTTCACCGGCAAACACGCGCTGTTCAGGATGAATGATACCATCGTCCTGACGAGGCTGCTGGAAGGCACCTTCCTGAATTATGAGAGAAATCTGGACATGGAGTTCAAGACGAAGGTCACCGTCAATCGCAGAGAGCTCTTTGAATCCGTGGACCGCGCGGCGCTGATCAGCCGTGAGAGCAAGAACAGTCCGATCCGTCTGGAGATCGGCGAGGAATCCATCATCATCACCTCCAACGCGGAGAACGGGACTTCCCGTGAAGAAGTCGGTCTGGTGCTGGAAGGCGAGCCACTGACCATCGCATTCAATCCCAAGTACTATCTGGAAGCGCTGAAATCCATCGACGATCTGGAAGTCCAGATCCTTTACAATTCCTCACTGACGCCCTGTATTATCCAGGCGACGGAAGGAAAAGATTATCAGTACTTCATCCTGCCCATTCGGATGCATGCCTGATCCTCGGCATTTCAGGAGTCGGATATGGAAAAGAAAGTTCAGGTTTCCGGTGAGTTTATTCAGCTGAATCAGCTGCTGAAACTGGAAAATGTCGTCCAGAGCGGAGGAGAAGCCAAAGCGCTGATCGAAAGCGGCAAAGTCCTGGTCAACGGAGTAAAGGCGGACGCCGTCCGGAAAAAGCTTCGTCAGGGTGATATTGTCAAAGTCGGTCGGCATGAATGGGTCATAGAGCTGACGGATGTTCGTTAAAAAGATACGGTTAAAAAATTATCGGGGCTATGATGAGCTGGAACTTAGCTTCGATCAGGGAATCAACATATTAAGCGGAGATAATGCCCAGGGAAAGACCAATCTTCTCGAGGCAGTCTATTACTGCTCGTCCGGAAGGTCTCACCGGACGACAAAAGATAAAGAATGCATCTATCTCGGACGGGAAGAGGCACTAATCAAGATCACCTTTCAAAAATCAGCCGGACGGGAAGAACAGATAGAAATACATTTAAAGCAAAGCGGGAAAAAATCATTGGCGATCAACGGGTATCCGGCGCGTCGCATCAATGATCTTTTCGGCCGCCTTCATGTTGTGTTATTTTCTCCGGAAGATCTTTCCCTGATCAAGAGAGGACCCGCCGAACGGAGAAAATTCATCGATATGGAGATCTGCCAGGTCGACCCGGTCTATCTGTATGATCTGCAGCAGTATTATAAAGTGCTCCGGCAGAGGAACCAGCTTTTAAAAGACGCGTCGAAGGACCGGAATTATCCGACCTACGCGGAAAAGATCCAGGCGGTGAAAGAGACCCTGTTCGCCTGGGACGCGCAGCTTGTCAGTTACGGCGTCAAGGTGATGAAAAGAAGGGAAGAATTTGTCTCTCATCTGCAGGAATATACGTCGAAGATCCACCAGACCATCTCCCATAAGACGGAAGAGATGAAACTGATCTATCAGAACTTTGTACCCATGGAGAAAGCGGCGTTCCAGGAGATCCTGGAGAAGGAGATCGAGCAGGATCTTCGCTACGGGATGACGTCGAGCGGGCCGCAGCATGATGATCTCGTCATATTGATCAACGGGACGGATGTCAGAAAGTACGGATCGCAGGGACAGCAGCGGACGGCCGCGCTTTCGCTGAAGCTGTCGGAACTTTCGATGATGAAGGAAGAGATCGGCGAAGCGCCGGTGCTGCTTCTTGACGATGTGATGAGTGAGCTCGATGAGAACCGGCAGAAACAGCTGACGGAATATGTGAAGGATCATCAGACGATCCTGACCTGTACAGGCGTGGAGGACAGTATCCGGCTGCTGCCGGTGGGCGCCCATTTCCATGTGAAGGCAGGGAAGGTGACGGAGGTTAAGGATGAGTAAGTTTTTTGCCTATATTTCCCGGATGAAGAATATCCGGCGCTGGGGACTGATGCGTTCCTTCCGGGAGGAAAATGTGCAGGAACATTCCCTGCAGGTCGCGATGTTCGCGCACGCGCTGGCCTTATTGGAGAATGAGCGCTACGGCGGAAACTATAACGCCGAACATGTGATGGCGATCGCGGTCTATCATGAAACGGCTGAGGTCATCACGGGCGATCTGGTCACGCCGATCAAGTACTACAACGATGATATCAAGTCCGCGTATAAGCATATCGAAGCAATGGCCGAGGAACGGATGATCTCCATGCTGCCGGACGATATGATCCCGCTGTACCGGCCGCTGATCCAGCCCTCTTCCGAAAAGGAAAAACGGATCGTAAAGGCCGCGGACAAGCTGGCGGCCTATACGAAATGTCTGGAAGAGGTACGGTCCGGCAACCTGGAATTTGAAAAGGCGTCGGAGAAGCTGAAAAAAAGCATCGAGCAGATGGCGGAAGAATGGGATCTTCCGAGCGTCCGCTGCTTTATGGAAGAATTTATCCCCAGCTTTGAAGTGACGCTGGATGAACTGAACTGAAAAGGGCATGAAAAAGGCCCTTATCTTTTCTGTGGGGAGGGATGAAGATGGAACTTAGTCTTTCTTTTGTACAGGAAACACTGAAACAGATCATGGCGATCGATTCTCCGAGCGGCTTTACGGCCACGGTGATGGAGAAGGTCGAGGAGATCGCGGAAAACCTTGGGTACAGATTTGAGCTGTCGAACAAGGGCTGTGGGATCATCACGGTACCGGGTCTCGATCCGGAATATGTGGTCGGCTTCTGCGCCCATGTCGACACCCTGGGGCTGATGGTCCGCAGTATCAAGGACAACGGCGCCCTTCGCTTCACACAGATTGGCGGACCGGTGCTCGCGACCTACGATTCGGAGCTGGTGCGGGTCTATACCCGGGACGGCCGCTGCTACGACGGGACGGTGTATTTCACGAAACCGGCCGGCCATGTATATACGGAAAGCACGGATAAACGGACGGAAGAGACCATGGAGGTCCGGCTGGACGAAGATGTTTCGTCAAAAGAGGATGTCCTGGCGCTCGGGATCCAGGCAGGCGACTATATCTGCATCGATCCCAAGCTGGTCATCACGCCTTCCGGCTTTATCAAATCCCGTTTCCTGGACGATAAGCTTTCCGTCGCGACGCTGCTGGGCGTACTGGAATATCTGAGCAGTCATCAGATCATTCCGTCGCATACGGTCAAGATCCTGATCTCTACCTATGAGGAAGTCAGTCACGGCATGAGCTGGATCCCGTCCGACATCGAAGAGCTGATCGGCGTGGATATGGGGTGCATCGGCGATGATCTGAATTGTACGGAAAAGATGGTCTCCATCTGCGCGAAGGATTCCTCGGGTCCGTATGATTATGACATCACTTCCCGGCTCTCGAATCTGGCAAAGGAAAACGAGCTGAACTACTGCATCGATATTTATCCGCATTATTCATCGGATGTCACCTGCGCGCTCTGCGGCGGGGCGGATATCCGGGGCGGACTTCTGGGACCGGGTGTTTTCGCCTCGCACGCTTATGAGCGTTCTTCGCTGGAAGCGGTGGAAAACACCATGAAGCTATTGATCGCGTATATGCTGGACTGATCAACTGATCAAGGGGAGGTGTCAAGATGATCTACAGTGATTTTCACGGAATGAAAATATCCCGGCTGGGATTCGGCTGCATGCGGTTCGCTACGGATCCAGAAACCGGAGCGATCGATCAGGAAAAAGTGAACGCCATGTTCAAGACGGCTATCGCCGGCGGCGTGAATTACTTTGATACCGCCTATCCTTATCTCGGCGGCAATTCCGAGATCGCGATGGCTGAGGCGCTGAAGGATTATCCGAGAGAAAGCTATTTCCTGGCGGATAAGTTCCCCGGACATTCCCTGGTTTCGCCGGTCGACAATATCCAGCTCTTCCACCGCTCGCTGGAAAAATGCGGCACTGACTATTTCGATTTCTATCTGCTGCACAATATCTCCGAGTATTCGATCAAAACCTACGAAGACCCGGACTATCATATCATCCCGGATATCGTGAAAATGAAGGAAGAGGGCAAGATCCGGCATCTGGGTTTCTCCTTCCACGGCGGCATCGGGCTTTTGAAAGAAGTCCTCTCGCGCTACCAGGGCGTTTTTGAATTCGTTCAGATCCAGTGCAACTATCTGGACTGGACCCTGCAGAAAGCGAAGGAAGCCTATGAGATCATCACGGACGCCGGCCTGGGCGTATGGGTCATGGAATCGGTCCGCGGCGGGAAGCTCGCGAATCTTCCGGAAAAAGCGTCCTCCATGCTGAAAGCGTTCGATCCGGACGCGTCCGACGCTTCCTACGGTTTTCGGTTCCTGCAGGATCTGCCGAACGTGGTCGTCATGCTTTCCGGTATGAACGAAGTGTCTCAGGTCGAGGATAATCTGAAGACCTTTGAGACACACAAACCGCTTTCCGAAGCGGAAAGGAAGACGCTTTTCGAGATCGCGGAACTTTTAAAACAGGGTGTTCCCTGTACGGCCTGCCGTTACTGCTGCGACGGCTGTCCGATGGAACTGGATATCCCGTTCCTGCTGGACTGCTACAACAGCTGCAAGACAGGATCCGGCCTGATCCCAATCATGCGGCTGGAAGGTCTGCCTGAGGAAAAACGGCCGGCAGCCTGCATCCAGTGCGGTCAGTGCGCGCATGCCTGTCCGCAGCATATCGACGTGCCGGCGACACTTAATGAGCTTGCGGAGATCTTCGCCAGCGGCGCGAAATGGAGCCAGACCGCGCAGGCTCGCGACGATGAGATGAGAAAAGATCTCGGAACGAACGCGTAAACAGGAAATGTCGACAAGAATCGCAGCAACGGATCGGAAGATCCTGAAGACGGCCCGCTCCATGATCCTGGAAAAAGGTATCCTGGAAACTGATATGAAGGATATCGCCGCGGCGATCGGTATGAGCCGAAGCACGATCTACCGGCATTTTGCGGGCAAAGGGGAGATTCTTCTGAGACTGGCGGATGAGGCGCTGGATCTGATCTGCAAGGCGCAGACCCTGCCAAAAGGAAGAAAGTTCGATACGGGCTATGACGCCTTTGCGTGGCAGATGGGCCGGATGACCAAAGCCGCGCTCGATCATATCGAAGAGATCACCTTTTTAAGGGATTTTGACTGTCTGTACGGGAAGTATTATAGTACAGAAAAAGATCCGGAAAGAGATGATCATCTGCCTGCCCTTTCCAGGATCTCCCCGCTGATGGAAAGCTACCGGAAAGGCGTGGAGGATAAAAGCATCCGCCCCTCGAAAGATCCGGAGCTTCTGGTACTGACGATTTTTCAGAGTTTTCTGGCCGTCGCCGAACGGGTCCTGCCGGAAGAGGCGGCCTGCCGAAGCGCGTACGGGTATGGCCGGGAGATCCTGCTGAGCCACGTCAGGACCGTGCTCTGCGCGATAAAATTGTAAGAAAACCAAAACGGGACATATGTCCCGTTTTATCAAAGTGAAGGAAATGCAGTTCTATGAAAGATGTTGCCGTTGTCCCGTGCGAAAGCTATGAAGCCTCGATCGTGGAAGCTTCGCTTCGGGAAGCCCTGGAAGAGACCGGCGGACTCGATTTTGTTCAGCCGGGAATGAAGATCATCATCAAAGCGAACCTTGTTACCGCCATGAAACCGGATGCCGCCGCGACGCCGCACCCTTCCGTGGTCTGCGCACTGGTGAAAATGCTGCTGGAAAAAGGTGCCGAGGTCACGATCGGGGACAGTCCCGGCGGGATCTACAGCGCGCCGTATCTCAAGGTGGTGTACGATGTCTGCGGCATGCGGGAAGCGGAGAAGCTCGGGGCGAAGCTGAACAACGACTTTTCCACGAAAGAGATCGACGATCCCTCTGCGGTGCAGGCCAAACATTTTACCTACACCGCGTATCTGGACCAGGCGGATGCGATTATCGATCTTTGCAAGCTGAAAACGCACGGGATGATGGGCATGAGCTGCGGCGTCAAGAATTTCTTCGGCACGGTGCCCGGTACCATGAAGCCGGAATATCACTACAAATATCCGAAGGCAGAGGACTTCGCGGATGTCCTGGTGGACCTTTTTGAGCACTTCAAGCCTCGCCTTTGTGTCTGCGACGCGGTGATCGGCATGGAGGGCAACGGCCCTACCCAGGGAACGCCGCGAAAGATCGGCTGCCTTCTGGTCAGCGCCAATGCCCACGCCCTCGACGAGGTCGCGGCGGGGATCATCGGCCTGGGGGTGAAGGATGTTCCGACACTTTCCGCCGCGGTGCGACGCGGACTGCTCGCCGGAGACGGCAGCGGCTATACCGTTTACGGAGACCCTTCCCGGTTCCGCGTACCGGATTATCAGACGATCCCCTCTCAGGGCAATGTCTTTTTCCATGTGCTGGGGACCGGCCCCATCGGCAAGGTCGCGGACTGGTTCGTCAGCCGTGTATTGACTCCGTTCCCGAAGCTTTCGTCAAAGGACTGTGTCGGGTGTCAGAAGTGCGCGAACGTCTGCCCGGCCAAAGCGATCACCATGGTGGATAAAAAGCCGAAAATAAAAAGAAGTAGCTGTATCCACTGCTTCTGTTGTCAGGAATTCTGCCCGAAAGGCGCCATGAAAGTCGGAAGGACGATCATCGCGCGGATCGCGTCAAAAGTATAAAACAATGGACCTGTAGCAAAATGAGTTTTTTGTTACGGGTCTTTCTATTTGACTGAAAGCCTGTTTGGGGCGTTTAGCTTTTTTTCTTGTTCCGCCGCCCAGAATTTCATGTGATTTCTGGATAAGATACTCACTTGAAGAGCTATCTTGTCCAGGGATTAGACAAGATAGTTCCTGTGAAAGATTTCTCGCCCAATCGAAGCTTCAACTGATTGCTTTTTCTGGGGAAGATACCAGTCAGATGTCCATCTCGCCCAGGATTTAGATAAGATAGCTCGTCAAAATGATGCGCCGCCCAAAAAACTCAAAAAGTTCTGGGCGGCGAGGCGGGAAAAATGACTATCCGCCCCAAACGCTTGGGGCGGATAAGAAAAAGCATGAGAATAAGCCCAAAAGCTTCTTCAAATAAGGGCATATCATTTTGCTACAGCCCCGTCGTGTTGATAAGTCCGCTGGGGATATCAGGGGGCGATGCCGGAAAGGGCGTCGCTCCCTTTTTTGATGAGATCATCAAGGCTATAGCGGTCAAAGGCGCCTAAGTGATAACGCATGGATGCGTCCATATACTGGAAAGCGTAAACCAGGAGCTGATCCGTTTTCTCGCTGTAGCCGAGGGCGTGCGTCGGAACGGTCACGTCCGGACGCGACCCGAAAACGGACAGATCGATCATCTCCAGCTGTTCCTGGCAGAGGACTACCAGGAAATCCTTTGTTTCAAAGAGCTGGAACGTGCTGGCGGAGACATAGGATAGCTCGCTGTAGGAGAGCTGGACTTCGTGGAGAACGGAGCCGTCAGCGGCATAATGCATCAGAATGCCCTTCGGATAACATACCGCAAGTGTTCCATCAGAGAGGAATGTCAACGCAAATGGCTGGTTGCCGGGATAGGGGATCGAAGCGGACAGGGTTCCGTCGGTGCCGTAGATCAGCAGGGAGGAAGTACCGGTCACGGCGATCCGCGCGCTGTCCGGGCTCCAGGCCGCGAGCAGGGAAGAGGAAGATTCGGTCTCGGGAAGGATCAGCGCTTTCCCGCCGTCTTTACTCTCATCGGCATTCAGCAGTACGCCGCGCGGTTCATGATCCTCCTCCTGAACGATCGTGAAGAGAAACGCGTGATCCGGCGAGAGCCAAAGCGGGGAAAGGCTGCTCTCGAAGCTGCCGCTCAGGAGCTTCTGTCCGTCCCCCAGCGCGGGTGTAAAGGAGGTTTCCTCGCTGCTTACAAGATCCAGCAGGTAAACGGTGTTCGGTGACTGATAGTCATGGTAGGCCAGCACGCCGCTTGAAAGCTGGATCCCACCTTCCGTTTTTTGATAGGAGATCTCCAGGAACATACGCTTGGCGTAGAATTCCTGGCTGGCGTCGACGGTGCTGGCATACATATCCAGGATGCCGGAAGCGTAATAATAATCCGTGGCTTTCAGTTTGTAGGAAGCCTGAAGCTCACCGTTCGTGACATCCAGAAGCTCGAGCATGATCGTGCCTGTGTCGATATCAATGACCAGTACGGCGGCAGCTTCCCGTTCCGGGATTACGCCCAGCAGACGGATCGCTTTGTGGTCGCCGTAGGACTTCTTCGCGATAACTTTAAGATCCGGCAGGTGGTAAAGACGGATGTCGCCGCCTTCCTTCAGAACAGCCGAATCTTCGCAGACATACAGGTTTTCCGGAAGATCGCTCATCCCGGAATCCGGTTCGTCCGCCAGCAGGACCGAGTCGTCCTGTGCGCTTTCAAACAGATAGATATCGCCGTCCTTCAGCAGGAAATACCGGTCCGCCTCATCGATCTGACCCTGCTGGACCAGGATGTCCGAAAGGCCTTCCGGAAACTGGGTGACCAGGGTGGAGGATGCCTGTGAATACCAGACGGTCGCGATCTTGCCGGAAGAAGTCACCAGGCGCGTGGATACCGGCGTCACATCGATCAGCCGGACGATGCTCTCGCCCAGATCGTAGGATAGCAGTACGTCGCCCGTGGAAGGATCGAGCAGAGAAAGACAGGAAGAGGCTGAGAGCGCCAGAATGGGATGAGAGTTGATGTAGAAAATACCGGACTCGATGGCAAAGCTTTCCGCGGTGAAAGGAATCGTCAGGTCGAAGATCTCGCTGCCGGAAGTGTCATAGGCAAAGACGGCCAGTTCCTGAAAATACAGATATTCATAGGAGGGGCCGGAAGAGAAGGAAGATTCATCATACGTTCGGCAGAAGATCAACAGCTGGGAAAGGGCGTCCCAGTGGAAGTCGGACAGAAGAGAAAACTCCCCGTCGATCTTTGTGAAGGAACCGTGCTCGGCTTCCAGAATGCCGAAGGCATCGTTTCCATTGTCCAGCGAAAGCTGAACAGCGATCGCGGAGCCATCCGGCGCCCAGGCGAAGTCCTGGATCGAGTGCGGATAATCCTTGGGCAGCCGGTACGAAGCGACCGGCGTTCCATCTTCCGTGGACATGACCTGGATCGCGCTCAGGTCTCCGCAGCAGATCGTCTTCTGATCCGGTGACAGATGGATTGGATTGGGGTAGTTGGAAAGACCGCTTTCTTCCATATAGCCGAGCGTCTGTTCCCAGCTGAGCGTCCCGTCCGGCTGATAAGCGCGCACCATACCGTTCCAGGCGGTGACAAGCAGATCCTCCGGTGTCGTGACGAGCGACGGCACGGATTCCGAACCGTGGCCGGCGAAAGCCGCGAAAGAAGAGACAAGCGTGCCGGAAGAAGGATCATAGACAAAGATCGTGCCGGAGGAATCCATCGCGGCGACATACCCGCTCTTTTCCAGGAGCACCATCTGTTCAAAATCCTGGGCCCCGTCAAACAGGCGTGTCTGCGCGACCTGATAGGGAAGGAGATAGGCGCCGGAAGCCTTGTGGAGCGCGTAGAGCGCTTCGCTGGTGACCGGCCGGTCCAGATCCTCCGATGGCAGGGCCGACAGCGCGTATTCGAGTGCGTGATACCTGTCTCTGGCGCTCATGGCGTCCAGCGACTGGGCGGATAACGTCTTCGATTCATTGATCAGCGTCTGCTGATACTGCGCGCGGATGCGCGCGTTGCTGTAAAGTAAGTAGGCGACGGCGATGGCGGCCAGGGACAGGATCACGGATACCAGCGCGGTCCTGCGGCGGCGTTTGTACTGCGTCGTCCGCATGATGAGCTCGTCATAGCTGCAGCCGATCATCGCGCAGGCGAGGCGCGGAAGCTCGACCTTCTCGGCTTCCCGGAACTTGCCGCGGTAGTCACAGGCGAGGGGCTCGGAACCCTGCATCAGGATCGGCGGGAAGATGCCCGGCGGCTCACCCTCGGCCAGAACGCACAGCACATGGTCGCGGGAATGATTCTGAAGAAAAACTTCGATCTCCCTCAGGCACCAGCCGGATTCCATGTAGCGCGGCGAGCAGATGACGATCAGAAACTCGGAAGCACGGATCGCGTCGTCCAGCTGCGCGCCCAGATCGCTCGTTAATTCAAGCTCGGACGTGTCGCGGAAGATCCGCTCGAACTTTTTGATCCCGTATTTCTTCTGGATCTGTTTGGGGATGTGGTAGCGCTCGAGCTTTTTCTGGATCTCGGCCGCGACGGCGGCGTCCACCGGGCTGTGCCGGTAGGAGATAAACGCGTTAAAGTAAGAGTTTGCCATGACAGGCCTTTCCGACCGCGGCGGGCCTTACTTATAGTATTCTTCGGGGGTCTGGGTTCCGTTGCCGGGGATCTCCAGCGCGTGGAACGGGGCTTCATCGTAAAAGGGCATGTACATTTTCACATATTCGGAGTCGGACGGGCGGTGCATGAACATCGTTCCGTAGCGGTCTCTGGTCTCGTTGCCCTTGCCCAGAATCAATATGACGGTGGGCTTTCGGCATTCCATGATGGCCTTGTGGATCGCGACGCCGCGGTCCTCGATGATCTCGTAGGGACAGTTTTCCGCCCGCAGATAGGCGGAGGCTTCCTCGCAGATATGGTCAAAGGGCTCGCGGCCGGGATCCTCCACGGTCAGGAAGACTTTGTCCGCGTATTTACCGGCCACTTCGCCCAGGTCTTTGCGGCGGTTGATCGCCTTGTATCCCGGGCAGCCGTAGATCGCGACCACGTCGTGACCGACGAATTCTTTTCGGATCGAGCGGAACAGCTCCTCGAAACTTAACTTGTTGTGCGCGTAATCGACAAGCACGGTGACCTTTTTATCCTTGCTGATATACGGTTCCATCCGCCCGCTGGCCTTGGCCCCATAGAGGCCTTCATGCATGTATTCGCGCGGAATGCCCAGAAACTGGCAGGCGGCGATCGCCGCGGTAGCGTTGCCCGCGTTGAAAAGACCGGGCATCGTCAGAACGAACGTGTCCGTAAAGTCCTTGCAAACAACAGTGAAATGTGTCTCGCCGTCGACCTTTTTGATCTCGGAAATATAGTAATCCGCGGAGGGATCCTTTTCGGAGTAAGTAACGAAATCACCGGCGTCCTTCGCGGCAGCAAGGATACGGTCCTGGGGTTGGGCGTCCAGATTTACGACGGCGTGGTCGCAGTAGGAGAACATTTTCATCTTGGAAGACAGATAGTCTTCGAAATCCTGATGCTCGTTGGGACTGATGTGATCCTCGGAAATATTCACAAAAATACCTACGTTGGCGCGAAGCGCGGTCACGCGGTCATATTTAAGCGCCTGGGAAGAGACTTCGATCTCCATATGGGTGATGCCGTGGTCGGCGGCGCGGCGCATCATGGCCTGCAGCTGGACGGCTTCGGGCGTGGAGTTGAGGGATTCCCAGCGGCGTTCGCCGTCGTAGGAATCGATGGTGGAAGAAAGCGCGCTCTCCTGAGAGCCGGTGGCCTCCAGGAAGGCGTCGATGATCGATTTGACATAATAGACCGTGGTGGTCTTGCCCTTCGTCCCGCCGACCCAGACCGTTTTCAGGTCCTTCCAGGGGCTGTGGAAGCAAAGATCGGCCAGATAGGGCATGGCCTTACGGATATCGGAGACCAGCAGATACGGCACATCCTTCTCTGCGGGATAGGGGATCTCGGAAACATAGCAAACAGCGCCCCTTTCCAGGGCTTCCTTCAGATAGGCTTCTTTAAAGTTCACGCCTTTGCAGATAAAGAGCGTGCCGGGGATGACGGCTTTGGAATTAAAAGTCAGATCCGTGACGGCCTGTCGCTCCTGGCCGAGCAGATGGTCTTCTGCAAGAAGGCCCAGCTCCTCGAGGCGCCGGCGGTAGTCGTCCAGTTGATAATATTCTTTCATAGTAAGGCTTCCTTTTGCAGGATAGATACAAGAATCATATCAGATACGATGAGAAAAGTCAAAAAAACCCGGATATTTTGTATAAGTATACAAATTCGTTCCCTTGTAAACTTTAGCTAAATAAAGTATAATAGTTATTACTCGATTTTTAGCGCTCGGGAGGGTTTTCTTATGAAGAACTATCTTGAAATGTCAAAACATGAGCGCCGGAAAGCTTTGGAAGAACAGCAAAAACTGTACGAACAGCAGAAGGCGGCAGGATTAAACCTGGATATGTCGCGCGGCAAACCCGACGCGACGCAGCTGAACCTGTCCATGGACATGCTTCAGCAGAATCCGTATGACCTGATCTATACACGCAAAGGCACCGACGTACGCAACTACGGCGAGCTCGCCGGCGTGGACGAGGCGAAGGAGCTTTTCGCGGAGCTGCTCGGACTGAAGATGGAAAATATCATCATGGGCGGCCAAAGCTCGCTGGCCCTGATGTACGATACCGTGATCAAGGCCTTTGTGCTGGGCGTCTACGGCGGCTCGAAGCCCTGGGGACAGCAGGGAAAAGTCAAATTCCTCTGCCCGGTGCCCGGCTATGACCGGCATTTCCTGATCACGCAGGAATTCGGGATCGAAATGATCAGCATCCCCATGAAGAAAAAAGGCCCGGATATGGACCTGGTGCGTCAGTATGTCGAGTCCGATCCGCTGGTCAAGGGCATCTGGTGCGTGCCGAAATACTCGAATCCCACCGGCATTACGTTCTCGAACGATACCGTAGAGGCGTTTGCCGCGCTGAAACCGGCGGCTGACGATTTCCGTATCTTCTGGGACAACGCCTACTTTGTGCACGGCTTCCGTGATAAAGATGATCAGCTGATGAACATCTTTGAAGCCTGCGAGAAGTACGGATCCGAGGATATGGTCTATGAATTCATGTCCACCAGCAAGGTCACTTTCTCCGGTGCCGGTGTCGCTGTCCTGGCCGCGAGCAAGCACAATATCGATTTCCTGACCCGCCAGATGAGTATCCAGACCCTCGGCTATGACAAGATCAATCAGCTCCGCCATGTAAAATACTTCAAGAACGTGGCCGGACTGAAGAAACATATGCAGAAGCAGGCCAACTACCTGCGCCCGAAGTTCGACGTCGTCCTGGCCGGCCTGGAGCGCGGCCTCAAGGGGACCGGAATAGGTAAGTGGAGCAACCCGAACGGTGGCTATTTCATCAGCTACGACGGCCTGCCGGGCACAGCGAAACGCTGCATCGACCTCTGCGCGATGGCCGGCGTGAAGATGACCCCCGCCGGCGCGACCTTCCCCTACGGCATCGACCCGGAGGACAAGAACATCCGTATCGCGCCGAGCTTCCCCTCTACCCCAGAGCTTTATCAGAGCATGAATATCTTCTGCATCTGTCAGAAGATCGCGGCGCTGGAAAAGCTGCTGGAGGAAAAAGACAATGAGTGAAGAAAAACCTTTGACCCTGGATGAAGTAAAAAGGATGCCCGGACCCGAAGGGCCGCTGCTTTCCGTTGAATGGAGCTCCTGGTCTTCCGGCATGATGGTGAACAGCACCACGAAAAATTCTCTGAAGCTCGAATGGGGCGAAGAGACAGGGATCGTTCTGACCAAGCTGGACGGAACCGGCTGGGAGGGCGAAACGACCCGCCGCTACCAGGCGCTGGACTCAGACGTTGCCGCGATGAAAGCACTCGCCGCGCGCGAGAACCTGGGCGCCTGGGAAGAGCTGAAAGAGATCGAACAGCTGGACTTCATCGTATACGACTATTCGTCCGGATCTTCCATCGAGCTGGTCTATGAGATGAATGACCCGGAATATCCATGGATGAAAACGGATATGCGGAGAATCAACACGAAAGCCGCGAGACAGCACGACGGCGGCGAGGTCATCGATGAGATCCTTTCGATCCTGAACGGCTGCTGCCGGGAAGAGAATCTGATCAGCGAAGAAAAGACGCCTCCGAAACCCACCTTCATGGGGATGATGGGCGTAAACCCCGGGAACATCGTGAGCCCCGGCGAGACGGACACCTCCAAGGGCGACTCCCCTCAAAGCGGAGGCGTCCAGCCGGACGGCACCTGGTTCTGCCCGGAATGCGGCACGAAGAACACCGGCAAATTCTGCTGCGAATGCGGTTCGCGCCGGCCATAGAATAACCGTCTTGCCTTTTGATAGGCCTGCTTTCGGCACAGATCAAAGGTTTTTCAAGATCACGCGGCGGCACAGATCAGACATTTATCAAAATCACGCGGACCTGCTCCCTGAGAGACAGATTTGTCACAGAAGGGAGCAGGTCCTTTTCGTTGCCGCGGCTTGTAGCCAGGATTTATCACAGATGCGCGTATTTCGGGCGCAAGTGAGCCTCAAAATACGCGTCGATTTGATAAATGTCTTTTCTACGGAGCAATCGATACGTTTGATTTTGAAAAACATGGCCTACAGGGAGCACGTTCGCGTGATTGTGAAAAACACAAACTGCACGCCGCTTGAAAAAGCGAGGAAGCGGTGATACACTGTCCTTGATCAAGGCAAGGAGGAGCGCACATGAATAAGATAGAGCGGATCAGTTATCATGAAAGCCTGATGAACCAGGCGGAGAAAGCCATTCATCAGCTGGACGAGGCGCTGGAGCAGTTTCCTGAAATACAGAAACGCCTGAATATACTGGATGGGTATTATACCAGCACGGAATGGATGGAGGACTTTGAGGCTAGCGAGCGGGGCGAGATCCCCGAGGATGTGCCCTGCGGCGTGCTTTCGGAGGATGGCATCTATAACCTTCTGGAGAAAAACAGGGAGCTGATCGACCTGATGAAAGAGATCTCAGAAAAGTTCGGGAGAAAAGAAGCATGAAGAATTTCAGACTGGATCGGTTCACCTATGAGATCATCTGCGATGATGAGCTGAAAGACGCAAAGGTTACCTTCGAGCAGGAAGGACAGGACCTGACGGTTTATCTGACCGAGGAAGAGGATCGTCCGCAGTATATCAATCTGCGCTGGGATTTCCGGACGGAAGAGGAACTTTATGTCCTGGGCGATGCCTGGGAACGCAGCTATGGAGAACTTTCTTTCCGCAAGCTGTCGGAGAATGACCGGCCGATGCCCTGGTATTTCGCCGCGACGGAGCGGACAGAAGAGGGATCAGCTGGGCCGGCTCAGCCTACTCAGCCAGGACAGCCACCTCAACCGTCCCAGCCAATGCGACCGGGACAAACCTGGTGCTTCGGCGTCAAAACACAGCCAAACGCATTTGTCTGCTTCCGGTATACGCAGGACGGGATCACTGCCCTGGTCGACTGCCGCAATGGCGGCGCCGGCGTCCGTCTGGAGGGAAGAAAGATCCGACTCTGCACCTTCGTTTTCCGAGAGGAAGTCGGAAAAGAAGCGAAGCCTCTCTTTGAAAGTCTTCAGGCCTTCTGCCGGGAGCTCTGCGACAACCCGCTGCTGCCGACCACCCCGATCTACGGAGGCAATAACTGGTATTATGCCTATGGCAAAAGCAGCTATGAAGAGATCCTCCGGGATACCCGCCTGCAGGCCGAGGTGGCTGAAGGCATCGAAAACCCACCTTTTATGGTCATAGACGACGGCTGGCAGCTGAACGCGTGCGCCGGCCCATACGAGGCAAATGAGCAATTCCGGGACATGAAAGCGCTTGCGCGCGACATCAAAGCCCTCGGCGTCCGACCGGGCATCTGGGTGCGCCTGCTGCGCGATTTCTCAGAGAAGATCACCGAAGAAATGCGGATTCCCCGCGGCGAAGAACGAACCTATCTCGATCCCACCCATCCGGCGGTCCAGGCCTACATCCGCGAAGAGATCCGAAAGATCCGCGGCTGGGGCTATGAACTGTTGAAACACGACTTTACGACCTACGATCTCTTCGGCCAGTGGGGCAAAAACCTCACCGACAGGATCACCGCGCCGGGAAGCTGGCATTTCGCGGATGACACGAAAACCAACGCCGAGATCGTCCTGGATCTTTATCGGCTGATCCTGGAGGAAAGCGGCGACATGCTGATCATCGGCTGCAATACCATCCCGCACCTGTGCGCCGGCCTCGTCCATATCAACCGGACGGGCGATGACACCAGCGGAAGAGAATGGGCCAGGACCCGCAAAATGGGCGTAAATACGCTGGCCTTCCGGCTCGCGCAGAACAAAGCCTTTTATCTGGTCGACGCCGACTGCGTCGGGATCCTTGCGGACAATATTCCCTGGGAAAAGAACCGCCAGTGGCTGGATGTTTTGTCGCGCAGCGACACGGCACTCTTCACATCGTGCGCCGCCCTCGATGAGACCCAGAAAGAAGACATGAAAAAGGCCTATCTGGAGATCCAGAAAGGCCATGACCTTCGTCCGGTTGATATTTATGAAAACCTCACCCCCAGCCAATGGCAGGACGGGGAAGAGACGATCACGTACGACTGGGAGTGACCTCGTAAACTGGTGATAACCAACTTGCAACGGAAGTAAATATCTCTTTTTCTCTTCTATGTTTTGACTGGAAGGAAGATATTTGGAGATAATCATTTCAGAATACAGCTCATTATCTCCAATGGGAAGAGGTGATATTTGCGGAGAACCAGAAGAGCTTTTTCTTTTATCTTTTTCCCGGCACCGCGCGAAGATAGTTGATGTTCTTCCGCAGGCGCATAAAATTCTCTTCATATTCCGTGGTCACGAGCACGCCGGGATCGATCTTCGCGAGGCGGGCTTTGGTCTCGTCCGCGGCAGCACGGGTGGCGTCATCCTGCGCCTGCACCCCGTGCAGATCGTTCGTCAGCTCCAGGATCGACCAGCCGCACGCTTGCAAACTCTGCACACTATACGCGAAAAGCGCGTCGTTGTCGGTCTTGAAGCAAAGATCGCCGTCCGGCCCAAGCAGATAGCGGTACACCGGCAGGAACCGGTCGGACGTCAGCCGCCGTTTCGCGTGCTTCTCTTTCGGCCAGGGATCGCTGAACGTCAGATAGATCCGGTCGATCTCGCCCTCCGTGAAAACGTCCCGCAGTTCTTCCGCGCTGACCCGGATCAACCGGACGTTGTTCAGCGGCGGAATATAGATCCCGTATTTGCGGGTGTTCCGGGAGGCCTCTTCCAGCGTCAGCGCTGTGCGGGCGAGGATCGTGGAGACGCGTTCGTCACCGATGAAAAGCTCATCCGGATGAGAGAGCGCCATTTCGGTAATGAACTTACCTTTCCCGCAGCCGATCTCAATGGAAAGCCGTCGGTGGGAAGAGGTATCTTCGCCTGCCGCCAGCAGCATGTTCTCGCGCCATTTTCCCTTCCATTCGGCGGCGGCACGGACGACAAAAGGCGAGTCGTCCAGAATGTCTTCCGTCCTTTTCAGATATCGAATACGCATGAAAACTCCAAAATATGAAAATTCTTCTTTACAAAGAGTGGAACTTATGATATCATAACACGTGCTACTTCGCAAGCATGTAATCATGCAAGTGAATAGTGGGCCGCTAGCTCAGTCGGTAGAGCACTGGACTTTTAATCCAGGTGTCGGGGGTTCGAACCCCCCGCGGCTCAT
>JAFRZE010000072.1 GCA_017442735.1 Bacillota bacterium
GCTGCTCAATCAGCCGAAAAATAACAGATACCTGTTCATAGTTATCTTTGGCCAGCTCAATCAGGTGGCCTTTTTCTTATGCCTTCATTCTTGTCTGCATTTTTTTAAAATTTTCTCTTGACTTTTTATTAGTAGACTTTCTGTTTTATTTCCCCTTGATCTGATAGATCTTCGATACATCCCACGCGGTAGTGGGATAAAATACATATCCGTCAAACCGGCTGTTCATCGCCACAAAGTCTGCCGGATCTTCGATGTAGACGGAAGCGGCATTCTCCGCCAGGTTCATCTGCATCTGTTTGTAATAGGACGCCTTTTCTTCCGTATCGACGGCTTTCAGTGCTTTCTCCAGCAGTTCATCGTATTCGGCGTTCGAGTAGTTCATCATGTTTTTCGACGCGTCTGTCGCGTATTTTGCCATCCAGTCGCTGGGATTGAGCTTTCCGTCAAATCCGATGACCGTTGCTTCATAATCCCGGCCTTTATATACGTCGGAAAGCCAGACGGTCCACTCTACCTGCTTGATCGTCACCTTGATGCCAACCAAAGATAACTGATCTGCGATGATCTGCGCGGTATCCACATGCTGCGAATAACTGCTGGGAACCGTGATCGTCAGATCGAATCCGTCCTTGTACCCGGCCTGTTCAAGAAGGTCCTTCGCTTTCTGGACGTCATAGGTATAGACGGAAGCCGCGGCGGGTTCGTACCAGGTCGGAAGCTGCGGCGTCATGTGGGAACCGATAATAATGCTCTTTCCTGCGAAAAGGAAACTGTTGATGGCATCACGATCGACCGCGTAGCAGATCGCCTGACGGACACGTACATCACTGAGCGGCCCTGCCTGATTGTTCAGAAACATAGCGTGGACCAGGTTCATGTTTCCTTCTACGATCCGGAACTCATCTCCCGCGCTTTTTTTCAGTGCTTCGACCTGCGCAGTCGTCAGATAGTTCAGTACATCGATCGTACCGGCCTGAAGTTCCGTAAAAGCGGTATTGACGTCCGCGATGAACTTAAAGCGTACCGTATCCAGATAAGGCTCATTTTTCACCCAGTAATTCTGGTTTTTTGAAAGATCCAGATACTGTCCTGCCTTATACTCGCTCACCATATAAGGTCCGGTACCGATAGGGGTCTCATTTGGATCATTCCCGTTCGGAATGATCGCGAAAGTCAGTTCAGACAAAAACTCCGAATCCGGTTCGGCAAGGGTGATCCTGATCGTCTTCTCATCCGGGAAAGACAATTCTTTGACAGACTTAACAAAAGCGGAGTTTTCTCCCGAAAACTCCGCATAACGATTGAAGGAATATTCAATATCTTTCAGGGTCACTTCCTGACCATTCTGGAACTTTACGCCGTCTCTCAGCGTAAAGACATACTCCGTGCCGGACGGATCGATCTCATAACCATCGGCTACCGCCGGGATAAGATCACCGCTCGAGGAAGGTTTTACCAGTCCTTCATAGATATTGAAAACCACACTTCTCGTTCCTGCGTCTGTACTTTCGTGAGGGTCAAGACTTACCAGATCCTGTGTCATACCGTAGACCAGATGTCCGCCGTATGAAGGCTCTGTTTCCGTGTGTTTCGGAGCGTCCTCTCCGGTCTCTTCTTTCTTGCCGTCTGACGTACATCCGGTCAGTACAGCGGAAAGAATGAGCCCCAGTGTTAAAAGAATAGCTAATAATCTTTTCACTTGGAATACCTCGATTCTCGCTCTCTCATATGAAATTGTCGGACATATTGTAGCAGGTTTCTGCTGAAAAATCAAGTCTCGGGACTTTCGTTCCCGCTTCCGGCGATCTCTTCTCCCTGAAGATAAAGCGGCATCAGTTCTTCTTCCAGGAAATCCCCCCACAACCGTTCCTGCAGATCGGACAGGAAAAAGCTGATCTTTTCACAGGAAGAAAGGATGACTTCCGGATTCTTCCTGGACTCACGGGACCATCCGTAAAGTCTGGCCAGCGTACCATAATCAGCCGGACGTTTCGTATCGAAGTATTCGATCGTCTCTTCGAGATGCATGATCATATACTCTCCGAGTACTTCCGCGAATTCATCCGCGTAGGTCTCCCAGTACGCCTGCTCGGCAAGAGGATCGTCCGAAGGAAGGATGCGGTGGCCGTTATACTCGGACAAAAGCTCATACACAAAACTAAAGTCCTCGGGATGAAGATCGCCGGCAGCTACCAGCACACCATCCTCCTCGGGTGCTTGACTCAGAAGATCTGCCTCCTCTTCATCCTCCTGCCAGGCGGAGCCGGAAGAGGCATTCTCCTCATCTTCATCTTCGTCGAATGACTCCAGTATATAACGGCTGTGGAAATGGATCGAATCATAGATCTTGCGGGCGAAAACCTGCCAAAGTCTTACCTGATCGAATGTGTCCAGATAATACCGGTTGAAGTCCTGTTCATCCATCGAAAGCCCGCGGGACTTTCTGAACGCTTCTCTGGCGTCTTTTCCCTTTTGCAGGAACTCTGTCGGAGACAGATCCAGGATGCCTTCATAGATCCGGATCCTGACAGAATCGAAGTCGCGGAAGGCTTCTACATAGTATTCTTCTATCTCATCCTCTGTAAACGGTTCTCCCGGATGAAGCGGAACAATACCGCCTTTTCTCATATCCTTGCGAACATCGGAAGAAAGTTTCCCATGGATCAGATCTTCCTTGACCGCGTCTTCCACCAGATCGAACTGGTACATCAGCTCGTAATCGATATCCTCATTCAGATCGTCCAGAAGATCCAGTTCATCTACGGAAAGATTATCATTCTGTGCGGCGAAGAATCCTCTCAGATCGCTGCAGCTATTCATATACTCTTTCAGTACAGGCGATGCTTCCAGCGGTCCCTCCAGTTCTTCAGCAAAATGCAGAGAAAGCTCATTCATGAGCTTCTCTGCATCGATCCCACGGATCAAAAGTTCTTTAATTTTTTCTGTCATTTTTGCTTTTTGATTCTTTATTTTGATAGACTGTTCAGATGTGTCAGATGCCAGATATCCCTGTCGTATTCCAGGACTGAACGATCCGCGGCAAAGTCACCGGACATCGCTGTATTGATGAGCGCTTTACGGTTCCATGCCAGCTGATCAAGATATACTTTCGACGCTTCATTCTGCGCGCGGCAGTAATCCTCGAAGTCTGCCAGAACCAGATACGGATCGGCGATATTTCCCGTATTGTTGAACAGGAGCGAATTCGCGATCCCAGGGAAAGCGACTTCATGACCGGGGCGGCCGACACCGTGCTGGATCGCGCTGACGACACGGTTGATCCAGGTATTGTTCGTATAGAACTGCATTGCGTCATAACCGCGGCGGATCAGATTATTCACTTCTTCCGTCTTCATACCGAACAGGAAGAAATTATCCGCTCCGACACGTTCGAAAATCTCGATATTGGCGCCGTCATAGGTACCGATCGTGATCGCGCCGTTCAGCATGAACTTCATGTTGCCGGTACCGGAAGCCTCGCGGCCCGCGGTAGAGATCTGTTCGGACAGTTCCGCGGCAGGCATAAGGATCTCCGCCACCGTCACTTTATAATCCTGGATAAATACCACCTTGATGCGGCCGGCCACATCCGGATCATTGTTCACCATATCGGCGACCGCATGGATCAGACGAATGATCTCTTTCGCGCGGCTGTATCCGGGCGCTGCCTTCGCGCCGAAGAGGTATGTCTTAGGAACGACATCCATCGAAGGATTGTCCTTGATCTCATAGTACTGACGAAGGATATGCAGTACATTCAGCAGCTGACGCTTATACTCGTGCAGACGTTTTGCCTGTACGTCGAAAATCGAATCCGGATCGAGGATGATCCCGTTTTCCTTCTCGATATACTTCGCGAGACGGATCTTGTTTTCCCGCTTGATCTGCCCGAATTTCTTCAGGAATTCCGCATCATCCGCGAATGCTTTCAGCTTCTCCAGTTCGTACGGATCTTTCATAAATCCGTTTCCGATCGAATCGGTGATCAGCTGAGTCAGACCGGGGTTGCCCTGTCCAAGCCAGCGGCGATAGGTGATGCCGTTGGTGACATTCGTGAATTTTTCCGGTGTATCCAGATAGAAATCATGGAAGCAGTCATCTTTCAGGATCTGGCTGTGCAGCGCGGAAACACCGTTGACACTGAAGGAGCCGGCGATCGAAAGATGCGCCATGCGGATCTCTCCGCGGCCGACGATCGACATGTAGGCGATCTTCTGCCAGTCGCCGGGAAATACCGTCCACAGATGCTCACAGAAGCGGCGGTTGATCTCCAGGATGATCTGATAGATTCTCGGTACGATCCGCTGGATCAGGTCTTCCGGCCATCTCTCGAGCGCTTCCACCATAACGGTATGATTCGTATAGGCGACCGTATGGGTGGTGATATCCCACGCTTCATCCCAGCTCATGCCGTAATCGTCCATCAGGATACGCATGAGTTCCGGAATGACCATCGCCGGATGCGTATCATTGATCTGGATCGCGATCTTATCGGCCAGTGAGGACAATGTTCCGTAGTGCTCCATGTGTTTCTGGACGATCGACTGGATGGAGGCGGATACGAAGAAATACTGCTGTTTGATACGAAGGGATTTTCCTTCATAGCTGCTGTCTTCCGGATAGAGGACCTTGGAAAGGACTTCCGCCGTTACGGCATGCTCCATCGCTTTCAGGTAATCACCGGAGTTGAACAGGGTCATATTCATCGTATAGACCGACTTCGGCTGCCACAGACGCAGTGAATTGACGATCTTGGACCTGTATCCCGGGATCAGCATGTCGTTCGGAACGGCGCGTACGACGTCACAATCCACCAGGTGGGCTTTCATTCCGTCTTCTGTCCATTCTTCCTCGACTCTGCCGCCAAAGCGTACTTCCACAGCCTCATCTTCTTTTGTCACCAGCCAGCTTCGGCCGGTATCCAGCCAGCTGTCCGGAAGCTCGGTCTGCTGACCTTCTACAATACGCTGTTTGAAAAGACCGTATTCATACAGGATACTGTAGCCCGTCGCAGGAAGGCCCTGTGAGGACATGGCATCCATATAGCATGCGGCAAGTCTTCCCAGACCTCCGTTGCCCAGCGCGGCATCCTGCTCCACATTGCAGATATCCTCAAAAGTCGTACCGAAATCCTTCAGCACGCCTTCCATCTGCTTCATCAGTCCCAGACTGAAAACATTGTTGCGAAGGGATCTTCCGAGCAGAAACTCGACGGACAGATAGCAAAGCTGTTTGGCTTTTCTCTTATGGATCGTGTGTTTGGTCGCGACCCATTTGTCCATCATAATATCTCTGATCGTCTGTGCGCAGGCATCATAGATCATTAAAGGCTTCGCTTCATATACCTCGACGCCGTAGTGACGTTTCAGCTTGCCTTCGATCTTTTCTTTCAGTTCTTTCTTAGTCATTAAAAACTTTCCCCTAACTAACGTGTTACAAATTTATCTTTTTCCGGTGATCTTCCGGTAAAGAGCGATATATTCTTTGGCCGGTCCGTTCCAGGAAACATCGGTTTCCATGGCATTCTTCATCACTTTAGCCCATTTTTCGGGATCGTGATAATCCGCTACTGCCTGCCGGATGACATACAGCATGTCATGGGCATTATACTGCGCGAAGGAATAGCCATTGCCCGTACCATCTGCGGCAATAAACGGCTGTACGGTATCCTTCAGGCCGCCGGTCTCCCGAACGATCGGGATCGTACCATAGCGCATTGAGATCATCTGTGACAGACCGCACGGTTCAGAGAGCGACGGCATCAGCAGCATATCAGCGCCGGCATAGATCTTTTGTGCCAAATCAATATTGAACAGGATGTTCGCGGAAACCTTACCCGGATAAGCCCTGGCGGCGGAACGAAGCATCTCTTCATACTGCCACTCGCCTACCCCGAGGACCACCAGCTGTACATCATCCCCCAGGATATCATTCAGCACAGCCGCTACCAGATCGAGCCCTTTATGATCCGCGAGTCTGGAAACGATCGCGATGATCGGCACTTCGGCTTTCTGATTGAGATTCAGGAGTTTCTGCAGCTCCAGTTTGTTGACCTTTTTATCCTCGATAGTCTCCAGTGAGTAGTTCTTGAAAAGATGCGTATCGGTCTTCGAATCATACATCACCGTATCGATACCGTTGACGATACCTGAAAGCTTCGGACTCTCCTGCCGGAGAAGATCCTGCAGGCCATGAGCGAAGAAGGGATCCTTGATCTCTTCGGCATAGGTCGGAGAAACGGTGGTGATCCAGCTGGCTGCCAGAATACCGGTCTTCATATAGTTGACACAGTTGTCAAACTGCAGATATCCGCCCGCGTAGTCGTTCCAGTCCACACCAAGCACGTTCTCGACGATATCCGGCGAGAAAATGCCCTGATACTGAATGTTATGGATCGTGTAAACGACCTGAAGCTTCGCGTACATCTCATTGACCCCGCGATAGAACTTGTTCAGGTAGAACGGCACCAGACCGGTCTGCCAGTCATTACAGTTCATGACATCGGGTTCGAAATCGATGTGCTGCAGCATCTCCAGCGCCGCTTTTGAGAAGAATGCGAACCGCTCCGCGTCATCATAGTGGCCGTAATATCCCTTGCGGCCAAAGTAATACTGATTATCCAGAAGATAATAGATCACATCGCCGACTTTCGCCTCATAGATCCCGCAGTACTGACTTCTCCAGGAAAGAGGGACCCACATTTCTTTCACGAAATGCATCTGATCTTTCAGTTCCTGAGGAATTTCCTGATACAGCGGAAGCACGACGCGGCATCCTACCATCCGGCGGCGAAGTGCGGCAGGAAGCGCACCGGCGACGTCGCCGAGGCCGCCCGATTTCGCAAACGGGACAGCCTCAGCAGAGACGTATAAAACTTTCATGATCAAACCACCGAACCTTTTGCGAGAACCATAGGATACATCTTATAACCGAAGAGTTTACGGTTCTCACGGATAACGACGTCTTTATCAATAATAGCATATTCGAGCTGTGAGCCAGCCTGGATCTCACAGTCCTGCATCACGATGCTGTTGCGGATGACGGCGCCTTTACGGACACGGACGCCGCGGAAGATCACGCTGTTCTCGACGGTACCTTCGATAATGCAGCCGTCTGCGACCAGCGAGTTCTTGACGTTCGAACCATCGCGGTAGATCGCGGGAGATTCATCACGGATCTTGGTAAAGATCTGTCTGTCCGTATAGAACAGCGCTTTGCGGATATCTTCGTTCAAAAGATCCATATTTGCGTCGAAATAAGACGCAACAGAATCTATTTTAGCACAATATCCGTCATATTCATAGCCATAAATTTTGAGATCATTGACCCGTCTTTGCAGAACATCTCTGTGCAGGCTGTACATATTATGGCTCGCGCATTCGGCGATCAGCGTCTCCAAGAGACCCCGGCCGATCACGATCTGGCTGATGCCCAGGTTGACTTCTCCTTTTACGAGCGCGGGCGATGGATTGATCGCTACATCCAGGATCCTTCCGTCTTCACCGACGGTATAGATGGTGCCGGTCTCTCCGTTGTCCTTCTGCTCCAGAGCAGCTTTATGATAAATAACGGTAATATCCGCTTCCTTCTCCTCATGGAAATCCACGACATCACGGAAGTCCATATTGAAGATGCAGTCCGCGGAAGTAAGGATCACGTTTTCCGCATCGGATTTACGGATGAAGTTGGCTGCGTTCAGAAGCGCTTCCATCTTGCCGCGGTAAACACCGGTGCCGACATAGCCGGATCCGCCCTGAGAGAAAGGCGGAAGCAGATACATACCGCCGTTCTTACGGGAAAGATCCCATTCTTTACCGGATCCCAGATGGTCCATCAGAGACTGATAGCTGTCTCTGGTGATGATACCCACCTTGGTGATACCGGAATTGACCAGATTCGAAAGAGCGAAGTCTACGATTCTGTAACGTCCGCCGAAAGGAATGGAAGAAAGCGCACGCTTCTGTGTGAGCGCTTTCATCTGCTCATCGTTCTGATAGGCGAACAAAAGACCCATTGTGCTTTTCATGCGTTTTCACCTCCTTAGACACGATCCTGATCCAGCATCTCGCCCGGTTTGACGATGACACCGTCTCCGATCTTGATTTCATCTGCCAGAACAGCCATATAACCTGTCATCTTGCCCGGTTCGCAGAATGCTTTCGCGACTTCTTCCGCCGCGCCGATCCTGGCGCCCTTGCCTACCTTCGTCTCCTGACCGATGATCGAATACTCGACGATCGCGCCGTCGCCGATCACGCTGTTGGGCAGGATCACGGAATCCTTGATCACAGCGCCTTCACCGATATGCACGCCATAGAAGATCACGGAATGCTCGACCTTGCCGTTGATCACGGAGCCTTCGCAGACCATGGAATTCTTGATCTCGGATTCCGGTCCGTTATAAACGGGCGGCTCGTTGGGATTGCGGGCGTAGATCTTCCAGGTGTTGTCATTCAGTTTGACGGGAGAATCTTCCAGCAATAATTCCATGTTCGCTTCCCACAGAGACTGCAGTGTTCCGACGTCTTTCCAGTATCCCGCGAATTCATAGGTGTAAAGCGGTTCGCCGGCGTTCAGCATGTTCGGGATGATATTCTTTCCGAAGTCATTGCTGGAGGTAGGATCCGCCTCATCTTCTTCCAGATACTTCTTCAGCTTGGCCCAGGTAAAGACATAAACGCCCATGGAAGCCTTGGTTGATTTGGGATGTTTCGGTTTCTCTTCGAACTCATAAACCTTGTTGTCTTCATTCGTATTGAGGATACCGAAGCGGCTGGCTTCTTCCAGCGTCACGTTGAGCGCAGCGATCGTGGCGGAAGCACCCTTCTCCTCATGATACTCGATCATCGCGTTGTAATCCATCTTGTAGATATGGTCGCCGGAAAGAATGACCACATATTCCGGATCATAACGCTCGATGAAGTGCATGTTCTGATAAATGGCATTGGCGGTGCCTTTGTACCATTCATCATTCGCACCGCGGCTGTACGGCGGCAGTACGGAAACACCGCCATCGTTGCGGTCCAGATCCCAGGGCTGGCCGTTGCCGATATAGGCGTTCAGATCCAGCGGCATGTACTGAGTCAGTACACCCACTGTGTCAATGCCTGAGTTAACACAGTTACTCAGGGGAAAATCGATGATCCGGTACTTGCCGCCAAAGGGAATTGCCGGTTTGGCAACCTTTTTGGTCAGCACGCCCAGACGGGACCCCTGGCCACCGGCCAGAAGCATAGCGACGGTCCTTTTTTTCGTGCGCATGGTATCCTCCTTAAAAGATATGATGATTTAATTATTCTTCTTTGGTTTCGGCTTTTGATTCGGGCTGGGTCTTTGCCTTACGTTTCGGTCTCAGCGTGAAATAGACAGCGCTAAGCGGCGGTACCGTGATATCGATGGAATAATCGTACCGGTGCATCGGAATCTCCTCTGCCGGGATCCATCCCTCATTCTTCACGCCGGAACCTCCGTACTTTTCGTCATCGCTGTTCAGCGCTTCGACATAATAGGCATCTTTCTCCACACCGATCCGGTAGTGTTCCCTCAGCACCGGTGCGAAGTTCACTACACAGACCACTTCTTTTCCGTCACGGTCGATCCGGCGGAAAGAAACGATGTTCTGTGTGTTGTCATCATAGCAGATCCACTTGAAGCCGTCCCAGGAATCGTCCTGCTCGTACATGGACGAATGCTTCAGATAGAAATGATTCAGATCCTTCACATATTCATGCAGTTTCTGATGCATGTTGTAGCTAAGCAGGAACCAGTCGAGCTGTTTGTGATAATCCCACTCGATGAACTGCCCGAACTCGCCTCCCATGAACAGCATCTTTTTCCCGGGATGTCCCATCATATAGCCGTAGAAAGCCCTGAGGCCCGCGAACTTCATCCCGTAATCGCCCGGCTGCTTGTCCAGCAGGGATTTCTTGCCGTGCACGACTTCATCGTGTGACATGGGAAGGATATAGTTCTCGGAGAAGGCGTACGTCAGAGAGAAAGTGATATTGTTGTGATGGTCACGGCGGAAGAACGGATCCATCTGCACGTAGCGCAGCATATCGTTCATCCAGCCCATGTTCCACTTGAAGTTGAATCCCAGACCTCCGTCTTCCACCGGCTTGGTCACCAGCGGCCAGGCTGTGGATTCCTCGGCGATCATCAGCGCGCCGGGATGCTCCTTGAAGACCGCTTTGTTCAGTGTCTGAAGGAATTCAACGGCTTCCAGGTTCTCTCTGCCGCCATACTTATTCGCTACCCACTCGCCGTCCTTACGGCAGTAATCCAGATACAGCATAGCCGCGACAGCGTCGACGCGAAGTCCGTCCACATGATACATATCCAGCCAGTACATCGCGCTCGAGATCAGGAAACTGACTACTTCCTTCTTTCCGTAGTCGAATACCTTGGTGCCCCATTCGTAGTGCTCGCCCTTCCGGGGATCCGCGTACTCATAGAGCGGTTCACCGTCGAACATGGCCAGACCCGGCTCATCCTTCGGGAAGTGCGCGGGTACCCAGTCCATGATGACGCCGATCCCGTGCTGATGGCAGATATCCACGAATTTCATGAGATCCTTCGGCGTTCCGAAACGGGAAGTAGGCGCAAAATATCCCAGCACCTGGTATCCCCAGGAGCCGTCGAAAGGATATTCCGATAAAGGCATGACCTCGATATGGGTATAGCCCATTTCCTTGACATATTTGACCACTTCCTGCGCGATGGAAACATAGTCGTAGAATTCACCGCCGTCACGCATTTTCCAGGAACCAAGATGCATCTCATAGATATTCATCGGCGCACGGTACGGAACCGTTTTCGCACGCTTGGCAAGCCATTTTTCGTCATGCCATTCGTAGCCGTTGATATCGTAGATCTTGGACCCGGTCGCCGGCCTTGTTTCCATATGAAAACCGAAGGGATCGCTCTTTAAAACGACCCGTCCGTCCGAGCCAACCACGCGGTATTTATAGGTGTCATAGGTCTTCAGACCGTAAGCGAAACCTTCCCAGATGCTCTGATCCGGCATCCGGACCATCTGGATCGCGTTCCACTCCTGCCATCCGTTGAAATCGCCGATGACTTTCACATCCCACGCATGTGGGGCCCATACCCTGAAGACAGTACATGGATTCCCTTCCGCGTCTACCGCCGGGTGCTGCCCGAAGTAGGAATAAGCTCGGTAATTTGTACCTTCATGAAATACATACGAGTCAAAATTATCCTGTGTGTTCATGATGTTCCTCTTCTTCGATCATTATTTGTCGAATTTGACCGACTTATTATAGTAAATATACCATATACTGTGCATTTGGTCAATGTAAAATCGCAATAAGCTCGTCTTCCGTAATGATCGGAATCCCCAGTTCCTTCGCCTTTTTATTCTTGGAAGAGGTACTGGTGATATCATTATTCACCAGATAGGTGGTGTTCTTGCTCACCGAACCTGCCACCTTGGCGCCTTTCGCGATCAGAAGATCCTTCAGCGTATCCCTGTTCTCGAAATGCTCCAGAGATCCGGTGATGACAAACGTCATCCCTTTCAGTGATTTTCCGCTGCCTTCTTCTTCCGTTTCATCAGCCGGACGCGCGAATTCTAGATACTGCACCAAATCGTCGATCATCTCCGCGTTTTCCTGTTGTCGGAAGAACCGGAAGATATCACCGGCCATAACAGGACCGATGCCGTCGATGGAGGAAAGGAATTCCTCATCCGCCTCCCTCAGCTTCTGAAGATCCTGGTCCACCGCGTCCGCCAACAGTCTCGCGGCGGCTGTCCCGATCCCCGGGATACCGACAGCAGCCAGAAGCCGGAAAAGTTCCGTATGCCTGGAACGTTCGACCGCATCCAGCAGTTTATCACAGGATTTGACGCCAAATCCTTCCATCTGTTCGATCACGTCCCTGTGATCCTTCAGACGATACAGATCCCCGAAACAGTTCAGAATATCCTGTTCGGACAGACGCTCGATGATCGCTTCCGAAATACCCTCGATATTCATTCCGTTTCTGGAAACAAAGTGTTCCAGCGCCTTCAGGGATTTCGCCGGACAGGAAGGATTCGCGCAGACCAGCACCTGCACGTCTTCCCTTGTCAGGATCTCTGTCTTTCCTCCGCAGCGAGGGCAGAACTCAGGGATCTCGAGCGTGTCAGATTTCGTCAGGTTTTCCGCGATCTGCGGAATGATCATATTCGCTTTATAAACCGTGATCGTATCCCCGATGCCCAGCTTCAGTTCACGGATTATGCTGACATTATGGATACTGGCCCGTTTGACGGTCGTTCCTTCCAGTTCCACCGGCTCAAAGATGGCCACTGGATTGATAAGACCGGTCCTGGACGGACTCCACTCGACTTCCAGCAGTTTGGTAGGCGCCTGTTCATCCTGCCATTTGAAAGCCATGGAATCTCTCGGGAATTTCGCTGTCGAACCGAGAGCCGCGGATCTTTCTATGCTGTCGATCGTCAGTACCAGTCCATCCACAGGATAGGCATATTCACGAACGATATCCGTAAAGGCCTTCTCCGCCTGCGGCAGTGTTTCTTTCGTCACCATCTGATACGGCACTGGATCGAACCCGAGAGATTTCAGCCACAAAAGTTCCTGCTCTTTCGAATCCCCGAACTGATCCATGGAAACATCCGCTTCGATAAACGTATAGACCATTACATGCACATGACGCTCTTTCGCGATGCGGCTGTCCAGCTGCCGGACCGATCCGCTGCACAGATTTCTGGGATTCTTGTACTGTTCATTCGGCGGAAGCTGTTCATTGATCTTTCTGAAGTTCTCATAGGAGATGAGAGCCTCACCCCGGACGACAAGATGTCCCTCAAACGGGATCCGGATAGGCACCCCTTCGAACACACGGGCATTGGAGGTGATGACTTCACCGACTTCACCGTTCCCGCGGGTAGCGGCCTGTGCCAGCTCCCCGCCTTCATACGTCAGGACCACTGTCAGGCCGTCCAGCTTCCAGGAGAGCATGCCGATCTCATCCTCGAGAAATGATTGGAGCTGACCAAGATCTTTCGTCTTGTCCAGAGACTTCATGGGAACACTGTGCCGGACTTTCGGCAGCTCGCTGACGATCTCATAGCCCACTTTCTGGGTGGGCGAACCGGCCAGGATAATGCCTGTTTCTTTCTCCAGGGCTACCAGCTCATCGTACAGCCGGTCGTATTCCAGGTTGGACATGATCTCTTTTTCTTCGGAATAATAGGCACGCGCTGCCTCATTCAGTATATCGACCAGTTCTTTCATCCGATTCTTCAGATTCTGCACTGTCGTATTATCCTTTGGATCCATGCTCTCTCCTATCCTTTACATCTTCTTCAACCCGGCGAGCTTGGCAAACAGCAGCTTCTCGCCTACTTTGGAAAAGTTTACTCTGACCTGATAATCCGCGTTCACCGACTTGACCTCCGTGACCGTTCCCAGGCCGAATTTCTTATGCATGACCGTATCTCCCACCTGAAGAGTCTCCATCCCGACAGGCGCCTGAAGGGGACGTTCAGAAGCCGTGCCTGTAGAAGATCTTCCCGCAGACGAACCGGTACTTCCGGAGAACGGCCGAGCTCCTGCCACGCCGGTTCCCATGTTTCTTGGCCGGGACAGATAAGGGTTTTCTCTTTCCCGGATCTCCTCCGCCCAAAGGCTTCGCCCTGTCCTTCCGTAAGCCCTGCTGGCCGGACGGGACAGGAAATCCGGCAGATCATCCATGACCGGATCTTCCGATGATTCTCGTGTGATCGCGCTGTTCGGCAGTTCTCTCAGGAAGATCGAAGGTTTGGAAAGCTGCTCCATTCCATGCACATGGCGGGACTTCGCGTAGCTCAGATAGAGCTTCTTCTGCGCTCTCGTGATCCCCACATAGCACAATCGTCTTTCTTCTTCCAGATCTTCCGGACTGGTGGATGTCATGCTCATATAGCCGGGGAAGATTCCATCCTCCATTCCGGTCATAAATACGACCGGGAACTCCAGTCCCTTGGCGGAATGCAGTGTCATCAGAGATACGACGTCCGCGCCTTCCTCAAACTCATCGATCGCCGCCACCAGCGCCAGTTCATCCAGAAAACCGGTCAGGGACGGCTCTTCGTTCTGTGATTCATATTGGTCCGCACGGGCGATCAGTTCATCGATATTCTGCTGACGGTCTTCCAGCTTGGTCGGATCGTCTGCCTGCAGATATGCGATATACTCTGTTTCTTTCAGGATCAGACGGATCAGTGCGCCGATCTTTATCCCACTCTCGTTGGCGCCGCGGAATATTCCCAGAAGCTCTGAGAAAGCCGCCAGTTTCCCCGCGCTTCGTCTAAGGTCCGGGATCTCCGGCGACATATCGCAGACTTCACTGATGCCCCAGCCGCCTTCTACCGCGAAACTGCGAACTTTCTCACTGGTCACGGCCCCGATCCCTCTCGCCGGAACATTGATGATCCTCTCCGCCGCGACATAATCATGGTCATTGGCCGTCAGCCTGAGATAGCAAAGAAGATCTTTGATCTCTTTCCGCTGATAGAAAGGCGTACCGCCATACAGACGATAGGGAATGGCCGCAAGCACCAACTGCTCCTCCAGTGCACGGGACTGTGCGTTTGTGCGGTATAAGAGCGCGGTATCCGAATATCGATACCCTCCGTCCTGCACCAGATCCCGGATCGTTGAAGCCACAAAATGAGCTTCATCGTTCTCTGTCATGGTTTCCCGGACCTGGATCTTTTCACCCTGTTCGTTCTGGGTCCAGAGTTTCTTTTCTTTCCGGCTTTCGTTGTTGCGGATCACATGGTTCGCCGCGTCCAGAATCGTTTTGGTAGACCGATAATTCTGCTCCAGCCTGACCACCAGGGCGTCTTTGAAATCTTTCTCGAAATCCAGAATATTATTGATATTCGCGCCGCGAAAACGGTAGATCGACTGATCGTCATCGCCGACTACACACAGATTGCGGTATTTGTCCGCCAAGAGACGAATCAGCAGATACTGTGCGGTATTCGTATCCTGATATTCATCCACCATGATATACCGAAACTTCTCCTGGTAATAGTCCAGTACATCCGCGTTGGTCTGGAAAAGCCTGACCGTATTCGAAATGATATCATCAAAGTCCATGGCATGGTTTTCAAAAAGGACTTTCTGATACTGTTCATAAACAAGCGCTGTTTTCTTTTTAAACAGGTCTCCGCTTCTGGCCGTTTCCGCATAAGCCTTCGGCCCCATCATCTCATCCTTCGCGTTGCTGATGGCCGCCAGGATCGCTTTGGGCGTAAACATCTTGTCCGAGATATTCAGTTCCTTCAGGATCCGACGGATGACCGCTTTCTGGTCTTCCGGATCATAGATCGTAAAGTTGTGCTCATAACCGATCCTGTCCGCGTACCGCTTCAGGATCCGGATACAGGCACTGTGGAAGGTCGATATCCACGCATCAGAAACAGCCTCTCCGATCAGGGAAGAGGCTCTTTCTCTCATTTCTTTCGCTGCCTTATTGGTGAATGTAATGGCCAGGATCCGGTATGCCGGCACTTTCATCTCTTCGATCAGATAGCTGATGCGGTGTGTCAGGACTCTGGTCTTTCCGCTGCCCGCGCCGGCCAGGATCAGGACCGGACCTTCGGTCTGATAGACGGCGCGCTGCTGCATTTCATTTAAGCTTTCATATTTATCCATAAATGAAATTATACCACAGGAGTCATAAAAAAACACGGCCCCAAACCAAAAAGTTTGAGGCCGCATTCGCGTCAGGTTATTTAATTATTTCAGGAAGATATAGTACGCAATGAAGACCACGGTCAGAATCCACATAACGACATTGACCTTCTTGGCTTTGCCGCAGACAGCATTAATGATCGCGTAGCTGATGATACCGAAAGAAATACCGGTGGAAATGCTGTAGCAGAAAGGCATGGAGATGCAGGCGATGAAAGCCGGCAGAGCTTCGGTGACATCTTCGTAATCGATCTTCAGAAGAGATTCCAGCATCAGGAAACCGACAAAGATCAGCGCGGGAGCGGTAGCAAAGCTCGGGATCGCGAGGAAGATCGGGCTGAAGAACAGAGCCAGCACGAAGAACGCTGCTACAAAGACAGAGGTAAGACCCGTGCGTCCGCCCTGAGCGACACCAGCGGAAGACTCGACGAAGGTCGTGGTGGTGGAAGTACCGGCCACAGCACCGACGGAAGTCGCGATAGCGTCAGCCAGCAGAGCTTCTTTGGTCTTGGGCAGTTTGCCGTTCTCATCCAGCATGTTGGATTTGGTAGCAACACCGATCAGGGTTCCCATGGTATCGAAGATATCCACAAACATGAAGGAGAACATGATGACGAACAGGTTCAGCAGGAAGTCACCAGTGGTAGCAAAGGTGGAGGTGATGGTCTTGAAATCGAAGCAGCCGCCGCCGATGGTGCTGATCCAGGCGGGAAGAGAAATGATACCGCTGGGGATCAGAGAGTAAACACCGGCTTCGACATCGACTTTGTACCAGCCGATCAGCTGAGCCAGCATGCCAAGGATCCAGGTAGCGAAGATACCGATCAGAATCGCACCTTTGACTTTTTTGTGATGAAGGATGCCGATGATCAGAAGGCCAACCAGTGCCAGGCAGGGACCTGCGGAAGTGATGCTGCCAAGGTCCACAGCGGTAGAACTGCTGGGGATAACGACAGCAGCGTTTTCCAGACCGATCAGCGCGATGAACAGACCGATACCGGCAGCAATACCGTATTTCAGGTTCTGCGGGATCGCATCCATCATAGCTTCACGGACAGGGGTAACGGAAAGGATGATAAAGATAATACCTTCCACAAATACAGCAAGCAGAGCCAGCTGCCAGGTGTAACCCATTCCGATAACAACAGAATATGCCATGAAGGCGTTCAGGCCCATACCGGGAGCCAGCGCGAAAGGCAGGTTCGCCAGGAAAGCCATGGCCAGCGTACCGACGACAGAAGCGATAACGGTAGCGGTGAAGATCTCAGCCTGAGGCATACCGGATGCGGAAAGGATACTCGGGTTAACGGCCAGGATATAGGCCATTGTCATGAAGGTAGTTAAGCCGGCAAGAAACTCGGTCTTGACATCGGTATTACGTTCCTTCAGTTTAAAAAAGTCTGACATAGAAGTTCCCCCTTCTAATGAAAGAATAAAAAAATACAGTACCATCTTAACAAAAAGAAAAGGACAAATCAACTTTGGTAAATCCTAAAAAAGTTGATTGTCCTCTATTCTTTTTCAGTCAATATGAACAACGTATCAACGAAGGTATTTCATCACTCCGCTTACGGCTACCGCTCCGTCCGAGGCGGCAGTAATGATCTGCCTGAGTGGTTTTACACGAATGTCTCCTGCCGCGAAAATCCCCGGGATACTTGTCTGCATATTCTCATCCGTATAGACGAATCCGCCCTCATCTGTCCTGGCGATCTCCGAGAGCAGTTCATTCGTCGGCTGGATCCCGACCGCGATAAATACTCCGTCCACAGCCATTTCAGTCTCTTTTTTCGTCTGGTTCTGGATCAACCGGACGCGGTTTACTTTCATTTCTCCCATGACTTCCAGCAGTTCGGTATGCCACAGTATCTCGAGGTTCTCTGTATGAAGAGCTGCCTGTGCCGTGATACCGGACGCGCGAAGCTCTCCTCTACGGACCGCCAGATAGACTTTCCGACATACCTTAGACAGGTACAGCGCGTCAGAAACAGCCGTATCTCCTCCTCCGACGACCAGACAGACCTTATCCTTATAGAATCCTCCGTCACAGGTCGCGCAGTAACTGACCCCTCGTCCGGTATATTTTGCCTCACCCGGCACCCCCAGAACACGGTGGTGAGCTCCGCTGCAGACGATCACGCTCCGGGTCCTGTAAGAGCCCATATCTGTCACGACCGTTTTCACCGGTTTTTCCGGATCTTCGATCCTCAGAGCCTGCTCCATTTTTTCTTCCAGCCCATATTTGGCGCTATGCTCATACAAATCGTTCGCCAGATCCATTCCGTTTCTCGCAGGGATCCCCGGATAATTGTCGACTTCATTGGTATTCAATATCTGTCCGCCGGGAAAACCCATTTCGATCCTAAGCGCGTTAAGCTGTGCCCTTCCCGCGTAAACGGCGGCTGCACATCCGGCAGGTCCCCCGCCGATGATGATCGTATCAAAGATCGTTTCCATATATATTATCCTTTTCTCCTGATTCTGAGAAGAGGCATGTTCATGGCGTCGGATCCGACAGGCATAAACAGACCTTCCCGAATGATATCCGATCTCAGACCATTGGTTTTGATGCTGCAGATCGACCGAAGCTTCTCATAGGGGAAACAGGCCGATCCTTCCGCTCCGAATTCGATCTTCAGACACGTCTTGCTGAAGATCTCTTCCGGGATTTGTCTCTCCGCCGACAGATCTGACAGTTTCTCCAGCAGGCTCATATTCAGTCCAAAACATAAAGAAGAGATCGACAGGGCTTTGATCTGCTCCGAAATGTTTTTGGGCTCCTCGTTTGCCTCTTCATCACAGGTCGCCTGGGAAAGGATGCCATCTTCAAAGGACAGATGGAGATTGTGGTATTCTTTTCCGCCAAGCCGGGTCCGCGCAATATGAAGGATACCGTTCGTTCCGGAATTTTCCGTCTGAACGACGACTTCTCCGCAGGGAAGATAACCTGAATTGCGAAGAAGCGTAGAACCGGAAAGACCGATCGTCAGATCTGTCTCGTTTCCTTCTACTCCACTGATATAGAGTGCGTATCCCGAACCGATCGTATCAGCAACGACCTGATTGGATCTTTCTGTCTGAAGCTCACTCCGGATCTGTACATCCATCAGTTCATCAAACGCGGCAATATAAGCATCCGAATTCTCTTTTTTAGATGGGATGATCAAAGAAAGACAGGGAATATGCTTCTGTTCCATCACTTCCAGACGGATCTTTTCGCGGCATCTGTCAAGTTCTTCATATTTCCCTTTTAAAACAAGATCTCTCGGGTAAACCTCATCTTTTCCGGATGAACGATCGCTCTCACTTTGCATTTCGACCCGGATCTGGCCGAGATAACCCTGCAGAAGACCTGCGTTTTCTTCACAGATCTGACGATACTGATCCTCCAGAACGCGGATCTGCTCATCATCCATTCCCCGGATAAGGTCGAAGCGATGATCTTTCCTATACTTAGGCGCAAATCCCTGCGGTACGATCTCGCCGATAAAGCCGGTCAGAAAGACTTTTTCGAGTTCTTCCACAATGGCTTTACCCAGGATTTCCGTTCCGAGCGGTATCGAGACAGAAACCAGGATCCTTTTATCCGGGAAATCCTTATATCGCGTGACCTGATTGGCTTTGATCCTCCTGGCCAGATGGGCCGCGGCTTCACTGATCGTTTCTTTCGGGAGCGAGGAAACCTGCTGCTGAAGTTTCAGCGTATCCTGGTTTACAGGGAGTCCGAACAGATATAGATAATCCGTATCGTAAAGGTCTTCCTCCATCACGATCGAATGGAACATCCGGTCCGACGGATCATACTGTGAATGAAATTTCAGTTCACTCAGCATCCTCGATTCACTCTGCCGGTAGTTAGTGATCAATTCCTGAAGCTGATCTACACGCACCTGTCCCCTGGACAAGAGTTTATGCATTTCAAAGTAGAGCTCGATCAGTTTGACGAGTCTGAAACGACGATGGCAGAACGCATCTCTGACTCCCTCCTTGAAGGCACAGGCGAAATCCGTCAGAATCAGACCGATCTCTTTTCCTCCCTGCGAGATCATATAGGAGGGGTTGAGCGTACTGGTCGAATACGAAGCCGGGAAAAGATCACCGAACATCTTCTCCTGATCTTCCTTCAGCACGGCGAGCGGACAGGTGTGTAGGTAGGTATAGGTATACTTCTCTTCGATCTGTGTCAGTGAAAACAGAAAGGTCGCCTGCTGGCGGGAAAAATTCATCATCCGATCCCGAAATCCTTTTTCACCGCCTTTGGCACTTCCGCTGCGAGACCCCTCCATCACAAACTGACGCAGGAAGTCTTTCAGTTCCTGATACTTCTTCTCCACACGATCATTGTAAAGCTTATAAAAATCTTCGTAATCGAACATGGCTACCTCTGCTGGAAAAAATAAAAAGGACGTTACAGATCTGTAACGTCCTGACATAGCTGGGCATGAAGGATTCGAACCTACGAATGCTGGAGTCAGAGTCCAGTGCCTTACCGCTTGGCGAATGCCCAATATGATGTGCTCCTTGCGAGCGCATCATGTATTATAAGACCTCAGGACGTAATTGTCAACTATTTTTTTTGTTCAAGTATTCTTTTTCCATTTCAGGCGTTACTTTAGGAACATGAACTGTGACTTCTTCCTCATCCTGAGCCTCTTCATCCGGGATGACGATCTCCTGCGTATCAGTCTCAGCAGAAGAAAGCTCACTCATCTGACTCATTGTCTTGCCGCCACGCCCCATTTTCTCATTCAGATCATTCACCCATTCAGAGACGGAAACAGAACGCTTTCCAACTTCACCCTTCTCATTATTCAGTCTCTCATAAAGCTCCGCGGCTTCTTCCTGGCCGATATCACAGAACCGGCACAGGGTGATCATTTTATGAGAAAGTTTCTTGGGTCCGGACTGAATGGCTTTGACATTCACCAGCGAAACATAGGGACCTGTATGATCCCGATGGCGGAAGAATTCAAGGATAGCGTAGGATTCCTGCCCTTCCCGATGGTAATAGTGAACGCCCTGGATGGCCTCCAGAAGAGGAGAATCATTCTTCACCTTCAGCTGTGAACGTACTTCCCGGTAATTCTCCACATAGACCACAGGCCATTCTTCCCGTTTGGAAAGCCAGCAGTCCGCTGCTTCATCGAAGGGATAAGAAGCGGTCGCGACAGCCGTATAACAGGGGATCACGATCAGCAGCATGACCTCGATCAGCCAGATCAGAAGAAGCGGAACACCCGCGATCATCCGTCCGTTCACACTCGTTACGCCGTTCGGAAGGATACGGTAAAGAGACGAAAAGACTGTCCCCGGTGAGACGAACAGACTTCCCCAGCGGCCAAGAAGCTGTGTAAAGGAAGAACGATTCTGAAGCACTTCACTGGCTCCCCGGCTCCACATCTCGTTGACGAGATCCACATAGACACACCGGCTCGCGTAAAAAGCCAGGATCAGCCCGATCAGAGAAACGATCCGTACGATCCTTACACTGCGGATCTTCGCCCATCGGGTGACCAACAGGATCCAAAGACAAAGGAGTGCGACCGCGCCGGCGACTGTCAGGAAGCGTAAAAATAGGTTGGAAACAAATCCCAGTAAATAGACATAGCAGACTTCAATGAGAAAGGCGCCGAGGAAACTTAGTAACGCCAGCAGAATCACGCCGTAAGCGGGACATTTCCCGGACGGCTTATAAGCTTTATAGCGCATGTTTTCACCACCTTTCCTGTAATTTCAAAATTGTCGTTTCATTATATCACAAAAGGATTTGAAAATCAACCTTTGGTATCGACCCGCGCGGGTTTGGGCGGGTTTTCGTCCCTTTTCCGCATCTTTCCGAAGAAATCCTGAAGCAGCGCCCGGCTTTCTTCTTCCATGACTCCGCTCACAGATTCGACCTTATGATTGAACTTTTCCTGATGAAAAAGATCGATGATCGAACCCGCGCAGCCGGCTTTGGGATTCATAGCTCCCATGACCACTCTCGGGATCCTCGCCTGTATGATCGCGCCGGCACACATGGGACAGGGTTCCAGTGTCACATAAAGCGTACAGTCTTCCAGACGCCAGTCACCCATATAATGAGCTGCTTCATTGATCGCTTCGATCTCCGCATGAGCCAGCGGATTGCCCATCTGATTACGCTTATTATAGCCTTTTCCGATGATCTTTCCCTGATACTCGATCACGCATCCGATCGGAGTCTCATCTTCCGAAGCTGCCTTTTCAGCCAGTCTGAGTGCTTCTTTCATCCATTCTTCTTCCATATGCAGATCCTTACAGCTTAAGATAATTCAGATATTTGCCACCCGGAAGGTTTTCCATATCCTTCTTTCCGATCACCTTCAGGTTGACCGCCAGAACGAAATACAAGACGATCCCAAAGAGGACGGAGATGATACTGGTAACCGCGTTCGATCCTGTGATGGCAAAAAACAGAAGATAGCAGAAGATGCATCCGACCCCCATGATCAATGAACAGATCAGCGGACCGAAGAACAGTTTCAGGTAATTGATCTTTACCCCACAGAATTTCATCGCCGAACGAAGGTTCAGGATCATGATCAGCGCACTGAACAGGATCGCGTTGACCGCCAGCGTATAGATCCCCCAGTGAAGGACCAGGATGCCGAACACGTTCCACAGACTGGTCACCACAACACCGATTCCGGCATGGATCATCGAGATATGCGCTTTTCCGAGTCCGTTCAGTACACCGCCCGCGATATAGCTCAGCGAATAGAATACGACCGCCATGGATCCGATCCAGAACAGTTCTCCTCCCTGCGGCGCGGCGGGGAACATCAGTCGAAGTACAGGCTTGCCCATGATCGCCATGCCGATCGCGCAGGGAACCGTGATCAGCAGGACGGTTTTGATCATCGAATTAAAGTGTGAACGAAGCGCTTTCTGATCATTCAGCGCTTTGGATACCGCGATACTCGGTACAGCGGCAGCTCCGAGGGATTCCCCGATCGCCACAGGAAGATTTAAGAGAACGATAAACTTACCGCTGTAGATCCCACGCATGGCGATCATCTGTCCTGCTTCCGTGCCGGTTCGGATCATCATCTCACCGAAGATCCAGGCATCGATGATCCCCTTGATCGAAAAGATCGTAGAGGAAATAACGATTGGGACCATGAGCGAAAGCATTTGACGATAGATCGTGGAAGACGACTCCTCCGGAACAGATTCCGGATTCTTCTGAAGTTTTCTGGCTGAGCAGCGGGCATAGACAAAAGCCAGAAAGAGAATCGCGCCGATCGCGCCGATCCCCGTTCCTATGATGCCGCCGGTCACGGACCATTCCATACCGAATGGATTCAATAGAAAAGCAAGCACCACAGCGAAGATCGCGTGCAGCAGGCCTTCGATCACTTCGGAAACCGCTGTGGGCTTCATGTCGTTCAGCCCCTGAAAATAACCTCTCAGCACACTCATCAAAGAGCAGATCAGAACTGTCGGCCCCAGATACTGCATAGGCCGGGTAGCTTCGGGATTGGAGAAGAACGTGATCGCGATAAAATGTCCGCCAAGCAGCATGATCAGCATACTGACAAAGCCTATCCCACCGACCAGCAGTGTCGCGAGAGAAAGTACTTTTTTCACATCCGCGTACCGACCGGTGGCGATCCTCTCTCCCACCATCTTGGAAATGACGGTCGGAATACTGATAGAAGCGAAGACCAGGAAGAATCCGTATACCTGATAGGCATCCGAATAGATCCCGAGACCTTTATCCCCCCAGAGATTGGTCACCGGAATTCGGTATAGAAGATTGATCAGACGAACGATAAACTGCGAAGCTACCAGGAAGCTTCCCTGACGGATCAGGTTTTTGGTCGAGGAATCTGCCATACGCTTTACCTTGTCAGCCCCATCTCATCCAGGATGGCGGTCTGTTTGGGAAACATAACGGCTTCTTCCTCGGAAGACATATGATCATATCCAAGAAGATGCAGCATACTGTGAACCGTCAGAAAAGCCATTTCCCGCTCCAGACTGTGTCCGTATTCCTCTGCCTGATGAATCGCAACATCCATACAAAGGACGATATCACCCAGCATCAGCTCGTGAAACTCCGGATCGATATTCTCTTCCTCCAGGAAAGCCTCGGCCAGATCCGGCGCGGCCGGCGCCTTCATCCGCGGACTTTCCTCATAGGTCAGAAGCGGGAAGGACAGTACATCCGTCTCTCTGTCCACCTGCCGCATATCGCGGTTAAGCTGATGGATCTCTTCTTTCGAAACGACCGAGACCGAGACTTCGACCGGCGTATCGATATGCTCATGAGAAAGGACCGCCTTGACGCTGTTTTCTATCGTTTCAGTTAATCTTTCTCTTGAAATTGTTTCGGTGGGCGACATGACCTCCCATTCGATCCATAGACTCATTGCCTGTTCTCCCGTTTTTTTCATAGGCTTCTACGATTTTCTGTACGAGCGGATGACGAACCACATCCTGGTTTGTCAGGCGGCAAATGCCGATTCCTTCGATATCTTTCAGAAGCTCCGTCGCCTGACGAAGTCCGGACTTCTGATCTTTCGGCAGGTCGATCTGTGTCAGATCGCCGGTAATGACCGCCTTGGAGCCGAATCCCAGTCGAGTCAGAAACATCTTCATCTGTGCCTGTGTCGTGTTCTGCGCCTCATCCAGCACGATAAACGCGTTATCCAGCGTCCTGCCTCGCATATAGGCGAGCGGCGCTACCTCGATCGTTCCCTTTTCCATATTATGCTGGAAGGAATCGGCTCCCATGATCTCATAAAGCGCGTCATAGAGCGGCCTCAGATATGGATCGATCTTGCTCTGCAGATCGCCGGGAAGATATCCCAGCCTTTCGCCGGCTTCTATCGCGGGTCTCGTAAGGATCAGTCTGCTGACCTCGCCCTTCTTGAACTTCTCGATCGCCATGGCCATCGCCAGATAGGTCTTTCCGGTACCGGCCGGACCGATCCCGAAAGTCAGCATATTGTTCCGGATCAGATTGACGTAACGTTTCTGTCCGAACGTCTTCGGACGGATCGGTTTACCGGCTTTCGTAAAGCAAACAACATCGGACAGAAGATCTCCGACATCCTTTTCCTGCTCTTCTTCCGGAAGAGACAGAAGATAATGGACGTGCTGCGTAGTGACAGTCTCGCCTTTACGCGCGATCTTCATCAGACTGTCCAGTACCTTTTTGGCTTTTGCAAGGGATGCCTCATCCCCGCTGACCCGGATCCCGTCACCGCGATTCAGGATCACGGTGCCCGTCTCCTTTTCAAGGGCTTTGATGTTCTCATCGAAATTGCCGAAAATACCGCTGATGTACTCAGAAGGTACCGCGATATTGATTTCTGCCATAAAATGACTCCTTTGATCAGACATTTAACTCGGCGGCAAGGCCAAGTTCATCCTTATGTGCCTCCAGAATGGGATCGATATAGTTCTCCAGGAATTCCTCCACCTGGGAAGGCGCTCTTCCCACGAAGTTCTCCGGTTTCACCGCTCCCATCAATTCTTCTCTGCTCATTTTGAAAGTCTCATCTTCCAGGATCCTTTCCAGAAGATCGTTGGACTTTCCTTCCTGTTTTACTCTGGCTGCGGCCGCCATAGAATGGATCCTCACCCGTTCATGCAGTTCCTGCCTGTCACCGCCGCGTTTTACTTCTTCCATCAGGATCATTTCCGTCGCCATGAAAGGAAGTTCTGCCATGACATGGGCCCGGATCACCTTCGGATACACGACCATGCCGCTCGTCACGTTGATCATGACCTGCAGGATCCCGTCGATCGCCAGAAAACTCTCTGAAATGACGATACGTTTGTTGGCCGAATCATCCAGTGTTCGTTCAAACCACTGTGTAGAGGCTGTCATCGCCGGATTGAGGGCGTTCGCCATCACATAACGCGAAAGGGAACAGATCCGCTCTGAACGCATAGGATTTCGTTTATACGCCATGGCGGAAGAGCCGATCTGCGTACTCTCGAAAGGTTCTTCGATTTCTTTCAGGTTCTGCAGGAGTCTCAGATCATTCGCAAATTTATAACAGGACTGCGCGATCAGGCTTAGTTCGTTCAGACAGATCGAGTCGAATTTTCTGGGATAGGTCTGGCCTGTCACAGGATACGTATTTGCGTAACCCATCTTTTCCGCGACCAGACGGTCCAGCTCTTTGACCTTTTCCTCATCACCTTCGAACAGCTCCATGAAACTGGCCTGAGTGCCGGTCGTTCCTTTGGCGCCGCGCAGTCTCTTGACTCTCAGAATATTCTGCAGCTGTTCATAATCCATCCACAGTTCCTGCAGCCACAGACAGGCGCGTTTACCTACCGTTGTGAGCTGTGCCGGCTGATAATGTGTAAAGCCAAGCGTAGGCATATCTTTATAGTTTCTGGCAAAGGAGGCCAGATTGCTCATGACATTCACGAGTTTGGTCAGAACGAGCTCCAGCGCTTCATACAAGATCATCAGATCCGTATTATCACCGACATAACAACTCGTAGCGCCCAGATGAATGATCGGCTTGGCGGATTTCGCCTGCTCGCCGTAGGCATAGACATGACTCATGACATCATGCCGAACCACCTTTTCACGAGCTTTCGCGACATCATAATTGATGTCTTCTGCGTATTTCTTCAGTTCTTCGATCTGTTCGTCCGTGATCGAAAGACCTAACTCCTTTTCGCTCTCAGCCAGGGCGATCCAGAGCTTTCTCCACGTCCTGAATTTCTTCTCTTCCGAGAATAAATACTGCATCTCCTTGCTGGCATATCTGGAGCCAAAAGGAGTTTCATATGTATCATGCATGGCGGATCTGTTCCTCCTTATATAAATGAACGGAATCCAATGAAAAAGCGGACTTTCCAAGCTTTAGAAAGTCCGCTAATCAGTGTGTCATCTGGACTCTATCAAAAGCCTGATCGCAGTACGCGACTCTCCGCTGATCTCGGTCTCCGCGAAGGATGGGATCAAACAGATCTCGATCCCTTCCGGCGCCAGAAAACCTCGGGATACGATCACGGCCTTCATGGCCTGATTCAGAGCACCGGCACCGATGACCTGAATCTCCGCGCTGCCCTTTTCCCTGACTGCTCCCGCGATCGCACCGGCGACCGAAGCAACATTGGAATGAGCGGAAGCTTTGATTACAGTAACTTCCATGATATACCCTTTTGCTTATTTTGCGTAGTCGACTACGCGGGTCTCACGAATAACATTGACTTTGATCTGACCGGGATATTCCATCTCCTGTTCGATCCTCTTGGCAACATCCCTGGCCAGGATCCGCATCTGATCATCATTGATGACATCCGGCTGAACGACCATGCGGATCTCTCTGCCTGCCTGAATGGCATAGCTCTTGGATACGCCAGGAAACTCATTTGCGATGGATTCCAGCTTATCCAAACGGCTGATATAGTTCTCCAGTGTTTCACGTCTGGCTCCGGGACGGGCCGCCGAAATGGAATCAGCTGCCTGAACCAGAACAGCGATCAAACTCTCGGGTTCCACATCACCGTGATGCGCTTCCAGTGCGTTGATGATGATTTTGGATTCTTTGTACTTCTTCAGAAGCTGAACACCCAGTTGTACGTGGGAGCCTTCCATCTCATGATCGACGGCTTTGCCGATATCATGAAGAAGACCCGCGCGCTTGGCAACACGAACATCCAGTCCGAGTTCACCGGCCATAAGGCCTGCCAGATGGGATACTTCAACAGAGTGTTTCAGTACATTCTGACCATAGCTGGTTCGATATCTCAGCATACCCAGAAGCCGAATCAGTTCGGGGTTCAGCCCATGAACGTTTGTCTCAAACGTCGCGGCTTCACCTTCTTCGCGGATTTTGGTCTCGACTTCCTTGGTAGCCTTATTTACCATTTCTTCAATACGTGCCGGATGGATACGTCCATCCACGATCAGTTTTTCCAGTGCGATCCTGGCTATCTCACGACGGACCGGATTGAATCCGGAAAGGATCACCGCTTCCGGTGTATCATCGATGATCAGGTCGATACCCGTGAGAGTTTCCAGTGCGCGAATGTTACGCCCCTCTCGGCCAATGATGCGACCTTTCATCTCATCACTGGGCAGGGGAACGACAGAGACCGTTGTCTCTGCCACATGATCAGCGGCACAACGCTGAATAGCCGTGGTAATGATTTCTTTTGCCTTGCCTACCGCTTCTTCTTTTGTTCGAGCTTCATTTTCCTTCAGAATAACAGCCATTTCGTGCTGTACATCTGCCTCAACTGAGGTCAGCAGCACTTGTTTCGCCTGATCTGAGGTCATACCGGCGATCTTTTCCAGTTCCGCCATTTTTGCCTCATGGATCTTTTCGATATCCTTCGTTTTACGATCCAGATCTTCAGAGCGTTTCTGAATCTGAGCTTCTTTTTTCTCCAGTGATTCACTCTTGCGATCAAGCGCTTCTTCTTTCTGGACGAGTCTCTTTTCAGTTTTTGTTGCTTCTGCTCTTCGCTCTTTGACTTCTCGATCGATCTCGTTTTTCGTCTTCAAAGCATCTTCTTTGGCTTCCAGCAGGATCTCACGTTTCTTGCTGTCCGCTGACTTAAGCGCATCGTCGATGATCTCTCTGGCTTTGGATTCGGCTGTACCGATCTGCGCTTCACCGACTTTTTTCCTGTACTGGATTCCCAGCACAAAAGCCAATGCGGCAAGACCAAGCATCAGCACGATCACAACGATCAGAACAACAACAGATACTTGTCCCAAGATATAACACCTCCTTATTCAGTTTTCATGGTTCGGAATATTTTCAAAAATCATATTAAAAATATACTTAACAGATGAACTATACTCTTTTTTGCCTTAATTGTCAAGTTTTCTTCCGAAAAATCTGGCGTCTGAACAGGATCACGTTCATCACGGCAAAGAAGGCGATAAAGATGAATAAACACAGAACCGGCTTCACGGGAGCCAGTGTCGCAAGAAGCATCATAGGAAATCCAAAAACGATCGCCGGGAAGTTCTGGTAAACCATATTTTCCGCCGCCGGCGTCTTGAACTCTCCATCCAGTTCACGAAGAAGGATCGTACCGGTACTGGCGGTCCCGGTATACATGCCGTACATCATCAGGAACTGCTCTTCCGGATATTCCGGGAAGATCTTCTTTACGACGATCCGGTTGTAGAAATATGTGATCAGCATACCTACGATACCCATGATCAGCAGGATCGCCCAGTATCTGGCCAGTACCTGAAGGCGGATCGCGGCCATACCGGCCACCACCATGATGTCAAAGAAGAAGTTGCTCACACGGGTCAACAGGAAATTGTTGGTATAGGTCTTGCGGATCACATTTTTCTTCGTAAGTACGGAGATCACGAGCTTGATCAGTGTCGCTGCCAGCACGCCCAGCAGGAAGTTGAATCCATAGATCACGGCACGCATGCCGGGCAGCAGGTTTCCGAGGCCCATCATGATCAGGTAGGAAAGCAAGTAAGCGGCCAGCACCAGCGCGACCTGGATCGTCAGCTTATCAATACTTTCCTGCATGGGGATCTCATTCGCGGTTTCGATATCTTCTCCGCGAAGCCTGGATTCCACCGATCTGCTCCAGTCAATCTTTCCACGCTTTTTCAGAATATTCAAGTGAACGACACCACCGAGTGCCGCGCTGATGAACCCCAAGGCCGCAATCGAAAGACCAAAGCTCTTACCGCCCTCAAAGCCGAACTCTGTTTCATAGATATTGCCATAGTTCATCGCCTGTCCTGTTCCCTGTCCGTATCCAAACGGGAGAAGGGCTCCGGCTGCCTTGAAGAAACCGGGAACGATCAGAGCGACGATCAGAGAGATCGCTACACCGAAGATCGCCTGCAGCAGATAATTGGAAACTGTGGTGACGCCGGTATCGAAGATCTCTCCGGTCCGCTTCTTCGTCATCTTTCCTCCGGTCGATTTGAAGGTCGAAGCGATAAAACCAAGCGCGAGTGTATGATAGGTGATGACTTCCATCAAAGCGGTCCCGTTTCCGCCAAAGAATTTTGTGTCGAACATTTCCGTCTTGAAGACGAACTTATAGATCCCGGAGATGATCAGCAGGATCGCCCCGCCGAGCACAGAAGTCGGAATAAGCGATTTCTGAAGGAGCGGGATCCATTTCTTCAGCATATTGGCTGCCAGAAGACTAAGCAGCAGAATCGCCAGCAGATTCGAAAAACCCCATACGTTAAAGTCCCAGAAATTGCTCATTAGAATGATCTCCTTTTTCCATGTTCTTATAGCGATAGAACAGATTGACATATTTGACGGCGTTGAAGCGGGCATCGCTCTTGATCTGATAAAGCTCTTTTCCCAGATAGATATTCAGCTTGTTACGACCCAGCGCAGACGTGGCCAGCACATCCTTAAACAGGAACACCGTTGGATAAGCATCCGAAGCCTGGGTATCTTGCCCTGCGTCCACTTCGATCCGATCCGGATACAGCCTGATCTTCGCGTCTTCGATCAACGTTTCCTTATGACTCTCGAGGACCACATGCGAGTACTGCCCGTGATCTTCGTAAAGCGGCTTATCTTTATTCAGTGTATTAAGGTCCAGCTGCCGGATGTAATCCTGCTGCCATTCAAACCATTTACCGATGGTTGCGAATTCCCCGCCAGTCCCGTCTGGCGTGATGCTTCCTGCTGTTTTTTCCAGCGTCAGATCCGGTAACAGTGTATAAGTCAGTCCGCATTTCTGACATTTCACTTCACACTTCTCACTAACAAAACTGCTGAGTCCGCAGTTCGGACAGACATACAGGACTCTTTCCAGATATTCGGCATTTCTTTTATGATAATACCGCTGTCCTGTTCTCTTGACATATTCCGCGTCATCCTGCCAGAGGCCTTCCTTGATCGCCTTAAACAACTCATCTTCACTCATTGCCTTGAGTTCATCCGGTTCGATGATCCGCGCGATCTTCGCCTCCATCCAGGGCCATTTCTTTGCCCGGCGGCGTTCATTGGCCCATCGGGGCTGGAAAGCATATCCGCCTTCGAAACGCACGATCGCAATGGGAAGACCCATCTTCTTTGCGAGCTTGACACAGGCCGGATTGATATCACAGGTAAGCCCGCTGTAGGTGCGGTTGCCTTCCGGCGCCATTCCGATCGTACCGCCTTCTTTGGCTACCTGAAGGATGTTGCGGACCGCTTTCAGGTCAGTCATCTGTTTTTTGATCGGGATCGGCGCTACCAGGAAATCCAGCAGCCTCGAGACCCAGCCCTTGGAGATGATATCTTCCGATGCCACATAATAAACATGTCCATGGAACATCAGGCTCGGGAAAAACTGATCAAAAGGTGTCTGATGATTGAACAGGATCAGATACTGGCGTCCGTCTTTTTGTTTATCATACCGGATGCCATACATCAGTTTGACCATGATCCAGCCAGCCCAGTAAACCAGAAAAATAATGATGTTATGCCGCTTTCTGACCCACGGTTTTCTCTTCACCTTTTCGTCTTTCATGGTCATCCCCCAGTTATTATTGATTTCCTTAGGAGCTTCCGATGAGTTACCGGATCCCTTCGATCCCCAGTGCCTGGAATACTTTCCCTACGATGCCTTCATTTTTCGCTAGCAGCTGTCGGGCCAGATCCTCATCTACACCGGCTTTGATCATGATGATCGCGGTTTTGACATCCCCACATTCTTTCAGCACTTTGGCCGCTTCTTCCTGCGGTACTTCAGCGATCTGTGAGACGATCCGTTCCGCACGGTCCACCAGTTTGATATTCGAAACTTTCAGGTCTACCATCCAGTTGGAATAGACCTTGCCAAGGCGGATCATGGACGCGGTAGAAAGGATGTTCAGGATCATCTTATCCGCTGTTCCGGCTTTCATCCGGGTAGAACCTGTCACGACTTCCGGTCCGACCACCGCTTCGATCGCGATATCCGCCTCCTCAGCGACTTTTGAACCACGGTTATTCACCACGGCGATCGCTTTCGTTCCCAGAGAATGCGCGTATTCAAAAGCACCCAATACAAAGGGTGTACGGCCGCTGGCCGCAATACCGCAGACGATATCTTTTGAGGAGAAATCCACCTCTTTCAACTGTTCTACCGCCAGTTCCCGGCTGTCTTCCGCGCCTTCTTTGGCGACGAACATGGCGGATTCGCCACCGGCCATGACGCCGATCACCTGATCAGAACTGTACGTGGGGATACATTCCGCGGCGTCCAGAACGCCCAGCCGTCCGGAAGTCCCGGCGCCGACATAGACGAGCCTTCCGCCTTCTCTCAGTTTCTCCACGATAGCATCGACAGCCTCGGCGATCTGCGGCAGCGCTTCCTTGATCGCTTCTGCGACGCGGTGATCTTCTTCATTGATCACCCGGACGATGTCGTATGAACTCATCAAGTCGATATTGACTGTTTTCGGGTTTCGCTGTTCCGTTGTACCCAGTACCATGTTACAACACCTCTTTAATATACTTAGACTCCTGTCGCGAGCGCCGCACCGTACGCGGCATCATACTGCGGCGGGCAGATCCGCATTTTCGGATATCTTTCCCTTATCTTCTTCTCAGTCAACCCACGTATTCTTTCGTTCTTTGTCAGAACACTTCCGCAGAAGCTAAGCGGGCCTTCTGATAGTTCAAGCTTCTCCGCTACCGGAATGATCAGCTTCACTAGATTCCCGGCTGCTTTCTCAAGAATACAAAAAGCCGCTTCTTCTTCCGCCTCTATACCCAAATCTACGACAGAAGCCAGCGCCGCGATATCCTTTTTCCCGGTATTCTTATCATAAATAAAGCCGATCAGCTCCTGGATCGTACTGATACCCAACTGCTCGAATACCGCCTGCTTCATCACAGTCGGCGGTATCCTTCCGTCGACTGACTGAACGACAGCGGAAAGCACATCCCTGCCTAAAGCGTAAGCGGAACCCTCGTCATCGATCAAATGCCCATAACCGCCGCATCTGGCTTCGACCATTTCATCCTGACAGCGGATATGCCCGCAGCAGACAGAACCGGTCCCCGCGATCAGGATCATCCCATCGCCGCCGGCATGCGCGCCCCAAAGAGCCGCCTGATGATCACCGATAAACAAAGGATCCACACCGCATCCTGCCTGACGAATCCCCTGAAGATATACTTCCTGTGTCAGGGGATTACTGATCCCGGCGGCACCAAAACCGATCGCTTTGACCTCAAAAAGCCTATTCGGGCCGACTTTCGCGAACGCCTCTGTCAAATGTGCGATCACCTGCTCTTTTCCAAAGCTGTTCACGTTCATACCGCCGACAAAAAAAGTGTCGATAACTTCTCTTCTGCCTTCTTCAGAAAGGACTATATCTACCTGTGTCTTGGTCCCTCCGCAGTCAAATCCAAGGATCAGTTTAGCCATAGATCCGACACCCTTTCACTTCCGTTGAGAATTCATCCGACTGACGCTGCCAGTCAGAAAGCAGATCATCCAGTATTCTTTTTCCCGCCAGATAATCATCCACGCTGTGATCACCGGAGAGAGATGTCAGTCTGGAAACGTCCGCGTAGGAACGAAACTCGAAATCGTTCGGATACAGTTCCATCAATGTTTTCATGAGAACCAGTGCGGTCGGCATGAAATCAAGCGAAGAAGACAAAGGAATGAACTCCACCCCGAAACATGTTTTCCCCTCGTGCTTTGACCAGAAAGGCGTAAACGCACGTGTCCTGAAAGCTAAGTTAGGATCATGGATGCGTTCATGGAGTACCTTTACTAACTGATCCATATCCACAAACGGCGCGCCATATACCTGGAACGGCGCGAATGTGCCCCGTCCCTCGGAAATATTGGTCGCTTCAAAGAAGCATCCCCCTACATAGCAGAGCGCGCTGTGGAACGTATGGATCGAGGGCGATGGCAGATTCCAGAGCTGTCCGGTCTCAGGCCACTTCATAGAAGGAACATATCCTTGCATCGGTATGACCTGGTAGTCCAGTTTCAGTCCAAAGTATTGTTTAAAATAATACCCAAGCTCACCCGCTGTCAGTCCGTAACGGGTCGCCAGACGATGCGCGCCGACAAAGCAATCATATTTCGGATCTGTCCGGTTGCCGCTGATCACATCTCCCAACGGATTCGGCCGATCCAGCACCACAAGCGGCAGCCCTGCCTCATCCGCTGCCTGCATACAGTTGGCCAGTGTATAAATATACGTATAGTAACGAAGACCTACATCCTGAATGTCATAGACAAGCAGATCGATCCCATCCAGGTCCTCCGTTGAAGGCTTAAGCTTCGTGCCATAGAGCGAAATCATCGGAACGCCAAACTTCGGATGGATCCCGTCTCCCACTTTTGCTCCGTCCATTGCGCCATAAAGTCCATGTTCCGGAGTAAATACTTTGACCACCGGATAAGAGGCGTCATAAAAAGCCGTCATATCATCGATCAGCTGAGAATTTACCCCTGAATAATTAGTGATCAAGCCGATTTTCTTTCCTTCTAGCAGAAAGCCGTATTCCCGGATCCGGTCAACACCTAAAGTAACCATCTTGTTCCCTTCTGATGAAAGTCAATTACTCGCAAAGATCGATGATGATCTGGGCGAACATCTTTGCGGAAATGATCAGTTCCTCGATCACCGCAAATTCATCCGTCCCGTGCATCCGGTTATCCGTTCCGGGCATCGCACAGCCAAAGGCCACGCCGTTTTCCAGATGGTGCACATATGTGCCGCCGCCGATGGCCATACACTCACCTTTCTGGCCTGTATATTCTTCATAGACAGCCAGCAATTCCTTTACAAAAGGCGACTCTCCGGATACATGATGCGGCGGGATCATCTCGCTTTCATCGATCGCGATCCCTTCCGCGGCCAGATTCATCCGAACGACTTCTTTCATGTTCTCATCATTGGCACAGACGGGAACACGAGAGTCAAACTGACCGGTAAAACCTGTCTTGGTCCAGTTCATCATACTGAACGTAAGCGTCAGGACACCGGACAAATCATCCTGCATAGCCACACCGATCCCCTTGCCCCAGGAATCTCCATGCGGGAATAGCTTCTTCAAAGCGGAGAGTTTTGAGGTCGCTTCTGATGCCGCGAGCGGCAATGCGCACAGGTACTCGATCAGTGCTGTCAGCGCGTTATTGCCTTTCTCCGGGGATGCCGCGTGCGCTCCTTCTCCTACTGCGGTGATCCTGACCGCGCCTTCCGCTTCTTCCAGCAGGTACTTCACACCGGTCTTCTCCGTAACTTCTTCCGCCACTTTTGCCATTTCATCGACTCTCATTCCTTCGATGGTGGCGTAAGCTTTGCCGGGAAGAACATTCATCTTCAGCGAACCGGACATGGATGTGACTCTCGGCAGGGCCGAATCTTCTTCCCATTTGGCAAAGAATTCCGGACGAAACGCGCCTTTTTCCGTATTGATCACCGGATATTCCGCATCCGGAGAAAATGTCATAGGCGCTTCCGCTTCTTCTGCATAGTAAAATGGCAGGTCACCGCTTCCGCACTCTTCATCGGTACCTACGACTACACGAGCGGATCTGCTGAGCGGGATACCCAGATCTTTGACACATTTCAGCGCCCAGAGCGCTACGACAGCCGGACCTTTATCGTCCGCCGTTCCGCGGCCGTAGATCTTTCCGTCTTTCATGATCACATCGAACGGCTGTGTGATTGTCCAGCCTTCACCGGCCGGGACCACATCCAAATGAGCCAGCATATCCAGCTGTCTTGGAGCATCCGAAAGATCGACAGCGCCTACCGCATTTCCATAGGTTTTCATGGTAAAGCCTTTTTCTTTTGCCATTTCACCGAATTCACAAAGCGCCTGATACGGGCCTTCACCGAACGGCATTCCCTCTTTCGCGGGCATCTTTTCAGAATTGATGCTGCAGATACGGGCAACATCCCGCATCACCTCAAACCAATGCTGATCAAAATACGCTTTGATCTCCTGCTCATAATTCATAGGTCATTCCTCCTGCTAGATAAAGAATGTAAATCTGTTCAACGGCCAAACCCGCACCAGGACTCTTCCCAGTACAGTCTCTCTGTCAAAACATCCGACCGCTTTATTCCGGCTGTCGATACTTCGCTCCCGGTCATCTCCCATGACAAAGAACTGGTTCTCAGGGACGGTAAAAGGAAACTCGATATTGCACTGCCCCAAGTCCTTGGTATAAAGATATGGCTCGTCCAGGACTTCACCGTTTACTTTTACTGTCCCTTCTTCGTCTATCTCTACTGTATCACCACCTACCGCGATGACCCGTCGGATCAGGAGATGATTAGTGGAATAAAAAGCGAGAATGTCGCCGTGTGAGATCGGAGCATCCGCAAATGTGAGGACGATATCACCATCCTCTACCGTTTTGCCCATCGTCCCTCCGACGACCTGAAGAACCGGCATGAAAATCACGGCGAATAAAACCGTGATGGCAGCCGTGATCAATATGGCGAAAATCGTACTTCTCAGGACGCGGAAAAACGTCATCTTATAACGCTCCGCCGCCAGTTCTTTCCTGATCGCAGTCGTAGAAGGGAAATCCTTTTCTTTACTCATTCGTTACACTTTACCTCGTCCTGTTACGCAGTCTTCCCGCCAGGATATTGAACATGATCCCACACATGGCAAACAATAACACATATATTTTTCCCGTCATCGTACTGAAGATCGAAAGAAAATCACCGATATAAGGAATATGGAAAACCACTTTCCCGATCATATCATGATAAGGAACATCCGAAAGATCCTCTACCGGATTTGCATCCCCTTTCGTAATAAAAACACCTTCCAGGTGTTTGTTTTCCATCACCCGGTGTACGATCACCGAATCCCCGACAAAAAAAGCGATCACATCATCTGCTTTGATCTTCGCCGGATCAGAAGGCTGTACATAAATCACACTGCCAACTGGGATCGCCGGCTGCATACTGCCGGAAACCACATTATACATATCGTACCCCAAAAACCGTGGAAGTGCAAGAGGCAATGAGATCACGATCGTAAATAACAAAATAGCTATTCCTAAAACGTTGCAGAGGGCAGGAATGAATTTCCTGCCCTTTGTTTTTGAAGTATTCGAGGTTTTTATGCTCATTCTGATTTTTCTTTTCCAGTCTCACGTCTGCGGCGGACCACCAGAACGATCGCTAGTCCAAGGATCGCCAGACCGCCGACGCCGACCGCGATAAAATACGGAAGCGCATTCATCGTATCACCCGTATTCGGCGCTTCATCCGGTTCCTGTACCAGAAACTGAAACTGAATCTTTCCAAGTGTAGATTGGTATGAATTGTCCATCGTCGGTCCATCAAACTTAACATACAGATCGACGTGTCCTTCTTTACCTGGTTGTAAGGTAAACATAAGGAAATAGTCTTTCAGCGGATCGATAGCTTTCTTGATGACTTGCTGATCTGCATCGGTACTGCCGTAAAGTACTGTCTGTTTACCATTTCCGTCTGTATAAACCAACTGGAAAACATACTTTGCTCCGTTGGCCACCTTATTGCCATTCACATCGACATTCTGGTCTTCGAGATACTGAAGAATCTTCGTGCTCATATACCAGTTTGTCTCTTTTCCATTATTATTCTTCAGATTGATCCGGCAGCCCAGATCATCACCCGGTTCAAGCCCAAGGATCTCTTGATACAGTTCTTCCGCGGACAGTTTGGTGTCATCCATTTTGCTGTCAGCTGTATATGTGACGGTCCAGACTTTATCAGGATCTTTACTGGCGGCTTTTGTCTGCTCTGTTTTTTCTTCTGATAAGCTCAGATCACCTGTCGTTTGGTCGATCGTTACGGCTCTGCCCCAGACGAAATCGATGGCGTCTGCCGCGTTGTGCGTCTGGACGGCATCCACTTCTACATCCAGATGGATGGTCGCACCGTCGTATTCATAAGAATAGGTACGACGGGTATGGGTCACACCATCTCCATCGACCCATGTATCTGTTCCCACGGATGCGTTCATGTACAGAATGTCTCCGTTCACCAGGATGCCTTTCATAACAGGTGCTGATGTTTTTTCTCCGACAGGAAGGATCTTGCTGTAATATAGAATGATCGTATCATCCGTGGATTCTTTCTCGTCCAGGATCCAGGCCGAATCATCCAGATCCAGTTGGATCAGGCACGGAGACAGGGTATCATCTTTCTCGCCGTTATTGACCCAGTAACGGTTAAGGATAATCCGGACATATTCATCAATCTTTCCTGTATTCTTTACGTTTATTTCTTCATCATAATATACGCCGAAGTTGTAGTTTTCTCCCTCCGACAGCATTTTTGAGAAGAGTTTTCTGGAACCGGTATCCCACGTGCCATCTGCGGTACCGTTATCTTTTACATGATAGTTGCTGTATGCGACAGGCTCGGCATCATCGTTCTCCATAAGAGAGACACCGATTGAATACAGTTTAGCTCCAAGTGTATATACTTTGGACTGTGTTTTGATCGCCGCTCTTGCCCCGCCGATCACAGAAGTCATGATCAGGACTGCGGCCAGAACAAACAGAATATAAACCGTTCTGATAGAACGAGTCGTTTTCTTTGCTCTATCCATTAGTCATTACCCCCATTCAGATCGATGGCATCCTCCCAGTTGGGGGTAATGAACTGCCCATCATCATCCGTCGCTCTCGTGCACTCATAGATGACGATCACGTTGAAGTCGAAACCTTCTTTCAAATCTTTGGGAATATTGTTGATCTTTACATCCAGTTCTGTCGTTGATTCCGAAGCATACAGGACTTTGGAATAATAGTAGAATCCATCGCCTTCGTCTTTCCAATCATCACCGCTCCAGCTATATGTGAGCATAAAACGAGAATCCGTAAAAGCCCTGACTCTGACATAGACCGGGAAAGAATCCTGATCCGTCGAAACCGTCACGTGTTTCGTCCAATCAGTGACCGTTTCTTCGATCTCCGTGCCCAAGCTTACCGGCTGCTCGCCAGACGTCTTTGCGGAAGTACTGAAATAGGCGACCGCTGAGCCGATGGAAGCCATTAAGACTGCAATGGCGGCGATGATCGCAAGTACTTTCCATTTGGTTTTCATTTGCTCACCTCCTATCAGTCTTTATCAGGGGTCGTAAGTCGCCATTCATTATTTGAATATTCGAAATGGTTGATGATGCCCACTCCGAAAGTCCTGGTTTTCAGTGTGTTTTCAAAAGAAACCGTGATCGTGGTCTCCGGTCCGATCGTGCCGGAAGCGATACCTGAAGAAGGACTCGTCGGTGTATAGCCGGCTCCAGGATATACTTCCTTGACAGTGACCTTTGTCTCACAGGGTAGCCCTTCGATCAGGATCGAATCAGAGGAATTACCGTTAAAGCTGATGGCATGTTCTTTCTCATACACAGTTTCACCGTTGAACACTCCAACAACATTGAAGATGACTGTACAGGGTTTTACCTGAATACCATCAGGCGCAATCAAATCTTTCACAATCAGCAGGTTTCCAAGCTTCTGCTCCACCGACGCTTTCAGGTTCAATACCGCATTATACTGCCAGGCGAGATTGTTGTTGCTTGTATTGCTGGTTCCGGTCGTCTCGTCAAACCTATCCGGAATACAGATCAGCTGCGGGTTGAAATGATAATACACTTTCTCCCCGGAAGCAATGGTCTCGATCAGATCTCCTTCCTTCTCAGGATAATGGACATAATCCGATTCGGTTCCATGAGCGACAACAAGGAACAAACCCGGACCGAATGCTGTCAGGTCTTCCGCTGTTTCCAGACTCGCCCCTTTCACATCCGGCGTCTGCAGCGCATCCTTTTTCAGGACAATGTTCGCCGCGTCAGCCGAAATAGCTTCCCAGTCCGTGGAACCCAGCTCATTAACTTTCGTCAGGTCCAGGCTCTTATATGTGTCCAGGAGAGTCAGTGAGTAACTATCATAACCATTTACCGGTTCCGCTTTGGCGATCTTGTAGATGTCGATCAGGACTTTATCTTTGTCAGATTCGGTGAAGTTCTGCGGCATTTTCACAGTCAGTGAGATCTCGCTCGTCAGATCGACCGCTTTAGCCGTTGTGAAGTGACTGCCTGCGAATAGCGACAAAACAAGGGCTGACAGAATAATCCATGCCAGCAACTTAGGTTTGTTCATCATTCGAGTCACCTTCTTTCTCAGTAGTATCATCGGCGGTCCCTCCTGCTCTATCATCATCAAAGACTTTGTCCCCTTTTGGGTGTCTCCCGGAAGAGATCAGCATTATAAACAAAAAGATAAACAGCGCCGGGATCCCAAAGGCCGGGATCGTGATCCTGTTGGGTATACGCAAGGCATCCGATGTGATCGAAACAGTTGCTTCTTCTTCCACAACGGTCGCAATCCTGTGTCCCCGCACCAGAAGCCGATGGGTATTGATCCCATAGGGGGTACAGGTGATCAGTGTACATAGATCTTTCCCTGGCTCTAACGCCAGAAAACTCAGGTCATAAGGCTCTACGATATGGATCGCGTCCACTTCATATGTCAGAGTCTCATTGAGAACTCGAAGATAGAAAACATCGCCTACGACCAAACGATCAAGATCTGTAAATAGCTTGGCAGAAGGCAGTCCTCGGTGACCGGAGAGCGCACAGTGGCTCGTCTGTCCGCCGACTGGAAGCGATGAGCCTACCAGATGGCCAATCGCAATCTGCAGAACTGATTCTTCCGTACTGTGATAGATCGGCAGTGAACAGCCTATTTTAGGAATCTCGATATACCCCATGATCCCCGTGCCGGACACATCCAGCACCTGATAATAGGCTTCTAGCTCCGCCTCCGAAGGCTCCCAGCTGATCGGGGAAGAGGCAAATGCCTGATTATAAGCCACTGCTTCTTCCCAAATCTTGTTGTAAGCGTCCTCATTCATAGAATCTACACTGGCAGAATAACTGGCGATCGCCCGCGACTGGTGCAGCGAGTTCCAATAATCGCTTACAGAAGGATAAGCCATGATCCCGATTCCCGTCAACATGATGAGAACCAGGATCACGGTCGTCCAACCAGATCTGTTTCCGGAATTCTTTTTTTCTTTTTTCTTTACTGATGGCATTACTTAGCATTCATGCGGCGGCGGGTTACCAGCAGGATGCTCGCACCAAGAACAAGGATCGCTCCAACCACATAAAAGATCGTAGTACCGATACCACCGGTGCTGGGAAGTTCAGAACCACTGTTATTGATAACTTCCGCCGTCTGTTCCAGATTACCAGCAGTGTAGTCATGTTCCGCAATAGTGAAGGTGCTGTCAGCTGCTTTATTATAACCATCCGGAACAGTCTTTTCAATTAAGGTATAGGTTCCATTTGCAAGACCTGTGAAGGAAGGGACATTACCATTTGCATCAGAAGTATACTCCGTTGCATCGTCAATGCTATCAACCCATGATACAACATTCGTCGTAACAGCAGATGATCCTTCACCAGTTGTAGTAGTCGTAAGCTTATAGTATTTATCATTTGCGTCCTTGATAACGAATCCTGCACCTTCCAGAGGCTGATTTTTGCCATCTTTCTTGGTTACTGTAAATTTCGCTTCATAAACATCTGCCTCAGTGACAGGTGTTCTGTTATTGGAATTTGCATCACCGTAGCTTACATAGCAGGTATTGTTCAGAGGATCTGTCGTAATTGCATTATCGTTGACTGTAGCAGAATAAGTAACTGTCAGTTTTGTTCCAACAGCAAGCGTCTTGATATAATCATCATTAAAGGTAATTGTGAAAGTATCTGTACCAGACTGACCAACTGTATAAGTCGTAGTACTTGCTGTAACTCCAGTAACAGCAGCATCACCGTTATAGCTCAGACCGGTTTCCATAGTATCATGGAAGACGTAACCCTTTGCACCATTGCCGATAGTGATTTCGGCGGAATAATTCACTGTTGTTCCTACCTGTGCCAGAGCTTTCTTGCCATCTTCATCAACACTGGAGGCTCCAGTAATCTTTTTGTCCACAGTCGGAACCGTGTTCTTATCTTCTACTTCTGCGTTCTTATGTGTAGAGTCAATTGTCACGACCGTACCAGTGGAGGTTGTGATGAAATAATAACCATAATCCGGAACTGTTACAGTCGTCTCGGTTGTTCCAGTAATTGTAACCGTACCAACTTCTACTTTACCGGTATAAGCAGCAATTGCAGAAATCTGCTCAGCAGTTAATTCATCAGCAGTTGAAGGAACAATATACTTTGTCGCTCCACCAACTTTGATCTGTATTTCGCCGTCTGCACCGGAAGAAGTATCAGTAGCTGTGCCAAGATAAACATTGTTAGCATCGTCAACTACAAAGCCAGCGGGTGCTGTTCCATCAAGAGACTTGTAGCTGATATTTGTTCCATCGGTAGTAGCATTGAATACTTTATATACAGTATAGGTATTTATCGCGTCATCAGCTACACCACTCGGGGGCGTAATAGTAATTGTTTTGTCGTCGCCTTTTGTTCCACTCGGCAGAGCATCCGCAAACGCCACCACGCTCATCATAGCAAGTGCCATTACCATAACAATGACTAAAGCCATCAGTTTTCTCATTCGTCTCATTGTTTTTTCCTTTCTTTTCCTGTTCAATCCAGAACAGGGTTTATTCCTCATAAAGAGTTTGTTTTCATTATACGGACCAGATTCGGCATCAGTAATATTGAGATTAGAGGCTCATGAACTATCCTCCTTTCTCTTTCGCCTCAATCTGAAGCCATATATCAAAGCGGAAATAACAATGAATGCCAAACCGCTTAATGTATAACGTAATGTGCCTGAACCACCGGTCATCGGTAGTTCCATACCAGGTGTATTCTTAACGGTGATGGTATACACGTTGTTCTTTTGACTAATCTTCGCCTGACTGTTGTCATTGCCATTTGATCCATCCGCTTTAGTCAATACAATTGAACGGTCGTTGTTGATCCTGAAATACGTATACTTCGTCAGGATGAGGTAACCATCAGGCGGATGTGTCTCTTCAAGCCTGTATCGTCCGGCGGGAAGGTCGGATAACTCAATCTCGTAAACTGAGGTCATATCGATATCATCATATATGATGTTACCGTTCTTATCCGTCACGTCTACCCACCTGTCATCGGTCTCGTTATACGTCGTCAGCTTGAACTTCGCGCCGGTGAGGTTGTTCCCGTTGTTGTCTTTCTTTACAAGCTTAAGCGGCAGCGGGGTGTTTGGAATGGCGATCGAATAGGTGATCTTTCCCGAATTGTCTATACTTGATGTAAGCACTACTCCGTCAGGATGGTTGCCTAAAGTAATCACTCCCAACTCGCTGATTGTGAAATCGATATTTCCAATCACGCTATATCTCAACGGCGCTTTTGTCTCACGTAGCTGGTATGTGCCGACGGGCAGGGTATTGTCGATGTTCGGGATAACACCGTTTGCACCTGTTGTCAGACCTTCATAAACTGGATGATCCTCATCCCAGGTAGTAGTGGTCCCAACCGTCACCTGTTTATACAAGTCGAACTTAGCTCCTGCCAGTTTCTGATCTGGATTCGTGCTGTCTACCTTGACTGCCTCAAAATCATAGGGACGGTTTTTGACGATCAGCGTGAGTATGTTGTTTTCCGTAGTCACTTCGTAATAGGCGGGATAACCGGCAGGGATTTCGGGGCTTACGTTCAATTCCCAACCAGACGTCGTCGCAACCAGTGTGACCGTCAGCGGCTCATCAAAGCCGACGTATCCCTGAGGAGATTTAATCTCCGTCAGTGTGTACTCCACATTCTCCTGCAGGTACACTTGAGCGATCAGACCGTTCTCATCAGAAGTTTTCGTCACAGGATCAAATAACGAGTTGGATAAGTTCTCGCCATACCTAAGGGAGAAATCCGCACCGGACAGCTTGGTTCCAACCCAATCCGTTTTTACAAACCGGACGGGAGGTAACTGAGCCGGCGAGTTAGTCGCTTTGAAGCCCCTTACGTTATCGCTGATATCCACTGGTTCAGCATAGGTGACCGTATACTCGATCTCTTTCGCTTGGCTCTCCCCCACGAGCGTACCGTTCAGCTTCACAATACCGCCCTCAGTGACAGGCTCTATGCTTTCATAGCCTGAGACCACGCCATCATCTCCAACGGTAATCCCGTCTCCGGCCAGTTTCACTTCGAATACGGCATAGTCTGTCAGCCCTGTATCTGCGATCGGGAGATCCAGATACCACCAGTATAGCAGTTGCTTCTCCGGGTCAGAATCATATGCCAGTTGCTGTACAGAACCGAGGACTAAAGTATCCGGAGTGCCATTACTATCGACTTTGTATACCGCGAAATAAGCTGGGTCGCGATCCTGTATGCTCGATGCGTCTTCCCACACCTTTTCTAGTCGCAGTCCAAAGCCTTTGTAGTTCTTCACCACCGCACTGGCGTCGTCTTCGGTCCTGATCGTTCCATCGATTCCGTTCCAGGGATCATATGGATCTGTGTGAACAGTTCCTTCGTCATTGGTATACTGCCAGAACTTATACCCATCAGGCGTTTCGGTAGGCCGCTCAACGATCCTGTACTCCGTACCCGGAATAAGAGAGCGGACCTCAATAGTATAATAAGCCGGTATGCCTGAAATAGAGCCGTTGGGTGAAGTCTCGAAGCTGGCCCAGAATTTTCCAAGGTGTGTCACACTTCCGTTGGCGTTTACGATGTCATCTGTCAGGTTGGCATAATCTGTTGTGCCATTCTCATAACCGGGTTTCAAATAATCAGAGTATTTTTCGCCCGCGATCCTCTCAAAACATCCGGCATCTGAATTCCACGTGCAATAATACCCTTCCGGGTCCTTTACATGGTAAATATGCAGGTTCGCCGGGGTAAAGTCATTATCATAGGGTGTTTTGAAGTACAGACGGAAATCAAATGTTTCCTCATCCTTATCCTGTTCTGGACGAGGATCACCAGTGCCTATTTCACTACCATCCGGATTAACCTTAACTGGATCCGTATCCGCGTCATGTTTCCTGTACAGTTCCTTTGTAAACGTCAGGTTCTTTAGGTTTTCAACCTTGTTGACGTAATTGACCTTTGGCCGATCGTCGGTCGATGCCATACCGATTCCGTAATCTTTCAAGTATGAATTCGTGGAAGCAGTATTCTGCACTCCATCATTTACTACATCATTTACGGTTACTTCCGTGAATACCGATGAATCGATCCCGCATTCCACGATCCGATATTCACCGACAGTGATCTCATCGCTGTTCGGATCCGGTCGAGTAACAGGGAAATTGAGAACGGCCGTCTCACCCGGTTTCAACATAAAAACGTTGTAATATGTGACACCGTCTACTATCAGTTCCGGCAGGAACGTCACTGGCTTGGTTGTGTCTTTGTAGAACACATAATCCGTCGGCGAGGCTCCGAACGGATAAGTCTCCGACGCCACACTGGGATCAAACGCGTTTCTCAGCATTGTCTCCGGATCGGAAGACGTCTCATTCTCCATTCGGTAGTAAACCTGGTACGGGAACCAGGCATTGGTCGTCTCGGTCTCGTCTACGCCCTCTAGTTCCTTATTCAGCTCTACGGTACCTTTTTTGACGGAAGCCAGGTTGAACTTCATGTGCAGGTTGGAAGCACCTGCGCCTCGCTCCATATAAAAGATGCGCATGGTGTGAGTGGTATCGTCTTTGAAAACCCACTGCCCTTCATCGTTCTGTTCAAACTTTTCATTAATATATTCTAGAGCTTCAGCTTCCGTATGGCCTGATTGTATATAGTTATTATAAAACAGATCCCGCAATGTGGTTTCCGTTCCGTTATTCACAACGACACCTGTCCTGAAGTTCACTTTGCCGCTCACTGCGCTATGGATTCCGCCAAGATCAATAACGAGGTTGTCGTCTACATAAAGCCAGAAATCATCGTCTCCAGAGAACTCAAAGATGATATCATGTCCCCAGGCGTCAAGGCCGCTGGGTGTCTGAACAAAACTGGCTTCTACCTCCATAGCAAAGTAATAGTCCGTAGTTCCCTTAACCAGATATAGCTGTTCGTGTTTGCGCGGGTCCGAATCGGGCAGTAGCTCTTTATTGAAAGAATAAAGGTTTTCCGGGTTTGCCGACGCGAATCGGCCTGCTTCAATATCATTATACGGGAAGAACTGTCCATGCTGCAGGGATGGTTTAGATGATGTATCGTTAGTTCCCAGTTCCTGGTATACGACAAAGTCATTAACAGCATAGTTTCCACCATTGGGACTCATACTGCCTACCAGGCTATCACCTGCTTTTAGAAGGTGGGCAAAGTTTTGGGCGCTGTTGTATTCATAATAACCGGTCGCACGGTATGTGCTCTCCATGAACAGATGGTTTACAGTTGTAGCTCCACTGTAAAGATCTCCAAGCGATCCTTGTCCATTAGTCGTCGTAGGATATCCATTAGTAAGCATAGGCGAAAGTAGCCCGGTTGTTGCAAGGAGCGTTGAACCATCATTGGTAGAGTTCCCAAGGAACCAGTTCATATAGGCGCCGTTTTGAGTTTGGACATTGGTCTTGCCATTTTCAAGGTCTTTCATTTTCATAACAATACCATACTGAGTATGGTCTACGGTCGGCACTGTATGAAGCACATCGTCGACGGGTACATCTTCCATGATAGCAAAATAGAAATCCAGACCATCCGCCCTGACACAGGATTCGAGGACAGGGTCGGTCTGATTCAAGTCTACCGTCAGCGCAGAATACATGTATTCCGGCGTATCCCACGCCACGATCGGGGAGTAATACTGCTTATTGGTGCGTCCTTGCAGTAGAACACCAACCGTACCACCGGAAAGAATAGAACCATCAGAGTATTTGGGTGCAAGATAGGAAGGATCGCCTTTGCTCCTCGCGTAGAGGTTTTCCAGTTCGTAGTATCCGTTGGGTGTGACACCGTCATCATAAGTATACTCGGTGAACTGCCACAGCATATCATTCACGTTGCCGCCGTACCATTCAATACTATCGCCGCTTTCACTGCAAGGCACGAGCTCGCCCTTGCTGTTGATCGCGTAATACTCATAATGATCATTTTTCCACTGGCGTGCGTAGATAATGATTTTGTCACCTGTTTTCAGATCAGAATCAGAAACGCTGATTTTGGTGGCAGTATAGACTTTTTCATAATCCGCCAATAAATCCTCGGACTTGGGTTCAACAAGATACAGCCACTCGCTTCCAGCTGTACCACCCACATTGTATCCCTTGGCGTACTCACCACTGTAGGTCAGAGTTTTCCCCGATTTCAGGCAGATCTGGCCTTCGTTGTTGCCCGTACCGGGTTTTACCAGAATAAGGCAGGTTTCGTCCTTCTCATCGACGAGACTGAGACCGTTACTTGTTATTTTAAGGTATTTCCCGTTATCCGCCTTCAGATAATAGTAGCTGTTGAGTCTGTTATCAGGGTCATTGTGATCCCATTCGAAGGTCCACGTTGTGACGGTATCTGACGTATTGTTAGGGACATACAGCTTATTTCCCGCATTTGACTCTTTTGTCATTACAGTCAGGAATTTGGCTTCAAGGCATCCGGGATAAGATTCATTTTCACTGGCCATCAGTGCTTTAGCGGTTTTCCCACCGGTCCAGGTCATGAGGCCGTAAGTCTTACCATCCAGCCCGTAAGTATCCGTATTGGGATCAGTCTGTTCCCATAAATACAGATTATTGTTACCATCATTGGTGCTCTTTTTTGCGTAAAAACCTTCTCCGGTACCAGTCTGCATGTTCCAGTACCAGTCTCCGTTATGAATCTTAAAAACGCCCTTGTTGTTTACCTCGACCGTAAACGCGGTCTTATCATTTTCATTATTTCCGAAGGAAAGGCTGGCGTCTGCGTTGTTGACCACGTACTTTTTGTTTTCGCCGTCCATGCAATAGATATAATACTTGCCATCAGACGCATTCTCGAAATAATAAAGTACTGCGCCGCTTACCGTCGGCACTGCGCCTTTACCTGTCCTTTTGATGCCGAATAAAGTATTTCCGCTCGATGTTTTTTGCGTTTCAGTATTCGTCAGGTAATAACCGGTCGTATGTCCGATGTAATATCCTTTAGAAGTCAGGTTTTCGAGTGAAGTTAGTTTTGACCAGCCCGCTTCAGCTCCCGAAGGTCCGGGCACGATGGCGTATACACTGAACCCATCCGCCGCGAAACTGACAGTGTTTCCTTCGGTTTCGGCTTCGACTACACTTGCCGTATTTTCAGAATCAAAGTGTACGACGCTGAAAGCCTCACTGTCCATATCAACCAGCTCGATGAGCACGTCAACCGAGGTACCTTCCTTAGGCTGGTACGTAATTTCAGGATCTTCCTTATCAACAATACTGATGTCGAACAACCGGATATAGTCTACACTACCTTCTTCCATGCCAAGTGCATTTTCGGTTTTTGATACGTACTCTGCATATTCCTCGGATATATCGAGGATCTCCTGGACTTCCAGTTCTGCATCTTCCGGGATCCCTGTCTCCTGGCTATAGCTGACAGTGATCTGATAACTGTTGCCATCGGATGCTTCAATGACTGTCTGCAATGTAGTGCCAACGATTCCATACACAGAGAATCCATCCGTGTTGAAAGTTACTGTCGCTTCTTCAACGGCCGCCTCGAGGACTTCCGGCTCCTCTTCTTCTTCGTTGAAGTGGATGGCTAGGACATCATCTTCAATAATCGCTTCTTCTGCTTTTGCATTGTTGATGAGCTCGATCTGAACTTCTACAGGCGCAGCGGGCTGCACCTCTTTGCCATCTACGAGGATCGTGATGTCAAACAGGCGGACAAATGTTACTTTTTGGTTTTCTTCCAGAATATCCTGGGTCTTCAAGAGATATTCCTGGTAAACTTCGGAATCGGGAAGGATCTCTTCTACTTTCAGTTGTGCGTTTTCAGGGATCTGGGCTTCTGATCCGCATGTGACAGTGATCTTGAAAGTCTCACCGTCATAAGTGATGACTTCATCTTCCAGGGAATAGGCGACAACGTAGATCGAGAAGGTATCAGACTCAAAGGTAACAGCAGAACTGTCTTCTTTATCTTTCTCCTGGTCGATGACCTGTCCTTTGCCTTCGTCATCGATATGGACGACCGTTGCTTTCCCCGATTCAGGCGTAATAGAGTCATTGATGATCTGGACCTTGATAGGTTTCTGAGGCTCGATCTCCTGGCCCTGTGCGTTCAAAAATGTAATATCAAGAGCGATCGCCTGGATGATCTCGCCTTTGACATTCTCTTCGATGACACTGGCTACTTCATCCTGATCGACCTTTTCGACTTTCATGGTCGTACCATACGGGAAGGCTCCCTTTGGAGCATTTACGAGGACCTTGGTCCCGTCATCCAGTTCTGCCTCGAAGACAGCTTCCGGATATTCGATTGTATTACTTTCCAACGAGTCGCGTTTAACATCCGGGTCATCCGAATGATCAGCAGCGATCGGTTCTGAGCTTTCCTCTACGATTGGTTCAGAAGTCTCTATGGTCTCTTCTTCTGTCTGAGGTTGTTCATTCAGTGCAGGGTTCTCAGGCATTACACCGTAACCCATGATAGTGGGATCGGTGATGTTGTAGGAGGTTTTTGCAACTTCGTGGGTATAGTTGCCCTCGATAACGGTCAAGATATCTTTCGCGTTCTCGATGACGATACCGACATGATCCAGACCGGTCTCAGACTGTGGCAAGCGGAAGAAGATCAGATCGCCGGGTTTAGCGTTGTATCCGCTGGCCGCTTCTTCATAAAGACCCATGGACTTTAAGGTCTCGCCCCAGTTGGTGCATCCGGCTGCCCACGGAAAACTCTCTCTTGGGATATCCGAATAGTAGAGGCAGAAGGAAGCGAACATGGCACACCAGTCGCCATAGGGGATCCCATACCATGCGCCGTAACGGCTGTAATAGGATTTGGATCCGTCTTCATTTATAATAAAATTTTCCGTTACATCATGATAGCCGAGCTGGCTCTTGGCCACCGTGACAAGGTCTTTCGCCCAGTCACCGGTCTTCTCTACACCGTAGAACAGATTGGCCCAGTCGCTGAAAGTCTCCACACCGGCCTGAGGGTTTGCGAGACAGGCTTCCGTATGGACATGCTCCGGAATGGTGCAGATAAGGGTCTTTGTTTCCGTATAACATGCTTCGGTGTGAGTGTGCGTGGTGCTTTGAGAAATCAGTTCACCTTCTTCGTGTCCGCAGACAAGTACCCTGGTCTCTTCTGTTGCAGGAGTGATCTTCCAGCATTCATCCGTGTGGGTATGAGTCGCAAACTGGGGGATCAGCTCACCTTCTTCATGTTCGCAGATAAGTACCTTTGTCTCTTCTCCGCCTTCTTCTGCAGCAGGGATGATCTGCCAGCATTCATCGGTGTGTACATGGGCGATCGGCTCCAACTCGATCATCTGTCCTTCTTCATATCCGCAAATCAGTTCCCTGGTCTCTTCTGTTGCGGGAATGATCTGCCAACATTCCTCGTTATGTACATGGGCGATCGGTTCCAGTTCTATGACCTGACCTTCTTCGTATCCACAGGTCAATTCTCTGACAGTGGTATAACATGTCTCGGAATGAGTATGCTCCTGATAACCGCAGAACGTTTCACTTTCCAGGGTGAACGCGGGAAGTACCAAAGGCAGCACAGTACAAAGGATAACAAACATCGACAGTGCCGATGCCCATTTCCTTTGTTTGACGCGACGCTTATGACCTTGCAGTACCCGATCCTGATTGCGTGAAAATCTTCGATCTTTGTCAATCATCGCAATACTCCTTCTGGAATATGTCATGCTGATCTAGTTGATCAGCTTAATTTCATTCAATGGCCAGATCCTCAGGACGATTTTTCCGACGATACTGTCTATAGAAATACATCCTACGTCTCTGCTCCGGGAATCAATGGATGTCATTCGGTGATCACCCATGACAAAAATTGCTTTATCCGGTATCTGATAAGGGTAGGTCAGATCGTTGATACCAAAAGACTTTTCAGATACATATGACTCATCCAGGACGATGCCGTTTACGATGACTGTACCGTCTTCGCGGATATCTACCCAATCTCCTGCCTTTGCGATCACTCGCTTGATCAGAACCTGATTATTATAATTAAAAGCAACGATATCGCCGGTATTTAAGTCCGATCCCCGTCTGGCAATGACGATCTGTCCTTCATAGAAGGTTGGCGTCATCGAGTTCCCATGGATCTTCAGTACCGGGAACAGCAGAATAGCAATCAAAACAACTACAGCTGCTACGCTGCTTAGAATATACAGAGAACTTTTAATGACCAATATGATCATTTTTTTATGTTGTTCCCGTTTCAGTTCAGCCTCCAACTGATCAATGGATAAATTTTCCCCTGTTTTCATTGACCATTTACTTTCTTGGATTCTTGATTTTTTTACACATTACCATTCATTATACCATGTATACACGCAAAAATCAACAATTTAAAATTTCACTTTTTTCTACATCTTTTCTTTCCAGCAAAAATATTGTATAATGAATTATCATGATAAGACAAGTATTCTTAAGATTTGTGAAGCGACTGCGGACGGATGACTTTATGGGTTATGCCGCGCAGATCTCGTTCTACCTGTTGGTATCCCTGATCCCACTTTTGATCATGCTGGCAGCGGTTCTCGGAAGTTCCGGATTTATCGATTTCGACGATCTTCTGCTCATACTGCGAACTACCCGGATCTTCCCGGACAGTACGCTTACATTGATCGAAACGATGTTTCAGGGTGTTACGCTTCCCAGACAATCGATCCCAGTTTATATAGTGCTGGTCGTCTGGTTTGCCTCTCGCGGTGTCCGGGCGATTATGAACGGGATCCACATGACTTTCCGGACGCGTAATTCCTTCAGCGTTCCGCGGCACTTTTTCCTGTCGCTTTTCTATACGATCTGCTTTGTCCTGATGATCATACTGTTTATGGGTTTGATCGTTTTCGGCGGTCGTGTGTTTACTTTTCTCGCGAATACATTCCAGATGCAGATCTTCGTTTCAGTACTTGTAACGATCATTCGCTATTCTATTCCGCTTTTTGCTCTGCTCGTTTTCTACACCATCCTATATCGGGTCATTCCGGGAAAAGAACTCCGGATCCGGGATGTGCTTCCCGGCTCGATCGGGGCGACCGTCGGCTCATACGCCGTGAGCCAGATCTTTTCTCTGTTCGTTTCTTCCGCTTCCGCAGGTTATTCTGCGATCTATGGCGGTCTTGCCAGTATTGCGATTCTCTGCACCTGGATGTGGCTGTTCTCACTGATCCTGATCCTTGGGTCTGAATTGAATGCCTGTGTATATGAAGTGAGAAATGATACGACCCTGATCAGTATCTACTGACCAGGGTCGTTGTTTTTTTCACCGGTGATCTCACCGAATTGACTGAAAAGATCTTTCAGGCTCTTCTGCTCGTCCAGGACGCTTTGTATGTTCTTCCGCACTTTCTCCCAGTAGGCCTGAGATTCTTCTTTTGCTTTCGTTTCCATTTCCTGGCATTTGGCTTTGGTTTTTTCCAGGATCTCGGAAGCCCTAGCCTTACTATCTGCGACAGTCTTCGCCGCTTCTTCCTTTGCGTCCTCCAACGTCTTACTGGCTTCCTTGCCGGCTTCTTCCTTCATTTTGTCGGCTTCCGCCTTTGCGTCATAGAGCATTTTTTTGGATTCTTCCATACTCTTGGCCGTGATCTCGTCCGCCTTGGCCTTATGCTCTTTCTCATATGCGTCTGCGGTGGATTCCTTTTCCTCGACGAGCATTTTTGTATTCTCCAGATAAAGGTCCGCGGCTTTCTGTGCTTCTTCAAAGATACTTGTCAGTTTAATGGACGCTTCCGCAATGGATCCGGATTCATTGATCAGAATCGTACGGTCTTCCAGCTTCTTTTCAAGATCAACTATCTTTCTATTCAGCTGTTCGATCTCCTGTGCCTGATCCAGTAAGATCTCCAGGAGCTCTGAACGGTTCAGGCGTTTCAATTCTTTATCTGTCATTTGTTTTCGCCTCTCTTCTAATAATGCGTAAACCCATTTTATCATTGATGTTTGACGAATGCAAGGGGTCGTGTTATACTGCGTACAATCGTTTTTTCGCAAGGAGCTCAAATTGAAGAAAATCCTGACATCATTCTCCGCCTCGCTGGCAGAATTGAAAAATATCCGGTCCCTCACAGGGCTTTCCATGCTTCTGGCGCTTGATCTTGTACTCAACCTGGTCGCGTCCATCCAGATCACCGAATCTCTGCGTTTAAGCTTCAGCTTCATCGCCGCGGCGCTGATGGGAATGCTCTATGGACCGACCTTAGCCGGTCTCGCCTGCGGGATCGTGGATATCCTCCAGTTGTTCATCAAACCGACCGGTCCCTATTTTCCCGGCTTTACTTTGTCCGCAGTCCTGACCGGTATCATCTTTGGCCTTTTCCTATACAAAAATCAGTGCTCATTAAAACGAATCATCATTTCAAAAGCACTGATCAATGTGTTCATTCATTTATTGCTGAATAGTCTTTGGATCACCATACTTTACGGCAAGGCTTTCTGGGCGAACATTCCGGGTCGGGTAGTCAAAAATGTCGGAATGCTCCCTGTGGAGATCATCATCCTGATGATCGTACTTCCAGCGGTCGTAAAAATATTGAAAACACAAAAGCACTAGGCATACGCTACGTGGTTTCAATGTGAAAACTTCGAAGTACATCCATCTCCAGGTTTTCTGTTGTCGCTTTTCTGAGTACCCATTCGCGGGAAGCTTTACCGAGCTTCCCGCATTTTTCTGGATCTTCGAGCGCGTTTAAGAGCGCGTCATGCCAGTTATCATCTTCTACCTGAATATCCGCGTAGCTGAACTCCGATATGCAGGGCACTTCCATTACACCTGCCTCATTCGGACGGCTGTCCATGTGCAGAAAATGCGGATCGAAATGTTCCGAATGCGGGATCAGCAGATAGGATACCTCCGTCATCTGCTCGGTCAGTTCCAGCCATGACGAGAACGAAACTATATCGATGCGTGAATCAAAGTATTTCAGCGTTTCAGGGATCTGTTCATCTCCGATCAGTTTCAGCCTGAAATCTTCCCGTTCATCCATCAGCCGGCGGATGTCCGGAGCGATGGAATCAAGATCCTCATAGGAACTTTTTCCGACACTGACAAAACCGAATACCATCGGACCTCCGGTCTTGGTCTTTCTCAGATCAATGGCCCTTTTAGCCAGCGTGCGCATCTCATAGCTTATGACATTTCGCTGTAAAACGACCGTCAGATTCTTATACTTTTCCATGATCTGCTGCCGCATCGGTTCATCGGGGACAAGACAGCCTCGGCTTCTTTCAAGACCAGGGTCGATCAGGTTGCTTTCAGCGTCAAACTTTGACAGGCTGCTCCAGATCTCAATCCCGTTCCGTTCGGCAAAATTGTAGAACCGGTTCATTCTTCTATTCCATAAACAATCAAAGAATACTACCTGGTCATATTTGCGAAGTGTCCGGTTTTTTAGCTTTCCAAGCACACAAAGATCCGGTGACGCACCGTATCCGAGAAGCTGTTCCCGTAAATGTTCGATCCGGAAACGCATAAAATAGTTTTCTTTTTCATAGACGAACAAAAGTTTCCGGTTATAGGACGACTTCCTGATACCCTGCCCTCTCGCAAATGCCATCAACTCATCGAGGATACCCGGAGCATCCTTCTTCGAGAGCAGAAGTCCGTCACTGTATCTTCTCACCTGCTGCATCGCAGCGCCGATCGGAAGGGACGCGACCGGAACTCCCATATCCTGACTGACCCGAATGATATCCGAATACACTTCCGGATATATCGCGGTATTCAGAAACATGTCGATATCCTCATGTAGGCACATCTTGGGAAGCTGTGAGAATCGGAAAGATCCGCTCTGCACGAACTTTTTCGGCGCGATTTTCTCTTCTGTTTCACCAAACAGAACGATTTTCAGCTGGAGTGCCTCCATCTGCGCGGCCGCAGCCAGATCGGCAACGAGTTCACTGCCTTCCAGCTTTCCTATTTTGCCCATGAGACCGATGTTGACTGTATTTGTCCGTTTGGCTCTTCTCACGATCTTTGGAAGGGCGGTAGGCTCTTCCGGGATGATATGCAACTGATCCAGACGCTCATAGGTCTTTTTCATGATATGAAATGAATCTTCGGAGAACACGCGGATCTCCTGGCATGCATCAAAAAACCTCTGCCATTTTTCCCGCCATTCGATGATCGACGACGGTTTCATCATACCAAATGAAAGATCCATTTGTGCCAGACATTTCTGGCACTTCTCTACAGGCGGGAGTTCACAGTAGACATCTTTTTCACCCATCAGATAGACGCCCGGACAAATGCAGTAATAATCGTGGATCATCGCGACCAGTCTGGCGCCTGAACGTTCCGCATATCGGATCAGGGCTTCCTGATGCTCATACAAATCAGGGTATTCCCGCAGGTTTTCCGCGTTGATCCCATTGATTCTGACGAGGTCACAAAAATGGAAAACACCGCCGAGGTCCTGCATCCACAGGATTTCCGTGTGATCCTGATAACTGTATTCCAGTTTATACTGATGGGTAAACGGTTCATAGGATACGTACAGAAAGATATCGGTCTTCCCACGATGTTCTACACAGTAGCGATAATAGTAACTGGATTTCTGCGCGGATCCAAGAATCAGATATTTCTTCTGTCCCAGATCGGCTGAGAGCCGGGCAAAGACATAAGCCCGTGCCGGCAGCAGCGCGTCATTGGTCGCGAAATAATCCTCGAGCAGTTTGTTGTAATCCGGATGCTTTTCCAGTATACGTTTGGTGAACTCCTCATCCATGCGCCGGTGTTCTTCCGGACGATAAGCTCCGGTATGTCCGTGGTACACATAAAGGTTTTCTACCGCAACATTGCGGTAACCTGCCTGCGCCGCACGGATACACCATTCCCTGCTCGAACCGTAGCTCTTTTCAAAGGTCTGTTGATCCAGGATACCGATCTTTTTGATGACGTTTTTGTTCAGCGCCATACAAAATCCATCTCCCATGGGAATCGTGGAGTACAGTGACCGTATCTGGCGAAAAGCCGCGTCCACCTGATCTACGGAAAGATCGGAAAATATCGTATTTTCAACGTTGTTCTTCGGAAAGCCGGTGATAATGCCGAGATTAGAAAGAGGTGTACAGCTGGCGACCGTAGGATCCTTAATCAGCGGCGCCATCAGGCGTTCCAGCCACTCGTCCGGCATCTCTACGTCTACGTTGAGGATGACGACATGGTTTTTGGTCATGACCAGCCCCCGGTTGACGGTCTTGATCATACCGATATTGCGTTCGTTCCGGATCAGCCGGACGTTTGTATGCGTATCCCGATACTCGGTCAGGATCCGGACTGTCTCCTCATCCGTACTGGCGTCGTCCATAAGGATGAGCCGATAGCGGATCTTCGTTCTCTCGATACTGTGAAGGCATTTTCTGACAAGTGCGGCACTGTTATAGACAGGAAGGACGATATCGACCAGAAGATCACCCAGTCCGCTGGTGATCTCATCGGAGCGGCGGACATACTGTTCCAGGATCTGACGGTAATCCGCACCGCCGCGGTTCATTTCCGCCTGGCGCTTCTCATCTCTGCGTTCTTTCGCGCTGCGGAGTCCGGACTGAACGAACGTCTGCCATTGACCGTGTTTCAGGTTATCCACTTTTCGTCCTCCTTTCTGTCAAATTTGTTTTTCTTTTTAAATCTTTCGAACCAGAATGGTCCCTTCCGGGATCATTTCTCCTTCCGGACGCGGGATCCAGACTTTCTGCTGAGCATGAGGTGCACTTTCCTGTTCGGTCCCGTCTTCCGCCCGGATGTAGCTGGCCTTGACCGGACGAAGATCTCCCTTCTGCCAAAGAAGGAAAAGCTCGTCTCCTCTCAGGAATTTCCCTCTTTGTTCCACCAGGATGCTTTCCCCTACTATCCTCAAGACCTTCCCGGCAAAGTCGATCTGTTTGATATAGGATGTCGAAGAATAGATCTGATCTTCCGTTCCGGGCTTACCCAGATAGAAACCGGTAGTATAATCCCGGTGGCTGACCATACAAAGCTGTTCTTTATAGTATTCTTTCTTACTCTCATAAAGGCTCGGATCACTCGCAAGATCATCCAGTGCTTCCCTGTATACCTTTGTCACCATCGCAACATAAAGCGGGGTCTTCATACGCCCTTCGATCTTGATGCTGCCGATCCCGGCTTTCTGCATCTCCGGCAGATATTCGACCATGCAAAGATCCTTGCTGTTGAAGATATAAGTGCCTTCCTCACCTTCGGAAATGGGGAAATACTCTCCGGGTCTTGTTTCTTCCATAAGCCGGTAACTCCACCGGCATGGCTGAGAACAAAGTCCGAGATTACTGTCCCGACCGGAAAGATAGGTGCTGAGCAGACAGCGTCCCGAGATCGAGATACACATAGCGCCATGAGCAAATGCCTCGATCGTCAGATCTTTCGGGATCTTCTCCCGGATCTCGTTCATTTCCGCGAGTGAGATTTCTCGTGCAGCAACGATCCTTTTTACGCCTTGCGCCGCCCAGAACAGGAATGTCTGATAATTCGTCGCACTGGCCTGGGTGGACAGATGGATCTCCATGTTCGGAACAGTCGTCCTGGCGATCTGAATCAGTCCCACATCCGCCATGATCAGGGCATCGACACCTATTTCATACAAATACTGAAGATATTCTTCTATACCCGTCAGATGTTCATTATGGGCGATGATATTCACCGTAACATAAACTTTTACGTTATGCTGATGGGCGAAAGAAACTGCCTGTGCCAGTTCCTCTTTTCCGAAGTTCCTTGCTTTTGCCCGAAGGCCATACATCTCCCCACCCAAGTAGACCGCGTCTGCTCCATAAAGCACCGCGGTCCTGAGTGATTCAAAGGAACCCGCCGGAGCCAGCAGCTCCATCCGGGTATCAGTCTTCGTCATCGTAGTCTTCATCTTCTTCGTAATCTTCATCGTCTTCCGAATGCCGGACGTAGGTACCGTTCGCGACAGCCTCGAATTCAGCATAGTCGGCTGTGAACAGATGCTCTCCGGATCCATCTTCAAATCCGATGAAATACAGCCAGTCTCCCTCTGCCGGGTTCAGCACCGCTTCAATGGCGACCTGGCCTGGGTTACAGATAGCACCGACAGGGAAACCGGAATATTTATAGGTATTGTAGCGGGATTCGACTTCCAGGTCGGAATAGCTGACGAAATCTTCACCGGTACCCTCTTTACCCAGGGCATAGAGGATCGTACAGTTGAGACCCCAGGGAAGGCCATCCTCATTACGATTGAAGAGAACGCGGGCTACCATGGGAGCTTCTTCTTCCAGCATGGCCTCACGTTCGATACAGGACGCCATGGCGATGACCTGATCCACGGATAAACCAAGTTCTACTGCCTGCTGCTTCCAGAGGACATGTTTTTCCCATTTACGTTCAAATTCACGAAGCATTCGCTTCACGATGCCTTCCGCCCCGTTCTCCGGAATGATCTCATAGGTATCCGGCCACAGATATCCTTCCAGAAGGAATTCCCGGTCACCGCGGCGATTGATCTGTCCATAATAGTCGAAATCATAATCGGTCCTGTTGCATGCAGCTTCGAATTCACTGGCCAGACAGATATTCTGCTCTTCCAGGTACTGCGCGATCTGACGAATGGACCAGCCTTCAGGGATCGTGATCGTAACGCTCTCGGCTTTTCCGCCTTCCTGCAGAACTTCCATGATCGTCTCCGCGGGCATACCGCGTACGATCTTATAGACGCCGTACTGGAAATTGTCTTCTGCACCGATCAGCTTTGCTTTGATTCGGAATAAAAGGACATTATCGATCAGTCCGTTTTCCTTGAGCAATTCACCGATTTCTTCCGCGGTCGATCCTTCCGGGATATTGATGGTGATGACTTCACCTTCCGGATCATACGTATCAAATTCATCGGTTTTTATAAAATTATAGGTCACGCTGTAGCTTAATGCCATGATCCCGCCGAGAATAAGCGCTACGGCACCGAATAAGACCAGGTTTTTGATGTTTCTTGCTACGAACGCAAGCAGTCGATTAAAGCCATCGACTATGACTGCACCTACTTTTGCCATATTCCCTCCTCCACTTATTCATCGACTTCCATGATCACGGGAAGTACCATGGGACTTCGCTTTATCTCACGCCACAGATATTCTCTCAGTGCGTCCCGGATATCGGTTTTGATACTGCCCCAGTCCATCTGGCTTAAGGGGCCGTAATCCGCCAGGATCGAACTGACCACATCGCGGCATCCGCTGATCAGTTCCTCTGACTCTTTCACATAGACAAAACCTCGGCTGACGATCTCCGGTCCCGATACCAGACGGCCGTTTCGTTTGTCGATCCCGATCGCGACGATCATCAGTCCTTCCTGTGCAAGGATCTTCCGGTCCTTGAGTACGACATTTCCTACATCACCGACGCCCAGTCCATCCACCAGAACAGGTTCGACATCGATCCTGTCAGTCACGACAGCGCTGTAAGAATCCAGCTTCAGTACCATGCCATTGGACAGGATCAGAATGTTTCTGGGATCATGACCCATGGAACGTACCAGGCCGGAATGCGCGGTAAGATGTTTGAACTCACCATGAACCGGGATAAAGTACTTAGGTTTGACCAGTGAATAAATGAGCTTCAGCTCTTCCTGACTGGCATGCCCTGATACGTGCGCGTCCTGATAGATTACCTTGGCTCCACGCATCATGAGTTCATTGATAACATTGGTGACGGTCTTCTCATTGCCGGGAACGGGTCGGCTGGAAAAGATGACCGTATCCCCTTCCTTGATCTCGATCGCTTTATGTTCTCCGGAAGCCATTCGCGAAAGCGCCGCCATAGGCTCGCCCTGGGAACCTGTCGTAATGATGACCAGTTCATCATCATCATAGTCCTTCATTTCAGAGATATCGATCAGTACACCGTCCGGTACTTCCAGATATTCAAGTTCCAGCGCTGTGTTGATAACGTTGACCATGCTGCGGCCTACACAGACGACTTTTCGTCCGACCATCGCCGCGGCATTGATGATCTGCTGGACACGGTCCACGTTCGAAGCGAAGGTCGCGACCAGGATCCGGCCGGCAGTCTGCGGAAACATCTCGGTAAACACGTGACCTACCGATCGTTCGCTCATGGTATAGCCCGGACGTTCGGCATTCGTTGAATCGGAAAGAAGCGCCAGGACTTTCTTGCGGCCCAGTTCAGCGAACCGTACCAGATCGATCACTCCTCCGTGAATAGGTGTAAAATCCACTTTGAAATCACCGGTGTGGATGATCACCCCGGCAGGAGTCGTGACAGCGAGCGCTACCGCATCGCCTATACTGTGATTGGTGCGGATGAATTCAACCTTGATCTCGCCCAGTTCGACACTGTCACCTGGCTGAACGAGGATCAGGCTCGGGTTCTTGATTGAGAATTCTTCCAGTTTTCCTCGGACAAGGCCCAGTGTCAGTCTGGTTCCGTACACAGGAACATGGAACTCTCTCAGAAAGTACGGGAGAGCCCCGATATGATCTTCATGTCCGTGGGTCAGAACGACTGCACGGATCTTGCTGTAATTGTCACGCAGATACTGGAAATTAGGGATGATCGAGTCGATTCCTGGCATATCATCGTCTGGGAACGTCTGTCCGCAGTCGATGATGATGATATCCTCATTCGTCTCGATGATCGTCATATTCATTCCGATCTGATCCAGTCCTCCCACAGGAATGATCTTCACGGATTTTCTTTCTTTTGTTGCGCTTGCGCGCCGGGTTACACTTCTGGTAGATAAATTACTCATTCCTTTTCTCTTTCTTATTCTTCGGTCGATAGTTCATATTCATCGTCCGCCTGATCCTTCAGGATCTCTGAGACGGTATTAAATTCCTCTTCGGGAAAATCGGTGGTGGCAAAAAGTTCCAGACTGCTCTCATCTTCACCGATCATAAACTGTGCTTCCTGTTTATTGCAGAGCTTTAAAATGTAAGCGTCGATATCGTCGCTGATCTCTTCTTCATCCGCTTCCTCTTCAAAGAAATCATCCTGGGAAAGATCATTGGTATCGATTGCCAGCAAATAAAGACCACCCTGCCACTCACAGGCGTCAATCACTTCCATTACATTGGCAACTTTTTCTTCAAGATCTGTCACATTGATCCAATCCAGTTTTTCCAGCATAGAAAGGCTGGCTTCATAGTTTAAACTCATCGGGTATTAACTCCTCTATTTCTTCTTGGGTATGTTCATCAAGGAATTGCTGCAGAATAATGCGGGCCGCCAGCTGGTCAACGACCTCTTTTCTCTTGTGCCGGTCACGAATACCGGCTTCTATCATGGGCTGTTCGGCTTCCCATGTGGAGAGCCGTTCATCTTCCATGATTACTTTTACTTTGTAGATATCCCTCTCCAGCCTATGCTGGAAATGCAGGGCTTTTTCCGCACTGGTACCCACGGAACCATCCAATCTGAGTGGAAGTCCCAGCACGATCAGATGGATATCATTTTCTTCGCAGATCGTGCGGATCCGCCGTACCGTAGTCTTCAGATTGACTTCATCCGTGCGTTTGATCGTCTCCAGCGGCGAAGCCAGAAATCCGGTAGGATCGGAAATGGCAACGCCTACAGTTCTGCTTCCGTAATCGAGGCCTAAGACTCTCACTCTTCGTCCCGCTTCTTTTCCAGCTTATGGTATTCCACGAAGGAACGGACCAGCTCTTCGATGATCTCATCGCGATCGATCCGGGCGATCTTGCCTCTCGAACCGTTATAACTGGTGATGTAGGTGGGATCCTCAGACATGATATAGCCGACCATCTGATTGACAGGGTTATAGCCCTTTACTTGCAGGGCTTTATAAACGTCGATCAGTACGTCTCTGACCGATTCCTGCGGTTCGGATACGATCTTAAAATACTGAGTTCCTGACTTTTCCTGTTCGCTCATGAGAACCTCCTTTTACATTCCACGTAGAATTGTATCCAGACCGGACGCGTTGTGGTTTGCGCTCCGGATCTTTACATAGCCGTCGATCCTGACTTTCAGAAGATTGCCCTGTCCGGTCCCTTCCGGGATCCTGTCTGCCGGGACAGCTATCCGGACATAGTTGTCGGTCAGACCGGTGAAATATAGTTGATCACTGGTCACAATCTGTTCCAGCAGGATCGTTGCTTCCTTGCCCTGCATACGCTCCATATAGGCTTTGGATGCCTCTCCGGTCACACGCAGCAATTCATGTGTACGGCGTTTTTTGACATCAGCCGGGATCTGGTCTTTTCTTTTTCCGGCTGTCGTTCCGTCCATCCTTGAATACGGAAATATATGCGCTTCGGCAAATGCCATTTCTCTTACGAAATCCAGCGACACCTGATGGTCTTCTTCTGTCTCGCCTGGGAATCCTGCAATGACGTCTGAACTGAGAAACGGATCTTCAAACGCGTCCCGAAGCAGTCTGACAGCTTCTCTGAAATCATCGGCTGTGTAGTGCCGGTTCATCTCTTTCAATGTTCGGTCACATCCGCTCTGCAGTGAAAGGTGGAAATGCGGGCAAAGCTTTTTGCTTTTACTGATCTCGCTGACAAATTCCTTCGTGATCAGCCGCGGTTCCAGAGAGCTTAAGCGGATCCTCGCAAGGCCATCGAGTCTGTCCAATGCAAGTATCAGCCTGGCCAGATCTTCGCCTACATAGATCCCTTCTTCCGCCATACGATTGTAGTTCTGTTCTTTCCAGTCCAATCCATAGGAACTGACATGGATGCCGGTAAGAACAACTTCTTTATATCCTTTTTCTGTCAGGCCTTTAACTTCATCTACGATCTCATTGATGGACCGGCTTTTCAGCAGGCCGCGAACATACGGAATAATACAGTATGCACAGAATTGCCTGCATCCATCCTGGATCTTGATGAAGGCACGGGTATGGTCCGTCGAAGTGATTGATTCGGTCTCTTGTGACAGGTTTTGGTCTGAAACAGAACCTATTAATTCATCAAATTCTTCGCTTGTATGTTCTGCCTGTGCTCGTTCGGCCAGTGTCTGATTAATTAGTTCAACCAGTTTTGTCTTGTCCTGATTGGAAACGGCCAGATCGATAACGCCTTCACGGATCAGGCTGTCATCCCGGTCGACGTAGCATCCGGCCGCGATGACCAGCGCGTCAGGACTGAGTGTTCTGGCCCGGTGGATCATCTGGCGGGATTTTCTGGCCGCGATCTGGGTCACGGTACAGGTATTGATGATATATACATCTGCCTTCTCTCGAAAATCGACCATGACCCACCCGGCGGCTTTTAACGCCTCAGCCATCCTGGCAGATTCATAGGTATTGACCTTGCACCCCATGGTGCATATCGCGGCAGTTCGTTTCAGTTGATCAGGCATAGTTCCTCAATATATAAAAATACAGACTCCGAGAATGGACATATAGATTCAATATAATATTATAACCAATATCCCCGAGAAATACAAGCTTTTTTCCTTAAGCTGCGGATGAATGGTGATGTAAAGAAAAGTGAAATAAAAAAGCCGCCGGGCAAAAGTCCGGCGGCGGGTTTTGTTACGGGGTAAGACGTTTCGGGCTGCGGAACAGGAACATGGCTTCATTGATGTGAAGGCCGCAAAGCAGCATGGTCAGACGATCCAGTCCAAGGCCGAATCCGCCATGAGGCGGGCAGCCGTATTTGAAGAACTCGAGATAGAATTTGACATCATCCGCGAGGCCCTTCTCCTCTGCCTGTTTTTTCAGCACTTCATAGCGATGTTCACGCTGCGCGCCGGTGGTGATCTCGGTACCGCGCCAGATCAGGTCATAACCCATCGGCACGCCGTTCTCATCACGCATATGGTAAAAAGCACGCTTGTCGGCACTGTAATCGGTGACGAACAGGAACTCACTTCCAAAGTGTTTCATGGACCAGTCATAGCTCATGCGCTCCGCGTCGGTGGTGAGGTCGCCCTTTTCGGATTCAGGCACTTCATAACCATAGTCCTCTTTCAGTCCGGCATAAAGATCCGCCAGTTTTACGATGGGGAACGGTTTATCCGGAACGACTACTTCAACGCCGAACTGTTCTTTGATAGCATCGCCGAATTTTTCGTTCACTTTCACGAGCGCGTAGGTCAGAAGACCTTCTTCCATTTTCATGACGTCCACATAGCTCGTGATATAGGAAAACTCCAGGTCGAAACCGGTAAACTCGGTGGTATGCTTGCTGGTATAAGATTTTTCCGCACGGAAGACCGGACCCACTTCGAAGATCCGTTCAAATCCACTGGCCATGGCCATCTGTTTGTAGAACTGCGGGCTCTGCGCCAGATACGCGCTGCGGTCAAAATACTTGACTTCGAAGACATCGGAACCGCTTTCGGAAGCAGCCGCGATCAGCTTGGGCGTATGGATCTCCATAAAGCCTCTCTCCAGCAGATACTCACGCATCGCTGCAGCGAGCACTGTCTGTGCCTTGAAAAGCAGCTGGTTCTTTTCGGTACGAAGATCGATCCAACGATAGTCAAGACGCTCATCGATACCGGAACGCGGGACGCCTGGACGTTTCTTGGTGGGCGGGATCTCTTCTCTCTGAATGGGGAGCGCGGCCGCCTGTGATTCGATCCGGATCGAGGTGGGAAGAACTTCGATGCCGTTCAGTTTGACATACTCACTCTCGTATGCCACACCAGTGACGGATACGACACTGTCCTGTGTGATCTGAGAAAGGACTTCCAGAAGCTCCGGATGTTTTTCCTTTTCGATCGTGACCTGTACCTTGCCGGTAATATCTTTCATGACCAGAAAAGCCATCGCTTTCCCGTCACGGAAGTTTTCCACGAATCCCTGAAGCAGGATCTCTTTTTCCAGATGCTGCCGGATCTCGCCTAAATATACTCTTTCCATTTTCCCTTACCTCTTCACTATTTGAATCGCTTCTTCCGCGGAGATGACCTGCTGCTCGCCGGTCTGCATATTCTTCAGCGCAACCAGACCTTTCGCTGCTTCGTCTTCACCGATCAGCACGATATAGGGCACGCCCATACGGGAAGCGTATTTCATTTTCTGCTTCATTCCCTTGCTGAGAGAATAAATATCTGTCCGGATCCCATTTTCCCGCAAGGCCGCTGCAGCGCTTACCGCCGCGCCCATTTCGTTCTCGCTCATGGGAATGACCAGCACCTCCGCCATCGTCTTCTGCTCTGCCGAGATGATCCCCGCTTCCTTGAGCTGGGAGAAGAGTCTCGTCAGACCGATCGAGATCCCGATCCCGGGCATGTTGGTCTTGGTATAGTACCCGGTCAGATTATCATATCGCCCGCCCGAGCATACGCTGCCGAGCTGAGGATACTCATCCAGCCTGGTTTCATAAACCGTACCGGTATAGTAATCCAGCCCTCTCGCGATAGTCAGATCCACTTCAAAGCTGTCATCCGGCATACCCAGAAGACGCATAAAGCGTACGACTTCCTGAAGCTCTTTCACGCCCTGGCGGAACAGTTCGTTTGTGACTGGCAGAGCTTCGACCTTCTGAAGGATCTCATCCGTGGTTCCTTTAATGTGGATCAGCTGAAGGATCTTATCGATATCCTCTTCACTGATATCAAAGGCTGCCAGTTCCTTTGTGACATTCTCCTCTCCGATCTTGTCCAGCTTATCGATGGTACGAAGAACGTCCGCGATCTTATCGGAAAGGCCGAGCTCACTGAAAAAACCATTCAGGACTTTTCGGTTATTCAGTCGGATCGTAAAGGGACCGAAATCCAGTTTTTTGAACACCTGATAGATGACGGAAGGCATTTCCGCGTCATAGTAGAGAGGAAGAGAATCGATACCGATCACATCGATATCACACTGATAAAACTCACGGAAGCGACCTTTCTGAGGACGCTCGCCGCGAAATACCTTACTGATCTGATAGCGTTTGAAGGGGAATACCAGATCATTTTCATGCTGCGCCGCGTACCTTGCCAGAGGCACAGTCAGATCGAACCGAAGCGCGAGATCATGATCACCTTTCTGGAAACGGTAGATCTGTTTTTCTGTCTCTCCGCCGGCTTTGGCCAAAAGGACATCCGAAAGTTCGATCGTCGGAGTATCCAGCGGCAGAAAGCCAAATTGTTCATAGACCGAGCGGATCGTATCCTTCATCCGGTCGAACAGGATCTGGTCTTCCGGCAGAAGTTCCATAAATCCGGTCAGTATTCTGGGTGTAATCATTTTAACTTAACTCCCCTAGCAAATTCAGATAGATATTGATGCCTTTCATCAGCCACTGATTGCGGATCCGGTTGGCGCCGGCCTCGCTGTCGGAGGTCATAACGAAAGACAAAACAGGCTGATCATTATCCAGGACCTGGCAGGTCACGATAAAATGCGACTCATCCACCGCGGTGATCGTAGCGACCTTGTCCATGAGCGGTGTATCGCGAAGAAGTGAGTCCTTCGCGTATGTCCGGATATCTTCCCGGATACTGTGCGGGATCCGGTTGCGGAAAAGTTTGACGACCTCGTCGCCCTCGGGCAGAAGCGTGTAATAGAAAGTATCATCCGTTCTGGATTTGATCTTTACCACCAGGCCCTGCTCTTCCAGTTCCGTCATACAGCTCTGTGTAGTGAAATAGTCCATATACATATGGTAGATAACGAAATCGATCAGGTCCGTCTCTCCGATGTTTTCCTTTTCCGCAATGACAAAGAGCAGGATCAGCTTGCTTTCCGATAACTGTAAGTCCATGTTCTCTCCTCCTCTTTATCCTTTTTCGATTCCGGCAGCGTTTTCGATCGCCGTCCAGACTTCGTCTTTGCCCGTCCCGTCCGTCGCCGAGTACGGCAGGATCATAGCACTTTTGATACCAAGTTTTTCTGCCAGGATCTTTTTCTGATGCGGCAGTTGGTTTCTGGTCACCTTATCGGCCTTTGTTGCGATGACGATGGTCGGTATCTCAAAAGCGCGGAAATAGTCCATCATCATGACGTCGTTCGCGCCGGGTTCGTGCCGGATATCCACCAGAAGAAGCGCTGCTTTCAGCGCGTTTCTGCCGGAAAGATAAGCCTCGATCACTTTGCCCCATTTCTGCTGTTCTGTCTTCGAGATCTTGGCATAGCCATAGCCCGGAAGATCCACAAAGTATAAGCACTCATCGATCGAATACCAGTTGATGGTCCTGGTTTTTCCGGGGACCGAGCTGGTTCTTGCTAGTCCATTCCTTCCCGTTCCTTTTCGCCCAATGAGTGAGTTGATCAGCGAAGACTTCCCTACGTTGGATTTGCCTACGATCGCGATCTCCGGAAGGGTCTCCTCAGGAAACTGTTTGACCATTCCGCAGACAGCAAAGAGAGATGCTTTCGCACCTCTTCGCCAGATCGGACTCATGCCTTTTTACTCCTGGTATGGGAACCGTTTCCGGTCTTCCCAGAAGAACTCTTCTCGAATTCCTGTGTATTGTCACGCTTTTTCCGTTCGTGCGTTTCACCGTATTCGATGATTGCCTCTCCCGTACCGTCTACGAGTTCTTTGGTAACCGTGACCTTCGTCGCGTTTTCCACAGAAGGGATCTCAAACATCAGATCCTTCAGCGTATGCTCCATGATGGATTTCAGTCCGCGGGCACCCGTCTTGCGAATGGTCGCCTGATGCGCCACTTCCAGCAATGCTTCATCGGTAAAGACAAGTTCGACATCATCCAGAGAGAACAGCGCCTGATACTGTTTGACCAGTGAGTTCTTGGGTTCTTTCAGGATCCGGACCAGTGCGTCTTCATCCAGAGGGTCAAGCGCGACTTCTACCGGAAGCCGGCCGACAAACTCCGGGATCAGACCAAATTTGATCAGGTCCTGAGGCTGGATCTGATGCAGCAGCTCCGCGTCCTGTTCCTTCTGCGTCTTGACGGGAACATCGGAAAGATTGAATCCCATGACTTTCTGATTCGTACGGTTTTTGATGATCTTTTCCAGACCGTCAAAGGCACCGCCGCAGATGAACAGAATATGCGTCGTATCGATCTGGATAAACTCCTGCTGCGGATGTTTTCTTCCGCCGTTCGGAGGGACGTTGGCTACCGTACTTTCCAGGATCTTCAGGAGTGCCTGCTGCACACCTTCACCCGATACGTCTCTGGTGATAGACGGGTTTTCGGATTTACGCGCGATCTTGTCGACTTCATCAATATAGATGATGCCGTGCTCCGCCCGCTCGATATCGAAATCCGCCGCCTGGATAAGCTTTAAAAGCACATTCTCGACATCTTCACCCACATAACCGGCTTCGGTCAGCGTTGTCGCGTCCGCGATCGCGAATGGTACATTGATGATCTTCGCCAGCGTCTGAGCCAGATATGTCTTTCCGGAACCGGTAGGACCGATCAGCAGGATGTTGCTCTTCTGAAGCTCCACATCCTCGATCTTATCGCGGACCTCCGTCCGTTTGTAGTGATTGTAAACCGCGATCGCCAGTGCCTTCTTCGCTTCATCCTGTCCAATGACATATTCATCGAGGTAGCCTTTGATCTCCTTGGGGGTCATATAACCGGCCGCATAGATCTCCTCATCCATCTGGGAAAACTCATGCTCGATGATATCCGCGCACAGTTCCACGCATTCATCACAGATGAATACGCCGTTGCCGGCGATCAGGCGTTTGACCTGATCCTGTCCCTTTCCGCAGAAAGAACAGCAGACACGTTTACGATCGTCCATTCTTGGTGGCATAATCAGCTAAATTCCTATCTTTGATTATTTCTTTTTGGTGATGATCTCATCGACCAGTCCGTAGGCGACCGCTTCCTCAGCTGTCAGCCAGTTGTCGCGATCTGTATCCTTCTCGATGACTTCGATGGGTTTGCCGGTATTCTCCGCGAGAATCCGGTTCAGACGTTCTTTCGTTGCCAGGATATGTTCTGCCTGGATCTTGATATCCGTCGCCTGTCCCTGGGAACCGCCGGAGGGCTGATGGATCATGACTTCCGCGTTTGGAAGGACATAGCGTTTGCCCTTCGCGCCGCCGGCCAGAAGGAACGCGCCCATCGAAGCAGCCATACCCATGCAGATCGTGGAAACGTCCGCACGGACCAGCTGCATCGTATCATAGATCGCGAGTCCAGCGGTAACAGATCCGCCGGGGCTGTTGATATAGAGCTGGATATCCTTGGTGGGATCCTCGGAATCGAGGAACAAAAGCTGCGCGACGACCAAAGACGCCGTAACGTCATTGACTTCATCACACAGAAGAACGATCCGCTCTTTCAGAAGGCGGGAATAAATGTCAAAGGAGCGTTCGCCACGGCTTGTCTCTTCGATGACAACGGGAACCAATGCGTTTTGAATAGGATTCATGATTATCTCCTTGTGTATTTCTGAAATTAAAACCACCGGCTTTTCACCGGTGGTCAAAACCGGCTGAAAACTGGCCGGAACGTATGCAGAACATTTTTAGTCGACTGCGTTTGCTACCAGGAAATCCAGCGCCTTGGTGTTCAGCAGGCTCGCGCGAATACCATCTGTCTCGCTCTTACCGATGCTATTCTTGATCTGGTCGACTTCCATACCGTACATCGAAGCCATCTTCTCGAACTCTCCATCGATCTCTTCTTCAGAAACCTCGAGACCTTCGGCCTTCGCGATCGCTTCCAGTACCAGATTCTCTTTCAGTCTCTTCTCCGCTTCCGGACGAACAGACGCCATCAGGCTTTCCATCGTGGTACCGGTGTACTTCATGTACTGGTTCATATCCATTCCCTGATAACGAAGGGTCTGCGCGTAATCATTGATCATGGTCTCGCACTCTTCATCGACCATGGGTTTAGGCATATCCATCTCAGCTGTCGCTACGACCGCATCCAGCAGTTTATTCTTCAGCTCGGACTCGGCAGCCTTCTCCTTGCGCTCAAGGATCGCCTTCTTCAGGTCTTCCTTGTACTCGTCCAGGGTATCGAACTCGGAAACATCCTGCGCGAATTCATCATTGATCTCGGGGAGTTCCTTTGCTTTGATGCTGTTGACTTTCACGTGGAAAACAGCGGGTTTGCCGGCCAGTTCAGACGCGTGATATTCCTCGGGGAAAGTGACATTGACATCCAGCTCTTCGCCGATCTCATGACCGATGAGCTGATCTTCAAATGTATCGATAAAGCTGTGAGAACCGATCTTCAGGTCATAACCTTCGGCAGTACCGCCTTCAAAGGCTACTCCGTCCACTGTTCCCGCGTAATCGATATTGACGGTATCATCCATCTGAACGGGACGATCGGTAATATCCAGAGTACGGGCATTGGTATTCGCGATACGGTCAAGCTCTGTCTTGATATCCTCTTCGGTCACTTCGACCTCAGTCTTCTCTTTCTTCAGGCCTTTGTACTCGCCCAGCTTGACTTCCGGACGGACCGCCAGTTCGCAGGTCACGACGATCGGCTCGCCGGCTACGATCTTCTCTACATTGACATTCGGACGAGACATCACGTCCAGCTTTTCTTCTTCCACAGCCTGCTGATATTCATCCGGCAGTACCTCGTTCAGCGCGTCCTCATAGAAGACCTCTTTGCCGTACGCGCGTACGACCATCTGATAAGGCACCTTACCCTTACGGAAACCGGGGATAGAGATCTGATGTTTCTGCTTGTTGTAGACAGTACGGATCGCCTGCTCAAACTTTTCGGGGCTGATCTCGAGAGTCAGCTTTACCATGGATCCGCCCAGTTGTTCTACTTTGCTCATTGTTTATATTCCTCCTGCATTTATAGACAAACCTAAATCGATATTATACACGAATTATGGGTTCTGTGTCAATAGGCTCTCTTTGCGGTATTCCGCTCCGATAAACAGCACAGCACCGACCGTATAGCCGTACATGGTGATCAGGGAAAGCACGGTCGCGATCAGAACCGATACGATCATCTGAAGGAAATCCTGGCTAATCCAAGAAAAAGCCAGCGTCAAAAGGAAAGTCACACCCGTCTGCAGCAGTAGAGACAATATAGAAACGATGGCGAAGGTTCCCATGGCTTTCCAGGCTCTTCCCTGCAGGATAAAGAACACATAGCGGATGTTGTCAAATCCCATCCTTCCTCTCAGAGCGGCTGTCGTAGCCGTACAGCTTTGCAGAAGTACGATCAGCACGACCAGCAGGAATACCCCTCCGATCACTACCAGACCGACGATCGGGATCATCGCGAAAACGGACATCGCGAAGATGGAAGCGGCTACACCAAGAAGGATCACCACCAGCGTCAGGACCGCTCTCGGCCACATCCTGATCCCGTGATAGAAAACCGTAGAGAAGGATTTATCTTTCATCAGGCTGGGATCGATACTGACGGATGTGATCACCGCGATCACCAGGATAGCCACTTCCTCCAGCAGCGTTACCACCAGTTCGACGACGCCATAGCGTCCAAGCTGTGCCATGAGAAGCTCCGCGGATTCAACTGTCAGATCCAGCTGAATGGACTGATAATGCAGGACTACCTGGATCGGCAGATAGACCAGCAGCATCAGCAGAAGATAATAGCTCAGATACTCTTTGACGATGGACCACGCGTAGCGGAAATCTTCCATTCCGCTCAAATACCGTTCTCTCATCTGTTCAAGCATGGATCTTCAGTCCTTCCTCTTTTCTCCGGATCATTTCATCGATCCGGGCAATGTATTCCGGAGCGCCTTTCATATTCGGCACCCGCTCGATCAGGTTCTTTTCCGGGGTATAGATCTTGGATACGCCACCGGCGCCGAAGGCCAGGATCGACTGCCGTTCTTCCATGATCTCAATATTATAGAGTCCTTCCTTCCCCGGAAGAGAATAACCTACATTTTCAAAGTTTCCGGCCATATTCTTCTGACGATACATGTAATATGGATAAAGCCCGAGCTCCGACGCGGTTTTCGCGGACAGCAAGATCATTTCGTCGATCTGATCCGCCATTTTCTCGGGATCCTCGGTAAGCATCCGGGCGCCGTCTCCCAGCTCATTCATTCTGGAAGAACGCTTGACAGCCAGCGTATGAACCGTCAGATTATCCGGTCTCAGTTCTTTCACCTTTTCCATCGTATGCCGGACTTCTTCCATACCCTCGTCCTGCAGTCCCAGGATCAGGTCCATGTTGATAGTAAAGCCGCCGATTTTCCGGGCCAGATCAAAAGCCTCTTCCACCTGCTCTGTTGTATGATGCCGGCCGATCAGATCCAGTGTTTTCTGGACCATTGTCTGGGGATTGATAGAGATCCGGCCTACTTTCGCATTTTTCAGCACCTGCAGTTTCTCGGATGTGATCGTATCCGGACGGCCCGCTTCCACGGTCACTTCCAGCAGGGATGACAGATGAAAGGCCTTTTCACATTCCGTGAGCAGAAGCTCCAGCTGTCCGGCGCTGAGGGTGGTCGGCGTGCCTCCGCCCATATAGAAGGAGCGAATGTTCCGTCCCTTCAGCATTTCACCTCCGGCCCGGATCTCGCGAATCAATGCCTTCAAATAATCTTCCGAGTACTTTTTGAAAGAGCGGGCGTCCGAACTGATAAAGCTGCAATAGGAACAGCGTGTCGGGCAAAACGGGATGCCTACATAAATGCTGACATCCTTCCCGTCCTGTGAGGCCATCAGCCTGCGCTCGGAAAAAGCGACCTTGGCCGTCAAGGCAGCTTTGTCTTCTCTGAGCAGATAATGCTCTTTTAATATTTCAACGATCTCATACGGCGCTTTTCCCTGTTCCAGATAAGCATAGGCGATCTTGGAAGGACGTACCCCGGTCAGGATACCCCAGGGAAGCGGCTTCTTTCCCCATCCCTGAACGAAAAGACGGAAAATACAGATCTTTGCCAGATTCTTCCAGCGCTCTCCCTGGAAATCCTCATAGGGATCCGTGACGGAAAGAGAAAGGATCTCCTTTCCTTCCTCGTCCCAGAGCGCGCCATGAACATCCGGCAGATCCGGTCCTGAAAGAGAAATCCCCGGGACATCATCGCACCGCTCAGGCACGACTTTGCACAGGGGAAAGAACTCTCGGATCAGTGTGGACAGCTCATAGAAGTGCTTTTCATCAGCACAGAGTGAAAACAGTTTCATCAAAACACCTTATCACTGTCCAGAAGCAGTGTTACCGGACCGGACAGATGTACATCGATCTCCATTTCAGCCTGGAAGAGACCCGAATGGACCTCGACTCCCGCGTTTGCTTTCGCGTAGGAGAGAAACGTTTCGTAGATCCCGGAAGCTTCGTCCACCGGCGCGCCGCTGGAATAGCTTGGCCTTCTGCCATGACGGCAGTCGCCGTAAAGGGTAAAGTTCGAGACCAGGAAAAGTCCCAGGCCCAGATCTTTGATGGAAAGATTCATCTTGCCGTTTTCATCCTCAAAGATCCGCATCTGGACCAGTTTGTCCAGCAAATAGCGCATGACTTTTTCATCGCCGTCTCCGCTCTGGATCCCGACCATGGCCAGGATGCCTGCCCCCATCTGATCATACGGGACTCCGTCCGCCGTAAGATTGACAGAGCTTACCCTCTGTATCACAATTCGCATTTTGACTCCTGATATCAGGTCCGGATCACTTCATATACACCCGAAACCTGGGATAGTTTATTAACCAGCTGTTCCAGCTGAGACCGGTCATTGATCTCTACGCTAATCATAAAGATATTGTCGTTGCCGTCTTTGGTACGTTTGCCGGACAATGCGTGAATATTAATATCCAGATGACTGATGACCGAACTGATCTCCATCAACAGGCCTTTCTTATCTGTCGTGATGAGCTGCAGACTGGAGATAAATGTACCGCTTTCAGAGCTTTTATCCGCCCATTCAGCTTCCAGCAGCCGTTCCCGTTCGTCCTGTGGCATATTCAGAATATTCGGGCAGTCTGTCCGATGAATCGAAACACCGCGCCCGCGGGTAACATAGCCGATGATCTCATCGCCCGGTACCGGATTACAGCAGCGGGAGAACCGCACAGCCACATCCTGCAGCCCCTTGACGATGATCGCCGATTTACCCTTCTGGATCCTTGCTTCCTTGGAATCTTTGGAAGCGGAAGTCTGCTCGCTGATCTGCTGGGCGAGATCTTCGTTGCTGATCTCCCTTGCCTGTTTCTTCTTGTATTCTTCGTAAAGCCGGTTAACGACCTGTCCTTCTTTCAGTCCGCCGAACCCGACAGCCGCCAGTACCGAGTTCCAGTCTTTGAACCCATACTTTCTCTGAACGATCTCCATCCATTCCGGGATCAGAAGTTCATGGGCATCCGGCAGCTGCTTCATCTTGATGTAGCGCTCGATCAGATCTTTGCCCTTGGTCACGTTTTCCTGTTTCTGCTCTTTACGGAACCACTGGTTGATCTTGTTTCTCGCCTGGGATGTCTTGGCGATGGAAAGCCAGTCAGCGCTGGGACCTCTCGAGTTCTGCGAGGTCATGATCTCGACCTGATCCGCATTCTCCAGTACGGTATCCAACGGAACGATCCGCCCGTTGACTCGCGCTCCGACCATCTTGTTTCCTACAGCACTGTGGATCTGATACGCGAAATCCACGACGGTCGCGCCGTAAGGCATGGTGATGACCTCCCCGCCCGGCGTGAAGCAGTACACATTTTCCTTGAACAGGTTCAGATCGTCTTTCAGCGTGTCGACGAATTCATGATTGTCGGAAAGATCCTGCTGCCATTCGAGGATCTTCTGCAGCCACTTCATCTTTTCCAGTTCGGAAGTGTCGTTCGGTCCTGTCTTGCCTTCTTTGTATTTCCAGTGTGCGGCGATGCCGTATTCCGCGGTCCGGTGCATTTCCCAGGTACGGATCTGCACTTCAAAAGGACTGCCGCCCGGCCCCATTAAGGTCGTGTGCAGGGATTGATACATATTTGATTTGGGCATCGCGATATAGTCTTTGAATCGTCCGGGCATTGGCGTATACATATCGTGGATGATACCCAGTGCTCCGTAGCAGTCCTTCACCGTGTCCACGATCACCCGGACCGCAAGAAGGTCATAGATCTGATCGATGGACTTTGTCTTGGTGATCATTTTCTTGTAGATACTGAAGAAATGCTTCGGTCGTCCGTAGACGGTCGCTTTGATATCCACTTCATCCAGCTTGGCTTTGATGGCTGTCACGATGTCTTCTATGTATTTTTCACGGGTCGATAATTTTTCATGGATCAGCTTGGTCAGTTCCTGATACTGCTCCGGTTCGAGGTATTTCAGGCACAGATCATCGAGTTCGACCTTGATCTTGCTGATACCGAGCCGTTCAGCGATCGGCGCGTAGATATCGAGCGTCTCACGTGCTTTTGCTTTCTGTTTGGAAGGTTCTTTATACTCCAGGGTCCGCATGTTATGGAGCCGGTCTGCCAGTTTGATCAGGATGACGCAAATATCCTTGGCCATGGCAAGGAACATCTTACGATAGTTCTCCGCCTGGATCTCCTGCTTGTCCGTGGTCCGGTATTTAAGTTGTTTCAGTACGGTCACTCCGTCGACAAGATCGGCGACTTCATCGCCGAACTCGCCGCGGATCTCTTCTATCGTAACACTGGTATCCTCGACAACATCGTGCAGAAGTCCTGCCTCGATCGTCTCCAGATCCAGTTCGAGCTGCGCCAAAATAATAGCCACGTTTAAGGGATGAATGATGTAGGGTTCGCCTGACTGGCGCATCTGTCCCTCGTGAGCCTTGGCCGCAAGCTCATACGCCTTCCTTACTTTTTCCAGATCGGTCGCGGGATGATATTTTTGTATCGTCTCGACCAACTGATTGTATAACGGATCCATGCTTCCTTCCTCGAATCATAGTGAGTATTTTCCTATTATACATGGAAAAAGGGCATGATTTCAATAGATTCCGAGAAATCAGCAGGTTTTCGGCGTTTTGTTCAAAGATGAATCTTATTTTTTATCTTTTTCGTCGGTCTTTGAATCTTCTTCATCCTTCTCTTCGTCCTTCTTTTCAGGTTCAGGATCTTCCTCGTTCGGCTTCTCTTTTTTCCCGGAAGGAAGCTTGATCGGATCCGCGTCTTCCGCGGCCATCGGTTCCGGCTTATACTTTCTCGGCCTGAAAACCCTTCTGTCCACTTCTTCGAACAGCTCGATCTCCGGTATCCTGTCAAAATCGATGTCTTTTTCTTTCAGCACATCCTCCAGCGTCCTGGAACGATTCACTTCTTTCATGATGTCCAGACAGGAAAAGAATGCTTTCAACATATACAGCGAGATCTGCTGCGCGTCATAACTGTGCGTGATCAGTAGATCGATCAGTTCTCTCTGCAGCGGACGGTTTGCGGCGCTGATCCCCAGGGCATCATCCATGCTGATGTTCAGATACGCACATAATCGCACCAATGTCTCCAGACTCGCGCTGCCTCCGTTTTCGATATGTGACAGATGAGTCACCGTCACATGACATGTTTCCGCCAGCGCTTCCTGAGTGAGATTTCTTTCGAGTCTGGCAAGCTTGATTCTTTTGCCGAGAATCTCGAAATTCAACAGAAAATTCTTGTTTTTCATAGGACTATCCTCCTAAAAATATAAAATTTTATCTTTTATTTATAGGATTCATCCTTTTTTGTACAGATTTACTCAGTTCGACTTTTTGAAAAACATGAACGATCACTTCAATACAGAAACAAAAACTCCTGAAACAGAAAAAAGAATGTCCGCCGCGGACGCACATGCTCTTTGGCGAACATTCTCTTTTTATTCGATTTTCGCTATTTCTACATGCAGACGATGCCCTTTCAGACTCGTCCCGTCGATCTCTTGAATAACAGATCCGGCCAGTGAGGAAGGGATCTCCAGATAGGTGAAAGTCTCCAGCAGATCGATCCGTCCGATCATCTGATAGGTGATCCCGCACTTTTCCTCCAGCAGTCCCGTCAGATCCTTCACCCGGATCTTCTGCTGTTTGCCAAGATTCAGATAGAGTCGGACCATCGATTCCTTTTCCGATTCTGTCAAGTATTTCTTTGGAGTCCGTGACATCTCGTCTGTCTGATCAGAGGGAACATAAAGATTCAGAAGCAGAAGTCCGGCTGCGATCTCTTGTGCCGAATATCCTTCTTTCTCCAGGGCTTCGATCTCCTTCTCATATTTCCCGATCCGCCCGAAGGTCAGGTTTTTCGCGTTCTGCGTATTCTCCTTCAGGACAAGCCGCAGATTATCCAGCAGCCTTTGCTTTTTCGCTTCCTCGATCTCCTGCAGAGACGGGATCTTTCTGGCTTCGATCTTCGCGCCTGCAAAAGCGGCCACCTCGGAAAGACGCGCAATCTCTCTCGAAGAGACGAACACATAGGATGTACCGCTCTTTCCGGCACGGGCCGTCCTTCCTGTCCGGTGAACATAAAGCTCATCATCATCCGGCAGATCATAATGCACGACCAGATCGACATCCGAGATATCGAGCCCTCTCGCGGCTACATCGGTCGCGACGAGCAGTCTGATCTCCCTTCCTCTGAAGCGCCGCATGACCAGATCCCGCTGTACCTGTTTGAGATCTCCATGCAGCCCCTCCACGGCAATACCAAGATCCTTCAGTTCTTCCGTCAGATCGCTGACTCGCTTCTTGGTATTACAGAAGACGATCGCGGATCTCGGGTCTTCGACCTTCAGAAGCCGCGTCAGTGCTTCCGTCTTCTGACTGGGTTTTAATTCGAAATAGTATTGTTTGACCTGATCGACCGTCAGCGGATCATCCTCGCCCACATGGATCCTCACCGGATCTTCCATATATTCTCTCGCCAGGTTTTCCACTTCTTCCGGCATGGTCGCGGAGAAAAGCACTGTCTGTCTGGGAACGGGAAGCTGGGCCAGGATAAGATCGATGTCGTCCTTGAATCCCATGCTGAACATCTCATCCGCTTCATCCAGTACGGCGATCTGAACCTGTTCGGTCCGGAGTGTATGACGTCTGACATGATCGATAAACCGTCCAGGAGTCCCTACAATGATCTGAGCGCCTTTCTTCAGATCCGCGATCTGGTGCTGGATCGGCTGCCCTCCATAGACAGGCACGACCCGGATCCCGGCTTTATACTTGAGGAGCTTTCGAAGATCTTCCGCAACCTGCATACACAATTCCCTGGTGGGACAAAGAACCAATGCCTGCATCCTTCTGTCATCCGGATCGATAAGTTCAATGAGCGGGATGCCAAACGCGGCTGTCTTTCCGGTACCGGTTCGCGACTGCCCGATCAGGTCATAGCCTTTTAAAAGCTTTCCTACCGCCGCTTCCTGAATGGGCGTCGGTTCTACATATCCGAGGTCACGAACGGCTTCCAGCAGATCTGTGTCCAGTCCTAATTCTTCAAATGTCATTTCAGTCTGTAATCTCAACCTTTTCCATGATTTGCGGCGTCAGGGGACGATCGGAAAAATCGGTACCTACAGACGCGATCTCATCCACGACCTCGATCCCTTCTACCACTTTGCCGAAAGCGGCATACTGTCCATCCAGATGCGGAGCATCCTGGTGCATGATAAAGAACTGGGACCCGGCGCTGTTCGGGTTGTAGGCCCGTGCCATCGAGATCACACCACGCTCATGCTTCAGCGGATTCGACACTCCATTCGCGAGAAATTCACCTTTGATATTGTAGCCGGGACCGCCCATACCGGTTCCCTCCGGGCATCCGCCCTGGATCATAAATCCACTGATGACACGGTGGAAGCAAAGTCCGTTATAAAATCCTTTATTTACCAGATCGATGAAGTTCTGTACCGTGATCGGCGCGATCTCAGGATATAGCTCCAGCTTGATCTGTTTACCGTTCTGCATCGTGATGGTAACCATCGCTGTACCTCCAAAAAAGATAGAATCAAGTTATTCTACCATATCCCGTGCCTTTTGGGAAGACTTTTCAGAAAACCATTGACAATCATCCGGACGAGACGCACAATAACATAGGAATGTTACTGCCCGGAGGAAACTGCTCCATGGAAAGGAAATACACGGATCGGAAGGATCTTATCCTGATCATCTGCCTGCTGATTACAGCAGGCTTGTTGTATTTGCTTTTCTCATTCAAGAAGCCTGCCTCCACCTGTGAGATCATTCTGGACGGCAAAGTGATCCAGACTGTGTCGCTCTCCGAGGACCAAACCTTCTCACCGGAAGGATTCCCGGAGATCACTTTGGAGATCCGGAACGGTAAGATTCGTTTCCTTTCTTCTGACTGTCCGGATCAGATCTGCGTCAAAAGCGGCTTCATTTCCCATCCCGGCGAGTATGCCATCTGCCTGCCGCACCGGTTGATGATCCGGATCCCGGAAGACCCATCTTCCACAGATTCCCGTCCGGACGCGGTCACAGGAAAAGCCGTGCCAAATGTGCATATATGTGGGAGGATCTTTTTATGAAAACAAAGACCCTTACTCGCACAGCACTGCTTTTCGCGCTTTCCATCGTCATGGCCTATCTGGAGCATCTGATCCCGCCGCTTCCTTTTGCGCCGCCTGGTGTTAAGCTGGGACTCAGCAATATCATCACCATGTATGCACTTTTCTTCATAGGCATTCCCCAGGCGTTTCTGATCGCTGTCCTGAAGGCCGGTTTTGTCCTGCTGACCCGCGGAACGATCGCCTCGCTCCTTTCTCTGTCGGGAGGGCTCGCATCTGTTGGCGTGATGGCGCTTCTCTCGATTCCCGGAAGAAAGGACGACTCGAAAAAGCTCACCTATCTATTCCTGAGCATCAGCGGCGCGATCTTCCACAACCTTGGTCAGCTGGTCATCGTATACTTTATGATCTCTCATAGTTTTCTGGCTTATATTCCTGTTCTGATCATCAGCGGCATCGTCATGGGACTGATTACCGGAAGCCTTCTCTACCTGCTGCTTCCGGCGCTGCACCATTCCTTCGGCATCGGCCGGAAAGGAGATGCCTGATGAAGAAAAAATCTCTCCTGCCTTCAGGTAAACGCCTCCTGATCTTCCTGCTCGTACTAACTATCTCCACAGGTTCTTCCGGATGTCAGAAAAGTGCAAAAAAGCACAGCTGTGATTTCTATGATCTTTTTGATACTTTCTCCAACTTTACCTGTTACGGACTGGACGACGAATCCTTCGGCCGGATCAAAGATGGGCTGTACGATCTGCTGCTTTCCTTCCACCAGGAGACAGACATCTACCACTCCTACCCAGAAATCGCGAACCTGAAAGATCTGAATGATTCCACTGGCATATCACCGCTGGATCTTTCTCCCCGCCTGATCAGGTTTCTTTCCTTCTGCAAAGACGCGTACGAGATCTCGGATGGCAAGGTCAATGTCATGATAGGCGCCCTGACGAGTCTCTGGCATGAGGCCAGAGAAACAAAAACGCTCCCGGATGAAACTCTTCTCCGGGAGGCCGCGACCCACACAGATATTTCTTTCCTTTCGATCGATCCGGATGCTTCTACCGCGTATATCACTGACCCTGCCGCCTCTATCGATGTCGGTGCGCTGGCTAAGGGCTATGCAGGCCGCCTGGCTATGGAATATCTCGCGGAAGAAGGCGTGGAAAACTATATTCTCAGTCTGGGCGGCAACATCTGTGTCCACGGAAAACCTCTCGGGACCGGGCGAGACGCGTTCGTGGTCGGCCTCCAGGATCCGGACGGACCGGATGGCACCTACAACGAGACTGTCAGTCTTACAGACGGTTGTGTCGTGACAAGCGGCGATTACCAGCGTTACTTTGAAGTGGACGGTATCCGCTACCATCACATTATCGATCCCATGACCCTGTACCCGGCCGCCTATCACCACTCCGTGACCGTGATCTGTGATGACTCGGCTTTGGCTGACCTTCTTTCAACCACTCTTTTTCTGATGGATGAAAAAGAAGGATCACCTTTAGCTGAGCAGTTTAATGCAAAAGTGATCTACAAATAACACCCGGTAGAGTCACATTCGTAAACTCATTCATAAAAAAGCCACGTCCTGCTGATGCGCATCAACCTGACGTGGCTTTCTGATGTTTTCGAAGATGTTTATGCTTTCGCTTCTTTCTGGATCGGTTTCAGCTTCGCGCTCTTCCACTTGCCGGACTTATACCGGAAGTAGACCAGGATCGTACGGACCAGCTGATCGCATACCAGCGCGACCCACGCGCCTTCCAGACCCCAGTGGAAGCCGAAGATCATCAGGATCGCGATACCCGGACGAAGCAAAAGGACCGTGATAAAAGTGATCACAGCCGTTGCCTTGGTATCGCCCGCACCACGCAGACCACCGGCGAGGATAAACTGACTGGACTGCAGTGGCTGCATAAACGCTACCAGTTTCAGGATCCCCGCGCCCATATCTACGATCTGGGGATCTTCATTGTACAGCCAGACGATCTGCCCTCCGAAGAAGAAGAACGCGATACCGATCAGGATCGCCACGGCAAATCCGATCCGCTGTGTCCGGCTGCAGTATGCCTCCGCCATATCCGGCCGCCGTCTTCCGAGACTCTGACCGACCAGGGATGTCGCAGATACGGCGAATGCCTGACCGTTCATGAAGGACAGCGCCTGAATGTTCATACAGACCTGATGTGTCGCGAATGCGATCGTACCCAGGGACGCGACTGTCTTCGCGTAAATGACCATACCGGCACGCATGACCAGCTGTTCGATCATGGACGGAATACCGATATCCACGACTTTCTTCATCTCCGGGAAATCCGGTTTCCAGCTATCCTTGAAGGACAGCCTCAGATACCGTTTGCCGAACATAACATAAAGTGTCGCGTAAACGAATGCTACCATCTGTCCGATGACCGTTGCCCAGGAAGCACCCGCGACGCCCATGGCCGGACATCCCAGATGACCATAGATCATGACCCAGTTCATAAACACGTTCACGATGTTCGCCGTCATGTTGTAGATCATAGCCGTCCTGGAATCACCGACACCACGAAGCGAAGCCGTGATGGTGGTTGTCAGTGCCATGAACACAAAGCCGATCATCTGGATCTGCAGATAATCTACAGCGCCGCGTAGAGATTCCTCATCCGAGGCGCCCATGAATATGACCATCGGCTCGGCAAATATATATCCGAGAACAGAAGAAAGGAGCGAGAAGACTAACACCAGCAGCAATGCCTGCCGCATGATGTTATTTGCCTTTTCCTGCTCTCCCGCACCTCGATAACGGGCAACCATGGCCGTCGCACCGACGTTCATGGCGATGAACATAGTCATCAGCAGGAATTTAGGTTGTGTGGTAAGTCCTACGGCGGTCAGCGCCCAGGGACCGAGCCGGCCGACCATCATCAGGTCCACCATGGAAGCGAGCTGTGTCAGCATCAGCTCAATAAAGGAGGGCCAGGCGATCCTGACGATATCACTGTACAGCGCCTTGCTGGAAACGCCATCCGGCAGGCGATCTTTTACTTTTTCATGAAGACCATAATCATTTTTCTCGTCCCCGAAAGGCAAGCTGTCGAGCACGGTACGTATGACGCGCGGTCCATCGGAAGCCATAGTCGTAACCTCCAATCTTCAATTATCTTCTGTTAATTGTACCATAAGAGAAGTTCCCACGCAAGGATGAAAAAACTTGATATATTGTGGTCATTATGGTACAATACCACATTATATTGTATATAGATGTACCTGACACATATCGACCGGACGATGTGTCATATTTGTATATATCGAGGTATCTGTTATGAAAAAGTTTTTCAGCCTGCTTCTAGTCTTCATTCTCCTGATCGGGGCATTCCCCTTTTCTGCCAGAGCCGAGGATGATACTGAGACATTTATTCAAAGCTCTTCGGATCCGGTGAAATGGACGATATCGAAAAAGTCTTCCGGAGAATACGAAATCATCAAGATGGAATATAATTCCGGCTATTTGTCCGGACAGCCATCGATCTCTCTTCCATCAATATATGACGGTATCCCTATTACGAGTGTAAGTACCACGTTGAAGCTTTCCGAGTTTTCTCATATCGACGAAATCGTAAGAGTTGCCATTCATCCATCCGTTATCATTGACAAGGGTTTTCTGTCTGGTCTGGGTAATAATTCTCTGTCCGTTTATCTTCCGGATACACTCGATGCTTCTTATCTTGTAGGTTCTCCCAACGCAACCGTTACTTATGAAGACAACACTAAAATGGGCTGGCTTGCCGGTGATGCAAATGATTCTCTTTACTGGACCATCGAAGGCACTGGAACGAGCAGAAAACTTACTATCACTACGACCGGGGGAGGTCCGTTTGAAACGATTCCAACCTCATTCAGTTCCAACAATAATCTGATTGAAGCCAGTATCAGTGGAGTAAAGGCTATTCCGGCTGATTTATGTAATTCAAAAGTCAAAACTCTCACGCTGGATAATACGGTCGCTTCCATTGCGGCAAACGCCTTTCCCGGGGTCACAAAGATTACTTTCAACGGAACCAAGGCAGAATGGGATCAAATTGACGGATCAGCCGCTTTTGCTTCCATCTCAGTTCAATGCACTAGAATAAATGTTACCTTTGTTCCTGGTGATCATGTTTCCTTAGCTGAAAACCAGCCAGCCTCTATCGGAGTAGCATATGACGAAACGATACCCGAGCCATCTTTACAGTCTCATCCATTCTTTACCTTCAACTCTTGGTACTATCTGGATGGAGAAACTAAAAAAGTATGGGATTTCTCGAAAAAGATTAACGAAGTGTTAAGCGGCAATCCAGAAAGTCTCACTCTCTATGCCGAGACGACCGAGACTGCCAAGTATGGTATTGAGATCAGCGTGCAAAACCCTGAAGGCGTTCAGTACACGCTCTCTACTGATCCCAGTAACGAGGCTCATGTTAGCGAAACCGTTACGATCAGTCTCCCGGAGATCAGTTCAGCTCATTACATTGATTCTCTTTCTGTCATGACAGATCCCGGAAATGAAAATGTCACGATCAATGATGGCAATACCTTCACCATGCCTGATTCTAAAGTCAAAATCAGTGCTGTGATTAAGATCACTCCGAAATTGATCGTTAACACTTCGGAAAACGGCACTGTCACCACTGATCCCGCCGCCGGTAGTGTTCCAGCAGGCACTCCAGTATCTATCAATACTGAACCGGTAGACGGATATAAACTTAAAGAATTATCTTTAACTCCTTCCACCATTACCCCTGATGAAGAAAACAAATTCATCATGCCCGATGAAGATGTTACGATTACTGCCATGTTTGAATTGGTCGATTATAGCATTACGCTCGTCAATCCGGATGAAGGTGGTTCCATGTCGGTGGATAAAACTGAAAATATCCATTTCGGCGACACAGTTACACTCACTGCCGTTCCCGGCCAGTATAAAATGATCTCCGACTGGGGCGTTAAGGATGCAGACAGCGAGACGATCGAAGTTACCGTTTCCGCAAACGATCCCAATATAGCCACTTTTTCCATGCCAGCTTCCGATGTCACTATTCATCCGGTTTTTTCGGATCAGGAGAAATACCTGATCGGATTTGTCAACGGTCCTGACAGACTTTATATTCAACTGGATGAAGACCATAAGCTCGACAGAAAAGCTTTTGCCGGAGAACAGATCTCGTTTACAATCACTCCTCCTCAGCATTACAAACTGAACAAGATGGAATACCTGGATAAAGATGAAAACAGGATTACCGTTACCGGGAATACCTTTATCATGCCCGCCAGTGACATCAAACTTGCTCCGGATTTTGTAGAGCTGCCTAAACTGACCCATATCTATCTGGATGGAGATCTTAATCCGGAAAAACCGTTTTATTCCGTTACCTTCTACGAGGACGAAACACCTTCCAAACCGATCACAAAGCCTACCAAAACAGCCGATGATGAATATTCCTATACCTTCGATAAATGGGATGAGGGAGTGACGATAGGCAATGTCACGACCTTTACTCCCATCTTCAAGAAGGTTTCTGTTCCCCATACGATCGAGGTTTATGCCTATGGAGACGGTCTCGTTTCCGTCGATGGTTCGGATTTCAGTACTAAAGTCACGGTTCAGGCTGTGGAAGGGACCAAGCTAAGCCTGAAAGTCAAACCAATGGATAATCACTACTTTGCCGGATTCGATACCGCGGAAACCACCGGAACTCTGACCGCGAGCACCTTTACCGTTGGAAAAGCTGATGCCAGGATCCGTGCGACATTCCGCGAGAACAAGAAAGTCAACATTAAGTTTGACCCAAATGGCGGAACTGGTACCATGAATCCGATCGAGTTGACCTCCGGTGCGACTTATAAGCTCCCCGAGAACGCGTTCACTCCCCCACAGGGAAAAATGTTCTTCTGCTGGCAGATCGAAGACAAAACTTTCTCTATCGGTGATTCGGTTTCTGTCAAAGAGGATGACATCACTATCAAGGCTGTCTGGAAGGACAGCGACCAGATCTCCTATACCGTCACTTTCCTGATCGACAGTGAGTATCAGGCTGCTGTACAGACGGTCATCAAAGGCAACAAAGCAGTCAAACCTACCGACCCGTCAAAAGATGGATATCTGTTCGTTGGCTGGTATACAGACAGCAGTTTAAGCACTCCTTTCAGTTTTGATACGCCTATCGAGTCCAATATGATTCTTTACGCCAAATGGACACCGAAGGCGCCTGAAACGGATGAGACCATTGAGTATACGGTAGTGGACGGCGCTGCCCAGAAATGGACCAAGGGCACCACCAATACCATCGATATCCGCGCCAAGCGCAACATAGACGATAACACGACACTGAACCACTTTGTTTCTCTTCAGATCGACGGAAAAGCCCTGGTCAAAGGGACAGACTACATCGTCAGCGAAGGAAGTGTCATCGTATCGATCAAGCCGACGGCACTTCAAAACCTTGCCAATGGCATCCATCGTGTCACCTTCGTGTTTGTCGACGGGAAAGCAGATACTACCCTTACGATCCTTGAGGCTGCCGAAGGAAACTCCTCGGGCGGCGGGTCCTCTTCCGGCGGATCTTCAGTTCCGAAGACAGGTGATATTTTCTCCAATCCCGTAATCTGGTTCGGCGGAATGTTGCTGGTGATGTTTATCCTCCGGCTATTCATCCGTGCCCGCAAAGCCAGGATCGCGGAAGCCGCATTCATGCAAAACGAAAAATACTAATAGAAGAGTCACTCCATTTTCTACAGATGGAGTGACCTTTCTGTTGGACATTTGTTGGACGCTATAAGATATAATAACTTAGATATATTATATATAAGAGAATTGACGGATTTTCCGTTTTCCATATCAGGCAGATGTCATTTTCTGCCGGACCTGAGAGGATAGAGATGAAAAAAAGTATTTTCTTCCTATTGACCGCATTCATAATGGTATTCCTTTTTTCGATTCAGGCCAAAGCAGCCACAGATTATACTGATGACGATGGTTTTACCTGGACTGTCGAGTTTAATGAAACAGATAAAACATGCGCCATCAAAGGGGTGGTTTTCCCTTCCGGGGATAAAGTCGAGACTCTGAATTTTCCTTCTTTCATTCCTAATGGCAGTGAAAACTATACAGTCGTGGAGATTTCAGGATTCTCTCTTAAGGATCAGATTAATTCTTTTGAATATTACTATACAGGCGAAAATAAAATCATCATCCCCGCGAGTGTCACTACCGTTGGCAAAAACTTGCTCCAAGAATTAGGTGGTGTTCCTTACTTTATTGTAGAATACGGCGGGCCGGAATCTACTTTCGATGGTTCTTATATGGCTGGGTCTCACCATACTTATATTCACTTTACTCAGACCGGTCATATCATGGGGTGGGCCGGAGGATCATCTGAACAGAACAGTTACCTCGGATGGATCCTGCTGTCAGAGGATACGATTCACATCGTTTGTTGTAATCCAGAAGGTGCACCTCAACAACTTCCCAATATGTATAGTTTCGGATGGAAGGAAGAATTCTGTGCACCGATTCATCATTTAATTGTTGATCACAACCTGTATTCTCTCGGTCATCTACAATATATGAAGCTTGAGACAATCACATATGACGGGACCTACGAAGAATGGAAAACAATCCAGAGCACTTCTATGATTTATGGCAACCCAAAGATTTATTGTGTCTATACAGCCCAGTTTATGAATACGCCTGTTTCCTCCGCCGATCCATATCAAACAGCAGCATTCAAGGTGGATGAAAAGCTGACACAACCTGAAACAGATCCTTCCTATCCCGGGCATGCCTTTACCGGCTGGTATACGGATCCTTCCTGTGATCCAGATACAAAATGGGATTTTGATACAGCCGTCCAATATGAAGACTTGGAAATGGAGGAAATCAATGAAAACACCTCTCGTCCGACCGGTTATTTCAAGCTTTATGCCGGATGGGTCGTCATTTCTGATGTAAAAAACAGCTCCTCGATGAAAAACGGAACCGTTACTTTCAGCCAGGATAAAGATGTCTGGGAAGGCGCTACGGTAGAACTGACGCCGGTACCTGATCCCGGCTATGAGTATATACCGAACACGCTGTCAGTAAAAGATGCTTCCGGCAATCCCGTTGATGTTACAAATGATCAGTCCTTTATTATGCCAGGCTCAGATGTGACTGTTTCAGCAGAATTCAGGTTAAAAACTTTTTATATTGATGTTCAGGCTGATACAAACTGCAATGGCGCAGCGGAACCAAGTGAAGGCACGATGGGTTCATCTGTCCAGCTTTCTTCTTCGACCGTAGATTCCAGAAGAGAATTTGACTATTGGGAAATCATACAAGGTGATATCTCCATCGATCCGGCTACCAATACATTTACGATCGGTACTTCAGATATCGTCGTAAAGGCACATTTCAAATTAAAACCTGTCAGAAAATATGAATATAACATAATCGGCGACGGAACAGTTACGCCTGATATCGTGAAGCCCATAGAAGGTGATACGATCTCTCTGACTGTCGAACCGGTATATGGAAATATGCTTAATACTCTTCGGGTATTCAATAAAGAGACCGGAGAAGAAATAAGTATTTACAACAATTCATTCACTATGCCCGGGGCTGACGTGATTATCAGTGCCGTTTTCAACGAGCTGCAGCCTCATTATATTGTATGGCTGGACAGCGATGGAAACGAGTTGGAACGCAGGCCTTATTTCCCTGAAGCCGGGGATAAAACACCGGCTGCCACGTCCAATACCAAGACGCCGACCAAACCGATGGATGAGACCTACATCTATAGCTTCCAGGCCTGGAACAGTCCTGTCTATCAGGGAAACGACACTGTCTACAGCCCGATCTTTTCTCAGGTCGAACGCCGAACGTTCCTTGTGATCTGGATGAACGAAGACGGATCGGAACTTGACAGCAAACCTTTCCTGGAGGGCGACCCTGAACCGATCACAGATAAGATTCCCACCAAAATTTCTGTTATGGGTGATTACGCCTATATATTTAAGGAATGGGGCAACAGGACCGAAGACAAGGCAAAAGGTACTATCACCTATTTTGCCGTTTTCAGTGATGAAACCACTCCCCTTTATGGTATCCTGGTTCTGAATGACGGAAGCGGAACAGCTTCTGCCGATATAAAATCAGCTGTAGAGGGAGCGACTGTTACACTAACGGCCACTCCTCTCCCCGGATACAAGTTTAAAGCATGGGAAGTCGTTACAGGTGACGTCGTCGTCATGGATGATCAGTTTGTCATGGGAACGGAGAATGTCCGCATTCGTGCCACCTTTGAAAAACTCAAGACGGTTTATGTCTCCTTTGATGCAGACGGAGGAACCGGTTCCATGACTCAGGTAAGCATGTATGCCGGATCTGAATACTCCCTTCCAAACTGCTCCTATACTGCACCGCAGGGCAAGGAGTTTTCCTGCTGGGATATTAGCGGTAACACATATCAACCTGGAGAAACCATCTCTGTTAACGATGATATTACCGCAAAAGCTGTCTGGAAAGATAAATCCAGTTCTTCTGTCTCTTATACCGTCACATTTATGATCGACAACGAGTACTCCGTTGCCGTCCAGACTGTATTCAAGGGAAATAAGGTTAACAAACCTTCGGATCCTCTTAAAGACGGTTATATCTTCGTGGGATGGTATACCGACAGTTCTCTGACTACACCTTTCAGTTTCGATACACCAATCGAAACCAACTGGACCCTCTATGCAAAATGGACACCCAAAGCTGCCGAGACTGATGAAACGATCGAGTATACCATCGTAAGTGGCGCTGCTCAGAAATGGACCAAGGGTTCCGCGGACTCGATCGAGATCAGTGCAAAACGTAATCTTGAAGATAACACGACTCTTTCCCATTTCGTTTCCCTTCAGATCGATGGAAAATCTCTGGTCAAAGATCTCGACTACACTGTACGTTCAGGCAGTGTGATCGCAACAATCAATCCCTCTGCTCTGCAGAATCTTGGCACTGGAATTCATCGGATCACCTTTGTCTTTGATGATGGGAAGGCCGAAACGACATTAACCGTGGAACAGAGTTCGGATTCTTCCGGAAGCGGTAGTTCCGGTGGCGGAAGTTCCTCCGGAGGTTCCTCTTCTGTTCCGAGCACCGGTGATATCTTCTCAAATCCGTTCCTGTGGTTTGGTGGTATGGCAATCGTTATCTTCTTCCTGAAACTGTTTATCGACTCGCGCAAGAAACGTCTTGCGGAAGCCGAAGCGATGCAAAATAATAAATACTAAGTGAGATTGGAGGCATAACCATGAGAAAGCACTTTCTCTTATTCATTCTTGTTTTCTTATTTCTTTTTATGCTGCCATCTCAGGCTAAAGCTTCCCCCCAGGAACAAAGTGGTGAGGTTTGGGACGAAGATACAGGCTTAAAATGGTATGCCACTTTTTATTACGATCAAGACAATTCCGATTCATCTCACTGTACAATTACAGGTGTATCTTATATTAATATCAGTGCTGATTGGGGAAGTGAAATTGAATTCCCTACTGAACTAAAATATACTTTTCGTGTGTCAGATGAAGGAGGCGCTCTTCTTTTTGTCGAAGACCTTTTTCCAGTAACCAAAATCGATCTTAACGTTGATCAACGAGAATTCCTGTCAAAGTTTACAGAAATTGAGATTCCGGCTTCTATTACAGAGATTACTGCCTCTTCTTTTAGTGGTCTGTCGTCTTTGGATCATAACATGATCATCCATTATTCCGGATCAGAAACGAATCTGGGGCTGAGTCATATCGCAGGCTCTCCAGGGCTCATGATCGAACGATCTGATGACAGCTGCCTTGGCTGGGTAGCCGGTACCAGTATCGACAGTGCCCTTTACTTTGAAATGAATGAGAATGGTTCTATGACGATCAAATGCAAGGGCGATCAGGTACCGTCTCTTCCTGCTATGAGCAAGTTCGTCTTTTCTGACTTTCCTGTCTCGTCTATTTCGGAACTACGTCTTACTGATTCCATTTCCAGTCTTCCGGAGAAATTTGCTTATACTCTTCCCACTGGAATGACAGTGAAAAAGATGTTTTTGAATACGAATATAAAGAGTCAGATACCGCAAAACGCACTGATACCCGGTGTTGAATTCATCGAGTTTGACGGATACGATTATGACTGGAAAGAGATCTATCCGTATACGCCTGCCCTGGGACCGGATAAAATCAGTTATAAATGTAAAGTCACTTTCCGGCCAGACACACTCGTCGGATGTTCGTGGGCCGATCCATCTACTTCTGTCACAGAAGATGTCATGTATAATGATACTGTGTCTTCTCCCCAGGAGTCTCCCATTCCAAAGGATGGATATGGGTTTACCGGTAAATGGTACACCGAACAGGCATGTACTTTCGAATGGAATTTCAATAATAACGTAACAAGTTCAATGAACCTGTTTGCCGGTTATGAATTACTGCCTACCAATCCGATCACCTTAGAAACAGTTCCAGCTTCTACTGCTTCCGGAAACTGGGCTCGGCTTCGTGATAAGAAAGGAGATCCACTTTCGTCTACTCCCTATGTGGGGCAGTCGGTTACTGTATATATCCATATGGCGGCCGGATATGATTACAGTGTTTCTATCAGGAAAGCTGATGGGACAGATGTACTATTTACGAATGTTGATGTATCTTCCTCAGATGAAGCCTGTAAAAAATTCGATATGCCCGATGCCGAAGTTATCGTCACCGTTACTTATCAACTGAAGCAGTATACTATTACTCTTGAGGAGTCAAGTAACGGCACCATTACCTCGACTGCCGAGAAATCTGAAATGGATAAGGAGATTACCATTTCAGCAACACCGAGCAAGCAAAACATGGCTTTTTCCGAATGGTCCATTTCGTATATCGGGAAAAATAACGCTCCTGTGACAGATAAGATCACGGAAAACCCATATACGTTTACTATGCCGGCTTCCAATGTTACTGTCTCGGCGTCTTTCGTCAGAAAAGTTCACACCATCAGCTTGGATTATGATACTCAATATGGAAAGATCACACTTGATCCCGGGAAAAACCCTGACGCTGGTGAATTGGTCATTGTGCGCTTTACCCCGTCTGATGACAGATATTTCCTTAAATCTTTCTCTTATCTGGATGATGAAGGTAATACTGTGACAGTAAACGACAACTCATTTATCATGCCGGATTACGATATTACGATCACGCCCAATATCCTGGAAAAAGCTACGTATACGGTTGTGTGGCTGAATGGAGACGGATCACAGCTGGATACAGCAACGTACGACAACACAAAAGACATGCCCACGACAGACAGAACACCTACAAGGAAATCCGCCGGTAAGTATGCTTTTGTTTTTTCAAGATGGAAGGAAGGCGTTCTCACCGGGACCACGATCACCTTTGAGCCGGAATTTGAAGCTGTTGAGCGAAAAGAGCTTTATATCGTCTGGCTGAATGGGGATGGGACAGTACTCGCTGAAAGCAATGCCTACTATGAGGATGATAAAGAGCCGACGACGGACAAAGTCCCTGAGAAGGCAGGTGAAGGTGAATATCGGTATGTTTTCATGAAATGGGACGACGGAACGATAGAAGGCAACACGAAAACCTATACTCCGATCTTTACCCGTGAAACCATCCCATATTATGAAATTACCGTAAATCCAAACAACGTCGCCTATGGCGCTGTTGCCGCCAGTGAAAAATCCGCACCGGAGGGAACGAAGGTCTCCCTTCGGGTATCACCCAGCCCTGGATATTACTTCGATCGGTTCGAGGTCCTGCAGGGTGGTATTGAGATCAACGGAAATACCTTTACTGTAGGGAAAGAAAATATTGCGATTTGGGCCGTCTTTTCCAAGATCCGGTCCTGTACTATCACGTTCGACACGGGCGGCGGAACCGGTTCCATGCCAAAACAGACCGAAAACTCCGGAAACGATTATACCCTTCCGGCCTGTGGCTTCACCGCACCGCAAGGTAAAGTTTTCTTCTGCTGGCAGGTCGGAGACAAGACTTTCCAGCCTGGTGAAAAGGTGCCCGTCAAGGACGATTTGACGATCACCGCTATCTGGAAAGATCCATCCGATTCTTCCTCCATCAGTTATACGGTCACATTTATGATCGACAATGAATACTCTGTTGCCGTTCAGACAGTCATCAAAGGAAACAAAGCGGTCAAACCTTCCGACCCTGTCAAGGATGGTTATGTCTTTGTGGGCTGGTACAGCGACAGTTCACTGACTTCGCCTTTCAGTTTTGATACATCGATCGAATCCAATTGGACCTTATATGCTAAATGGACTCCGAAAGCTGCCGACACGGATGAAACGATCGAATATACCGTTATTGAAGGAGCCGCTCAGAAGTGGACGAAGAACTCCACTGTTTCTCCGGAGATCCGTGCACAGAGAAATATCAATGACAATACCAGTCTTTCTCACTTCGTAGGGCTGCAGATCGATGGTAAATCTATGGTCAAAGATGTGGATTATACCGTTCGTTCCGGAAGCGTGATCGTTACACTCAAGCCAAGTGCTTTAAACAATCTGGCAAATGGTATTCATCGTGTTACCTTTGTCTATGATGACGGCAAAGCGGAGACTACCCTGACGATTCTGGAAGCGTCAGAAGGAGACTCTAAAGGTTCTTCTTCCGGCGGAGGAAGCGGCGGATCTTCCAATCCTTCCACCGGAGATATCTTCTCCAATCCTGTTCTCTGGTTTGGCGGAATGATCCTCGTGATATTTGTTCTGAAGCTGTTCATCAACGCCCGCAAAAGGCGAATGGCAGAAGCAGAAGCCATGATGAGGGAGAAGTTTTAAAATGAAAAAAATATCTTTTCTCTTCCTGATATTCGTTCTGTTTGTTCTGATCCGTCCGGTTCAGGCAAAAGCCGAGCAGATTACGTATACATCAGATGGTCATGATTATATTTTTAATGTGGAAACCGACGCGCAGAATCACACCTTCAAAACAGTCGCGCCATATCCATGGGTACAGGAAAATTCCGGATATATCCTCAAGTTCCCGGAAACCATCTTCCTTAATGATGATCCAACGGCGTACGTGCTGACTGAAATTTCTGGCAGTCCCGGTGCGCCGAACCCAGCTATCGGATATGCGATTTACATCCCGGCCAGTGTCCAAAAGATATCAGATACTTTTTTCTCGAATTACGGATATCAATACCTGAATGTTTATTTTAGCGGTTTCAAAGAGGTGCTGCCAGCTAATTATATTGCAGGTTCATATAGAGCGGATATCAGGTATTCCATAGACGGTTCCCGATTGGGTTCACTGGGTGGATCACCCAGCAATATGCTTTATTGGGAGAAAACATCAAATGGCATGTTGACGATTTCATCCACTAATCCGAATGAAATTGCTTCCATTTCCACATTGGATGATCTCCGTTCTTTCTGGAATGATATCACTTCTGATATTACGACCATCCGAATAGAAAACAATATTGAGGGTATCTATAACCTAAATGGATATGCAGACTATCCCTTTACGTATCCCAGCTTAAATACTGTTATTTATGATGGAACCAAACAAAAGTGGCAGACAATCAATCGTTATACTTCTTTTCCATCCAATTGCTCCAATTCCATCACCTACTCTTTCCTCCGCTGTCAAGTGAAGTTCGATACAAATAGGACAAGTGTAACTTCCGGTGCCAATCCGCTTATGTGGGACAATGTGATCAAAGGCTCTACAGTCAGTGCGCCTTCCAGTCCGTCTGCTCCCGGAACCAACTTCACCGGATGGTACACCAGCAGTGCCTGTACGAACCAATGGGATTTTACCAGAACGGTGTCAGAGAATCTGTTGGATTCTGAAGGCGTATTGACCCTGTATGCTGGCTGGGCAGGAAATATAAACATTAATCCAGACCAGATAGAAAACGGCAGTGTATCATTATTAAGCCCGAATTCCGCTACCAATGTGCCAAAAAACACGACTGCCACCCTATATCCCGTACCTGCTGTCGGTTATGAATATGTACCAGGTTCTCTGACTGTTACAGATTATTACGGAAACAAGCTTGATCTGGATTCCAAAAATGCGTTCTCTATGCCAGATGTCAATGTTTATGTTACAGCACAGTTTCAACCGATTACTTATGAAATCGAGGTAACAGTTAACGGCGGCGATAAGACAGCCAAGGCATATGCCAGTACATCCAGCGGAATCTATACGACTACTATAGATCTTACCGCTGAAATAGATCCTTCGGCTTTCTATTTCTTCTCTGGCTGGTCTTCTTCCCCTGCCGTAGTTTTTGCAGATCCCTCCTCTCCCACTACCTCATTTACGATCGGTGCGCAATCTTCTGATATCAAAACGATTCGGATCGTTGCAAATTTCTCAAAGAAAAACATAAGTAAAATCTATTCCGTGATCATCGGAAAGGGGTCTGTCATAACAAATCCTTCTGAAGAACAAATGGTTGGTGAAACCGTTTCCTTCAAACCAGTGCCTGATTATGGATATGAATTCAGCAGCGTAAAGGTCACAGATTCGAAAGCTTATGAGATTTCCGTCGATGAAACAAACCTTTCGTTTGTTATGCCGAATACCGAAGCTTTTATTACCGTAACGTTCACTGAAAAGGAAAAGTATAAAACCACCTGGCTGAATTATGACGGAACCGTATTCCGTACGCAATATTTTTATATCGATGAAGAACCGTTTATGAACGATATCCCGACCAAACCCGCAGATACTCAATACAGCTATGAGTTCAGCGGATGGGATAAAGGAACTTTTACCGGGCACGGAAACGATATGGAATTCAAACCGTCCTTTACCTCAAGATCCAGAAATACAGTTTATGTTACCTGGTTAAACGAAGATGGTTCCGAGTTTGAAAGAAAAACTTATCTGGAAGGAAATGATATGCCGGCTCCTTCCAGTACCCCGTCGAAGTCTCCTGACGGAAGCTATTCCTATACCTTTAAAGAGTGGATGCAGGAAAAAGACGATCCGTATGAAAAAGTATTCCGTGCAGTATTCAGCAAGTCAGAGCTTGTCCCCCACTCGATCTATACGAGTGTAGAAGGAGGTACCGGATCGATCTCTGTCAATCCGAAAGCTGCTTCGGCCGGAACGCTCATTACGCTGACACCAAAACCATATGCCGGGTACTCTTTCAAAGAATTTGAAGTTCTTTCCGGAGATATAACGATCACCAACAACACGTTCATCATGCCTGATTCAAATGTTTCGATCAAGGCTGTGTTTGAACTGATCCATACCTGTCAGATCTCCTACAACCCCAATGGCGGCAATGGTACGATGACCGCCAAGAAAGTGGATTCCGGCACTACCTACGCGCTTCCACGATGTGCTTTCACCCCTCCCGCCGGGAAAGAGTTCTCCAGCTGGCGGATCGGTACCGCATATTATAACGTCGGAGAGAGTATTCTGGTTACAGAAAACATTACTCTTACTGCGATCTGGAAAGACAGATCTGATTCCTCTTCAAACACAGATACCGATCCAAATTCAGATAATAATCAGAACTCCGGCTCCAATCAGACGGTGACTTATACTGTTACCTTTATGGCGGACAGCGATTTCGTTGTCACCAGCGAAATCGTTCCCTGGGGACAGACCGTCAACAAGCCTACTGATCCCTTACGGGAAGATCAGATCTTCGTAGGATGGTATACGGATACTTCCTATCTGAAAGCTTTCAGTTTTGATACGCCGATCAATTCCAATATCGTTCTATATGCCAAGTGGGTGAATAAGGCTCCGTCTACGAATGAGAATATCGAATACAAAGTCATCGAAGGAGCTGCCCAGAAATGGGACAATGAAACCGGCGGTGTAGTGGAAATTCGTGCTCAGAGAAATGAAGATGATGAAACAAGTCTCGATCATTTTGTGAAGCTGCAGGTCGACGGGAAGGCTTTGATCAGAGGATTCGATTATACGACCCGTGAAGGCAGTGTTATCGTCACACTGAAGCCATACGTGTTGGAAGGCCTAAGCAATGGCATTCATCGAATTACGTTTGTTTATGATGATGGTAAGGCAGAAACGACAATTACGATCGTAGGTAATTCCGAAGCCTCTTCCAACGGATCGAATTACTCCGGCAATTCATCCCAGGATGATACGTCAAGCAGCAGCTCCTCTTCGAGTTCTTCAAGCAGCAGTTCCTCTTCCAGCTCGTCCAGTTCGTCCAGCTCGTCAAGTTCTTCCAGCAGCAGTACATCCTCCAGCTCCTCCTCTAATCCTTCGACCGGTGATATCTTTGGAAATCCGTTCCTTTGGTTCGGAGGAATGGCTCTGGTCATGTTCTTCCTAAAGCTTTTCATTGATTTTCGTAAGAAACGGATCGAGGAGGCCGAAGCTATGAAAGATGGAAAATTCTAACGTATCTCTCCTATGATTTTCATGCATCAAAAAAAAGATCGATCTCCATTTTGTAATGTGGAAGATCGATCTTTTTTTGGCTTTTTGTTCGATTATTCGTATCTCAGCGCGTCGATGGGGTTCAGGTTGGCGGCTTTCACGGAAGGCAGCAGTCCGAAAACTACACCGATGACCATGGAGAATGCGACCGCAATGATCACAGCCGGCAGGCTGATCACGGAAATCGTTCCATTCAGTGAAGCGATAAACTTCGCAAGAACCAAGCCCAGACCAATACCCAAAATACCACCAAGGCTGGTGAGTACGGCCGCTTCAGTAAGAAACTGCCACAGGATACGGCTCTTCTTGGCGCCGATGGCTTTCTTCAGGCCGATCTCACGAGTACGTTCCGTAACGGATACCAGCATAATGTTCATAACGCCGATACCGCCTACCAGAAGGGAGATACTTGCGATCCAAACCAGCATCTGATTGGTCGAGTTGGAAAGATCCTGCAGCTGTTTGGCCTGCTCCAGCAGGTCTTCACTGCGGTACTGATAGTTACTTGTGCTATCTCCTGCTCCGTCATAGACGGCCTCTTTGGCGTTCACCTCTTCCATCTCCACATCCATATCCGTATCTCCGCCTGCCGAAGGCTTACTGTCTTCTGTCGAAAGGCCGGCATTCATGTTCAGGATCTCGGCTGTCTTTCGTCCGGCTTGTGTCATGTCATCGGTGGAAACGGCTCGCACAGCCACCTGCTGCGGCTCGTCAAACTGATACAGGATCGGCCAGCAGGCATCCGGTACGAGTACAAGCCCCGCGTTTTCCGTATCCATGTAGGTGTAGTAGTCCTGCATGGTCTTGATGACCGGCTGGAAAGAATCCATGAGCCCGATGATCCCTACGATCACGAACGGCTCCTGCTTGATTTCGATGGTCTGTCCAATGGGATCTTCTCCGTCAAAGAGCGTGTCAGCCGTCACCTGATCGATCATAGCGACCTTGCGGGCCAGCCGATAATCTGTCGGTGAGAAGCCACGGCCTTTCTCGATCCGGTAGCCGAACACGGAAAGGTATGATGTGTCGATCCCGGCCACCTTTCCGCCGGATAACGTTTTCTCGACATGATATACCGTGTTGTATTCCTGTTTCTGGTGATAAAGCGTGACTGCGCTGACTTCTTCCAGATCCATGATCTGCTGCTTAACTTCCTGGCTGATGACCGGAATGGTGGAAGGCAACTGCTCATAGGTCGGATCGATTGGATAATTGCCGCGGTAAAGCTGGATCTTAACGGTATTTGTCCCCGAACCGATCAGATTACGCTTGATCTGTTCGTTGGTTCCCTGGATCGTAGAGACGATTGCGATGATGGCCGCGATACCAATGATGATACCGAGCATCGTCAGGAACGAACGCATTTTGTGTGACCAGATGCCCTGGAAGGAAAGACGTATATTCTCTAACATGTCTTCACCTCCTTAATAGTACATGCCGTAACCGTCGGCGACTTTGGTCTGCATGCCTTCGGAAACGCCGTACGGGAACGCGATGAAGTCATCCTGTGTCAGGCCCTCCCGGATCTCGGTATAGCTGCCCCAGAGACTTCCTCCCCGGACAATCACCTGTTTAACGAGCAGCCCATCCTCGCCCATCTTCATGACATAGGATTCACCGTTTTCCGTGCGGATGTACATGTTGGGGATATAGAAGGCTTCCGCATCGATCTCCGCCTCCTGCAGGATCATGATATCTACGCCTTCTCCGTTCATCAGCTGGATATTTTCTCCGGGCTGCTGGTCTACACGCGCGGTAAATTCATAGTAGGAGGCATTCGGGTTTCCTCCGCTGTAATAATTCGATGAAGTGGGATAATCGGAAACCTTCACGATCGTCCCTGTATACTGCATACCGCTCATCCAGGAATTGATGATAATGTTCTGCCCGTATTTGGCTTTTTCGATCTGCAGTTCACTCATCGTACCTGTCACAAAGAAACCTTCTTCCGCTGCCAGGACGATATAGGGCTGTCCCATTAACTGTTCGGGATCACCCATGCTCTTGACATATCCGTTCACCTGAGACCGGACAGTCAGTGCTTCAAATTGTTTCTGTGCTTTCTGATATTCGATCTTGTCAAGCTTCAGATCCACAGCGGCAGCAATATATTGTGACTCTTTTTCCCTCAGGATCTTAACGATCTCATCGTAAGTGTAACCGGGGTCATAACTGGGTTCAGGCACAGGTTCGATGATCTCAGAGCTTTCTTCCGACTCTTCCGGCTCAGACATCTCACTGCTTTCTTCCGGTTCAGGTTCCGGTTCTGGCTCGGGAGCCGGTTCACTGGAAGTGATAATAAACAGTCCTCCCTGTTCGAGCTGGAAAGCGGCGGTCATGCCATCTGCGCGGACGCTGCCGCTGACATTCGAAACATCTCCTACTCCGTTGATACGCATATCTTCCATCTCGGTGCCGTAGGGCATGGGATAGTAGAGCGTGATAGTTCCCGGCAATTTCAGCTGATATACCGTCAAAACGCCAACGGTCGAACGAATCTGCTGAAAACCGACTTTCAGTGAGAATATACGATTTTCCTCAAGCGCTTCCGCGCCAGTCAGATCTGCGAGCACCGCATACTGCTCTGCACCATCCGTACTGCCTTTACGAATAGAGAAACGTACCACCTTGCCTCGGACTTTTTCGAATTCCTCCGCGGAAAGATCGGTCGCGCCTTCCAGGACCACGGCCTGCAGCGGATCTTCCTTGGTACCGGCTCCACTCACAATCGTAACGGTGCCTGGTTCCAGATCCTTGTCTGGTACAGTCGGATCCGGTTCCGGCTCCGGTTCTACGGGCTGAGATTCTTCAGGTTCAGACGATTCCTCGGGTATCGAAGATTCCTCCGGCTGGGACGATTCTTCCGGCTGCGATGATTCCTCGACCGGAACCGTACTGGATTCTTCTGGTGTACTGCTGGATTCTTCCGGTGTACTGCTGGATTCTTCCGGTGTGCTGCTGGATTCTTCCGGTGTATTGCTGGATTCTTCTGGTACGCTGCTAGATTCTTCCGGTACACTGCTGGATTCTTCCGGTGTGCTGCTGGATTCTTCCGGTGTACTGCTGGAGTCACCGCCAGAACTATTGCCGGAGCCGTTTCCAGAGTCACCATCCGAGCCAGGATCATCAGTTCCGCCGCTGCTACTCTCACCGTCACCTTCGATGTGCGTTTCCTCGTTATTCGGATCGTTGTTCGATGGATCCCCGTCGCCGTCTGTTCCTTCTCCGCTATCGATACGGGAGATATAGGAAGGTACCCAGGCTTTCCACTTTTCGATCTCCTGCATCAAAAGTTCCTGTGCGAGTTCCTGGGACTGGATACTGAGTTTCTGACGTTCCAGATTGAGCTCCAGCAAGGTCGTATCATAACTGATGATCGGATCGCCGATCTTGACAGGATCGCCTTCCGAAACATATACCTGTTTGACCTGCGTCGTTCCATCCAGATAAATGTTCTGGATCATTCCGGTCTGCACATTACCATAGGTATTTTGCTGATCATTCCAGTTCTGCGTGGAGATCATATTGACAGGATAGACTTCCGCTTCTCCCTTGTTCCGATGCGCCATGATATATTTGACAGAGCCAAAGCCGATCGCTCCGACCAGAATAAGAGAGATCGCTGTAATAAGTATTTTCTTTTTCATTCGATCTCCCCCATGGCTGCTTCAAAGCCTTTTCCTTTTCTCTCTTCCAGGATCCTTCCATCACGCAGCATAACGATCCTTTCCGCGCACTCGGCCACCTGTTCCTCATGTGTGATCATAATGATCGTTGCGCCTTCCTTATGAAGCTCCGAGAAAAGCTGCATGATCTGTTTGCCGGCTTTTGTATCCAGCGCGCCGGTAGGCTCATCCGCCAGAAGGATCTTGGGATCGCCCACCATAGCCCGGGCTATGGCAACACGCTGCTGCTGGCCGCCGGAAAGCTGGTTCGGCCGGAAGGTGACACGATCGCCCAGGCCGACACGCTCCAGCGCTTTTTTTGCCCGTGCTTCTCTTTCTTTCTTCGAAACACCACCGTAAATGAGCGGCAGTGCTACATTAGAAAGGGCTGTTTCCTTGGGCAGAAGATTGAATTGCTGAAAGACGAACCCGATCGTTCGATTGCGGATCTCCGCCAGATCGTTTTCCTTTCGGCCTTTCATGTTCTCCCCGTTCAGATAGTATTCACCACTCGTGGGAAGGTCCAGCAGGCCGATGATATTCATCAAGGTCGTTTTACCGGAGCCGGAAGGACCCATGATCGCTACATATTCACCGGCTTTTACATGCAGCTGGATATCTGCCAGGACCGGAACTTCCAGTTTGCCCTGCATATAATTCTTCGTAATATTTTCAAGTTTTACCATGGCAGGACCCTCACTGAATGATTATGGCTGGCGCGCCTTCCGTCACGCTTTCATCCGGCCAAGCGAGGGCATCATCCTGCGTAAGCCCGTCGGTCACCTGATACATACCGGTTTCCGGATCGATCTCGCCTATCGTGATCTTACGCTTCTGGATCTTCCCGTTCTTTACGACCCAACAGTACGGCTGTGCGGGATCATCGTCATCATAGAAGAAATAGCCATTCCAGAGCCATACACCTTCCAAATGGGCCGGCTCATAGACTTCTCCGCCCATCTCGATATAGACATGTTGGCCCATCAGCAGTCCGTCATAACTGTCCAGCTGTACATAGAAAGGATATTTGGATGTCTGCAGCATGGCGTCGCCGGAGTCATAATAATAACCCTGATTCTGGTTGTTTTCCGGGTTGGCGGTATCGATCTCTTCGATCACTCCGGTCCAGATCTGGTTTTCATCGACACGAGAACGGATCGTCACAGGTGTACCGACACTGATCTGGTATACATTCTGCTCATTAATCAAACCTTTGATCCGGTACTGCCCGTCCGCGATCACGGTCATGAACGCGTTACTGCTCCCGCTGCCGCCGCCGTAATAATCGTTGTTCTGCGACTGGCTGTTCTCATTGATGGAACGGATGATCCCGTCGATCGGGCATACCACGATAGCCTGATCGATCGATTTCTGGCTTTTCTCGATCTCCATCTTCTTGACATCCCGGTCGTATTCTGTCTGCTTGAGGTTGACTTCTGCCTCCTGGATCTGGATCGTATACTGCAGCAGCGTATCTCCCCAGGCATCCTCTGCCTGTTCCTTCAGTTCTTCGATCTGCTGCTGTTGTGTAATGATACTGTTTTCGATCTTTTCGAGTTCCAGTTTACCCTGTTCGATCTTCATCATGATTTCATCCGTATCATACTGGAAAAGCGGATCACCGGCCTTGACCTGGTCGTCCACCTCGACAAAGATCTCGGAAGTCGTCCGTCCGGATTCGAGCTGGATCTCAACGGTCTTCTGGGGCTCCACGATCCCGGAGAAGCGCTGATTGAGGCCCAGATCGGAGGCGTTCAGTCCCATGATATCCGTGATTCTGACCGCGTAGATCTCGCTGCCGTCACCGGTCGGTGTATTCAGAGCCGCTTTCTTTTTCTGAATGAAATAGACGCAGACCGCGGCAATGGCAAATAATACCACGACCACGATCGCGCCTATGATGATTCCTTTATTTTTTTTATTCTTTTTCTTAGACATTCCGAGTACTGCCTCCTGATTGCTCACTATATTATGTATGGTAATCTATTAATGCCACATCATATAGACGTATTTTATCACAATCAGGTTTCAAAGTCCATTAAGAATACTTTAATTCCTTAATCGTCCTCCTCAGAGCTTTCCTCCAGGCTTTCTTCCGAGCTCTCCTCCACAGGTGTTCTCGGAACGGTCTGTCCGGGGCCCTGGTGCTTGACCTCATCAGAGAAATGATAATCCGGCTTTTCCGGCTCCGGGGGCTCCTCTACCGGAAGAGGCTGATTCATATCATTCTCAAAGAGGATTTGTACCGCTTCCTGTATATAGGCAGGCCTCATCACGGCAAAGACTACGCCGGCGATCAGACAGATGCCAAAGACGATCCCCAGGACCAGCGCGATCTTCTTTTTCAATCCGCTTTTCATAGAAGCATCTCTCCGGCGGTGATATGGACCAGACGGTGCAGTGCGCGGGTACAAAGGATGTACGAAAGCAGTCCATCCTCTTTGGGTTTGCTCGCCTCTACTGCGATAACACCGTCAAATTCCAGTCCTTTCGCGAAGTAGACCGGCATGATCAGCAGCTGCGAATCGGTGGCGTCCTTTTCCGTACTGACCAGACGGCAGTCGATCTTATCTTTGACCAGGGAGTGAAGTGTCTTGGCTTCCGCGATCGTCTGGCAAAGGACCGCGACACGCTCCATTCCGGCATCGATCAGTTCCTTCGCCTCATCGACGATCATATCACCCAGCTTCAGTGGATTCAGGAACGTCAGATGCTTGACCGGTTCACCGGAACGGTCCACGGCGCGCATCTGATTATCATATTTCAGCAGATTGCGGGAATATTCGATAATCTCTTTCGTGCTGCGGTAGGAAAGATCCAGTTCGTAATACTTGATCTTCTCTCTTTCGTCTTTCGAAAGGACTTTTTCCCAGTTATCCATCATGCTGTTATGCGCGTTTCCTTTGATCTTCTGACGGACGTCGCCCACGACGGTATAGCTGTCCGCGCCGGTCACGGCACGAAGTACGAAGAATCCGAAGATCGAGATATCCTGCGCTTCATCGATGACCAGGTGACGGATCGGATAACATCCTTTTCCTTCCAGCTTGGTCTTGATATACAGAAGACCGATCAGATCATCCTCTGTCCAGATCTTGTCTTCTCTTGCTTTTGTCGCTTTGGCGTACCAGTCTTCCACTTCAGGAATATCATACAGTGTCCGGATCTTCTTGATAAAGGCATATACCTCTTCAAAATACTGATGGAGCACATCGACCATCTCCAGTTCCAGATCATTGGCCAGATAGAAGTCGCCCTGCTTTTTCGCTTCGTTGATCTTTCCGCGATAGGCAGCTTTCAGACGGCGCAGTGTATCATTACGGATATCACGCACTCTTGCCCGGATCGTCCGCTTGATCTTCTCACAGCGACGGATATAGGGAAGTCTCACCTGCGTCTTGAAGAACATCTGATTGCGTTCTTCCGCGGACATGACTACCTGATTCTGGAAGACCAGGTCTTCGGTCGCCTTCTGGGCTTCTTCATAATCCTTGAAGGCTTTGTCCAGGTCCGCCTTAAAGGTCAGGGAAGACTTGTACTGGGCTTCACGAAGGAAACTCTTATCGCGGCCGGTGAGCATACGCTCGTAATAATCACGGGTCTTCAGGCATTCTTTCTTCGGACGGACCAGACGGGTCGCCAGTTCTTTGACCGTAAACTGGAACGAAGTGTCTTTCTCACCCAAATCGGGCAATACTTCGGAGATATAATCCATGAACAGTTCGTTCGGACCGATGATCAGAACGTTATTGTTCAGCTGCTTTCTGTAGTTGTACAGAAGGTACGCGATTCGGTGAAGCACGATCGTCGTCTTACCGCAGCCCGCGACGCCGTTCAGGATGACGTTGTTCTCCAGAGGCTCACGGATGATATCATCCTGCTCCTTCTGGATGGTCGCGATGACTTCTTTCAGACGATTCCCTGCGCTTCCTGAAAGGACCATCTGCAGGATATCGTCTTTGATATCGATCTCGGAGTCGAACATGCCCTTCAGTTCGCCCTTCTTGATGATATACTGACGACGGTGCTTCAGATCCACTTCCCGGTTTCCGGCAGGCGCGCGGAATACCATCTCGCCCAGCCTCTGCTGGTAGAAAAGAGAGGCTGCCGGCGTACGCCAGTCAAGAATGACCGGTTCACCCTTTCTGGACAGACCGCTTCGTCCGATATAATAGCAGAATTCCTCGTTATCCAGCGACTTATCCAGATAATCGATCATACCGAAATAAGGGCTGTAATACATCTTGGAAAGCTGGAGGACCCGCTCATAGGTGCTTGTAAAATAAGCCTCTTTGACGGGATCGGACTGGCTGACCTGGAATCGGTTTTTCAGCTGGACTTCCTCGAATTGGAATTTTCTTCCTTCGACGATTTCCTGCTTCAGAAGCCCCAGATCTTTGAGCCTGTCTGACATTTGCTGCTGGATTATCTCCTGTACCTCAGACAGATTCTCGGCTTCTTCCTGGAGGGTGACATCGATCTTACGTTTCATGGAACTTCTCCTTGGTCTTTAGTTCTTTTTTACTGATGATAATAGCCGCCGCCGATAAACTCGCGAATGAGAGAGGAACGGGGCACAAATTCTGAGCTGATGCTCAGGAAATAGCTTAAAAACCGGATCAGACGTCTTGCTTCGTCATACGTCGGATCTTCGGGACCGATCCGGAAAAGCAGCGGTTCCGCGTAGCTTTTCAAGACCGCGAGTTCATACAGGTGCGAAGAGTTGAACATGACGTCCGCCTCTTCCTGGAACGGGAAGATATTCTTCTCCTCGCCTTTCATCACAGATGGCCAGCGATCCAGCGTATCGGAAGCGGAATAACCGCGGTGCTGGTTATCCCTGACCATGCGCCGAAGGAGTCGGCTGTCGGTCGTGGGAATACGATTATGGTCATCGATCCCTAACATCGTGATGGCGCTGATGTAGATCTTGAAGATCTGTTCCCGCGGAATGCCTTCGCTCACCAGCGAATTCAGTCCGTGGATCCCTTCCACTACCAGTACATCCTGATCCGCCAGCTGGAGCGTCTCTCCGTTGTACTCGCGTTCACCGCTGATGAAGTTATAGGTGGGAAGCGGAATGCTCTTGCCTTTCAGAAGCGCCTGCATGTGTTCGGAAAACAGTTCCGTATCCAGACAGGAAATACTTTCAAAGTCCTGTTTCCCGTCGGGACCAAAAGGAACCATCGCTCTCGGATGGAAGTAATTATCCATTGAGATCATATGGGGCTTTAATCCTTCTGCCTTCAGCTGGATACAGAGCTTCTGGGCAAAGGTCGTCTTCCCGGATGAGGATGGTCCCGCGACCAGCACCAGCCGCTTCATGGTATCATCTTTCAGTCCGTCCGGCCGGCCTGCCCGGCTGCGTCCGGAGATCTTCGACGCGATCTCCGCGATATAACCCGCATGCAGAGCTTCGGAAACCTGGATCAGCTCATCGATCTTTCCTTCACTGATCACATCGTTCAGCATACTGACATTTTCCACACCGGTCTTGCGGCTCCATTCCCTGGCCTGCTGGAAAACAGAAAACAGATGGGGTTTCGGTACAAATCTTCTCAGCCGTGTCGGCTCATCCGGCGCCGGGGTGCGGACGATGATCCCGTCCTTATAGGGGATCAGATCAAACACGTTCACCCTTGAGATATCCTGGCAGAGCGGTCCGTAGAAATAGTCAAACTCGTCGTCCAGCTGATAGAGATTGATCGTGGAGATACTGCGGTAATGAAGCAGCCGCAAAAGATCCGGACGGTTTTCTTTCCGGAAGATTTTTCCTGCCTCTTTCAGACTGTAGTTCGCTTTGGTGAGACTTACATGATCCTGCACCATTTTCCGCATCATGACTTCGATCTCTTCGATCTGTTCCGCCGTCAGGATCAGCGGTTCTCCATGCGTGCGGATCTCGCTGTACAGGTTGTAGTCAAGCGAATGCAGGATCAGTACGCGCGCTTCCAGCCCCATTTTGGCTTTCACATATTTCTCCGCGCACTGCGTATACAGGAAGATCAACGTACGCACATACGCACGATAGCTTTCGCTGTCATGAAGAGAATCATTCGTTATCTGTAACACTTGCTTATTACCTCACGGATCTTTTCATTTTCTTCTTTCAGCGCCTGACAGCGCTTTATTGCTGTCACTGTGCTCTCATCCGTCAGTTTCCGGATGATATCTTCATTTTTCTGATACTCTTTTTCCAGATAGTCCCGGTAGACAAGGTCCCTCCTGTCAAGAAGCGGGAAGGAAAAGATCGGGTCCTGTCTAACTGCTTCTTTTTTTCCTCTCGGGCAAAGGTCAAAGATAAAGTAGTACTTGCCTCTGTCCAGGACCAGGAATTCGTCCTTGATCCTGAACGAGGTCCTATCGATCATTTCCCGAAAGGAAGGAAGATCCGACTGCGGCTCCAGCACCATCTGCCGAAGTTCATAAATGCCGTTGCCGGGATCCTGAAAAGCCTTTTCCAGGATACTCATCATCAGCATACCGCCCATCCCGGCGATCACAAGCGTTTCCGCCTCATCCGGGGCCAGTCCGTTCAGACCGTCTGTCAGCCGAAGTCTGATCTTATCGGCAAGACCGGCTTCAGCTACATGGGCTTTTGCCCTGTCCAGCGGTCCTCTTCGAACATCCGAGCAGATCGCTTCCGGGACGATTCCCCGCCGGATCGCTTCGATCGCCAGATATCCGTGATCACAGCCGACATCCAGCAATCGGTTTCCCCTGTCGATGAGAGAAATGATCTTTTCCAACCGATCCGATAGCTGCATGAATTATTCCAGGAAATCCTTCAGTTTTTTCGAACGGGACGGATGACGCAGTTTACGAAGCGCCTTGGCTTCGATCTGACGGATCCTCTCACGGGTAACGCCGAACTGAGATCCGACTTCCTCCAGCGTTCTGGCTCTTCCGTCATCCAGTCCGAAACGAAGCCGGAGGACCTGCTGCTCACGATCTGTCAAAGTACCAAGGACATCCATGAGCTGTTCCTTGAGCAGGGAATACGCTGCCGCGTCCGCGGGCACCATCATCTGTGTATCCGGGATGAAATCGCCCAGATGAGAATCTTCCTCTTCACCGATGGGTGTCTCCAGCGATACCGGTTCCTGCGCGATCTTCATGATCTCGCGGACCTTGGATACAGGAACTTCCATCTCTTCAGCGATCTCTTCCGGGGTCGCCTCCCGTCCGTTCTCCTGCAGCAGCTGACGCTGGACTCTGGAGAGTTTATTGATGGTCTCAACCATATGCACGGGGATACGGATCGTACGGGCCTGATCCGCGATCGCGCGGGTGATCGCCTGACGGATCCACCAGGTAGCGTAGGTACTGAATTTGTATCCTTTTCGGAAGTCAAACTTTTCAACTGCTTTGATCAGACCCAGGTTGCCTTCCTGGATCAGATCCAGAAACTGCATGCCGCGACCTACATATCGCTTCGCGATACTGACTACCAGACGAAGGTTCGCTTCAGCCAGTTCTTTCTTCGCTTTTTCATCGCCTTTTTCCATCCGTACGGCCAGCTCTACCTCTTCGTCGGCGGTAAGCAGCGGGACTTTGCCGATCTCCTTCAGATACATGCGGACAGGATCATCGATCCGGATATTCTCCGGAAGCGTCAGATCCAGATCTTCCTTGTCGTCGGGCACTTCTTCGATCAGCCCGATGACGTCGATGCCCGCGTTCTCCAGATGGTCATATACCCTTTCCACATCCTCAGGCTGGAGATTGAGATCGGTGAATGCGTCGACGACTTCCTGATATTCCAGGACGTTTTTCTTTTTCTGCGCGTTCTCGGTCAGATCTTTCAGTCTCTGCTGGAATTTTGCCTGTAATTCTGGTGTCATGTTGTGCCTCCTCAGGAGATATTAATATATAGAGAATTCAGTTGTTTTTTCATTTCGATCATCCGGACGAGTTCTTCCGGATCTTCGGAAGAAGACAGTTCGTCGATCCGTTTCTGTTTCACACTGCGGATCGTCTGCGTGAGAAACTTTCCAAGATCGTCCCGATCCTTCGGCAATTCAAATTCATAGAGCTTGGCCGCTTTGGTCTGTTCCTCCACCGATGCGTACTGACTTGTCAGATCCGCGAGGGAGACCGGTCTCACCGTCGCCAGATGGGACAATACGTACTCAGCCATCGTATAATGGAACGGATCCGACTTGGAAAAGTCCGTCATAGACAGATACGGGCGAACATAGCCGTACAGCTCGGGCTTTTTGATCAGCGCGCACAAAAGCTGTCCTTCCGCGTCGATCCGTTCTTTTAACAGACTGGCTTCGCGGTCACGTTCCTGTCTTCGTTCACTGCGATACTCGAGAAGTCCCGTCGTGGAACGGATCTGTTCCACTTCCGCCGTCAGCGCTTTTTCGGATGTTTTCATCTTGGCAGCCACATCGTGGATATGAAGTTCCCGGTCCAGATCACTCTCGATCTCGGCAAGCCTCTTTGCCATATCATGAACGGTTTTGATCTGGCCTTCGACCTTCTGCCCGTTTTCCTGTTCCAGTACCAGCATTTCGAACGCGATGGGATCCATTGCGCTTTGGATCGCTGCCTCGAAAGCGTCCGTCCCGTTTTCCCGGATAAGCTCATCCGGGTCTTTGGCTCCCGGTACCCGGATCACCTTGACAGAAAGCCCTGCCTTCTCAAGGATCGGGATCGCTCGTCTCGCGGCGTTGGTCCCCGCTTTATCCGAGTCATAACAGAGAATGACCTGGTCCGTATACCGCTTCATCAGGGAAGCCTGTTCCGGTGTGAGCGCGGTACCCAGTGAAGCGACCGCGTTGTCGAATCCGGCCTGATGCAGAGACAGAACATCCATGTAGCCTTCGACCATCAGCAGATAATCCCGTCTGGTCTTCTTAGCGATCGAAAGTCCGTAGAGGTTGCGTCGTTTATTGAAGATCTCGCTGTCGGATGAGTTCAGGTATTTCGGTTCACCCTGTCCCATCACACGTCCGCCAAACGCGATCACCCGGCCCTGGGCATCGAAGATCGGAAACATGAGCCGGTTAAAAAACCGATCGTAGGTGCTGCCCGGTTTACCGGAAAGCAGTCCTGCCGCGATAAGGTCCTGTTCTTCGAATCCCTTGCTTTTAAGGTGTGCCGCCAGTGCACCGCGGCTTACCGGCGCATAGCCCAGTCCGAACTTTTTGCGGTATTCTTCCGTCACCGCTCTGCTTTCCAGATAGCGGAGCGCAGCAGCCCCCGCGGGGGTCCTTGTCAGATGATAGTAGTAAAACCTCGCTGTTTCCGCTGCTGCCTCCAGCATCCGGCTTCTCCGGTAAGCGCGCTTTTTCTCCTCCGGGGAGATCTCCGCTTCCGGAAGGACGATATGTGCCCGGTCAGCCAGAAACTTGACCGATTCCACAAAGTCGAGATTCTCGATCTTCATGATAAAGGTAAATACGTTTCCTCCGGCATGACAGCCGAAACAGTGGAAAAACTGTTCCCTTTCGTTCACGGAGAAAGATGGAGTTTTCTCTCCATGGAAAGGACAAAGGCCAAAGTGATTCGCGCCTTTTTTTGTCAGTGTGACATAATTGGAGACTACGCTGACGATATCATTTGCTTCGCGAACGCTCTGCAGTACTTCTTCTGAATAGTACACCTCTTTCCTCCTTTCCTGTTTTCTCCTGTAAATAAAAAGCGAAAGTCTGTTATTATATTCGACAGATCTTTCGCTTTTCCTTTTGTTTTTTTAAGTTTTTTTACATGACTGTCCAGCGTTTTGGGATGAACAGATCCGTAAAAAGCTGCATCGCGTAATTGTCACTCATCGAAGCGATATGATCGCAAACCAGGATCTCCGGTTTTTCCTCTCCTGAGAGGAGGCGTTCCTTCAGGAGCGGGATCAGATACCTTTCCGGATCGCTCATAAATTCATCATAGAGCGCGGCGATCATGTCCTCCGCCTTTTTCTCCTCTTTTTTCGCCTCGCTGCCGACATAGACCGACCGGTACATCGCGGCGCGAAGTTCCATCATAGCCTGAAGGTATTCCTGGCTCATCCCCACGCTTCCATCCCTGGAGGACGCTTCGATCACATTGTGGACCAGGCCGTTGATTCTCTCGCGGAAGGAAAACCCCAGTACCTTTCTGGGTTCGATCGGCAGATCATCCTCACTGATGATATGGGCCCTGACCGCGTCATCGATATCGTGGTTGATATACGCGATCTTATCCGCCAGACGAACGATTTTGCCTTCTTCCGTGGATGGCATCGCGCTCATGGAATGATTGGCGATCCCGTCCCTTACCTCATAAGTGAGGTTCAGTCCCAGGCCTCCGTTCTCGATCCTGGACACGACCCGCACGCTCTGCGCCTCGTGGGTAAAGCCATAGGGAGATTTACGTGCCAGGACGCGCTCTCCCGCGTGTCCGAAAGGCGTATGACCAAGATCATGGCCAAGCGCGATCGCTTCTACCAGATCCTCGTTCAGTCTCAGTACTCTGGCGATCGTTCGCGCGATCTGCGAAACCTCCAGCGTATGGGTCAGCCTGGTCCGGTAGTGATCCCCTTCCGGCGCCAGAAAGACCTGCGTCTTATGTTTCATTCTGCGGAAGGATTTGCAGTGCAGGATCCGATCCCGGTCGCGCATGTAACAGGTGCGCATGTCGCTCTCTTCTTCTTCTCGTTCCCGTCCCCGGCTGTTGATGCTCCAGGACCGGGGATCTTTCAAAACTGTCTGCTCCCTTTGTTCCAATTCTTCCCGAATCGTCATGCTGCTCTCCTTTCTCAGGACCTGATCGCCTCAAAGAACTCGTCGTCATCCATTTTCGGAATCTTTCGTATATCATCCTTCTGCGTTTTAGGATCAAACGGGCATGCCCGTCTGAACTCGCAGTACTTGCATGCGTCTTCGACCGGTTTTCTGCCGATCTGCCCTTTGGCCATATTTCCGGCCAGTTCCCCGATCTTCTTTTCCACGAACCGGGAAAGATCCGCCATCTGTTCTTCGCTTGCCTTATGCCCGGCCTTGGCCAGCGTTCCGTCCTTTCGCATACTGGCGCTTAATACCAGGCCTGAACCTCCGGCTTCCAGAGAATGATCCATCTTCCTGGCTATTTCCTCATCATTCAGAAAAACACCGTCCAGCCGGTAGGTTTTCATCTTTCCTTTCTCAGAACCAGCCTGAACAAGATCTCTGAGGTCCTCTTTCTTGCTGGTGGGCTGCGAGATATGGAAATAGAAGAATCCGGCCGGTTTCGCGTTAAACTCCTTCGACGCGACATTCAGGTACACCGGAAGCTGCAGCGTCAGTCCTTCATAGATACTGCCCGGATCATAACCTGTCCGGCCTGTCTTATAATCGATCACCCGGACGAATCTCTGACCCTTTTCATCCAGCACATCGATCCGGTCGATCTTTCCAGTCAGGGAAACAGAGCCGATCTGTACTTTGGAAAGAGATCGGTCGAGCGTTCCGTCATCCCGGATCCCTCCGAAAGCCCATTCATAAGCGGACGAGGTAAAGTCAGAAAGTGCTGCCTGTTTGGAAAGGACCTCAAAGGCCCTCGCGGCGCTTTTCTGCAGTTTCTGCCAGTAATACCGGTATCGGCCGCTTGTCTGATAGACGGCAAATTCGCCTTCCCGTTTTTTCAGAAGATCTTCCGCCAGCTTTCCGGCTTCTTCTTCCGGCAGCGCCTTTTTCAGGTATTCACCGGCTTCCTCCAGGATATCATGGATGACGTTGCCATCCTCCAGGGCTCTTACCTGAGGCTGCTGTCTTTCCTGCAGCCGAAGCGCTCTCCCGAGATAATAGGCAAAAGGACAGGAAGCGTATTTTTCCAGTTGTGTGACGGATAGTCTTTTTCTCGTCGGATCCATCAGATAAGAAGCGACCCGTTCCGAGAGGATCCCCGGCGTGGGCCTGGCTTTTTTGCCTTCCTCGATCTTTTCCACCTGGCTTTGATATCCCAGGCATTTCAGATAGGAAAGCATCGCCGGAGAAAGATATAGAGACGGATCATAGAGCATCGGGACAGGTAAAGACACATCTACATCTTCCTTATCTTCCGTCAGCAGGAATCCCTCCGGAAGTAAAGAAGAGATCCGTCGGAAGATAATAGACGGTACGCTGGCTTTTCCTTCCCCGTCACTGGAGGAGCAGGTCAAAAGGATCTCTTCTCCGGCCTTACCCATGGCTGAATACAGCAGATAATACTGCTCGGAAAGCTTTTCTTTTTCACCGGCCGCCAGCTCATAATGAGCCTGAAGCTGTCCTCTTTCCGTATTGGTCAAAAGCCCCGGTGAACTTTCCGGCCATGGAAAACTGCCCGAATTCAGACCCATCAGGATCAGGACCTTCTGTCCGCTGAGGCGTGTCCGTCTCATATCTCCTACCAGCAGTTCATCCATCGAAGGCGGCACCTGGCCAAGTTTCAGCTGTTCCAGTCCGATCTTCAGGATCTCGGTATATTCTTCCATTCGGACTGGCAGATCCGAAAGCACATTCATCAGCTGGTCCAGGACTTTCCCCGTCTCATCATAGATCCGGCGGTAACGGACCGCGCCTGCCAGATCTCCCTCGTTTTCAAGAAAATCAGCCAGAGAATCCAGCTGTTCACGAATATGAAATCGCTCGATAAAACGGATATACGCGTCGGTTATCTCCGACACTTTTCTCTTTCCCTTCGTCTCTTTTTCAAAGGCCGCCAGTCCCAGCGATAAAGAGATCAGTTCCTCGTCCTCGGATTCTTCCAGGATCTGACGGATCCGCAAAAGCCCAAAGGTGTTTCTGGCGATCATCAGATTCTCCAGCTGATCGAGCGTATCCTGCTTTACTCCGCACAGACCTGTTTTCAGCAGTTTCAGAAACGTATCTGTACTGTATCCATAGACCGGCAGTTCTCCCAGCGCTTCGATCAGCTGAATATAAGGATTTACTGCCGCGTCGATCTTACGGTCGACAAAAACAGGAAGTCCGTAAAGAGAGGCTTCCCTGTTGATCAGATCATCATACTTTTCCGCGTCACATACCATGACGGCTATATCGGAAAGTGTCATCCCGCGGTCCCGGATCCTTTCGAGGATCGATCGGAAAACGAATTTCACTTCTGACTGAGGATCGGACAGGATCCGTCCATGGACGTTTTTCGCAGGTTTGTTCCATGGCTGTGTCCTGAGATGGCAGACAGCGTTCGTGACAAAGCTGATCTCACCGGATCGATAGCTTCCGCTCATCCGAAGGACTTCATAGCTTTTTCCTTCTTCCCGGAAAAGCTCTACCAGCTTGCAAACGGTTTTCTGAACGGTATAGAAAGGCTGTTCGGGAAGCTCCCGGAAACTGCGTCCGGACAAAGCCAGTTTCTCCGCCTCGTCAAAGGCAGCCTGCGTCATGGAAAGAGAAACGTTCAGGTCCCGGCTGTAACGGACAAAGGCACGGATCAGCCTGTATTCCTGCACCGTAAAACCACTGAAATCATCTATATAGATACAGGCTTCCCGGATCAGCCGGCTTTCTTTCGCCCGCTGCGCGAGCACATCCAGCAGGCTCTCCGATGCCAGGACATGATCCGTAGTATATTCCAGGAAATAATGCCATAAAAGGGCAATGTCCGAGAGCTTTGCCCGAAGGATAGATCCTTCTTCGGCGCTCTCGGCCATTTGTCTTAATGTTTCTTCTGTGAGACCATACTGAATGATCTCCGTGATCATCAGTTTCATCTGCCCGATAAAGCCGCGCTGCATAACATTGCGGCTGTAATACTGAAGCTCGTCCTGATGATCCCGGGCGATCTTAAGCAGTACCATGCATTTGCCGGTATCGGAAAGCATGGTACCGATAGGCGTACCGATCTCTGACAGCACCTGATAAGCCAGCCGTTTGAAGGACAGTACGTGAACGCCCATCAGACTGTGGCCGGGGATAGCTGAGATCAGCTGTTTCTGAACTTTCATCGTTACCTGTTCGGGAACGATATAGATCACTTTTTCTCTCGGCGCGTTCTGGCTCGCAGACGCGATGTCCCGGAAGATCCGGGTCGTTTTGCCGGAGGCAGCCGGCCCGATCATCAGTTTCATTGTGCGTTCGCTGCTTCTTCGTAAGCCTGATCGTAGAAATATTCCTGCGAATTCAGTGCCGGCTTATCATTTTTGACACGATAGTAATAACCGGTGTTGGTCATCTCTCTGGCCTGCTGGTTGTCCTCCATCATGATGTCAAAGAATCCGCGCAGGCGTTTTTTCAGTTTCTCATCCAGGATCGGCGTCGCCACTTCGACTCGCCTGACCGTGTTGCGCGTCATATAGTCGGCGGAAGCGATATAGATCTTGTCTTTTCCGTCTTCCGCGCCTCCGAAGATGTAGATCCTGGCATGCTCCAGGAACCGTCCGACGATACTGATAACACGGATATTGTCGGTCTCACCGGGCACACCGGGTACCAGACAGCAGATACCGCGGACGACCATATCGATCTTCACGCCGGCCTTTGAAGCTTCGATCAGCTTATCCATCAGGACCTTGTCCGTGACGGAATTGACCTTGATCCCGATATAGCCCTGTCCGCCGGCCTGCTGAACGCGGATCTGCTCCTCGATCATGTCCGAGACACGGTTTCTGAGACAATTCGGCGCGACCAGTAAAAGATCGGTCTTTTCCACAGTCTCTCCGTTCGTCAGTGCCTGGAAAACACCGAGCGCTTCCTCACCGATCTGCTGGTTCGCGGTCATCAGGCAAAGGTCTGTGTACAATCTCGCGGTCTTCTCATTGTAGTTTCCGGTACCGATCTGTGTAAAGTAACGGATCATACCGCCCTGCTTACGCGTAATGAGGCAAAGCTTCGAATGAACCTTAAATCCGGGGATCCCGTAGATGACGCGGCATCCGGCTTCTTCCAGCCTGCGGGACCATCCGATATTATTCTCCTCATCAAATCTGGCCTTCAGTTCTACCAGGACCAGGACTTCCTTTCCGTTTTCAGCCGCCTCTACCAGCGCTTCGATCACTTTGCTCTGACGGGCCACACGGTAAAGGGTCATCTTTATGGAAAGAACATCGTCGTCACCCGCTGCTTCCTCCAGCATCTGAAGGAATGGCGTGATGCTGTTGTAGGGATAGAATAAAAGCTTATCCTCTTCCTCGATCTGCTCCAGGATCGAACGCTTGCTGGAGATCGCGGCGGATTTCTGAGGGATCCGGCGGGGATAGAAAAGATTCGTTTTCACACGCAGGTCATCCTGCAGCTGGAAGATAAAGGAAAGATCCAAAGGCTCATGATAGTAGAAAACCTGGGTCCGATCAATATCCAGATAAGTACAGAGGACATCGATGACTTTTTCCTCGAGCTGACGGGAAAGCTCCAGTCTCACCGGGGCCAGCTTCACACGTGTGCTGATGATCTTTTCCATGAACTCACGGTAATCGACATCATAGTCGTACAGCGCGTCTGGATCAAGATCCGCGTTACGGGTAATACGGATCAGCGATTTGGCTTTGACTTTATACTCGGTAAATACGTTCGGAAGGAAATGAAGGATCAGGTCCTCGGACAGCATGTACGCGCCTTGTCCCACCTCGATCAGCCTGGGGAAAACACCGGTATCACAGGGAATGATACCCAGTCTTTCCTTGCCGCTCTTGGTCTCCAGCACTGCCGCCGCGTAGATGACCTTATTCTTCAGGAAGGGGAACGGCTGCTTCTTGCCGACGACATTCGGCTCAATAAAGGGCAGCAGATCCTTCATGAAATAAGCTTCCAGACGCTTACTTTCCTCTTCACTGATATTATGGAAATCGACCAGACGAATGCCTTCTTTTTCCAGCATTCCCATCAGCTCTTTGTAGACAGCGTCACGTCTGGGAATGACCTTCGCGACACGGTCGGTGATCGCGTCCAGCTGCTGTTTCGCTGTCAGGTTGGTTTTTCCATCCGTCTCCAGCGGAGAAAGATCCCTCTGATCGACCAGGGAACCCACCCGGACCATAAAGAACTCGTCCAGGTTGGTCTGGTAGATGGAGGCGAAAGTCAGCCGTTCACAAAGCGGGTTGTTCGGATTTTCCGCTTCTTCCAGTACACGTTCATTGAATCTCAGCCAGCTGAGTTCACGATTCATATAAACAGAAGTGATCACATCGTCTACCATGAGCGTCTCCTTGGGTTTGATAGGGTTCGGTTCGGGCTGTGGTTCGGGCTGCTCCGCAGGGGCCGGTACCGTCTCAGTCATCACTGGCTCTGGTTCCGGCTGCGGCATGGGCTGTGAAACAGGTACCGGTACAGGTTGTACCGGTGGTATGGGCTTCATGGGCTGTAAAGGTTGTACAGGCTGCACTTTCTGCGCAGCAGGTTTCTTGCTGAAAAGGCCTTTCAGCCATCCAAAAACTCCCATAGTTTATTCCTCCAACGAAAGACCGGAAAGAAGGCCGCCCAGATTGGTGCTGGGTGCCTCATCCCCGTCCGTACTGTAAAAGCTCAGTTCTTCGGGATAGGCTTCACCGGTTTCCTGATCGATATCCTTCATGGAAAGGGAGATCCTGTGCTCCTCGGGACGAATAGAAACAACTCTGACCGTCACTTTCTGTCCGACTTTCAGCACCTCACCCACATTTCTTAAGCGTTTCTCTGAGATCTGGCTGATGGGAAGAAAGCCGTCGATCGCGTCTGTCAGATGGATAAAGGCGCCGGAAGAAATGATCCGAAGGACTTCTTTGTCGGTCAGGATGGAACCTACGCCGAAATCCAGCATGGACCAGGGATCGTCCATGACTGCCTTCAGACTCAGGCTGATCCGCTGATTATCCGGATCTACCTTCGTTACGCCGACTTCCACCAGATCACCTACGCTGACGACATCCGAGGGATGACTGATCCGTGACCAGGACATATCGGAAACATGCAGAAGACCGGTAACACCGTCCTCGATCTCCACGAAAGCGCCGTAAGGACGAAGTTCTACGACTTTTCCTTTTCTCCGGTCGCCTTCCTTCAGTGTCTGGAAAAGGCGTTCCTTTGCCATCTCCCGTTCCTTCAGCAAGACACGCTTTCTGGAACAGGTGAAGTCCTTCTTTTCCGGATCGACTTCCATGATCTCAGCCTTCAGTTCCTGCCCAACGAATTCAGAAAGATCTTCATGATAGGCAAGATCCACCTGGGAAGCAGGCATAAAGCCGGAAGCGCTGCCGCAGCGCACACGCAGGCCGCCTTTGACGGCGGATTCCACCTTGACCAGTACGGCACTGCCCTCTTTCTGATGATCTGTCAGATCCCGCCATGCGATCACGCGGTCGGCGTCCCGCTTCGAAAGCATGATCTGAGAATTCCTTGTATCCACACGTCGAACAGCTACACGAATCTTCTGCCCGACTTTCAGATCATTCAGCGTTTCTCCTGCTTCCAGTTGATCATCGGGAAGGATGCCGTCCATATAGCTTCCCAGATCCAGGATGGCCGCTTCCGCGCCTACCTCTACGACCGTTCCTTCCAGCATATCGCCGTTATGGATCGGTTTCATGGAAGCTTCAAACATCTCGTAAAAATCATTCATGCTTTCTGCCATGATCTCTCTCCCCCGCTTATCTTATAATTGGTCTTTCAGGACTTTTTTGAGCAGCTTTCCAAGAAAAAGCGCAAGTCCTATTTTTATGATATCCACCGGAATAAATGGAATCACACATTTCATCAGTACGATACTGAATCCCATACTCCCGGTGCCCCGGTTATACAGAATATAAAACCAGATGCTGCCAAACAGATAACAGACGAATAGTCCCAGTATCATCCCCAGAAGTGCCGAGAGCAGCTTTTCTCCCATCAGTTTTTCTGTCAGAAGATAAACAAGAGCCGATCCCAGAAATCCGATCAGATAGCCGCCGGTAGGACCGATCAGCCTGGCGGGTCCTCCCATGAATCCGGAGAAGACCGGAACGCCGACTGTCCCCAGCAGCAGATAGACCAGCACACTGATGCTCGCGCGCTTACCTCCCAGGATATAACATACCAGGAACACGCCCATCGTCTGGAGCGTAAACGGAACTTCGGTCGGAATCGAGATCCATGAACAGACCGTGATGAGTACCGCCCCCAGGGCGATATAGACCAGGTCATGGATCTTTTTCCCGTTTTTTATTTCACTCATTGAATTTGCTCTTTGGCGAGTTTCGCTGCCTCTGTCAGGGCCTCCTGGACCTTGGAAGCATCCTTGCCGCCGGCCTGTGCCATATTCGGACGACCGCCGCCGCCACCGCCGCAGATCTGAGCTGCTTTGCGGATGATATTGCCGGCATGGGCGCCTTTCTTCACAGCGCCATCCGTCGCCATCGCGACCAGACTGATCTTATCTTTTCCGCCGGCCAGAACGACGACGCATTCACCGAGCTTATCCTTCAGGCTGTCACCCAGCTTTTTCAGACCTTCGTTGTCCTGATCCTGATCATAGACTGTCAGGATCTTGATCCCATTTATATCTTCCGCGCCATTCAGCAGTTCATCCGCCGCGCCGGCTGCCATCTGATCCTTCAGGGATTCAAGTTCTCTCTGGGCTTCTTTAAGCTGGGCACTCAGGGAACGGACGATATCTGTCACGTTATCGCGGCGTGCTTTCACGCTTTCCGCGACCTTCAGCAGTGTCTCTTCCGTCTCTTTATAATGGGCCAGCGCGCCGAAACCGGTCACGGCTTCGATTCGTCTCACACCGGCTGCGACGCCGTTTTCAGACAGGATCTTGAACGAACCTGCCTGCGCGGTATTCATCAGATGGGTACCCCCGCAGAGCTCGACGCTGTAGTCGCCCATAGAGACCACGCGAACTTCATCGCCGTATTTTTCACCGAACAGGGCCATCGCGCCGGTCTTTCTGGCTTCTTCCATGGACATGACATCGGTGCGGATCGGCAGGGCTTCGAGGATCTTCTCGTTGACTTCCTTTTCGACCTGTTCGAGCTCTTCTTTCGTCATCGCCTGGAAATGAGAAAAGTCAAAACGCAGACGGTAGGGATCCACATAGGAACCGGCCTGCTCTACGTGAGAACCCAGTACATTACGAAGTGCTTTCTGCAGCAAATGTGTCGCGCTGTGGTTTCTGGCTGTCGCCAGACGGTTTTTCTCATCGACTTTCATCTGTGCCGTCTGACCGACTTCCACATAGCCTTTGGTCACGATTCCCTTGTGCCCGGTCTTATCCCCGATCACGTGAACGGTCTCGGTGACCTTGACTTCACCGGTTTCAGTAGTGATCATACCGATATCACCTACCTGGCCGCCCATGGTGGCATAGAAAGGTGTGACATCTGTCAGAACGGTCACTTCGCTTCCTTCCGGAACTTCCTCACGGATCTCTTCATTATCCGTAAGTGCAATGATTTTCGCTGTATCATTGGCCAGACTGACATAACCATCGAATGTTGTCGTAAGTGCTGTATCCAGACGGTTGTAGACGGTTTCATCCGCACCCATATAATTGGTGCCTTTTCTGGCGCCTCTGGCACGGTTTCTCTGCTCTTCCATGGCCTCATGGAAACCTTCTTCGTCGCAGCTGAAGCCGGCCTCAGAGAGGATCTCCTGCGTCAGATCAGTCGGGAATCCGTAGGTGTCATACAGTTTGAAAGTCTTCTCACCACTGAGGACATCGCTTCCTTCTGCTTTCATTTCATCCATATAGCCGGAAAGGATCGCAAGTCCTGCATCCAGCGTCTGATAGAACTTGGCTTCTTCACTGGAAAGCACCTTGTGGATATAGACTTTCTTCTCGATCAGTTCGGGATACGCTTCTCCGGAACACTCGCAGACGACATCCGCCACTTCCGTCAGGAACGGATGGTCGATACCTAAAAGTCTTCCGTGACGGGCCGCACGGCGAAGCAGCCTTCTCATGACATAGCCGCGCCCTTCATTCGAAGGCAGAATACCGTCAGAAGCCATAAATGTAATGGAACGTACGTGCTCGGTAATGATACGGATCGAGACATCATCTTTTTCGCTGGCCTGATAGGTTTTGCCGCTGATCTCGCACACCTTGTCGCGGATCGCGCGCATGGTGTCGATATCAAAAATGGAATCGACATCCTGACAGGCGACCGCCAGTCTTTCCAGTCCCATTCCGGTATCGATGTTCTTCTGAGTAAGTTCCGTATAACCACCTTTGCCATCGCCTTCGAACTGGGTGAACACATTGTTCCAAATCTCGACGAAACGGTCACAATCGCAGCCTGGCTGACAGTCGGGCTTTCCGCATCCGTACTTTTCACCGCGGTCGTAGTAGATCTCTGAGCAGGGACCGCAGGGACCGGCGCCATGCTCCCAGAAATTGTCTTCTTTGCCGAAACGGTAGATCCTTTCTTCCGGCACACCGATTTCTTTGTTCCAGATCCGATAGGCTTCATCATCTTCCAGATAAACGGAAGGATACAGACGCTCAGGATCCATCCCCACGACTTCTGTCAGAAATTCCCAGCTCCAGTGGAGCGCCTCTTTCTTAAAATAATCGCCGAAGGAGAAGTTTCCCAGCATCTCAAAAAACGTTGCATGCCGTCCGTCTTTTCCGACGTTTTCAATGTCGGTGGTACGGATACATTTCTGACAGGTGGTTACCCGTTTGCGCGGGGGAATCTCCTGTCCGGTGAAATAGGGTTTTAATGGTGCCATTCCTGCAGGAATCAGCAGCAGAGACTTATCGTTTTTCGGAACCAGAGAGAAACTGTTCATCCGCAGATGATCTTTCGATTCGAAGAAAGAAAGATACATTTCCCTCAGTTCATTGACACCGTATTTTTTCATGGGTTAACCATCTCCTTCACATATGCTTTGGCGTTTTCGACATCCCGGGCGATCTGTGCTTTCAGATCTTCCGGAGAATCGAACGCTTTTTCCGGTCGTAAAAACCGTAACAGACTGACCCGGATCTTCTCCCGGTACAGCTCTTTTTCAAAATCAAAAATATAGGTCTCGATGCGGGGCGCTTCACCTCCGAACGTCGGATTGATGCCAACATTCGATACGCCGAAATACTTCTGTCCCCTTACTTCAATCTCCGACACATAGACGCCTCGCATCGGTATCACCTGATGCTCCTCGAACATGATGTTCACAGTCGGCGCATGGAGTTTGCGGCCGACATGCTTGCCTTCCTCCACGATCCCGGAAAGGCTGCAGCGTCTTCCCATCAGTTCCGAGGCTTTCTCGATCTGTCCGCTTTCCAGATAAGCCCGCACACGGGAACTGGAGACCGGCGCACCGCCATATTCCACTCGAGGCAGTACGATCAGGGATATACCCGCTTCACCGCACAGCTTTTCCAGCATTTTCACGTCGCCTCGGCCATATTTTCCGAAACGGAAATCATCTCCGACAGTCACCAGGCAGGCCTGATACCGTGAGAGCAGTATTTCCTCGAAAAATCTTTCCGGTTCCATAGACCGAAGCGCTTCGGTAAAATGCAGGAAGATCAATTCATCCGCATGACCTGTCTCTTCGATCCGGTCCGCTTTTTGCTCTTTCGTATGAATCAGCTTCAGCCGCGGGTCTCCCATCAGGATCCCCGGATGAGGATCAAAAGTGACTACCCGTCGGACAAGACTTTGTTCAGCCGCTTTCCGGCTGTTTTCAAGAAGCAGGGCCTGATGACCGATATGCACTCCGTCAAAGTTGCCCAGACAGACAGCGGCTTTCCGATCGCTTCCTTCGAAAGGCATGAGAAGATCATCTTCGATCCTTACCATAGCTTTCTCCCTTATATCACATTGCCTTTATACAAACATTTTGAATGCGACCAGCCGCAGGGCGTCGTCTTTGATCTGCCTTTTTCTTGCCTGCGAACTATCTGCCGAGAATTGCTGGCTGACTGTATAGAGGCCGGCCAGTTCACCGGTGGACAGTTCCATCCGGACCTGATCGCCGATCGTAAGATCCCTGCCGCAGACTGCCTTCAGGTACGATTTCCCGTAGGTCAGGTAGTTTCCGTTCATCAGCATAAGGTCTTCTTCTTCCTTTACGCGAAAAGCCGGAAGGTCGGAAAACAGACTGGAAAGATCTTCGATAAAGTCTTTTTCACCGGCCTTTACCCTGGCTTCCACCTGCGAAAGCTTCAGGCTCTTCTCGATCGTATAAGGGCCGCACTTCGTCCGGACAAGGCTGGTCATATGGGCCAGATATCCCGTTTTCCTTCCGATATCCTCACAAAGGGAGCGGATATACGTGCCTTTGGAACAAGCGACACGGATCTTCGCGCCTTTTTCATCCAGGCTGAGGATTTCGATTTCGTCGATCCTTACCGGCCTGGGTTTTCTGTCTACTTCGATGCCTTTTCTGGCCAGGTCATAAAGCTTTTTTCCCTCATGTTTCAGCGCCGAGTACATTGGCGGTACCTGATCGTATCCTCCCTGAAAGGAAAGAATCGTCCCCCGGGCAAAAGCTTCATCGTATGAATATTCCGTCTGATTCGTGATCTCGCCGGAAGCGTCCTGCGTAGTAGTTTCACTCCCGAAAGCCAGGCTGCAGATATATTCCTTATCTGTCCCTGTGATCAGTTCCGCGGCTTTCGTCGCTTTACCGAGGCATACAGGCAGCACTCCTTCCGCTTCTGGATCCAGTGTACCGGTATGACCCATTTTCCTCTCGCCGACGATCCCGCCGAGAACACGCAGCGCGTCTACGGAAGTAAAACCTATTTCCTTATATAGATTTACGACGCCGCTGATCATGCTTCCTCCTGCAGGTCACTAAGCTGCAGACGAATTGCTTCCAGCAGTTTCTGTTTCACGAGAAGCGGCGGATCCTGGAACGTACATCCGGCAGCCCTCACATGTCCGCCGCCGCCGAAAAGCGAGGCGACACGGGCTACATCCACCACCGACTTGGAGCGCATGTTCGCGCGGATCTGATCCGGTCCGATCTCCCGGAGGAAGATAGCTGTTTCCGCGTCTTCGATCTCGTTGAGATATCCGACGACACCATCCGCGTCCTGAGCGGAAAAACCGCAGCGGGACATTTCCGCCTGAGAAAGATAAGAGATTAGAATATCATTCTTCTCTCCATCCCGGCTGACGCCGTGATAGATCTTGCTGGAACGGATCGCGCTTGATAGCGCTTTCATTTCCGTCATGGATTTCGTGTGAAAGAGCTGGTTGGTCAGATACGTCGTATCCACGCCCAGCCTTTTCAGATCCGAGGCCATCTGATATGTATCCGCTGAAGTATTGGAATGCCTGAGCCCGCCGGTATCAAAGGAAACACCCATATAGAGCGCGGTCGCGATCTCCCGGTTTACCGGGATGGAGCAAAGCTTCATCAGATGATAGAGTAGCTCACATGTCGAGCTGGATTCAGGCTCGGTATAATTGAAATCCGCAGCCTCTTTACTCGTTACATGATGATCGATCGTTAACGATGCCGAAGCGTACAGGATCGCGTCAGCAGCGCGGCCGGTCCTTTCCGGCTCAGAGCAGTCCAGCATGATAAAGGCAAATGTTTTGCCGGTCTTGAAATAACGGGACGCATCTTTCACTTCCACGTCCTCCGGCAGAAGCGGGAGCGGACGGATCAGCTTAAGATAACGATCAGCGTTTCCATCCAGACAAACCAGTACTTCCTTGCCCATCTGCTCCAGCGCGTATCCAAGGCTGTAACATACGCCTATGCTGTCCCCGTCGGGACGGATATGTCCGGAAAGAAGGAAGCGGTCGTATTTGTCGATAAAGCGCTGAAACTGTTTCGCGAATTCATTGCGGGTGAGTTTACTCATGCCAGGCCTCATCCTCCAGGAACCAGAGATCATCCGCTTTTTCTTCCGCTTCTTTCTCTTCCGCTTCCTTTTCAAAGGCTTCTTTGGCTGCCCGCATTTCAGGCGTCATCGCCTTCAGTCTCTCTTCATCCTCTTCATGGATCTCTTTGATCTTCTCAGAAAGATAGATGCTGTATTCCATCGAATCGTCCGCTATAAAGCTCAGTTCCGGCGTCTGGCGAAGGTCCAGTCTCTGGGCGAGCTCGCGGCGGATGAAACCGGAACCGGATAAAAGCGCTTCCCTAGTCTCTTCTTTGGCGATATCATCACCCATGACACTGTAATAGACCTTGCAGTACATCAGATCCCGGCTGGTATCGCAGCGAAGGATCGAGGTCATAAGAGAAAGCCGGGGATCCTTCATATCCCGAAGGATCAGGGAGATCTCTTCCTTGATGGCGGTATTGATCCGCTCTCCCCGGTTCTTGTTTCTTCTTTTTACCATATTAGTCTCTCTTGATTTCTTCCATCGTGAAGGCTTCGATCACGTCGCCTTCCTTTACATCATTGAATTTTTCAAACATAATACCGCACTCATAACCGGTCGCGACTTCTCTGACATCGTCCTTGAAACGGCGCAGAGACGCCAGCGGGCCTTCATGAACGACGATACCGTCACGCACGATTCGGGCGCTGGAACCTCTCAGGATCTTGCCGTCGGTCACATAGGAACCGGCAATGGTACCCAGACCGGAAGCATGGAAGATCTGACGGACCTGCGCGTGGCCAAGGATCTTCTCCTGGAACTCGGGATCCAACAGACCTTTCATCGCTGCCTCGATATCATCGATCGCGTTGTAGATGACACGGTACAGACGGATATCCACTTTCTGTTCTTCCGCCATCGATTTGGCTGCCGCGTCCGGACGGACGTTAAAGCCGATAATGATCGAATTGGAGGCGGAGGCCAGCATAACATCGGATTCATTGACCGCACCGACGGCGCCATGGATCACGCGCACCGCTACCTGATCATTCGACAGTTTCTCCAGAGACTGTTTGACAGCCTCGACACTACCCTGTACGTCAGCTTTGACAAGGATATTCAGTTCCTTGACTTCGCCGGCCTGGATATCTCCGAACAGATCGTTCAGGTTCACGCGCTTGTTGCCTTCCATGAGCTTAATCCGCTCACGGGCCGCCACTTTTTCTGCCAGTGTTCTGGCTTCACGGTCAGTCTCGGTCATATAGAAGGAATCACCTGCCTGAGGAACTTCGGAAAGACCGATGATCTCCACAGGTGTGGAAGGTCCGGCTTCCTTGACTCGACGACCCTGATCATCGACCATGGCTTTGATACGTCCGAAGCAGCTGCCCGCGACGATCGTATCACCGACGTGAAGCGTACCGCGCTGTACGAGAACAGTCGCGACCGCGCCACGGCCTTTATCCAGCTCAGACTCGATAACCGTACCGGATGCCAGACAGTCGGGATTGGCTTTCAGTTCCTGCATATCCGCGACGAGCAGGACCATCTCCAGAAGGGTATCGATTCCTTCTTTCTTGATCGCGGAGACCGGTACACAGATCGTGCTGCCGCCCCAGTCTTCGGGGATGAGTTCATACTCGGTCAGTTCCTGTTTCACACGGTCCGGGTTAGCGCCGGCCTTATCCATCTTATTGATGGCGACGATGATCTGAACACCGGCCGCCTTCGCATGATTGATCGCCTCAATGGTCTGCGGCATGACGCCGTCATCCGCCGCAACGACCAGGATCGCGATATCCGTGACCTGCGCGCCGCGCATACGCATGGCGGTAAAAGCTTCATGACCAGGCGTATCCAGGAAAGTGATCTGACGATCGTTGATCGTAACCACAGAAGCACCGATGTGCTGTGTGATACCACCAGCCTCACGGGCAGTCACATGCGTATCACGGATCGCGTCCAGAAGCGAAGTCTTACCATGGTCAACGTGACCCATGACGACCACGACAGGTGAACGGGGTTTCAGATCCTCTTCGGCGTCTTCGAAAGTAGCGTACTTCTCGAAGATATCCTCTTCCTGCTGATGCTCGACCAGAATATCCATCTCGGTCGCGATCTCTTCCGCCTGCTCGTATTCGATGATCTGGTTCAGACCGGCCATAATGCCTTTCCCCATCAGGGATTTGATGATCATGTTGATGGGTTTATGCAGCATATCGGCGAATTCCTTGACGGTCATGCTGTCCGGAAGCTGAACGATCTTGATGTCCTCTTCCTCTACGACAGCCGCAGCACCCGGGCGTTTGACCGGTTTCTTTTTATGCCGGGCCAGACGATCGTCATCCAGATACCCTTTCTCCTGGCTGAGAGATTTCTTCTTGTTCTTGTATTCTTCCGTTGCCGTATTGCGCTGCTTGTCGCCTTTCTTGCGCTCGTTCTGCTTACGGCTGTCCTTGTTTTCCGTTTTGGCTTTCGGAGCGGAAAGACCCATATCATAGGAATCTCCTCCGCTGCGTCTGGCGGCTCCCGCCTGCGCGCCTCTGGCAGCACTGCCCGTGCGGCCGGGACGTTCCGGCATACGGTCTTTTCCGCCCGCGCCCTGATCCTGATTTTTACGATCGAATCCCTGGCGTCTGGTATCCGCGCCACTTCTTCCGGTTCCTCCGGGCAGCGTGCCCTGATCACGGCGACCGGTCTGAGAACGGCCTTCCGCTGTACCTCTGGTGTTCGTCGCAGAGGATCCCTGGGCGCCTCTTCCGGTAGAAGACTGTGTTCTGGAAGAAGCTCCTGTCTGTGACGTACGCGGTTTGGCCGGCGTCTGGGTACCCGCGGTCGTACGGGTCGTTCCGGTGCCATCCGCTACCCGTCTCGTCTGCACGACCGGTACACGACGTACCAGACGTCCATCCGCGGTACGAACGATCTCTCCTTCCGGTTTCTTCGCCGTCGCCCCGGCCGGTTTTTCCGCCGGAGCAGACTCGGCCGGTTTTTCCGCGACCACAGCCTTGGTCTTTTCCTCTTTCTTTTCTTCGACCAAAGGTTTCACAGGCTCAGCTGTCTTCTCTTCCGGTTTCTGAGTGGGTTGTTCAGCCGGTTTTTCAGCTGGCTGCTCTGCCGGCGCCTCCACCGGTTTTTCTTCTGTCTTTGCAGCTCTGGTCCTCTTTGGTTTTTCCGCTGTCTCCGCGGGTTTTTCCTCCTGCGGTTTTTCAGCCTTGACCTCTTCCTTTTCCGCGGCAGGAGCAGCGGCCTTCTTCACCGGTTTCTCCGCCTTGGCTTCCACCGCCTCCGCCGGTTTTTCAGCTTTCGGAGCTTTTGCCTTGACTCTCGGTTTCTTGCCGGTGATCAGCTCGACGACCTTCAATACTTCTTCCTGACTCAGGGTATTCTGGGCGTTGGACGCAAAGATACCTATCTCCTCCAGTTTTTTCATTACCATCTGAGCCGGGACATTCAGTTTTTTCGCAACATCTTCGATTCTGAGTTTAGCCAATATTTTCCACCTCTTCTGTACAGGTCTTGAATTCTTTTTGAATCAGCTCGGCGAGTCCTTCGTTGGTAATGGCCACACATGAACGGGGCGATATCCCCATGGCCTGTCCGAGTCTGACCTTATCATAGGGTGCTGTTTCTATGGGTACATGATAAAAGGAACATTTATCACTGAACTTCTTGCTGGTACCACTGGATGCATCTTCACTGATGATCACCAGATAGGCTTCCCGGCTCCGGATCGCGGCAAGGCATCCTTCCTCCCCGCTCTTTACGGCGCCTGCCTTTCGGCACAGCCCCAGAAGAAACAGCAGCCGATCCGTCATCTTCTGATCATGCATCCTCATGCCCTTCCTTTTCCTGAAGCTCTTTCCGGAGGCTTTCGTAGACCTCGGGAGAGATCTCTGTCTCCAGAGAGCGCTCCAGCGCCTTCGTCCTCACGGCTTTTTCCAGGCAGGACAGGTCTTCGCAAAGGTACGCGCCTCGTCCGGATTTTCTTCCGGAACGATCAATGGATACGTTTCCTTCAGGATCACGCACAACTCTTAAAAGCTGCCGCTTTTCCTTTACCTGCTGGCACCCGGTGCATTTTCTCATTGGAATCTTTCTGGTCTTCATTCTTCCTCTCCGCTTTCGAGGTCCTCCTCATAGACGAGATCTTCATCATCGTCATCGTCAAGGAAGCTGAAGTCGATATCATAATCGTCTTCCTCGCCGTTTTCAGCCTGGGAAACACTCTTGATATCGATCTTGTATCCGGTCAGTCTGGCGGAAAGACGCGCGTTCTGTCCTTCCTTACCGATCGCCAGCGACAGCTGATGATCCGGTACGATGACCGTAGCTGTACGGGCTTCTTTATCGACTTCTACTCGTTCGACTTCCGCCGGGGAAAGGGCTGCCTGGATAAACCTGGCCGGTTCTTCATTCCAGACAACGATATCGATCTTCTCGCCGTTCAGTTCATCGACGATCGTTCCGACACGATTGCCGCTGGGGCCTACGCAGGCGCCAAGCGGATCGACCATCGGATCGCGGCTGTAAACCGCCATCTTCGATCTGGAACCGGCTTCACGGGCGATCGATTTGATCAGCACGATACCATCGTGGATCTCCGGAACTTCCTGCTCGAAGAGACGTTTGATAAACTCGGGACGGGTCCTGGACGCGATCATATAAGGGCCGCGGCCGGAATCCCTTACTTCGACGACGTAGATCTTCAGGCGTTTGTTCATGGGATACAGTTCCCCCGGGATCTGCTCCTTGGGAGAAAGCTGGGCTTCGATCTTACCGAGATTGATATAGACATTACCCTTTTCTTTTCTCTGGATCAGTCCTGAAACGATCTCTTTTTCTGTCGGCTTGTATTCGTTGTAGACACTGCGGCGCTCCGCTTCGTGGATCTTCTGTACGATGATCTGTTTGGCATTCTGGGCCGCGATACGGCTGAAGTTTTTAGGAGTGACCTCGACTGTGCAGATATCGCCCAGCTGGAACGCGGCATTCTCTTTCTGCGCGTCTTCCAGAGAGATCTCCATGGCCGGTACCAGGACCGCTTCCACGACCGTCTTCTTGGCGATGACCTTAAAGGCACCCGTCTTTCTGTCCATGGTCACTTCGATATTGTCGGATGTTCCGAAGTTCTTTTTGCAGGCAGTCAGCAGCGACTGTTCGATCGCCTGGAACATCTCTTCTTTGTTGATACCGTTCTGCTCCTGGATAAGATCCAGAGCCATGATGAGTTCATTCATTTTTCCATTATCCTCCTACGTAGTTAGAAAACAACAGCCAGCCGGATACCGGCGAGTTCCTTCCGGGAAACCAGAACTGTCTTTCCATTCTCGAGCTCGAGACTGACCATTCCTTTTTCCGGATCATAAGCCTGAAGAAGGGCTGTAAAGCTCTTTTCAGGCAGTTCTTCCTTCGTTTCAAACAGTTTGACTTCCACGAGCTTGCCGATACTGCGTACGAAGTCCTTATCTTTCTTCAGTGGGCGATCCAGCCCGGGAGAACTGACCTCCAGAATATATGCATTCTCAATGGGGTCATTTTCTTCCAGCTGTTCCTCCAGCGCGTGGGAAAGCGCGACACAGTCATTGATCGAGAAACCGCCTTGTTTGTCGGCAAATACTTTCAGGTACCAGTTAGGTCCTTCCTTGACGTAATCCACGTCTACGATCTCATAACCGAATCCTTCCGCCAGCTTCATGGCAATGGCTTCGACATGTTCGATCAGCTCTTGTTTTTTCAAGTCAACCTCCAAATTTGTCCTATTCAGCAAGAAGAGTGAGCCGCTTGGCTCACTCTCCTTTACTAATCATATTCAATAACCTTATAGATTATACACCGAACGCAAGATAAAAGCAAGAACTATTTTCATGATCCGTCATTTTCTTCCGGCGTCGGGAAAATATACTCGAAGAAATCCGTATTCAGGATCACACCGCAATATTTCTGCTTATTGGAAACCGTCGCGTTGATCCGCTTTACATAGTCTTCCTGCGCGTTCATCTTCGGGTCTTTGGGGGTAAACACACCTGTAAAAGCGTCATAGACGCCTTTGGGCGTTTTCCAGTTTCCATAGCAGTCAAAGACCAGCGCCAGTTTCTTGGAGAAGACATCACGTCCCGGAAGGAGTCTGGAATCCCATTCACATCCGAAGAGGTTCAGCAGCGTCGGCAGGACATCGATCGCACAGACCGGATCCTCCACGACGATGGGATCTTCCTTCTCCAGACAGCCGGACCAGATGATCAGCTGATTCTGGTCTCGCTCAAGATACGTTTTGACGGTAAAACCATACAGCTCATTCAGATCATCCTTGTAGCCAAGGGCGTCATACCAGCCGAGCCCGTAGGGGAAATGGTCGCCAGAGATCACGATGACGGTATCGTCCGCCAGGCCGTCCTTTTCCAGCTGCTCGATCAAGTACTGCATGGAGTACTCCAGTTCCAGATTGGCGGCGAAGTAACACTGCACCTGGTAGCTGTAGGGAAGATCCTTGACTTCGTCATAGTGATAGTAGCACTGGACATTGTCATTTTCCCGATACTCGTCGTGACCGCTGACCGTCATATAATAGATGTTGAACGGGCTCTTATCCTTATACATCGGATAGGTGCCGGTGAACATTTCCACATCGCTTTCCGCCCAGGTCTGAGTCACGAATTCTTCCATCCCGTTCCCCATGCCCATATAACCGTCAGAATAGCCAAGCCATTCATGGGTCAGATGGCGGTTGTAATACGTATAGCGGTGATTATGAAAAGCTTTTCCGTAATACCCTTCGCGGTCAAGAAAGCTTCCCATGGTATAGTAGTTGTTATGGCCGATGATCTCCATCATGGAATCGGATCCGTCGACAGGCAGCACGCCCATCAGATAGGAGCACTCTCCGCCGGTGGTCCCGCAGCTGTAGGACTGCGTATAGTCCAGGAAATTGATGCCTCTGGTAGCCATCCGGTACAGTGTCGGCGTCAGGTCCTCACGAATCGCGTAGGAACAGAAGGCCTCCGCGCAGATGAGGATGAGGTTTTTCCCTTTGAAAATGCCTGTCATCTGGTTGGTGTTGGAAGGCGTCTGCGAAGCGGCGTAGCGCAGCATATTGGCCACATAAGTGCTAGGCGCGTTCTCCGCCAGCGCTTCGAGATCTATATCCTGGACAGCCGGTATGACTTCCCAGGTTTCAGGAAGGATGCTTGGCTGTTTTTCTTCCGGTTCTTCCTCCGTCTGATCGTTTACATCCTGTTCCTCTACTACAGAAGCAGTCTCCGTTAGTTCTGAATCTTCGTCTTCCGGCTTTGTTTCTTCCACCGACGAGTCCTCCTGGGTCGGAGAATCCTCCCACTCTCCCAGGTCGTCCCATTCCTCTTCGATCTCCATCGATACGGCCATATCCGTATTTCCTTTGCGGATCAGATCCAGCCTAAGTCCTGTCATCAGTCCAAAACGGTCGACCCCGATGGCAAAGGAATAGTTTGCTTTATAAGATTTTTTCAGCTGCTCATTGTTTCGCATCACGATTTTGGTGCCCAGAAAAGCATCCACACAAACCATTGCGATACCAAAAAAGATGATCCATCTGGCCTTATGGGAGATCTTCCACTCGGAAGTTTCCATCAGTCGGGCAAAAAACAGAAGGTACAGAATGAGCGGTATAAAGAAAAGAAAAATATGCCAAAGACCTGATTTCGTAAAGATCATACGAAACGTCGCGCCGACAAAGTCCTGAACGATCCCTTTCGCGCCGCCGACGATCGTACGTATATCAAACAAGGTCTGAAATTTCTGAACAATAAAGAACTCTACAAGGAAAAGGACAGCGATGATCGCCAGAAAGATCGAGTTGACCGTTTTGGCTACCCATCTCTTTCGAATGAAATAAGTCGGAAGATAAAGGAAACAGCCTAATACAAAAGAGTAAAGAAGCAGCATCAGAACGCCCACAGACGATCTTGTCTGAGAGACCGACTGATGAAAGATCATTTCCTGGAAAAACACACTGCCCGGAAAAAAGAGAAGTGCCAGCGGTACTTTGACAGTCGCCGGCATTTGATCGATCCATTGATTGATTTTTACCATAAAGCCCCCAAAAAAGGGCTGCCCGGGTGGACAGCCCTTTTTAGAATGAGAGATTAGATCCTATTACTTCAGTTCAGCGAAGTATTTGATCGTACGAACCATCTGGCTGGTGTAGCTGTTCTCGTTGTCGTACCATGAAACTACCTGTACCTGATAGGTATCGTCATCGATCTTGGCAACCATGGTCTGGGTCGCGTCGAACAGAGAACCATACTGCATTCCGATAACGTCGGAAGAAACGATGGGCTCTTCAGTGTAGCCGTAGGAAGCGCTGGAAGCAGCTTTCATAGCAGCATTGATTCCGTCTTTGGTGATGTCTTTGCCCTTAACGACAGCGACAAGCAGAGTGGTGGAACCGGTGCAGACCGGAACACGCTGAGCGGAACCGATCAGTTTGCCGTTCAGTTCGGGAATAACCAGGCCGATCGCTTTGGCAGCGCCGGTGCTGTTGGGAACGATATTGACAGCGCCTGCACGAGCACGGCGAAGGTCGCCTTTTCTGTGGGGGCCGTCAAGGATCATCTGGTCACCGGTGTACGCGTGAACGGTGGTCATGATACCGGACTGGATCGGAGCATAGTCGTTCAGAGCTTTGGCCATGGGAGCCAGGCAGTTGGTCGTGCAGGAAGCGGCAGAAATGATCTGGTCTTCGGCAGTCAGTTCTTTCTCGTTAACGCTGAAGACGATGGTCTTCAGATCGTTGCCGGCGGGTGCAGAGATAACGACTTTCTTCGCACCGGCAGCGATATGAGCCATGGATTTTTCCTTAGAGGTGTAGAAACCTGTGCACTCAAGCACTACATCCACATCCAGCTCGCCCCAGGGAGCATCTTTCGCGTCTTTGATGGCATAGATCTTGATCTCTTTGCCGTCAACGATGATAGAATCATCAGTGGCTTCGACCGTGTGCTTGTTCTCGCCGATACGTCCGCAGAAGGAACCCTGAGCGGTATCATATTTCAGCAGATGAGCAAGCATCTTGGGGCTGGTCAGATCGTTGATAGCAACGACTTCATAACCCTCAGCCTCGAACATCTGACGGAAAGCCAGACGACCGATACGACCAAAACCATTAATAGCAACTTTTACCATTGGAATCAACCTCCATTCAATTGTGGGATTAAGTTCTTCAGAAATATTTTACGACAGGCAGGCATAATTGTCAAGAAGCACTTACTCATGTTCACGCACATATTCCGCAAACAGATCATCATATCGGACGACTTCGGTTTCCTCCACCAGACGATCCAGTTCCAGCGAAAGACGACGTGCCTTCAGCTCTTCTGTCAGCTCTGTTCTGTACTCGGCTTTTGCCAGAGATAACTGCCTGTCATATTCTTCCTTGTCCTTGTCTGTCGGCTGCCGGAAACCTGTGATCCGAACGATCAGATAACCGTACGGCGTCTCGATGATCGGCGAGATCTCTCCTATCTGTAGTGAGAAGATCTGGTCTCTGACCGAACGGTCGATCTGTCCTTTATACACTTGTCCGAACCTTTCTTCCAAACAGGTGACTTCTCCCTGCTGGAAGACCGGGTTATCGGAAACGGAAGCATTCTCGCCGAACTGCTTTGCCATGGTATAATAGTTTTTTGTGTCGATCCTTTCCCGGACAGACTTGGCGATCTCAAGGATCTGCTCCCTCTGGACCGCCGGATACATCGTCCATTCCCCTTCTACGAAGGTCCCTGTATAAAACATGATCGGCTCAAGGATAACTCTGGAAAGGTAATCGTTCATGGTCCGTGTATTGTCATAGACACCGAATTTCTCCGTCATACCGGACTGTATATCGTCTTCGATCTCACTGTACAGAAAACGCACATTGTGTTCATACCGATAAGCCAGATAATTATCTTCCGCTACTTTCGCCAGCGTCTCGTCATCGATCTCATGGATCCGGCAATATTCTTCACCCAGGTACTTTTTCAGCACTTCCTGAAGGCGCAGGATCTCTGCCTCCTCCGAGGAAGACACGCTGCCTGCCGCCTTTGCGGCTGCTTTGATCCGGATCACGGATTCCAGTACCCGGTCAAGCGCTGTCTGCCGCACGTCCACTCCCAGTACATCCAACGTCCAGATCTCCTCGCCGCCTTTTTGTTCGAACGCGTCTTCCATCAGACGGTAATAGATCATGGCTTCATTGATATAGACAGCTTCCTGTTCGATCTCCAGCACCTTCAGCTTTTCCGGTTTCTGTCTTTCACGGATCCAGGCGAGAAACAAAACACCGAACATGATCACCAGAAAGAAAACCAGCACGACTCTTCCAAGAGGGGAGAAATAACGTTTTTTCGTTTCACTCATTCTGTTCTTCCTGCCCTTCTTCCTGGATCCTCAGCGCGGAGATCTCTTTCATTTTCTTCAGGATATTGCCGAGCAGTACATCGTCCTTCGGACTATCCTGCACTCTCACCTGCAGCTTCGTCTGCCCAAGCCCCGTCAGCAGTTTCGCCTCCGCTTTATTCGCTAAAAGATAGGCCTGAAGCTTTTCAAAGTCGATCTTCGCGTCCTGTCTGAGCTTGAGGCTGAGTTGTCCCTTTGTGTACTCGATCACCTCGGCTCCGCTCATGTTCGCGAGAGATTTGATATAGGATATCATCAGGAGGTTGTGTACGCTCTGCGGCATATCCCCATAACGATCGATCAGCTCATCGAACATCTCGTCATAGTCTTCCTCGCCGCGGATGACAGCGATCTTCTTGTAGGCTTCGAGCTTCTGCCGTTCGTTGCTGATATACGATGATGGAATAAACGCGTCCACCTTGATGTAAACAGTGGTCTCAAAGGCTTCTTCCGGCGGCCTGTCACGAAGTGTATCCATGGCTTCCCTGAGCAGCTTGCAGTACAGGTCATAGCCGACAGCCCCCATGTGTCCATGCTGTTCCGGTCCCAGGATATTGCCCGCTCCGCGGATCTGCAGATCTCGGACAGCGATCTTAAAGCCGCTTCCGAAATCCGTAAACTCTCCGATCGCTTCCAGTCGTTTTTCCGCTGCCTCCGGCAGGACCTTTCCCTGTCGGTACAGGAAATAGGCGTAAGCCAGTCTGGTGGAACGTCCTACCCGTCCCCGCAGCTGATAGAGCTGAGAAAGGCCCATGGCATCCGCGTCCCGGACGATCAGCGTATTCGCGTTCGGGATATCCAGTCCCGTCTCGATGATCGTCGTACAGACCAGGACATCGATATCTCCTTCCACAAATCGCAGCATGACTTTTTCCAGCTGCCTCTCATCCATCTGTCCGTGCGCCACCTCGACTCTGGCTTCGGGGATCAGTTCCTGCAGTCGGTGCGCGGCCATTTCGATATTGTTCACACGATTGTACAGATAGAAGACCTGTCCCCCTCTTCCGAGTTCGCGATAGACAGCTTCCCTTACCATCTGCTCATCATCTTCCATGACATATGTCTGGACCGGGATCCTGTGCTGCGGCGCTTCTTCGAGAAGAGACATATCCCGCATCCCATTCAGGCTCATGTGGAGCGTCCTGGGGATCGGCGTGGCGGAAAGCGTCAATACGTCGACATCTTTTTTCATCGCCTTGATCTTCTCCTTGTGAGAAACCCCGAACCGCTGTTCCTCATCCACGACGAGAAGTCCCAGATCTTTGAATTCCACATCCTTTGACAGGAGCCGGTGTGTTCCGATCACGATATCCACCGTTCCCGCTCTCAGTCCGGAAATGGTCTCTTTCATTTGTTTTGGCGTATTGAAACGGGACAAAAGCCCGACCGTCACCGGATAGTCTTTCATCCGGCTCACAAAGGTATTGTAATGCTGCTGGGCCAGGATCGTGGTAGGCGCCAGCAGTGCGACCTGTTTACTGTCCTGCACGGCTTTGAACGCGGCCCGGATCGCGATCTCCGTCTTTCCGTAACCCACATCGCCACAGATCAGACGATCCATGATATGATGGCTTTCCATATCGCGCTTCGTATCTTCAATGGCCGCGATCTGGTCTTCCGTTTCTTCAAACGGGAAAGCGTCTTCGAACTCCCGCTGCCAAACGGTATCTTTTCCAAAAGGAAATCCGGCCCGGCTCTGCCGCTCCGCGTATAGGACCAGCAGATCTTCCGCCAGTTTACGGACGCTTTCCTTTACTTTCGCTTTGGTTCTTTGCCAGTCGTTTCCGCCCAGCTTGTTGATCTTCGGCGCGGCATCCTCTCCCGCGACATATTTCTGCAGGATATCCAGAGATGTGGTCGGAACGTACAGCACGCCTCCGTCCTTATAGAGGATCTTGAAATAATCCCTGCGTGAATTCTCGTCATCCATCTGTACGATGCCCTGATAGATCCCGACACCATGGTTCTCATGAACGACATAATCCCCTACCGACAGATCGCTGAAGTTCTCGATCCTTTCACCGGATTTGAACCTGCGCCTTCTTTTACTTTTTCCCCGTTTGCTTTTTTCTGCCATCTCCTGCATGGAAATGACATAGAATTTGGCATCCGGATAGACGAATCCCCGTTTCAGGCTTCCTTTCGCGCAGACAACGGTACCGGGCTTGATATCTGAAGTAAAATCCTCAAATAAATAGGCGGGGATCTCCTCCTCTTTCAGCTGTGACACAGCCCTTTCCGCGCGAAGTCCGCTCTCGTACAAAAGGATCGTACTGTAGCCAAGAGAGATATTCGCTTTGATCTCTTCCAGCAGCATACGCGGCTCGGAAGAAAGTACGTTGACCGAACGGCTGTTCACCCGCAGGATATCCTGGATATAGAAGGCGTCCTGCGTACTGGATAAAAGGCTGCACAGAAATACCCGTGCATAAGACCTCATTTCTTCCTCGATCTCGTCAAAGTCGGGGAACATTTCCTTCTGGGACGGCAGCAGGTAACCACCGCGAAGCCGTCCTTCCAGGCTTTGCGACAGTTCGTCTTTCAAAAGACGGATCCTCTCGCGGATCCTGGCCGGCTCCTGGAATATGAGCAGACTTTCCGGGTCGATATAATCCAGTATACTGACGGTCTCATCATAGAACAGATTGGTATAGCTTTCGAGTCCCCGCATCTTGCCGGAAGCCAGCCGGTTCAGAAAATGCTCCGTCATTCCCCGGATCCGATCCGCTTCCTCTTCCAGCGAAAGACTTCGAAGAATCGCTTCTTCCTCTTCCATCTCCCGGCGGATCTTCCTGATACCCTCGTCCAGTTTATCTTCCTGGATCAGGATCTCTGATACCGGAAAGATCGTCACATATTCAAGTCGTTGCTGGGAGCGCTGAGTCTCCGCGTCCAGTACACGGATCGAGTCGATCTCGTCCCCCCACAGTTCGATACGGACCGCGTTATCATCCGCCTCATCCTGCGCGATTGGGTAAATATCCACGATCCCGCCGCGTACCGCGAACTGTCCGGGGCCTTCCACCTGATCGTTTCGCTCATATCCCATGAGCACCAGCCGGGGGATCAGTTCCTCCAGGGGCAGATCCTGGCCAATCCGTCGGCGGATCACAAAGCTTTCCCAGATCTTCTTGGGGATCAGCCGGTCATACAGCGCTTCGACAGACAAGACCAGCGTACTGACACGTCCTTCCCTGAGCGCGCGAAAGACCTTCATCCGGCTTTCTTCTATCGCCAGGCCCCGGACGTCTACACTATAAAACAGCGGATCCTTGGCCGGGAGGAAAAATGTCCCCTTCGGGTCGTAAAAACGCATCTCTTCCGCAACTTCCCTGGCCTTCAGGTCATTCGGTACGATGACAAGCAGCGGATGATGAGAGAAGTTCGCCAGTGCCTGTGAAAGATGATTCTGCACCGAATCACCCAATCCGCTGATCAGAAACGGCTTTTTATCCTTAATGTGGCTAAGTGCCGTTTCGATATAACTCTGATGCCGGATCGGACTGTAGATCCCATGCATCCTTTCATGTTCACTCATCGGCTTTTCCTTTGGTATTGTAGATGTTCATGGTCTTTTCGATCCCATTTGTAATGATGGAGATCGCGGCGTCGGCTGCTTCATCGATCGTCCGGCTGATCTGTTCGATCTCTTCCTTTGAGAAGTGTGAAAGAACATAATCCGCCAGGTCCCATCCTTCCGGTTTTTCTCCCACGCCGATCCGTACCCGGGGAAAGTCCTGTGAACCGATCTCCGTGATGATGCTTTTCATTCCGTTGTGCCCTCCGGCACTGCCGCTTCGTCTTACCCGGATCGTCCCGAAGGGAAGCGAGACATCATCATAGATCACGATCACGTTTTCCGGCGGGATCTCAAAATAGTTCATCGTCTCTCTGACCGCCCGGCCGGAAAGATTCATATAGGTCATGGGACGGATCAGAACGACGCTCTCTCCTCCGATCTTTCCAAGGGAAACCATTGCCTGAAACTTCCCGTGTTCCATGGGGAAATGTTCTTTTTCATGCACGCGAAAGGCCGCCTCGAAGCCGACATTATGTCTTGTCGCGGCGTACCGTCTCTCCGGGTTTCCCAATCCTGCAATTAAGTACATGGTAAACTCCCGATATGTTTTTTTGATAGAACTTTATTTTATCATGAACCTGTGATATAATCAATTAGTTATGCAGAACTTGTAAGGCTTTTTCAGGAGAAAAGGATCGAATGAAACATATACATTTTATCGGTATCGGCGGGATCAGCATGAGTGGCATCGCCTGTGCCATGAAGGCTCTGGGATATGAGGTCACCGGCTCCGACCGTCAGATCGGTGATACGTATCCGCTGCTGATGCAGGCAGGCATTCCTGTACGAATTCCCCAGCAGGCGGAAAACATCACCCCTGACATCGATACCATCGTTTATACCGCAGCCATTCACGAGGACAACCCGGAACTTATCGCTGCCAGAAAAAGCGGCGCGGAAGTTTTATCCCGCGCGGAGATGCTCGGACGGCTGTTTGATCATTATGATACACCCATCGCGGTCGCCGGTTCCCACGGGAAGACCAGCACCAGCAGTATCCTGGCTCATATCTATATGGCAGCCGGACGGGATCCATCCTTTAATATTGGAGGCATCCTTCATAATACCGGTACGAATTTCCGGATCGGCCAGGGCGATCCCATGATCATCGAAGCATGTGAGTATACCGACAGTTTCCTTCACTTCCATGCCAAATACAATATCATCACCAATATCGAACCGGAACATCTGGACTATTTCAAGACCTTTGAGAACGAGCAGCATTCCTTCCAGAAATTTGTGGATGGAATGAAAGAAGGCGGCGCGCTGGTCACGTCCCCTTCGCTTGCTCCTCTGTTTTCTACCCTTGTCAAAGACAAGGATATCCGGATCGTCACCGCTTCTCTGGATGAACCGGCGGACTTTACCGTATCGGATCTGGTCCACCACAAGACCGGCCTTGGCTATTCGTTCCATCTGATCGAACGTGGAAAAGATCTTGGTCAGCTGGATCTGTATCTGCCCGGCATGCATATGGTTTACGACGCGCTTCTCGCGGCGGCGCTGTCCGTTTCGGAAGGCATTTCGTTCGATGCTGTTCGAGAGGGGATCGCTTCCTATCAAAGTACGAAGAAACGTTTCGAATATCTGGGCGATTACCACGGCGCAAAAGTGATCGACGACTACGCTCACCATCCCACAGAGATCAAAGCCCAGCTGAAAGCCGCTCACGAAGTACCCTTCCGGGAACTGTATGTGGTTTTCCAGCCTCACACCTACAGTCGAACGATCAGTTTCTTTAATGATTTCGTTGACGCGCTTTCCCTGGCGGATCACGTGATTTTATGCGATATTTACGCGGCTCGCGAGGTCGATACCGGAGAAGTCTCCTCTGCGATGCTGGCGGAAGCACTTCGTCAGAAAGGTGTGGATGCTGTTCATATTCCGGTGTTCGAAGAGATCGAAAAATTTTTAGAAAAAAAGATTTCAACAGGCGACATGTTGATTACTATGGGAGCGGGAAATGCTGTAAAAATCGCCGCTGACCTCCTGTCTTCCTTGGGAGAAGAATAATTATCCACATTATCCACAATCGTTCGCTTTCAAACACTTGTTCACATGTTGGGGATAGATTTTCCGGTTTTGTGGAAAACCATGAACATAAACAGTTGTTTTTAAGCGTCTTCTGTGTTCGTTTCGCGGGTTATCCACAAAAAAGTGGATAACCTTTTGTTCTTCTTCCGTTTTCTTTGGGAATTGCGGCCCTCTTCACAAACAAGTTTGAATGTGCTATATTTGAATCGTCGAAGGAAGAACCTTCGGCTTATAGAGAGATAAATAGAGATAAAACAAGGAAAAACGCCATGCCTGCCTTATTTTTTAACCAGGATCAGTATGATTTTCAAATACCTGTGTCTGATCAGTTCATTCTTCATGATATGCCGGAAGCCAACGGCAATTATGTGAAAGTATATCTGTACGTTTTTCGGTCTTTCTACCGTAATATACCTGATTTCTCCACTGCCAAGGCAGCGGAAATGCTTCATATGTTAGAATCTGACGTCCTCCAGGCTCTTACCTACTGGCAAAAGCAGGGTGTTCTTACACTGCGCCAGGATGGGGAGCAGCTATGGATTTCTTTTGGTGCGCAAAAACCGATGCCGCCCAAAGGGACTCATATTTCGGAGGATCGTGTACAGACGCCGCCCGAGGCCAAGGTCATCCGGGTCGAGCGTAAGCCTGTCTACTCCCCCGAGGAAATCGAGATCTATTCCAGAAATCCCACGACCAAACGGCTTTTCAGAAGCGCAGAAAACCTTCTCGGTCAACCGCTCGGACCGTCGGACATGATGATCCTCTTCGGTTTTCTGGACTATTACCGTCTGGACGTGGATGTGATCCTTTTCCTGATCCAGACCTGTATCGAGTCCGGTAATCGCTCGTTCCGGTATATGGAAAAAGTCGCGGAAGACTGGTCCGATCATCAGATCGACTCAGTCGAAGCCGCTGAAAAGTACATGCTTCGTTTCAAACTGTATCTTCCTGTATTCAAGGCGCTTGGGATGAACTATCATACGCCGAACGATACCGAGCAGGAATACTTCGACCGCTGGATCTACCAGTATGGCTTTTCTCTGGATATTATTCTGGAAGCTGCCCGCCGTACTTTCCAGAAAACCGGAAAAGCGAGTTTTAAATATATGGAAGGGATCCTGAACCCCTGGTATCAGCAAAGCGTTAAGACGCTGTCTGATATTGCCGCGCTTGACTCCGCTTTTCGTGAGACGAAAGTTTCCTCCGGTATGAATCAGGGCGTATCCTCCCAGAATCGCAAAGGTTCCTATTTTACTCCTTCCACTACTCCTTACTATGACTATGCGACCTATGAAAAGCTGGCAAAACCGGCTCCTGAAGAAAGCGAAGATTGATTATGTCTATTCCGATTCAACCGAAAATCTGGCATGAATACGACGAAAAGAGGCGGCAGGCTGAGTCTGACGCCGCTTTTCGCCGTATGGAGGTATATCAGAAGATCCCGCGTATCCGCGAGATCGATCAGGCACTGGAACAGACTGGTATCAGCGCCGTACGGGCTTACCTGCAATCTCCCGAAAAAAGCAAGGAAGAACTGCTTCTTGAACTCAAAAAGAACAATCAGAAACTCAGAAACGAAAAAAAGGAGCTTCTGCTGGAAGCTCAGATCCCTGAAAACTACGCGGATCCCGTTTACCAGTGTCCTTACTGCAAGGATACCGGTTTTGTGGATGGAAAAAGGTGTCGCTGCCTTGTACAGCGGCTGATCGATGATGCCTACGAAGCTTCCGGCATTCGGGAAGAACTGATGAGAAACAACTTTCAGACCTTTAATATAGGCCTCTTCTCCCGCAATGTCCTGGAAGGGCAAAAAGTCTCTCCACGCAAGAATATGGCCAACGTTTCCAAAATGGCCTATGCCTTTGCGGAACAGTTCCCGAATAACGAACCGCACAGTATGATCTTCTACGGTGGTCCGGGTACCGGAAAAACGTTTCTCTGTGATTGCATAGCCAAGATGATCCTCGATCGCGGATTCACGGTTCTTTATCTCACCGCCAATCAGCTTTGCTCCGCGATGGAAGAATATCGTTTTCACCGTAATGCCGAGATGCAGGATAAGGCGCAGCTGATCCACGATCAGATCAGCGAGGTCGATCTTTTGATCATTGATGATCTCGGCTCCGAGTATCTCAACCAGGTGACCGCCGCGGATCTGTTTGAGTGCTTCAATCAGCGGATCCTGAAAAACAAAGCCACTCTCGTCTCCACCAATCTGGAGCCGGAGCGGCTTCGCAGTCTCTATATGGACCGTTTATACTCTCGTTTTAAAGGTTACTACCAGTTCGTTCCTTTCTTCGGACCCGACCTTCGCACAATTAACAGATAGTATTTCTGGGCTGATAACGCTTGATCGCCTTCAGGAGTTCTTCATTCGGCTCAAAGATCAGTTTGCAGGTCTGATTCCCTATCTCTCCCAGAAGCACATAGCAGTCGTCCGGATGCAGTCCGGAATCCGCGCTGATGACCTTCTGATACCGGCCCTCGATGAGGGCCTTATTTTTTTCGTCACCTACCGGGGCGATCAGTCTGGCCTTCTTGACGTCAAATGTGGCCACATGCTTGCGGCCGGACCGGTTGAAAACAACATCCACATCCAGGTTGCCATCCGTAAAGATATATTCATATTCACGGTACACACGCCGCCACAGGATCCAGACCGTGAGCGCCATAGCTACCATCAGTACCGGACCGATCAGATACCCGACAGAGATAGAAAGGACATACGGGAAAACGGCAATGACCACAGCGCTTGCTACGATCAGGATCCGTTTGATCAGGACTTCCTTGTCCGTTCCACGACGGACCATCTGTTCCAGGAATAATTCTTCCTGCATTTTCTATTCCCTCCCGGAGTAAGATTGACAGAGTTCTTTGACAGGACAGGCTTCACACATGGGTTTTCTGGCGTTGCAGCAATATCTCCCATGAAAGATCAGCAGATGATGCGCTCTTGACCAGTATGCCTCATCGATGTTTTCCATGAGCTGTTTTTCCGTTTCGACCACATCTTTGGCCTTAGCGAGGCCCAGCCGGTTCGCTACCCGGAAAACATGGGTGTCGACCGCGATCGCCGGTATATCGAAAGCGTTGGACATAACGACATTGGCAGTTTTTCTTCCGACGCCGGGAAGCCTGGTCAGTTCTTCCATCGTCCGCGGCACCTCACCGCCAAAGTCTTCCTTGATCATCCGCCACATCAGATACAGATGATCGGCTTTCGAATTAAAGAAACCGATGGACCGGATATAGCCAATGATATCCTCCCGGCTCATCCCCAGCATGGAATCCAGGTCCGGATGATCTTTGAACATTTTCTCCGTCACTTTATTGACCTGTCTGTCCGTTGTCTGCGCCGAGAGCACTGTGGCTGTCAGAAGCTGAAGCGGTGTAAAGAAATTCAGTTCACAATGGGCATCCGGGTATTCTTTTTCCAGAAGCTCCAGGATCTTTTTCGTTTTCTCTGTCACGGGGTTCCCTCCTGTCCCGCACTATACGGATGACCCAGAAGTTCCATCGCTTTTTGCAGCTGCGTATCTCTGGAGATATCCGGTACCTGTTCCAGTCCTCTTAATGTATTGAGTGTTTCATTTTCCGGCAGTTCCACGACATAGTCCGGTTCAATCCCTTCTCCGTGGATACACCGGTCATCCGGCAGATAATAACGGTCCGTGGTCACTTTCAAAGCAGACATATCATAGAATGGAACTGTCGTCTGAACGATCCCTTTGCCGAAAGTCTTCGTGCCTACCAGTACACCGGCTCCTCTCGCCTGGATCGCGCCGGAAAGCAGTTCGGAAGCGCTGGCGGAATTACCGTTGACGAGCACGACCAGCGGATAATCGAAATCGCCGATATCATCCGTCGAATAGTAGCTCTCTCTGTTGCCGTCTTTATCTTCCATGTACATGACCAGACCTTCCGGCAGCAGTTCATCCGCGATCGCGGTCACAACGTCTACCCGTCCGCCGGGATTATCACGAAGATCCAGGATCAGCGCGGTCATACCCTGGGCTTTCAGATTCTCCAGAGCCTCTTTGAACTGACTTGTCGTCGTACCTTCGAATCCCGATAAAGCGATATATCCGACATTTCCCTCCAGCATACCGCTGCGGCAGGTGATCGTCGCAAGACGTTTTCTTTCGATCGTAACAGTATGGCTTTGGTCGTCACGAAGAAAAGTCACATCGACTTTTGTCCCCTCGTCTCCCCGGATATGGGATACGATCTCATCCAGGGTCAGGCCCGTAAAGTCCGCGCCGTCCGCGCCAATAATGATATCGCCTACCTGAATACCGGCCGTATACGCGCCACCACTGGGATTCACATCTTCGACATGCGCGCCTCTTCCTTCTTCGTCCAGGCTGACAGTCACACCGATACCTACATAGCTTCCTGTCGAGCTTTCGATAAAGGAAGCATATTCTTCCTGATTATAATATGCGGCGTATTTGTCGCCCAGCGCGTTAACGATCCCATGATAGGCGCCGTCCAGCAGGACATCGGTCTCTACATAATCATAGTATCTGTCATCGATCCCGCGGACCAGCAGGTCGACTTTATTGAGCAGCAGGTACGCTTCTTCTTCTGTTAGACCGCCGTCTTTCCTAGCGATCTGTTCCAGCTCGTCTCCTCTTTTTACCAGACTGTTGGCCAGAAGGACGATCGCCATGATAAACAGTCCGATCGCAAGACCCAGGAAGAACATCCCGATACCGCGCTTTTTGGGCTGTTTGGTCACTGGAGGCGGATAATATCCCGGTTGATAAGAATATTGAGACGCAAAAGACTGTTGTACCGGCTGAGACTGATAAGGCATCTGCCCCTGCGGCTGGGACTGATATGGCATTTGCCCCTGAGGCCCGGACTGATACGGCGTCTGCCCCTGGGGCTGCAACTGATTGTTTTGAGGATTTGGAATCTGACTCATTCTAATCTCTCCGTTCATGATCATTTTTCTCCAACATAACAGAGATATTTTATCATATTACCACATCCGCGTAAACTTTTTGTTAATATTTTATTCTTTTCGATCCTTCACATATCCGTCTCGAACCGATCGGATGATATAAAAAACCCCTCGCATATCAACGCGAGGGGTTCTTCACATAAATGCTTTGTTTTAGTTTGTAATGGTAAGTTCGGTCTCTTTGTCGAATACATGGATACGATTCGCATCCAGCGCCAGTTTGACCTTGTCGCCATTCTTGACCTGAAGTCTGGGGCTGACTTTGGCAACCAGATCCACTTCATCGATATTGATGTACAGATGCATCTCCGCACCAAGAAGTTCCGTCGCGTTGACTTCTGCCACGATGGTATCATCCGGCCACTGCTGCAGCGCCAGATCTGTCTCGTGGATATCTTCCGGACGAATACCCATAACGACTGTCTGGCCGATATATCCGCCATCGACGACCTTACGGGCTTTCTCGTTCGTCAGAAGAACTTTCTGACCATGGAAAGTGAGGTAAATATTGTTGCCTTCTTTCTGAGGAACAGCATCAACAAAGTTCATCTGAGGAGAACCAATGAATCCGGCAACGAACAGGTTCTGCGGCTCGTTGTACAGTTTAACCGGAGAGTCGACCTGCTGCATAAGACCATCTTTCATAACGACGATACGGGTACCAAGGGTCATAGCCTCGACCTGGTCATGGGTAACGTAGATAATGGTCGCGTTCAGTCTTTCATGCAGACGGGAGATCTCAATACGCATCTGGACACGAAGTTTAGCATCCAGGTTGGACAGAGGTTCGTCCATCAGGAAGACCTTCGGATTACGGACGATGGCACGTCCCATAGCAACACGCTGTCTCTGACCTCCGGAAAGAGCCTTCGGTTTACGATCCAGCAGATGCTCGATCTCAAGGATACGGGCAGCTTCATGAACACGCTGTTCGATCTCGGCTTTGGGGGTCTTGCGAAGTTTCAGACCGAAAGCCATGTTATCGAAAACGGTCATATGAGGATAAAGCGCATAGTTCTGGAAAACCATGGCGATATCACGATCTTTGGGAGCGACATCATTCATCAGTTTGTCGCCGATATAAAGCTCGCCGTCACTGATCTCTTCCAGACCTGCGATCATACGAAGGGTCGTAGACTTACCGCATCCGGACGGGCCTACGAAGATGATGAATTCCTGATCTTCGATATCCAGGTTGAAATTGTTAACAGCGGTAATGCCGTTGCCGTAGGTTTTCTTGATGTTTCTCAGTGATAAACTTGCCATTTTAGCCTCCTTGCATAGCAATTAGATTAATTCTACGTAATAATATACACGTTTTTTCAGTATAAGAAAATGGAGCGATTCAACAAATTTTTTATACATCATTTGTTACTTTTGTCCGATTTCCTTTTTGTCATGACCCTTGTTACCGGACTCGGTCGATATTGAAGCCGATATGTGCCATTTTATAGCGCATCGCCCGGACTTTCTGGTCCTCGTTCTTGATAAATCCTCCTCCGTTCTTCAACGGAATATTGGGATCACCGGGAGCACCGTCCAGGATCATTTTATCTGCGATCAGCACATGGTTTAACAGGTCCTTGGGCAGCGGAGCGCCATGATGCCCGGGACAGATCCAGTCGAATTCATCCGCACGGGCTTTGAGTTTACGCATGTTCTGATAATGAGTGAGGATCGTCTGTCTGGGATCCGCGGGACCAAAACTGCCTATATTGCACCAGCCGCTTTCCAGTTCATCTCCGGAGAAAAGGATCCGGTTGGTTTTGTCCAGGATCGCGATGCTGGAAAGATCATGGGCGCCGATCTCAATGATCTCCAGCACCCGACTTCCCAGATCAATGATATCGCCGTCTTTGACCGGTGTGATCTCATAGTCCAGAGGATACTCATAGACTTCTCCTCCCAACGCGTCATTGAACGGCGTCTTGGCCCCTTTCTCGGCCAGCGGATTCATAAAGACCTTCGGGAAATAGCCGTTTCCGCCGGTATGGTCGAAATGAGAATGGGTATTGATTACGCCCAGGACAGGAAGATCCGTCAAAGAACAAACATAAGCATAGTAGTCCAGCGGTGTCATTCCGGAATCAATACAAAGCGCGCACTCATCTCCCTCCAGAATATAGTTATCACTTCCAAAAGGCGTATGCTGGGTTTTGGACGATACCATAAACGTATGAGGGAAGATCTTGGTCATGTGGTAGTACTCTTCATACAGATTAAGATCGATCATATGGATTCCTTTCTCCTCAGTGCAGGATCACCACTTCTTCATCATCCTCTTTAGGACGGAACATCTCCCAGAAGGACGGAGCGATTTCCAGGTGGCGTTTGATCAGCGCATGATCAAAGTTATGCTTGACTTCACACTTCTCATCAAAGATCATGGTTGCTTCGTCCCCGGGAACACAGGCTGCCCACTCCGGCAAAAGCTCTGTATTCGGATTGCCGTATTTCGCGAAATTCACCCATGCCATGGCCATCTTCTCTTCCAGCTCATCGGAAGCACCCGGCTTTCCACAGATCACGACTTTATCGGTATTGTGGAATACAAACGGGAGTTCTGAGCAATGCCATGCCGGTTTTCCGTCATCAAATGGAAACTCAAAAGCAAAGAGATAGGAATAAGTCGCTGATTCGGGATGTTCGGCTTTCGCTTTTATAAAGTTGATCGTGGGGGCCCGGAAAATAGAATCGATCACCAGGGCGTCGGAAAGATTCTTTTCAGGATAGGACTTCTTGAACAACTTCACAAACTTAACAATACTGCCTTTATATTTTTTCTTAAGCATTTCCAAGATCTCGTCCTCGGAAAGGTCATATTTGTGATGGACACCGGGCCCAAAAGCAAATTCACCGAACACGGAACCGATCATTACCGGAATGGTTTTTGCGTGATCCGTAAAACCGCAAGTAACGGGATCACCCAGATACCAGTCATTTGCCAGAGGATTGCCGCCAATATACGCACCGGTTTTCGCGATCTCCGGACTGACTTTATTATACGCGGCCGCCAGCTTCTCATAGGGAACGGTCTCCAGTTTTTCCACTTCATCTTCCGGAATATCAAGTTCCTTGAGCAGTGCTTTGACAATGATCGTTCCATCCTGCTTTTCATTGCTGACAAAACCATCGATCACACCACTCTGGATGATGCCCTTATGGAACAATCCATCCGCCGCGGGGGTCTGCATCAGCGTCCACACTTTCATACCTCCGCCGGACTGGCCAAAAATGGTCACGTTGTCCGGATCGCCGCCGAAGCCCGCAATATTGTCGTGGATCCATTTAAGCGCAGCCACCAGATCAGCGTTGCCCGCGTTTCCGGAATTCTTATATTTCTTTCCAAAGGGAGAAAGATCCAGATATCCGAGGATATTCAGGCGGTGGTTCAAAGTTACAACAACGACATCGCCGAAGCGTGAAAGGTTCTCTCCGTCATAACAGATCTGTTCAATAGAAGATCCGGCAGCAAATCCGCCGCCGTGCAGCCAAACCATGACAGGCTTCTTTGCTTTTTTATCGATCGACTGAGACCAGATATTCAGGTACTGGCAGTTTTCATCCTTTGGCCAGTAGCGATGAGGCACCATGATCTCACCAGTCGCCGTTTCAGGTGAAAGCATCGGACAGACAAATCCATAGGAATGGGCATCTTTAACGCCTTCAAATTTCTTGGGAGCTTTCGGCATCTGAAAACGCTCAGCGTCCGCATATTTGATTCCATGGAAAGTATAGGTTCCATCCACGATAAAACCTCTGTACTTTCCGGCTTTTGTCTTAACGATCGGTTCTGTCGAGGTACAAATAAATTGTTTTGCCATCGATGACTCCTTTCTTTATTCCTCCGGTGTGTTCTCTTCAGCCGGAAGATACTGCTTAAATATTTTTCGGATATAATATGTTTTCAGAAAGACAGGCAGGCTGATTCCAATGATAAGAAACAAGATGCGCAGATAATCAAAATAAAGCAGCAAAAACAGCCAGCCAGCTGTCAATACACTCATCAGTAAGGTAGGAATGAGATACTTAAGCGCAAATAATAAACTGTTTTTTAATGTATTCTTTACCGTATTCCTGAACTGATACTGAATGGGAAATATCCACTGCGCACACATCAGGATCAGAGCGACGATCCCTCCGCACAGGACCAGCATGATCTGCTGCGTAGTGCCTGTGGAATAATGGAACCAATACCAGAAATCGACTCCGCAGAGAAGCAATAATCCCGCGATGATCAGCCAGGCAATGATCCCTTCCTTCAGATTGTCCTTGAACGCGGAAAAGAATGTCCTGGCGACGCCACTGCCCCTGTCTTCCTGAATATTGCGGCACACTTTATACAGTGCACTGATTGCCGGACCGATGGTGATCACCGGCAGACAGCAGATCAGAAACAGCACATTGGCGAAAACCAGATCAAAAGTATCCGTAAGGAGGGAGAAAGCGATCCCCTCCGGATCAAACAGTTTCATAAAGCCCTCTTCTCCATCACAGAAGGGGCTGCATTTGGCAGCCCCGTTCTATGAGAAATCTTGTTTTAAATCTGTCGTTTCAAACCGGCATAGGCATCCGTTCTGGGAATAAAGTCCAGGAATTTCTCCACTTCGATGTTCCAGAAACGCCAGACATGACCATAGCCGGGAAGAGAATCCCAGGTCACATCCACACCGGCCGCAACCAGTTTGTCTTTGAATTTCTTATTGGTCTCAAAAAGAAAATCATCTTCGCCGCAGGCAATATACATCTTCGGGAAAGGTTTGCCTTCCGCGATCAGTTTGTCAGCCAGGCTGTTTGGATCGATCGAAGGATCCACTCCTGCACTGATCTTGGACATATCCACGTCGCCGTCTTCTACCGTGATCGGACCAAGCAGCGCTTTCGGGTTGAGTTCGATCGCAGCGGAAAAAGCTCCGGCCGCCGCGTATTTTTCCGGATTACGCAGCGCGTGGACCAGCGTGCCGTAACCGCCCATGGACAATCCGGCAATATAGGTATCCTCCGGTCTGTTGGAGATCGGGAAGGTCCCGGTAATGAAATCCTGCAGTTCCACTTCGATGAAACTGTAGAAATCCTCACCATTTACTTCAACATAGGACTTATTCTCTGCTGAGATCATTACGACCGCAATGCTGCGCTCTTCCGCGAAGAGTTCAACGTTGGTATATCCGGTCCACTGCGCATGGTTATTACCCATACCGTGGAACAGGTACAGAACCGGGAATTTCGGTTTCCCCTGATAGGAAAGACAGTCCTTGTTTCCGCTCATTCCCATGGATTCCGGAATCGTAGCCGTGGGAAGGACCACTGTGATATCGACAGTTCTCTTTAATGTGTAAGAGATCATATTGATCGTCATTTTAGCCATAGCAAAACTCCTTTCTCCGCCTTAACCTTTGACCGCGCCCAGCATGATACCGCTGGCGAAGTATTTCTGCAGGAATGGGTAAATGATCAGGATCGGCAGGATCGCCACAAACGCGATCGCCATTCGGATCGATACCTGAGGGATATTCATCAGCGAACCAGAGTCGGCCGTTGAAAGAGCGGAAAGCGCCTGAATATCCTGGATCATTTTGTTCAGCAGAGACTGGATGCTGAGCATACTGGAAGAAGTAATATAATACAAACCGTTGGTCCAGTCATTCCAGTAGGTCAGTCCTGTAAACAAACCGATGGTTACGATGATCGGTTTGCCCAGCGGAAGCACTACCCTCCAGTAGATAGTCGGATAATTAGCTCCGTCTATTTTTGCCGCTTCATAAAGATCATACGGGATGCTGCTCTGGAAATATGTACGTACCAGTATGACGTTAAAGGCGCTCATCAGGAAGTTTGGCAAAATATAAGCCCATATTGTATTCTTGATACCGATCGTGGATGACCACAGAATGTAGGTGGGTACCAGACCACCGTTGAACAGCATCGTAAAGAATACAAGAAAGCTAAGAACATTACGCCCCGGCAGATCCCGTAATGAAAGCGGGAAAGCCATCAGGGTCACCATGATGATACTCAGCGTGGTACCGACCGCTGTAACCAGGATCGTGATTCCGTACGCACGGAAAACCGTCGCCGAGTTCGTCATGATATACCGGTACGCGTCTAGGGAAAACTTTGCGGGAAAGAATGAATACCCGTTGACGATCAGTGTGTTTTCATCGGTGACACTGGACATAAACAGCAGTACCAGCGGAAGGATCATGAAGAGGGTTACCAGCAGAAGGACAATATTGATGATGATTTGATAGATTCGACTGCCTTTTGATAATACCATAACTGATCCTCCTCTCTTAGAATATTGCGTTCTCTTTACTGATCTTTCGGACCAGAGCATTCACGCTGACTACCAGAACAAATCCTACCACGGACTGAAGTACACCGGCTGCGGAAGAACGTCCGATACCGCCGGAGGCGATCAGAGCACGGTAGACATAAGTATCGATCGTATTGGTCACACTGTACAATGAACCGGAGTTCTGCGGGACCTGATAGAACAATCCGAAATCGGAGTAGAAAATACGTCCGACACTCATGATCATCAGGGTGATGATCGAAGGAACGATACAAGGCAGCGTAATATGCGTGATCTGCTGCAATTTGCTGGCTCCATCCAGTTCGGCTGCTTCGTAGAACGAATTGTCGATACCGGCGATCGCAGCGATATAGATCAGCGTTCCATAGCCAACACCTTTCCAGCAGTTCACGACGATCAGGATCAGCGGCCACCATGTCGTATCATTGTACCATTGTGCCGGATCCTTTCCGGATGCCTTCAGGATCGCGTTGAACATACCGTTTTCATGAGAAAGAAGCGCAAAAACGATATAGCTGACAACCACGATGGATACCAGGAAAGGCAGCAGGATCGAACTCTGATATAGTTTCTTCAGTGAATCATGCAAAACGTCACAGATCATGATCGCCAGAATGATTCCGACGACATTGTTAACGATAATAAATGCTACATTGTAAAGCATCGTGTTGCGAATGATGGTACCGGCGTCATTGGACGTAAAAAGATATTCAAAGTTCTTTAAACCATTCCATGGACTTCTGTAAATACCATCCACAACATTAAACTTCTTAAATGCAACCACGATCCCGAACATCGGGATATAGTTGTTGATGATAAGATATGCAAGCCCGGGGATCATCATTAGATAAAGCGGAAGATAATCTTTCAGCTTAGCAAGGGTTTTAGATTTCATGCGTTCGACTCCCTTCTTTTTGCCACAGATGACGATCGTGACTACCGCCGGAGCGGCAGTCACGAATCATTCATCAGGAAGTAACTGCAATTGTGTTTTGATTATTTCTGGTTTGCCAGCCACTCATCCAACTGACGCTGTTTCTCATCGATGACTTTCTGCAGACCTGCATCATAGAGTGCCTTGTTGAAATCAGCAAGTCCCTGATCTACATCGATGACACCGAAAGCAATATCTTTATAGTATTGTTCATATACAGAGTTCAGCTGTGCGATCTCCGTTTCCACCGGAACAGAGTTGAACATGAAACCGAAAGCCTGAGATTTAGCGGTGTTTGCGTTATATTCTGCATAGATGTCCCAGATATTGGTGGGATTACCTACCCAGGGATGACCGGCCATCTGGTTGGGATAGATGAATCCGAAGTCGTTATGATAGCCAACGTTGAAAGCATCGACGCCTTCCGGATAGCAGGCCAGACCATCTTCGTTCTCGACCCAGTCAAGACCTTCCACACCCCAGTTGATGAGGTCATTGAATTCCTTGCTCTTATAAGACCAGTTCAGGAACTGGAAAGCTTTCACTTTATCTTTGGATGCGTTAGCAACGACCAGCAGGTCAGCGGTAACGGCATTGGTATGTTTCATGGGCTTTGACAGCGGAACGACAACAACTTCGTAACCGGTCTGCGCCAGTTTTTCGATATCGGTATTGGGTTTGACATTGGTGATATAAGAGAAGCAGTTACCGGCTTTTACCTTGATCTCGCCAGAGTCGCTGTTGACAGCGATGTCGGTTGATACATAACCGGAAGTGAACCACTCACGGTTGATTTCCGCGAACATACGGAATTCATCGGATTCAAACCAGTTCGTAACAGTCGTTGTCTGGCCGTATCCTTCCAGATAGCCGAAAACATTACCCATGTTATCACCGTAGGATTCAGTCTGAATACCCATGGTGGAAGTACCATCCAGGCAGATCATATCCGGATACTTTGCTTTCACAGCGGCAAAGAGTTCGGTGATTTTGTCAAAGTCAACACCATACTGATTGTCAGCAGCAAAATCTTCGACTTTGTATCCAAGTTCTTCAAAGATATCCTTACGGCAGACAAGGCCGGCAGGGTAGGAACGCTCTTTCACATTGGAGAATCCAACCAGGAAATCGCCGACATAACCGGCAGCAGCATCCTCGCCAAGCACTTCGTAAATATCCTTGGTATATGCTGCATAATCATCACAGTTGACGATGTATTTGGACTCGATATAAGTCGCGAACTGGTTAGCCATCGCCGGGAAAATGTCCAGATCTTCTCCTGAGGAAAGCATCAGGGGCAGCTGAGACATATAGGTTCCGAAGGTCATGGGGATCATGTTGACCTTCATGTTGAGCTCTTTCAAGGTCAGTTCATTGACAGCATCATTGACTTTCTGCTGATCTGTGCCTTCCATAGCAACCAGATACAGGAAATTGATGGTATAGGGCTCTTCATCAAAATTGATTTCCGAAGGTTCACCATTCGCGGCATCCTTATCGGATGAGGAGTCCTTGGCCGTACAACCTGAGAGAGAAGCTACGACAAACAGCAGCGCCAGGAGCAGGCTCAGAATCTTTTTGGACATGTTTCAAATATCCTCCTTGTTTTTGTTTCACCGTTTTGACCGGCTTACGATTTAGTAAATACAATTATAATTTTTTTCACATTTCGATCCTATCATTTTGACGATGATAAATGTTGTTTTTCCGACTTTTTTCAGGTATAATGAATCCAACCTAAACTGATTGTCATGGACCTTCCGTATAGTGAATGGGAGCCTGTTATGAAGAAAAAAGGGATTTCACTCAGAACTTTGTTTATTTTCATGGATATAGCATTGATCCTGATGTTGCTGTTATCCGGAATATACTTTTTTTATACGATCCGCACCGCACAGCAGGATCTGGAAAAAAGAATATCAGAATCTATCGATGACCGATTGAATGAAATTGATGCAGCGTTGTTTGACATGAACGGATATCTGGTCAATACGCTTCACAATTCTGTCAGTATCGATAATCTGCTGGCTGCTCCCGATATTCATACACAGAACGTGGCGGCGCGAAAACTGATCGATGATTTTCAGAACAGGACGGCACGCTGCAGTTTCCCAGTCAATTTCTATTTTATCTGTGATAAAAACAACTGTGAGTTTCATGTTTTCTCATCTCCCGATTATGCCTACTCTGTCGGAATGGAAGTCATCCGTACGATTCAAAATCAGGAGACAGAATATGATACTTCCAACGAGTGGCATTATTTGTCCTGCCGTGGGACAGATCTGATCCTGAAGACCTACCGCTACCGAGGCTGTATGATCTGCTGCTGGATACCGCTGGACGGTCTCCTCCTTTCCGTCAGGGAGGACGTGCTTTCCGATGAAGGCACGATCCGGTATCTGAGCGAAGACAGCAATGAATCCTTTGTGCCTGTATCCATCTCTGATAACTCTTCCGGACACTATACCAGTCTTCAGAAACTGAAGCTTACGGACCTCTGGGTAAAAATCGACGATGCCCTTCCATTAACTTTGAACGGACTTTTCGTTCCGTTAGTCATCGTCCTGCTGATCACCGCTCCTGTTTTTGCCCTTTCCTGCTATACCATCTTCTATTTCCGCAGGCACATTCAACGACCGATCCAAAACATGAACAGTCTGATCGCTGACTATTCTTCTCAGCAGGCCTTGCCCCGTCAGAGCGGCATCCGGGAAATCAATGAGACTCTTGACGCGATGTCTGAAATGCGCAAAAAGCTGGAAGCGCTGAGAATCGATATCTATGAAGAACGACTCAAACATACACGTACGGAACTGCAGTTCTACCAGCTTCAGATCAAACCCCATTTCTTTGTGAACTGTTTCAGTATTATCTATGCTATGGCTCAAAAGAAAAACTATTCCGGCATTCAGGACTTCTGTCTGAAGCTCTCCAGCTATGTGCGCTTTCTCTTTCTGAACAGCTTTGATCTGATTGAATTGAGACGGGAACTGGCACATCTTACGGATTATCTGGATATTCAGAATATCCGTCATCATACGGCTTCATCGATTCGCGAAACCGTCGATGAAGGTCTACTGGATGCTCTGGTTCCGCCTATGATGCTGATCACCTTTGTCGAAAACTCTGTCAAATATGCGCAGCTTGAAAACGAAGATATAGAAATTGAACTGGATATTTCCTCTGTCATGATCGATGAACAGCCGATGCTGCATCTGGCACTTTCCGATAACGGGGTCGGTATCGATCCTTCCATGGCAGAAAAGATCAATAAGGATGAAATGATCGCCGATCAGCGTGGTCAGCACGTCGGGATCAGCAATGTACGCCACAGACTGTCTCTGATGTATGGTACATCCTATCTGCTGAAGGTGCTTCCCTGCCAGTCTCACCCCGGGACTACCGTGGAGATCATGATTCCTTTAAGAAAGGAGCAGAACGTTGAATATTCTTCTGATCGATGATGATGTGGATGTAACGGATGCCATGATCGGAGCCATAGACTTTTCTTCTCTTGGTTTTACCCGGGTATTTACCGCTGCTGACGCGCGGACCGCCCGTGAGATCCTGCGCTCGGAAACCATCGATGTCATGGTCACCGATATCGAACTGCCGGGGCAGACCGGTCTTCAGATCCTCGAGTGGGTAAGGGACAGGCAGATGAATACCATCGCGCTGTTCTGTACCTGCTACGCGGATTTCAATTACGCCAAAAAGGCCATCGAGCTTCAGTGTTTTGATTATTTCCTGAAGCCCATCTCCTATGATGAACTCTCCGAGCGGCTCCGCCAGGCCGGAAAAGAAGCGGAAAAACGATTCTATTCCACGAAAAAACCGGAACCGGTTCTACCCTCTCATTCCAGGATCTGCCTGATCCGGGACGTGAAAGCCTATATAGCCTCTCATTTATCGGAGGACCTGAGCTCTCCCCTGATCGCCAGGCATTTCTTCATGAATCCGGATTATCTGAATCGTCTGTTTAAAGAGGATGAAGGCATCACGCTTCATCAGTATATCCTCGATACCCGGATCGCATTGGTCAAAAAGCAGCTTACCAGTACGAATCTGAGCATCAACCAGATCGCTCAGTCTGTCGGATATGATAACTTTTCTTATTTTTCACAGCTTTTCCGGAAAAAGACAGGATTGACTCCTGTAGAATACCGGAAAAACCAAACTCACTCTTCCGAATAAAACAGGCAGGAGAGAACTCTCATGAAAAATGTTTTACTCACAGGCGCATCCCGCGGCATCGGTTATGCTGCCTGTATAGGGTTTCTGAAGGCCGGCTGGCGGGTTTTTGCGTGTGCCAGAGACATTCATTTGCTTACCGAACTTAGTCAGGATGATCCCTCATTGATACCGATCGCCTGTGATCTTCGCGACCCGTCTCAGGTGGACCAGCTTTTCCGTCAAATAAAGGAGGCGACCGATCATCTGGACGCCGTGATCAACAACGCCGGCATTTCATATATCGGACTGATTCAGGAGATGTCCGTGGACGAATGGGATGAACTCATGCAGATCAACCTGCGGGCGCCCTTTCTCGTCATCAAGGCGGCGCTTCCCGGAATGCTGCAGTCGCATCAGGGGGTGATCGTGAATGTTTCTTCCATGTGGGGAACCTACGGCGCATCCTGCGAAGCCGCCTATTCCGCGTCCAAAGGCGGCCTCGACGCATTCACCAAGGCCCTGGCAAAAGAACTGGCACCATCCGGCATTCGTGTCAACGCGATTGCCGCTGGTGCCATTGATACATCGATGAATAATTTTCTGTCCTTTGAAGAAAAAGAACAACTGAAAAACGAGATCGGTCTGGGCCGTCTTGGCCGGCCCGAAGAGGTCGTAGACCTGATGCTTTATCTTTGCAGCGAAAAAAGCAGTTACCTTACCGGCGCTGTGATCCCGCTGGACGGCGGTTACTGATCTTCTTCGATCGGAAATTCTCCCAGGAAGCGGTACATGCCGCTGACGGGATCTTTATCGGAATAATCGACCGCGATCCATTGGTCCTCCAGGACCCGGATCTGTACCCGGTGGCTTTTCAGCGCCGGGTCTTTTTCGTCCAAAAGACGCAGGATCCTTTCCGCTTTTTCCTTCCGTTCTTTTCCTGAAGAAAAGAACTCCTTTCCATCCGCCAGTTCTTCCAGTCCCTCCGGGATCCGGTCAGACGGCGTATACGTATAGTAATCCATCAGCAGGACGCCCTTCAGATCCCATTCTGAATCTTCTTCCAGACGATCCAGATACCGTGCCATGATCTCATACAGTTCAAACACACCGGTGGGGACGAAGAGCTTGCTTTCCCTTTCCATCCGGTCGGCAAGTCCCAGGAAGATCCGGTACGGCGTCTGCCTGTGTTCAATCAGGGAAAGCGTCCGGACAAAATGACCGGAATTGTAAAATTTCTCCAGCGCGTCCTCGATCCGTTTCAGTTCGAAAAGATCCTCACTGCTGAGATACTTGTTCTTCAGGATCTCATAGGGTGGATGACCCGAAAACTGGTAGCCGTAGGTCTCCGCCATCTCTTCCATTGGTGAGCCGGAAAGCAGCTTCAAAAATCCCAGCTGCAGCTGATGCGCGTGCAGGCTGTAGACTTCATTGAACGACTGTTTGAATCTTTCCAGTGTCTCCGTGGGCAGACCCGCGATCAGATCCACATGAAGATTCAGATTACCTCTTTCTCTCAGCCGCCGGATATTGCTGAACAGCCGTTTGGTGGAAGGATTGCGGCCGCACGCTTTCAGCGCTTCCGGCGATGTCGACTGGACTCCGATCTCCAGCTGCACTCTGCCCGGTTTCATACCACGCAGCAGATCGATCATTTTCTCTGTCAGGATATCGGCTTCTATCTCAAAGTGGAAATTTGTTGGAACCTCATCCGGCAGTGCCTGGATCCATTCCAGGATCCAGATCGTCCTCTGCGCATGACAGTTGAACGTCCGGTCGATGAACTTGATCTGCTTCACGCCTCGCTCTGTGAGGCTTTTCAGTTCCTCCAGCACCCGGGGAAGAGGCAGTTCTCTGACCCGCTTTTCTCCCTTTACGCTTTCTGCCCCTGACAGGCAGTAGGCACAGCGGAACGGGCAGCCTCTGGAGGCTTCATAGTAGATCATGCGATTTGTGAAGGGTGTCAGATCATCATAAAGGAACGGGAGCTCCGAAAGATCAGGCATCGACGCCGCCCAGACCGTCTTTCCATCCTGTCCGAACTGCCATTCTTCCGGGACCGATTCATCAATCTCCGAGAGCAGCCAGGCTGTAAAAGCACGTTCCCCTTCACCCGCGATCAGCACATCGATATTCTTCTCCTCCAGATCTTTTCCTTCCAGTCCGTAGGAAACCTCAGGCCCGCCGACTACGATCTTTGTCGCAGGACGGGCTTTTTTCAGATCCGCGCAAAGCTTCGCGACGATCTCAAGATTCCAGAGATAGCATGAGAAGCATACCGCACTCGGCTTTTCCTTCAGAATATCATAGTAGATCTGATCCTCCGGCTGATTGATGGTATACTCACGGATCTCCATCTTCGGCAGGCGGATCTGGTTTTTTCGGGCATAGTTCTCCGCGTAGAGCTTCAGATCATAAACGGCCGGGCAGGAATGGATAAACTTCGCATTCACCGCCACAAGCAGAACCTTTCTGGGCAGTGATCTCACTTTGCAGCCAGCCTTTCCAGCATCCCAGCTTGTTTTTCCAGTATCATCCTGTTATAGACAAAGAAGCTGACTTCATCGGCTCCACCCTTCCTTGCTTCACAGATCGCTTCTTCCAGATCCGGATCATCCAGTTCGATGATCGGAACTAGTTTTCTGTCTCCGATCATCGTCCTCGCTCTGTTCGTCTCTTCCCGGATCAGCCGGACGTCCAGACCTTTGCGCATGACATCCGGATCTTCATAACCGGTCAGTTCGATCCCGGTCAGTCCGCTCAGGATCCGGATCCGGTCATGGATGTCAAGGTCGGTCGCACCTTCCAGCATTTTCAGCATGTCGGAAAGTTCCACATTCAGGCAGGACGGACCGCTTTCTTCCGGATAACAGCGGTAGATCATGGGTGAATAAATATTCATATACGGTCTCAGGTCCCGGTAATTCTGACCGACAAGATCCGAGAGAGCCGGCGTGAAGATAAAGATACCGGTTTCCAGATCGGGATCGACTTCTTTGACCGTCTTCGCGAAATTCACCAGGTGCTGCGTCGTCGCCGCCCGACGAAATTCCATCCATTCATGGAGTCCGTGAAGATACCATTCGATCTTCACAGGTTTGCCATGCAGATAATCAAAAAGCCTGGCCGCGGCTTCACGCATCTCAGCAGGGTCGAATCCCATGGCTCTGGCTTTCGCCATGCAGCTCGGGCAGAAACAGGTGAAATACGCGTCTGTTCCATCCGGTTCCGGTCCGGAGGAAGGCGACGAAAACCTCGTACCGTCAATGATTACGCCTTTGATCCCCGGGGTTTTCGCCAGATTCCGGATCTGGGATAAGTTATATTCGCGCACCTCTTTCCGGGTCGGACAGGTCGAGGAAAACCACCGCCGCTTATTTCCCCACGGATCCTCCGCCAGCCATTCTTCTCCTTTAAAATCCGGTCCACGATAAGCGCCGGATGACACATAAGCATCCATTCCCTCTTCGATACCGGCCTTGGCACTCTCAACGCCGCCGACGATCGTACTGAAACCGATCTTTTTAAGCTGCCTGGCGCCGGTCACGACGTCCGGCTGATCCTTGTCCGTACTTCCATACATCCAAAGCTTCATTTTAATGTAATCTCCACCACGGTATCTTTTTCGTCGGGCAGCGGGAAGGTCAAAACACGCTTCTCATCGAAGAAGAAGAACGCGTCATTCGGGTATTCCTTGATATTCCAGAACTCTGTCACTTTCAGTTCCGATCCGTCTTTCAAAAGCCGCAGATGATCAACTTTTCCGGCCAGACCCTGCAGACAGATCGCACCCATACATTCTTCATAAATATGCGCGTACAGTTTGTTGCCCTTCTGCGTATAGCGCCCCCATTCGGGTTTCGGATAATCGGCGTAGCTGCACCCGTAAATGCTTTCGGAATTATCTTTCATCCAGGCCGCGATCTCTTTCAGTGCTCTGACGGATTCTTCCGGGAAGCGGCCTTTCGCGTCCGGACCCACATTCAGCAGAAGGTTTCCGCCCTTACTGACACATTCGACCAGACATCGGATCAGCATCTTTGAACTCTTAAAATGTTTGTCGGCACTTGCGTAGCCCCAGTTATCATTCATTGTGATGCAGGCTTCCCACGGGATCGGGTCGCCGTCCTCGTCGGTCAGTCCTCTGGCGGGGATCATCTGCTCCGGGCAGGCGAAATCGCCTGCGTAGACAGATGGATTCTTGGTTTTGATGGTACCGGATTCTTCCCCGGAACCTTCCAGACGATTGTCGATCAGGATTCCCGGCTGCAGACTTCGTGCCATCTCCACCAGCTCGGTCGCCTTCCATTTCTCGCCATGCATATCGTCATAGGAAAAGTCGAACCAGATAATATCGATCTTACCGTAATCCGTCAGCAGTTCCCGCACCTGTCCATGCATATATTCCAGATACCGGTCAAAATCCCGTCCTTCATTGGAATATTCCGGATGATTGCGCATCGGATGGACCCGGTCGCCATAATGAGGATAGTCCGGATGATGCCAGTCCAGAAGGGAATAGTAAAGTCCGACTTTCAGTCCTTCCGCGCGGAAGGCATCCAGGTATTCACGAACCAGATCCCGCTTACAGGGCGTATTCGTGGATTTATAATCCGTCAATTTGGAATCGAACAGGCAGAAACCGTCATGATGTTTGGCGGTCAGGACCGCGTATTTCATACCGGCTTCTTTGGCCAGATGAGCCCACTGTTTTGGATCATAAAGCACCGGGTTGAATTCTTTGAAGAACGGTTCATAATCTTCCACCGAGATCTGTTCATGAGAACGAACCCATTCTCCTCTTGCCGGAATGGAATAAATCCCCCAATGAATAAACATACCAAACCTATCATGACGGAACCATTCGGTCCGTCTGGTCCTGTCCTCGATCCTTTCATTCATGGCACTTTCCTCCGAAAATGAATACTTCTTTGTTAATTCTACACAAGAATCCTGAGAGAATCAAGGGCCGATTCTTGTATTTTGGTGATGTATTTTCTTTCATTTTTTATGTATAATTATACCACATTTTGAGAAATACTTTTGAGGAGACTTACATCATGTCGAAAGAAAAAATCGTTCTTGCTTATTCCGGCGGTCTGGATACCACAGTCATCATCCCGTGGCTCAAAGACAATTATGACTGCGATGTCATCGCTGTCTGTGTCGATGTTGGACAGGGAAAGGAAACCGACGGTCTGGAGCAAAGAGCGATCAAATCCGGCGCTTCCAAGTTTTATCTGAAGAACGTTACCGAAGAATATATTACGGATTATATCTATCCTACGCTCAAGGCCGGCGCGGTCTATGAGACTTCCTATATGCTCGGCACTTCCATGGCTCGTCCGCTCATCGCCAAGACGCTGGTCGATATAGCCCAGGCTGAAGGCGCTACCGCCATCTGCCACGGATGTACCGGAAAAGGCAACGATCAGGTCCGTTTTGAGCTTACCATCAAGGCGCTCGCCCCTGACCTGAAAGTCATCGCTCCCTGGCGGATCTGGAATATGAAGTCCCGTGATGATGAAATCGCCTACTGTGAAGAACGCGGCATCGAGTGCCCTGTCAAGAAAGGGGATTCCTACAGCCGTGACCGGAACATCTGGCACGTTTCTCATGAAGGTCTGGAACTGGAAGATCCGGCCAACGCGCCTAACTACGAAAAGATCCTGAAACTTTCCAATACGCCGCAGAACGCGCCTGACGAACCTACGGCCATCAGTCTGACTTTCGAAAAAGGGATTCCGGTAGCCCTGAACGGCGAAAAGATGGATCCCGTTTCTCTGCTCAAAAAGCTGAACGAGCTCGGGGGAGAAAACGGAATCGGTATCATCGATATTCTGGAAAACCGTATCGTCGGCATGAAATCCCGCGGCATCTATGAGACGCCCGGCGGAACGATCATGTTTAAGGCCCATGAGCAGCTCGAGCATATGGTACTCGACAAACAGACCTACTCTTACAAGCAGCAGATCGCGATCAAGTTCGCCGAACTGGTCTATTCCGGTGAATGGTTCACTCCTCTTCGCTCCGCGCTTTCCGCTTTTGTGGATTCCACTTCCGAGGTCTGCTCCGGCGAAGTCGGCATGATCCTGTACAAAGGCAATATCATCCCTGCGGGAACGACTTCACCCTACTCCCTCTACGATGAAGAGATCTCCAGCTTCACGACAGGCGAACTCTACTCCCACAAGGACGCGGCCGGTTTCATCAATCTGTTCGGCCTGTCCATGAAGATCCGTGGAATGAAGGGACTTACAAAAGTAGAATAAATAAGACATACAGATAGAAGAAAGGACCTCAGTGTCCCGCTGCAAGTTATGCGAAGCATCTGCCGAAGCAGCGGGGCGTCTGAGGTCCTTTTTATATTGTCTTTAAGTCTTATTTACTTTGTAAATACTCATCGATCGCTTTGGCAGCGACTTTGCCGGCTCCCATGGCGGAGATGACCGTGGCCGCTCCGGTGACCGCGTCGCCGCCGGCATAAACGCCTTCACGACTGGTCGCACCGGTCGCTTCTTCCACGACGATGCCGCCGCGGCGGTTCACTTCCAGGCCGGCTGTGGTCGATTTGATCAGCGGGTTCGGGGACGTGCCGATCGCCATGACGACCGTATCCACATCGATGGTAAACTCGCTGTCCGGGATCGGAACGGGACGGCGACGTCCTCTCTCATCAGGCTCGCCGAGCTCCATCTGAATACAGGTCATACCGATGACATTGCCGTTTTTCGGATCGCGCGGATTATCCGGGTTGTGATAGCCGAGGATCTCGGTCGGATTCGTGAGAAGCTTGAAGATGATGCCCTCTTCCATCGCGTGTTCGACTTCTTCCTTACGGGCCGGCAGCTCGTCCAGGGAACGGCGATAGACGATCGTGACCTCATCCGCGCCAAGGCGAAGTGCTGTACGCGCCGCATCCATCGCCACGTTACCTCCGCCCACGACCGCCACGCGGCCGCCCTTGGAGATCGGCGTCACCGGATGCTCGCGGAAAGCTTTCATCAGATTCGAACGGGTCAGATATTCGTTCGCGGAGTAAACGCCTTTCAGACTCTCGCCCGGAATATTCATAAAGTTCGGAAGACCGGCGCCGGAGCCGATGAACACGGCTTCATAGCCCATCTCGAAGATCTCGTCCACGGTCAGGGTCTTGCCGATGACCATGTTCGTCTCGACATCCACACCCATGGCTTTCAGATTGTCGACTTCTTTCTGCACGATCGCTTTGGGAAGACGGAATTCCGGGATCCCATAAACCAGTACGCCGCCGGCCAAATGAAGGGCTTCAAAAACCGTTACCTTATAGCCCTTCTTCGCCAGATCACCCGCACAGGTCAGTCCCGAAGGACCGGACCCGATGATGGCGACTTTATGTCCGTTCGGCTCCGGAACGACCGGCGCCTCAGAAGCATGCGCATTGTGCCAGTCGGCGACAAAGCGCTCCAGACGGCCGATCCCGACCGGTTCGCCCTTGATTCCCCGGACGCATCTGGCTTCGCACTGGCTCTCCTGCGGGCAGACACGGCCGCAGACAGCCGGAAGGGAGGAAGTTTCAGAAATGATCTGATACGCGCCTTCATAATCCTGCTCTTTGATCTTTTCGATAAATTCAGGAATATGGATATTCACAGGGCATCCGGCCACACAGGGCATGTTCTTGCAGTGAAGGCAGCGAAGCGCTTCATCGATCGCTGTTTCCTCGCTGTAGCCTATGGCTACTTCATCAAAGTTGTGAGCACGAACCTTCGGATCCTGTGAAGGCATCGGGTTCTTTTTCAAAGACATGTTTGCCATTATGCCTTCACCTCCCTGAACAGATTGCAGGTCTCTTCATAGGCCTGACGTTCAAAATCACGGAACATCGCGCCGCGCTGCATGGCCTCGTCGAAATCGACTTCATAGCCGTTGAAATCAGGTCCATCCACGCACGCGAACTTGGTGACTCTCTTTCCGTCCTGTACCAGCGTCAGGCGGCAGCCGCCGCACATGCCGGTCCCGTCGATCATGATCGGGTTCATCGAAACAGTAACAGGCACTCCAAACGGTTTGCAGGCCAATACCACGAATTTCATCATAATGAGCGGTCCGATCGTGATCACTTCATCGAACTGTTCTCCCGCCTCCAGCATCTCTTTGAGCGGAACGGTGACATTGCCCTGGCGGGCGTAGGAGCCGTCATCCGTCATAACGATCAGCCGGTCAGAGCAGGCAGCGAATTCCTTTTCCAGGATCAGCAGATCCTTGTTTCTGAAACCGATGATCGATGTGACTTCCACGCCCAGTTCATGCAGTTTCCGGGCTACCGGCAGCGCGATCGCGCAGCCTACACCGCCGCCGACCACGCAAACTCTTTTCAGTCCCTCGGTCTCGGTCGCTTTGCCCAGCGGGCCCACAAAGTCCTGCAGGTACTCGCCGACATTCTTATGATTCAGTTTTTCCGTCGTCGCGCCGACGATCTGGAAAATGATCTCCACCGTCCCCTTTTCACGGTCACACCCGGCGATCGTGAGCGGGATCCTCTCGCCTTCCTCATCCACTCTCAGGATGATAAACTGTCCCGGTTCGGCCTTGCGCGCGACAAACGGCGCTTCGACCTCCATGAATGTGACTGTCGGGTTCAGGCTTTCTTTTTTCGTAATACGATACATCTTTTCCTGCTCCTTACTTTTTCAGTTCCCATACCGTGCCTTCGCGGGTGTCTTTGATGATAACACCCTTCTCGGCCAGTTCCGCGCGGATCGCGTCCGCCCTGGCGAAATCCTTCGCTTTCTTTGCTGCCTTGCGCTCCGCGATTTTTTCCTCGATCAGCCGGACGAGATCTTCGTCCGCGGCAGGTTCTTCTGTCTCTCTTTCCTTCAGAAGATCCAGCGACAGTACCTGATCGAAATCCCCGATCACCGCCCGTTTGGTCGCGTCGGACAGAGACTGATCCTTCAGTACGTCATAGACCAGAGTCAGACCCGAGGAAGTATTGAGGTCATTACCGACCTGTTCGATAAACTTTGCGCGGTAGGCTTCTACCTGGGCAGGATCCGCTTCGCCGTCTTTCTTCAGCGCTGCGATTCTGCCAAGCAGTTTCTGATACGTCGCGGCCATGTTATCCAGAACGTCATAAGAGAATTCCAAAGGCTTACGGTAATGCGAAGACAGGCAGAACATCCGATAGACCAGCGGATCATAGCCCTTTTCCTTCAGAACGGAAACCGTCAGGATATTCCCGGTCGACTTAGCCATCTTCGCGCCGTGATCGTTCAGATGCTGGACGTGGAACCAGTGACGGCACCACGGATGGCCGAGATAGGCCTCACTCTGCGCGATCTCGTTCGTATGATGCGGGAAAATATTGTCGACACCGCCACAGTGCAGGTCCAGCGCCCCACCCAGATAATGGATCGAGATCGCCGAGCACTCGATATGCCAACCGGGATAACCGACGCCCCACGGGCTGTCCCATTTGAGCGCCTGATCCTCAAACTTCGACTGGGTGAACCACAGAACGAAATCGGCTTTATTGCGTTTATTCGTGTCTTCTTCGACATCGTCACGAACACCGATCCGAAGCTGGTCCTCGTCGTGACCGGTCAGCGCGTAATAATTTGAGATCTTTGAAGTATCAAAGTAAATATTCGGTCCCGCCTGATAGGCGTAGCCCTTTTCCAGCAGGACTTCGATCATGTGGATAAAATCCGGGATCAGGGATGTCGCGGGAACGACTGTTTCCGGCTTTTTGATATTCAGTGCATCACAGTCCTTGAAGAACGCGTCCGTATAGAACTGAGCGATCTCCATGACCGTCTTGTGCTCGCGCTTCGCGCCTTTGAGCATTTTGTCTTCACCGCTGTCCGCGTCAGAAGTCAGATGGCCGACATCCGTGATATTCATGACCCGTTTCACATCGCATCCGGCATAATTCAGGAACTTCTCCAGCGCGTCTTCCATGATATAGCTGCGAAGATTTCCGATATGAGCAAAATGATAAACGGTAGGACCGCAGGTATACATGTTGATGCAGTTGCCGTTTACCGGTGCGAATTCATCAATGGTCTTTGTCAATGTATTATATAGCTTCATATTCTTTCTCTTTTCTCAGCGTTTCTTATCCACGATCGTGATATCGTCCCCGTCTTCCATGGTATGCCCTTCCAGAAGCAGCAGTTTCTCGGCAAGCAGGCGGGCGAACGTTCCCACGACCGCGGTTTCTATGATCAGTTCGACGGGCGTTTTCACTGCCCAGTCAGGAGCGTCCTGATGATCCAGGATACGGCCGGCCAGCAGCCGGACCTGATCCTCGAAGTACTGCGCCGCGGTCGAATGCAGCGCAGTGAACGTACAGTAGATCTTCTCTACTTCTTCCTCACTGATATCCATCGGAATGATTTTTTGGATCAGCGCCAGGCTCATGCCCTGTTTCAGAGAACAGATAATGATCAGATACGCGATATGGATGCGATAGTACCGTTTTTTCTCCGGTCCGGGCATCACACGCATTCGGACATAGTTATTGATCGTCGCGGCTGTGATAAACTGTTCTTCCTTCAGTTCCGGCGGCATATAGTCCAGATACTGCTTCAAAAGAACGATCACCTGTTCCATATACAGTCCCAGATCCGGAATCTCTTCCCAGTCCGGCAGACGGTAATTATCCAGATATTTCTCCCACCTGCGGAGCTTACCGGCAATCAAAGCCTCATCGTATTTCATGACTCTCTCCTTTTTTTACATGATCCGGAAGGATCTGTTAACTCCTGCTATCATATCACACTTTTCGATGAATGAAAAGACATAATAAAAAAAACGACGCATTGACAGGATGTTCAATATGCGTTATACTAATATGGTTTATTAGATTTATATATTCCCATTATTATATGCAAAAGGAGTTTTTATGTTTACGATCGTTACTGATACATCCGCCAACCTGCCCACCCCCATGGCGAAAGAAGCCGGACTTCTGGTCCTTCCTTTCACCTATACCATCGATGGGAAGACATACGCGGCGGAAGATACCGAGGCATTTGACGGTGTCAGCTTTTATGAGAAGATCCGCCGAGGTATGCTCGTGACCACTTCCCTGATCAATGTTCAGGCCTACCTCGATCATTTCACATCTCTGGCCGAGAGCGGCCAGGATATCTTATTCATCAGCATGAGTTCGGGTATCAGCGGATCCTATAACGCGGCCGTCGTGGCCTCCAGACAGATCCGTGAAGAATATCCCTCTGTGACCATCAAGACTCTGGATACGATGGGCGCTTCTCTGGGCGAAGGCCTGATCGCTCTTCACGCAGCGAAGCTTCAGAAGGAAGGAAAAAGCCTGGAGGAGACCTACCAGTCTTGCCGGGACATGTGTCTGCATATGGGACAGGTCTTTACGGTCGACAGTCTCATGCATCTTCGCCGAACCGGCCGCTGCTCCAACGCGAAAGCCGCGATCGGTACCGTCCTCAATATCAAACCGCTGCTGAAGGGTAATGAAATGGGTCAGATCGTGACCTACGGACAGGTCCGCGGCCGCAGGAAGTCCCTGCTCGCTTTGGCAAAAAGCTATGAAGAACATGTACAGGATCCGGAAAACCAGACGATCGGCATCGCCCATGCCGATTGTATAGATGACGCCGTCTATCTGATCCGTCTCCTGAAACAGACAAAGCATCCTCCGAAGGATGTTCTGACCGTGATGTACGAGCCCGTAACGGGATCCCATGTCGGTCCCGGTACGTTAGCTCTCTTCTTTCTTGGAAACGAAAACGTCAGATCTCTGAAAATGCCAGAGATCTGACGTTTCTTTTTATGCCTTCTTGTTCAGGATCTTTCCGTGATCGAAAATGATCACGCCGAATCCTTCGCCGTTCTTTCCGCCGGAAAGATAGTAATTCTTCAGCCCTCGCTGCATACGGGTCTTCTCCGGCAGGTCCTCCACCGGTCCTTCCGCCGCTGCGAAGAAGATACGCCAGGTGGGTTTGCCTTCTTTGCCGTCTCTCGTCCCGATGATATCGAAATCATCATTGAAAGAAAGGGTGTTGGAGCCTTCCGGCCAGGCGGATTTCATGGGCGGATATAAAAGCCAGGAATCACAGAACGCGATAAACGGCCTGTCCGGTCCGAAGAAGTCCTGCGCTGCCTGATAGGAGGCGAGCCTTGTTTTCTCATCAAATGGTTCGCTGCTGTAGGGAATGTGGATCGAACAGACCTTGTCGCCCGGTTTGACCTCGATCGTCCGCTCACCATCCGACCATACATAAGGTTCTTTTCCCGGATAGGTATGCACTTCATATTCCAGCCGGCCGAGCTTGTAGATCGTCAGCCGGTAGAAGATCGGATACCACCAGAAAACGAAATTGCCCCAGACGCCCTTGGTCTGTTTGCATTCCAGCATCTTATACCAGAGATCCTCGAAGGTATCCAGGAAAAGCTGCTTAGGCAGTCCGCGGATCTCGTAGGTCTTCTCCGCCGGCTCCGCTGCCATGAGAAGGAACAGCCCCCAGAGGGTGTATTCATTCGCCCCGCTGATCCCGGCTGCTTCCTGCACATACGGCAGGATCGTTTTGAAGTCGAAATCCGTCCGGTAAAACGTCTTAAGCGCCTGATCCATCTTCGTAAGCGCTCCGGTATCCTGCAGCTTTTTGCCCGCTTCTTCCAGCGCCTGGACCGCGTCCTCCGAGAAGGAAAGCCTCTTCGCCAGTTCCAGTGCATAAGTAATCGTCATTTCTTTGTTCTCCTTTATTCTTTGAACGTGCGAAGCGCTTCCGCGACCGCTTCATTGAAAGTGGGATGCGGCCGGATCGCCTCTCCCATCCTGTCGGCGGTCAGACCGTTTACGATCGCGCTGGAAAACTCTCCGATCATATCGGTCGCCCTGGCACACATCATATGCGCTCCCAGGATGCGGCCGGTTTCTTTTTCTACAAGAATACGAAGGAAGCTTCGCTCCTGACGCGTCAGGACGCTCTTTCCGTTCGCTCCCATGACAAATTTGAGGGTCTCCGTTTCGATCCCTTTTTCTTTCGCTTCATCCGCCGTCATGCCTACCGAAGCGATCTCCGGACTGGTATACACGCAGGACGGGACGACATCCATCCGGATGGGCGGTTCCTTGCCAAGCATCGCGGCGACCGCGTTTTCTCCCTGTGCGGAAGCCACATGCGCGAGCTGAATCCCGGGGATCACATCGCCGATGGCGTACACGCCGGGAACCGACGTCTCAAACCGTTCATCGACCAGCACCTTTCCACGTTCCGTCTGCGGACGAACTTCCAGTTTATCATCAAACAGACGATCGGTATAGGCTCTGCGGCCGACTGCCACCAGCACCTTCTCACCGGAAGATAGCTGCGGTTTTTCTTTCTCCAGATAATGGCAGATGAGCACTCGCTTTCCATCCTCACTGCCTTCTTCAATGGACTGAAGCTTTGCCGAAGTATGGATCTCCACACTCTGCTTCTTCAGGATCATCTTCAGATTCTGACCGAACTCCTTATCCAGGGTCGCGAGGATCCGGTCCAGCGCTTCGATGACGGTGACTTTCGTCCCGAGAGAAGCATAGAGTGACGCGAATTCCATCCCGATGACGCCGCCGCCGATGATCACCAGAGAATCGATCGGCTGATCATTATCCAGAAGATCCGTCGAATCCCAGACACCGTCAAGATCCATTCCGGGAAGAGGCAGATGCACCGGTTCGGATCCGGTCGCGATCAGCAGTTTCCGACCGATCAGGCTCTCTTCTCCGACACATACCTGCTGGTATTTCTCTCCGGAGTCCGGATCGGTCTGATCCAGCTGAAGGATCGAAGCCTCTCCGCGGAAAAGCGCGATCTTCACTTTTTTGAAAGAAGCCTCGATACCGCCGGAAAGCGTATCGACCACCTGATTCTTATACTGATTCAGTTTTCCCATATCGACAGAAAGGCCGGAGGTGAGAAGACCGATCTCCTCCCCTTCTTTCGCTTCTTTATACAGCTCCGCCGTGTGCAGCAGTGTCTTGGTGGGAATGCATCCCCGTCCCAGACAGGTACCGCCCACCGTCTGCTTTTCAACCACAGCCACCTTCATCCCCTGCCGGGCAGCGGAAAGGGCTGCCACATAACCGCCGGGGCCGGCGCCGATCACGATCAGGTCATATTTGATTTCCATTTTTACATTGATTCCTCGATCCAATTGATAATATCCGGAACGATCTCTCCCGTGCTTTCATCCGTTGTAAAAGGAAGAAGTGCTTCTCTGACCGCTTCCGGACTGAAACTTTTTCCCTCCAGTGCCCGGGCGACCCGCTCTGGAAAAGTCGTTTCCAGCGCGTCGGTATAGAGCACCGCTCGCTTAATCATGCCTTTCATGACAGAAAAATGCATCTCTGTCTTGCCCCAGGGAAACTTTCTCTCGATCTGATAGGTATAGTCAAACCGGTTGCCATACAGCCATTCAGAAGAACCGTACTTCTCAGTCAGTTTTCTGGTTCCCTCCGGCTCTTCCTGTAGAAGGTGAAAACCTGCTTTCGGGAACGCTTCCCGAAACGCCTTCGCGATCCGTTCTTTCAGGCTTTCCACTGAGATCTTATCTGAGAGTTCCGATAGTCCGATGACGCGCGAACGGACAGAATCGACTCCTTTGGAACGAAGCTTTTCCCGGTCAACGCTCAGGTATCGATCGATTTTCTTTTCATCCACGGATACCAGCAGTGTTCCATGCTGGTAGCAAGCGCCTTTCGTGCGATAGTAGGCGTTGCCGGAGAACTTTCTTCCGTTCACCTCGATATCGTTCCTGCCGGTCGCGCCGGCCGGGATCCCGAAACTTCTGACCGCCTCGAGAATGATCCCGGTCTGCCTCCCGATGTCAAAATCTTCCTTCATGGCAAGGAAGGTATAGTTCAGGTTCCCCAAGTCATGAAAAACCGCGCCGCCGCCGGATAATCTGCGGGCCAAATGCCCGCCTTCCTCTTCCAGCAAGCTGACGCGGCATTCTTTGAAACAGTTCTGATTTCTCCCGATCACTACCGTATCTTTGTTCTGCCAGAGATACAGGATCATCTGACCGGGAAGAAGCCCCTGTAAAAAGGCTTCTTCCCGCGCCAGGTTATGATAGGGACAGACACTGTCGTTCGGACTTACATACAGGAATGTCTCGTTGATCATACTTCCTTCTGGTATCTTAATTTCGGTTTTCTCGCAGCCGTTACTTCGTCGGGACGTCCGATCACGGTATGATGCGGCGCGTGGTGCAGGCTCTCCGGATCACTGTAGGCTCTCTCATAGATCTCGCGGATCGCCTGGATGGCCTCATCCATGGTTTCTTTCGTCTCGGTTTCCGTGGGCTCGATCATCAGGGCTTCATGAACGATCAGCGGGAAATACATAGTGGGCGGATGGATCCCATAATCCAGCAGGGCTTTTGCCGCATCCAGCGCGGACACGCCGGTCTCCTTATGCAGTTTGTCCAGACTGATGACGAACTCGTGCATGCAGGTCACCGGGAACGCGGCCGGGAAGATATCCTCCAGCGCCTTTCTCATATAGTTGGCGTTGAGTACCGCATTTCTGGAAGCTTCCAGGACGCCTTCTCTTCCGAGCATCGTGACATAGGTGAGCGCTTTCACGACCACCAGGAAATTACCGAAGAAGGAACGCATACTGCCGAGCGATTTCTCCGGCTGAGCGAGATGAAGTTCACCATCCTCACCACGTACCGGACGGAAACCCGGAAGGAACTTACCGAGATCCTCCCTTACCCCCACCGGTCCGCTGCCGGGACCGCCGCCGCCATGCGGCGTGGCAAATGTCTTATGCAGGTTCAGATGCATCACATCAAAGCCCATATCACCGGGACGAGCGATACCCATGACGGCATTCAGGTTCGCGCCGTCATAGTAGCAAAGACCGCCGGCTTCATGTACGATACGGGTGATCTCTTCGATATTCTTGTCAAAGATACCGACGGTATTCGGGTTCGTCAGCATCAGGCCGGCTGTATCCGGTCCTACCGCGGCCTTCAGGGCATCGAGATCGACACATCCATCCGAAGCGGAAGGAATATTCACGACCTCATAGCCGCACATAGCTGCGCTGGCCGGATTGGTGCCATGGGCGGAGTCAGGAACGATGATCTTTTTCCTGGCTTCATCCCCACGGTCTTTATGATAGGCCTTGATGACCAGCAGACCGGTAAACTCACCGTGCGCGCCGGCTGCCGGCTGGAAGGTAAAATACTTCAGTCCCGTGATGGCGGAAAGTTTTTCTTCCATCTTTTCCAGCACTTCCAGGGCACCCTGAACCGTCTTTTCCGCCTGAAGCGGATGAACGTTCGTGAATCCGGGAAGTGCGGCCATTTCCTCGTCGATCGAGGGATTGTATTTCATCGTGCAGGAGCCCAGCGGATAAAATCCATTGTTCACACCATGCGCGCGGCGTTCCAGCGCGCTGTAGTGACGGGAGATCTCCGTTTCGGATACTTCTGGCAGTGCCGGCGCCTGTGCTCTTAAAAGTGCCTCGTCCGGCTGATAGGCCGGAACATCCAGCTTGGGAAGAATGGACAGATGACGGCCTTCCTGGCCTCTTTCAAAGATCAGTTTCATCTTGCCACCTCCTCTGCGGTACGGATGACTTCATCCATCATTTCACGGGTATTCTTCTCGGTGCAGCACCAGAGGATCCGGTTTTCGCCGAGCGGCAGGCCGCCCAGGATCCCTTTTTCGTCCAGTTTCTGAAGAAGTTTTTCGCTTCCGGCTCCTTCGGTAACGAATTCATGGAAGAATTCGCCCTCATATACCAGGCCGAAGCCCGCTTTTTTCAGACCATCCGCCAGATAATGCGCTTTGCTCATGCAGCTTTCAGCGACTTCTTTCATTCCCTGAGGTCCCATGGCAGCCAGATAGACCGCGGCCGTCAGGGCACAGAGTGCTTCGTTGGAACAGATGTTGCTGGAAGCTTTTTCACGTTTGATATGCTGCTCTCTGGCCTGCAGTGTCAGGACATATGCGCGGCGTCCTTCCGAGTCTGTCGTCTCACCGACGATCCTTCCCGGAAGTTTGCGCATCAATGCCTGTGTCGCGGCCATAAAGCCAAGATACGGGCCGCCGAAACCGATCGGCATACCCAGAGGCTGTCCTTCACCGACAGCCAAATCAGCGCCGACCTCAGCCGGGGTCTTGAGAAGTCCCAGGCTGATCGGATTGCAGTTCATGACGAATTTCGCGTTCACGCTATGCGCAATCTCGCCGATCTCTTCCGCCGGCTCCAGAAGTCCGTAGAAGTTCGGCTGCTGGATGATCACGCAGGCGGTTTCCGGGCCGACCATCTCTTTCAGTGCTTCTGTTGAGGTTTTTCCGTCTTTTTCCGGAATCACCTGGATATCCGTATCACGGCCGAAGGCATAGGTCATGACGACTTTCTTCACTTCCGGCGCGACACTGTCTGAAATCAGTACGCGGGTCTTCTTGCGTTCCACACACAGTTCGGCCGCTTCCGCTGTCGCGGTCGCTCCGTCATAGACGGATGCGTTCGAAACGTCCAGACCGGTAAGCGCGCAGATCATCGACTGGTATTCAAAGATCGACTGCAGGATGCCCTGGCTGATCTCCGCCTGATACGGTGTATAGGCTGTCAGGAATGTTTCTTTGGAGACGACTCTTTTCACGATGGCCGGGATATAGTGATCATAGCTGCCGGCGCCGCGGAAGATCGCCTGATAGGTGCGATTCTTCGCGGCCAGCGCACGGATCGACTGTTCGGTCTCCATCTCGGAAAGCCCTTCTTCCAGCGGAAGAGGCTTTTTCAGATAGACCGATTCCGGAATCACGCTGAAAAGATCGTCAAAGCTGGTATAACCGGCTGCTTCCAGAAGAGCCCGCTGCTCTTTGGAAGTCCCGGGGACAAATGTTCCCATGCTGTTTCCTCTTTTCGGATTATTCTTCCTCTTCAAGCAGTTTCTCGTATTCGGCACAGTCCATCAGCGGGGCGGTATCGGATACGTTTTCGACCTTGATCAGCCATGCGCCATAGGGATCCTCATTGATCTTTTCCGGCGCGTCCAGCAGTTCCTCATTGATCTCAGCCACCGTACCGGTCACGGGTGAATAGACATCCGATGCCGCTTTTACGGATTCGACATCCGCGAAAGTCTCGCCGGCTTCCACTTCATCACCGACTTCCGGCAGATTCACGAAAACCAGATCGGAAAGCTCTTCCTGTGCGTAGTCGGTCAGGCCGACAACATAAAAACCATCTTCTTCCTTGACCCACTCGTGGCTCTTGGTGTACTTCAGTTCTTCGGGAATGTTCATGATATATCCTCCTTGATATTTACTGCGAAGGGCAGTTCATTATTTACGTTTGTAGAAAGGAAGCGGAATCACTTCCACCGGGACTTTGCGGCCACGGACATCCACTTCCAGTGCCTGTCCGATCTGTGCATACTCTTTCGGCAGGATCGCCATCGCGACCGGCTGATTCAGGTACGGGCAGAAGGTACCGGACGTCGTATGGCCGATCTCCTTCCCGTCCAGCAGAACGCTCTGATGCTCTCTTAAGATACCGCGGCCGGTGACTTTGAGCCCGACACGTTTGACGGTTGGCTTGCCTCTTTCGACCAGCGTGGCTTTTCCGATAAAGTCTTCCTTTTTCATTTTGACGAAGATGCCGAGCCCGGTCTCTCTCGGAGAGATCTCGTCGTCCATCTCATGGCCGTAAAGCGGCATGGAAGCTTCCAGACGAAGCGTATCCCGGGCGCCCAGTCCGCAGGGGATCAGGCCTTCCTCTTTTCCGGCATCCAGCAGAAGGTTCCACATTTTCGGCGCGTCAGCCGGCGACAGATAGATCTCAAATCCGTCTTCACCGGTATAGCCGGTACGGGAAACAATGCAGTTCATTCCCTGGACACTTCGGTCGAATTTCGCGGTATAGTAACCTTCGGGAATATCCTCTTCCGCCGCCAGTTTCTTTAAGATCTCTTCCGCCTTCGGGCCCTGCAGTGCGATCTGCGCGAAGTCATCGGAGGCATCCGTCAGTTCACTGCCCGGAAGCAGATGTTCTTTCATCCAGGTAAAGTCTTTATCCTTGTTCGCGGCGTTGACAACGATGAAATAATCATCCTCCGCCTTCTTATACACGATCAGGTCATCCACACAGCCGCCGTTCTCATTGCACATGGGGCTGTAGCGGGCGGCGCCGGGTGCCATTTCAGTGTAATCGTTGGTCAGCAGGTGGTTCAGGTTTTCTTTGGCGTTCGGGCCTTTCAGCAGGATCTCTCCCATATGGGATACATCAAAAAGTCCGCAGTTTTCTCTGACCGCCATGTGTTCAGCGATAACGCCGCTGTACTGAACAGGCAGCAGCCAGCCGGCAAACGGAACGATCTTTCCGCCCAGACGAACATGCTCTTCATAAAGCGGTGTTTTTCTTTCCATACGCTATACTCCTTGTAGAAGTTTTGTGTGCGTCCGAACATAAAAACGGAGCGCAGGAAACTATGTCCCCGCGCTCCGTATGTTTACCTGAGAGAATTACCCCATTGGTACCGACCGCCAGGCCTTGCGGCCATGTGTCGGATTTTCCGGAGGCTCGTCCAGACCCGGTCCCTTTTACCTGAGAGTTTCGCCCCTTCGGTTCCGTCCTAACAGTTTTTGACGGCATCTCCCTGGTCCTTCATTCGAACGGCACTACTATAGAATAATCTACCACTCCGGGGAGTCTGTGTCAAGAAAAATCAGCCCATAGCGGATGCTGTGGGCTGACTCTTTTCATAGTCTTAACAGAACATCAGAAACGATTCTGAAGGTCTGTCTGGATCGCCTGCGTCGTATGGGCGGCCTGAATGGCGCCGAGGCTGCTTTCCTCATGGATGCACGGATCTTCTTCGATCTTCGGCTCCGGTTTGGCGCTCTTGTCGATGGGCGTGTAGTCGCCGATCCCCAGTGCCTCACCGGCTACACCAAGGTTCGCCACGATGTTCGTCAGATCGGAAGGCATGTAGATCTTGGTCGCACGGCCATCTGACACTTTGCCGAGAGCTTCAATGCCTTTCAGTTTCAGTACGGACTCATCGATATTGGCGGCTTTCAGGGCTTTCAAGCCATCCGCTTCTGCCTGATAGACCAGCTCGATCGAACGGGCACGGCCCTGTGCCAGTGCGATCTGAGCATCTCTCTCCGCTTCCGCGGCGAGGATCTTGGCTCTCTTATCACCTTCCGCACGGGAAACGACCGCTTCCTGATGGGCCTGAGCTTCCAGAACGGTCTGACGACGCTCACGCTCAGCTCTCATCTGCTTGGTCATAACTTCCTCGATCTCTTTCGGAGGCTGAATGTTCTTCAGCTCCACACGGGTGACCTTGATGCCCCAGGCGTCGGTCGCCTCATCCAGGATGACCTGCAGCGTCTGGTTGATTTTATCACGGGAAGTCAGCAGCTGGTCGAGTTCCATTTCACCGACGTTGTTACGAAGGGTCGTGGTGGCCAGGTTCTGAAGACCGGCGATCGGGCTTTCCACACCGTACGTATAAAGGCGCGGATCAAATACACGGCAATATACAACGCTGTCCAGCTGAAGCACGATATTATCTTTCGTGATGACCGGCTGGGGCGGGAAGTCCAGTACCTGCTCTTTCAGGGAGACCCGGCTGGCAACTCTCTCGAAGAAGGGGATCTTCAGATGAAGGCCCGCGTACCAGACAGTTTTGAACTTACCGAGATTCTCGATAACGAATGCCTGTGCCTGCGGGACGATCCGGACATTGGCCAGGATGACCCAGATGATGATCACAAAAAGAATGATCAAAAAAATAATCGTTCCAATTCCATCCATTTTTCATTCCTCCTTACAGGATACGCAGCAATTCTGTCTGCGTTCCTTCATTGACTATGGGTACATTATAACATGAATCTCGAAAAAGATAACCCTTTTCTCTAAATGGACGGAAAATTTGTTTATTCGGCAAAGTTTCCCATCCGTTTTTTCCAATCTTGACAAAAAGCCGTCAAATGACGTAGTATGAGCCAAAGCTATCTCGAGGGAGGAATACCATGTCCGGCCTGCTTATTTTCATCATGATTTTGCTCTACAGCTTCCAGACGCTGTTCTGCAAACAGTTTTCCGACGCCTATCCCGACGGTCCCGACCGCGCCAGCCAGGTATTCTGTTTCCTGGAAGCCTTTTTCATTTCTATCCTGACTTTTATCTTCAACGGGTTCCGTTTTCATCTCTCGGGTTTTACGTTGCTTCTCGGCTTTCTGAACGCCCTGATGCTTTTTACCTACAACACTTCCCTGATCAAAGCCTCCAGTCTCGGATCCTATGCCTTTATGAACATGATCCTGCTCTTTGGCGGCCTGATCGTACCGATGCTCTACTCTACGCTGTTTCTCCACGAGAGCCTGCAGTGGTATAAATATGTGGCCGTAGCGGTCATGCTGCTTTCTTTCGTCCTTATGAACCTGAAAGGGATCGAGCTGAAGGGCAGCGGCGTCTGGTATTATATCTTCTGTGGTCTTCTGTTCCTCTCCAACGGTTTCTACTGCACGTTTATGAAAGTCCAGGCTGTGGTCGCGCCTTCCGAAAGCCGGGAAATGGTCATGCTGACTTTTCTTCTGATGTGTATCCCCGCCGCGATCGGCCTTTTCGGCAAGAAAAAAGCCAGTCCCGAAGGAACTGGCGAGAATCAATCAAAAGTCTTCCATTTTGATCGCAAATCAGCGATCTGGCTGGGCCTGGGCCTTCTGGCAGCCGGTCTTGCCGTGAACGTGCTGGTGCTTGTCCTTCCGCTCGTCAACACGGTCATCCTGTATACGCTCGACAACGGAGGCGTCCTTGTCCTGGCCAGCCTGTATTCCTATTTTATCTTCAAAGAGAAATTCGATCCGGCCAAGGTGATCGGCATCATCCTGGCAGTCCTTTCCATCACAGCCCTTTCGATCTGAACAATAGAATATTTACAGCAGCGCGATGCCTTTTTCCGCGGCTTCCTGCATCACTTCTTCCGGCCAGTAACTGGACTGTACCTCGCCGATATGCGCTTTGCGAAGGAACAGCATACAGATCCTGGACTGACCGATACCACCGCCCATCGTATAGGGAAGCGCCCCGGCCAGGAGTTTCTTATGGAACTCCTGTTTTTCATATCCGGTCACGCCGCGTTCCGCCATTTGCCTGACCAGTGTCTCCTCGTCTACGCGGATACCCATGGAAGAAAGCTCCAGCGCCTGGCCAAGGATCGGATAGTAGACCAGAAGATCGCCGTTTAATGACCAGTCATCGTAGTCAGGCGCGCGGCCGTCGTGCGGTTTGCCCGAACGCAGCTTGCCGCCGATCTGCTTTAAAAAGATCGCGCCATATTCCCTACAGGCCATCGTTTCGCGGTCCTTGGGAGAAAGGTTGGGATACTCGTCTTCCAGCTCCTGCGATGTTACGAAGGTCAGCTTTTCGGGAAGCAGCTTTTCGATCCAGGCGTAATCGTCCCGGATATAGTTTTCGGTATGCTGCATCGCGCGATAGACGCATTTGACACCGTCTTTCAGTGTCTGTTCGTTCCGGTTTTCCCTGCCGATGATCTTTTCCCAGTCCCACTGGTCCACATAGACCGAATGAAGCGGATCGACGTCTTCATCACGACGGATCGCCGTCATATCGGTATAAAGCCCTTCGCCCTGTGCGAACCCATAGCGGCCGAGCGCGTAACGTTTCCATTTGGCCAGGGAATGGACGATCTCAAAGCGTCCTTCCTGATCTTTGATATCAAAATCGACCGGACGCTCGACGCCGTTCAGTGTATCGTTCAGACCCGAAGAACGGCTGACGAAGACAGGAGCTGACACACGGCGAAGATTCAGCTGGATCGCCAGATCCCGTTCGAAGAAGTCCTTGACCTTTTTGATCGCTACCTGTGTCTGGATAATGTTTAATCTGGGCTGGTACCCTTCCGGAAATGCTTTCATCACTTTACCTCTTTAAAGCAACATAATGAAAGATTATACCGCAAATGCCCCTTATAAGTCAACTGCTTCGAACAAATCCTGCGATTTCTTCAGAGCCAGCAGGTTCACGATCACGAAAACCGCTAAACTGGCCAGGAAGAAGATCAGCTGGGGGCCTACGGCTGTCCATCCGTCCAGGAAAGAAAGAGCCGGAATATGCGGCAGGATCTCCAGGATGATCTCCAGAACAGACATCGGGATCACGGCCTTGACGAAGGAACTGCCGACTTTGTATCCTGTCTTGAAGAAAGAACAAAGGAAGATGCCGTTAAAGACAGCGTACATCAGGAATCCCGCGCCATACAGAGCCAGGCTCGCGTCAAAGCCTACCGCATTGCCGGAAAGATTGACTCGCTGAGACAGCAGTACAAACGGAATTCCGATCAGAAAGCTCGCGCCTTCGATCAACAGTATGAATAAAAGACACGCCGTGACATAGTCTTTCTTTCTTACCGGCAGCAGCATTGTCAGATAGACATCCCGCATCTCCCGCGCGTTGATAAAGGTGAAAAACAGACCGAGCGTGATATAGAAAAACACGATGGTATAGGGATAGTTCGGGATCATGAACATCGCGCCGAACAGGCAGAACATAAAGGTCTGCGGCTGAGCGGCCAGCTTCAGGTATTTATATAATAGCGTCTTCATAGCCTTCTCCTCTCTCCGCTTCGACAATGATATCTTCCAGGGTGCTTCCAAGATCACGGAAATGCTCCATAAAGCCTTCGCGGGTCCCGGTATAACGGATCTGCCCGTTCTGGATAAAGGTAATGTGGCTCGCGCATTTCTCCAGATCTGACGTGATATGCGTCGAGAAAAGGATGCTGCATTTTCCGCTGTCCGCCAATGCTTTCAGAAGACGGCAAAGGTCATCGCGCGAAACGGGATCCAGTCCGCTGGTAGGCTCATCCAGGATGAGCAGCTTCGCGTCGTGAGAAAGCGCCAGGGCGATCAGGTATTTCACCTTCATACCGCTGGAAAGCTCGTCTATCTTCTTCTCTTCTTTGATCTCAAATACCTTCAGGTAATGCTGGTATTTCTCCTCATCCCAGTTCTTATAGAAGCGTTTGACCACGCCGGTCAGGGTTTTTACCTTTTTCTTGGGATAGAACACCGAATCACCGATCACCACTCCGATCTGTTCCTTTACTTCTTTCTCGTTCTCCGGATATTTCAGTCCGAGGATCTCCACTGATCTGGCGCCGTCATCGGGATGCACCATCCCAAGGATCGATTTGAGAGTCGTGCTTTTGCCGGCGCCGTTTCGTCCGATCAGTCCCATGATCGCTCCTTCTTCCACATCAAAAGAAACATGATCCAGGTAGAAGGAAGGATAGGTCTTACACAGATCGCGAACCATCAGTACCGCTTTATTCATCTTTTTCTTCCTCGCTCTCATTTTCTTCCTGCTGTATTTCCCTGAATGCCATTTTCATAAAAGGCGTCATGGTATCAATGGACTGGATCACCGTACCTCTCTTCCGATCGGCCAGAAGAAGGACACTGTCTCCCGGCTGGAACCCAAACATATCACGGATCTCTTTCGGAATGACGATCTGGCCTTTTGGCCCTATTTTAACTGTCGTTCCAAAATACTGCCCTTTCGAATCTTTATGAAATCCCATTTGTATTTCCTTTCTTAAAAGTATTACTTTTCTTACTTGTAACCCATTATAAAACGGCCCTGCTCTTTTGTCAAGGCCGTCTTATGACTTTCTTTTCCTTATTCGATCCCGGTCACTGTCAAGCTTTCGAACCGGACTACCGAGGGGACCTGCGCGCCATCGTACAGTGTCGTTTCTTTGGAAAGATACATCTGTTTGGCTGCTTCTCTGATATTTCCGCTTACCGACCCGCCGGAGACGATCTTTACGCTCTCTCCGTCATGCCAGTACCCAAGACGGATCTCTCCTGCGATATCTCCGGTCATCTCGTCGACCTGGAAATCGGAAAACTCGACCACTTCCAGGAATTTTCCCTGCCGCAGTTCCTGCGCCGACCGGTTTCCGCCAAGCACCACATAGTTGAAGACCTGCGAGCTCTTTTCCAGTCCCAGATACTGACTGAACTGACGGTTGCCGTAGAAGCTTTCCGCTACGCCGCCCCGGATCAGGACCCGGTCCCAGATCTCGGCACCTTCCAGATCCACATCGAAGTTGTGAGAGGAATTCGGCAGCTGCCGGACACCCGCGAGATTCATCCTGTCGCCCTGCGCGTCCGCAATCAGCGGCTGGCCGATCTCCGCCCTGGAGATCTGCTGATATTTCATCGCTGCGTCCATCTGGGCCATAAAGTATTCATAGATCGACAAGCTGTTGTCGTTGGAGAATACGACGGACGCCTGTTCCAGCGCCGGGGTATTCCCCGCCACCAGTTTGTCCTTTCCGTACTGCAGTGCACGGCCGATCTCAGACGTGATCCTTCCTTCGTCGCAGGTGCCCGATGTCAGCATACGGTAAAGCTCGATCTCATGATCTTTCGCTTCGTTCCTCGCGTTGATGACTACCTCCAGCATGGAACTCGGATAAACGACTGTCTGGTCCACACCTTCACTGTTCAGATAACGCCGGGACATTTCATGCACAAAGATCTCGTAGGAGTTGATGTCTTCGGTCTTTGTCTCGGGCAGGGTACGCATCACGCGGATGAAGCTGTCGCTGATCGCTTCCAGCGAGACCATCCGCAGGTTCTGGTGCGCTTTCCCGTCGCCTGGGTTCAGGGTGTAATAGGGATTCTTTACCAAATATGCCCGTTCGGACAGATCGTTGATCGTCTTTCTGATCTCCTCTTCCGAAGCGGTCGGTGGGATCTTGCCGGACGCGCTGCCCAGGTATTTTCCGTCTTCAATACTGCGGTACACTTTCAGGGTGATATCCTCGACCTCTTTCGCCCGGTTCTGGTCCAGTTTATGCCGGATAAAATAAAATTCCCATCCGCGCTTACGAAGGTCAGTAACTTCCCAGGCTGTCAGACCCGCTTCACCAAGCAAACGTTTTAATAATTCGATATTCATCAGCCCAACCTCGCTCTCGCCTTCAGATATGGGCCTCCGTCCGCGACCTTGACCCATTCCTTATATCCTTTCCCGCAACCGCCGTTGCCTTCGATCCCCCGGTCAGCGCTCGCCATGCTGACCGAACCCAGAAGATCCGGCACATAACCGGTCATTACGACGGGTGAGACGACCTTGCCGGTCAATTTTCCGTCCCGGATCTCATAGCCCTTGGAGATGATGCACTGGATACCCCAGTGTTTGGGATCCTCCATGCCGCTGTCCATGCCTTCCAGCAGATAGCCATGGCTGATCGAGGCGATCATGTCGTCCAGGCTGTCGTTTCCGGAATCGAAAACGGTATTCGTCATACGGGTATAGACTTTGTGCTCATAATTCTCACGTTTCCCGTTGCCGGTCGGTTCTATGCCAAGCCGCAGTGCGGACAGCGCGTCGCAGATCCCGGTTTTCAGGATCCCGTGATCGATCTCGATCACATCACCGGCCGGGGTTCCTTCATCATCGAATGCGTAACCGGTGACCGATTCGGCGCACAAAGCGCCTTCATGCATCGTCACCAGGTCTGACCCGACCCGTTTGCCGATATATTCCTGCCCCAGCGCGCGGTTCTTTACGAACATATCCATCTCGACCCCATGTCCGAAAGCTTCATGAGCGATCAGGCCGGTCACGTTCGGTGCTGTGATGATATCATACTCGCCAGGTTCGATCCTCCCGGAAGAAAGCAGGTCTTTCATATGCCGGATACTGACTTCCAGCTTCTCTTCCAGCCCGTCGAAGATCTCCATGCCGCCGAGTCCGCTGACGCCTTCATAGGAGAACTTGGTGGTTTCTTCATTCGCGGCGATCAGTACCGCCGTACCTTCCGCGTAGACATAGCTCTGCCGCAGGTACTGATTCGGGGTGATAAACATCTTGCAGATATGCGTACACTGTGCGGTCATACTGCAGTCCAGCACGCCTTCCATGGAATTTTTCCCCCGTTCGGAAAGCTGCGTCAGCCGTTCCACATACTCGGCCACATCGGCTTCTTCCGGAAGGATCTTCGCTTCTTTTTCCACCAGCAGCACACGCGGCTCATCCTTCAGGGTAGGCGTGGTATAGACCGTCGTCTCGGTGCGTTTCAGAAGCTCCAGCTGCCGGTTCACTTCATTACGGATGATATCCGCCATCTGCCGGACATAATCCAGCCGTCGCTCGGCCGTCGGGAACAAAGCCTCTTCCAGATCCAGGTCGTTGAAGGCATATTCACTGTAAAGTCCGTTCTGATGTACACGCACGACATTGCCGCGTTCGGTGGTCATCGTCTCGGAGGAGACGGACTTTGAACGCCCGGAGATCCGGATATTGAGTCCGACACTGTCTGTGCTCAGGATACTGACATAATTATAGGTCTTTGACAGCTCCTTGCTCAGTTCACGAAAGAACTGCGCGAGGCGCGTCAGATAGGGTGAAAACTTCGCTTTCATTTTCGCCTCCTTGAATTGCGTATGGAGCCATTATACTACCATTCTGCCGACTCGGCAAGTCTCACGGATTTCTCTCGCCAAATTGCCTTCCGCTATGGTATAATGTTTTTATCAACCTGACGAAAGGAGGCTCCCATGCTTTCTTTTCCCAAATGGCCGATCGCCGATGAGTCGGACCTTAAGCTGATCCGGGAAGCGGATATCCGGGATCGGGCTCGTCCGATGTCCAAACGATTCTCAGACGCGTTCCGTGACTTTACCAAAGCGCCCTATGTGCTGCCCGTCGCGAACGGGACTGTCAGTCTGGAACTGATCCTTACCGCGCTCGGCGTAGGTCCCGGCGATGAGGTCATCCTTCCGCCCTATACGTTTATCGCTACCTTCTCTTCTATCATCTATACAGGCGCGACGCCGGTTTTTGCGGATATCGAGCCCGATACCTACAACCTGTCGCCTGTAGAGGCTGAGAAAAAGATCACTTCAAAAACCAAAGCCATCGTAGCGGTCGCTGTCGCCGGGCGTCCGTTTGATTTGGATGCTTTTGAACAACTGGCGAAAGACAAAGGACTGTATCTCATCGTCGATGCTGCGCAGGCAGTAGGCGCTACATGGAACGGCCGCGATATCGCGACCTATGGCACCTGCGCTTCCTTCTCCTGTCAGAACACCAAAAACCTGACCTGCGGGGAGGGTGGGATCATCACGACCTCTGATGAAAACCTTTATCAGAAACTGTGCGATATGGTCGAAAAGAAGGACCATCGCCTGAACGAGATCTCCTGCGCTCTGCTCATAAGCCAGCTTTCCCGTCTGTCACAGCAGATGAAAAAACGTGCGGAAAGTGCCCGCTATCTGAATGAAGGCCTCAGCAGGGGCCGCCTTGTCCTGCCCATGAAGCAGGATCCCCGGATCACGCTGGACGCCTATCATCTTTTTGTCCTGCGGACTCGCGTGGAAGAACTGGCAAAAGCCGGCAGGACCCGCAAAGATCTGATCCGCGATGCCCGCGAGCTTGGCCTACCGCTATTGGCTGGCTATGAACCTCTCTACCGTCTGCCTTCGGTCCAGTCGGCCACGACCCGTAAACTGATCCGGGCGGATATGGATCTTTCACCGCTTCCCGTCTGTGAGCGCGCTTCCTACGAGGAAGGACTCTGGCTGGAGCAGTTCACGCTCCTCAGCGAAAAGGAGACCCTCGACCAGATCCTGCAGATCTTCGAAACGCTTGAAAGGAGGTATTTCGGATGAAACAGGAAATGCTGGAAAGCATCCTCACCTCCGGTGTCTGGGGCACCTGCGGACCGATCGAGGAACTGGCCACCAAAAAGCTCTGTGAAGTGCTCAGCGCTCCCGACCGTCAGATGTACGCTGTCCTTACCTATTCGTCTGACGCCGCCAAAGAGATCCTGGAAGTCGCCAGAAAAATGGGCTTATGTAAAAGAGACGATCCTGTCTATTTCTTGAACTTGCACTATGTAGGTGCGATCATTACACCTGATAAATCACTGTATGAGATCTTCTATCAGATCCACCACTGCGGTCATAGGCCAGGGATAGGCGCTACGGTCGACCTGTCCGAAGAAAACATCGTCGGCGGGGATATGCGGATCACCGAATGGCAGGCCGCCGAATTTCTCGAAAGCCTCGAACGATTGTAACCCAAGCAAAACTATATACAGGAGGAAACATTTATGTGGAACAGCTTCAACACAGGTGATTACTCGGGAATGATCGCCGAGACTGTTGCCTTCAAGGGACATGACGGCAAGCAGGTCCGCGCGTATTATTCCCATCCCATCACAGACAAGCCCACACCCGGTATCGTACTCATCCCGCATATGCCCGGCTGGGATGAATGGTGCCGCGAAACATCCCGTCGCTTCACCGAGCATGGCTACAGTGTCATGTGTCCGGATATCTATCAGGATGCCGGTACCGGAACACCGCCTGAAGTCGCCATGAAAAGCCGCGAAGCAGGCGGCGCCTATGACAGCACCGTAATGGCCGATACCGCGGGCTGTCTGGACTTTCTGAAAGGCCAGCCGCAGTCTAATGGTAAAGTCGGTGTCATCGGCATGTGCTCCGGAGGACGTCACGCGTTTCTGGCTGCCTGTACCGTTCCGGGTTTTGACGCGGTCGTCGACTGCTGGGGCGGCGGCGTAGTCGCACCGAAAGAGTCCCTGACTCCGCAGCGCCCGGTCGCGCCGATCGACTACACCGAGCAGCTGGAGATCCCGCTCCTGGGTATCTTCGGTAATGAAGATTTCTCCCCCACGAAAGAGGATGTAAATGTTCTGGAGGAGCGTCTGAAAGCCTGCGGCAAAAACTATGAGTTTTACCGCTATGACGGCGCCGGTCACGGCATCTGGTACTATGACAAGCCCATGTACCGTCAGGAACAGGCCATGGACAGCTTCAACAAAACCATTGCCTTCTTTGACAAACATCTGAAATGAGTGCTCGTCCGTTTGTCGTCATGGCCAAGCCCATCGGCTCGGCCTGCAACATGCAGTGCGCTTACTGCTACTATCTTCACGCAGGAAATGAAAAGACCTCATCGCCCGTCATGAGTGATGAGGTCTTGGATTCGTTTATCAAAAAATATATCCTCTCCTGCCCGGGACCGGTCATTTCATTTACCTGGCACGGTGGTGAGCCTACGCTTGCCGGCCTTCCCTTCTATGAAAAGGCTCTCGCTCTTCAGCAGAAATACCTGGCTGAACGCGAAGGCTGTGAGATCTGGAACAATCTTCAGACCAACGGTCTCCTGCTTGATGATGAATGGTGTGCCTTCCTTGCGAAGCATCATTTTGACGTAGGGATCAGCATTGACGGGACCAAACTCTGTCATGACACCTATCGAAAGGATCCGCTCGGACAGGACACCTACGAAAAAACCGCTGCCGCGATCGATCGATTAAAAACCGTCGGCATCCGGCCGGATCTTCTCTGTACCGTCAACCAGGTGACCGCTGTTCACGGAAAGGAAGTTTATCGGGCACTCAGAGACTTTGATACAGGCTGGATGCAGTTCATTCCGATCGTCGTCCATACAAAGACCGGTATCTCGCCGGAATCCGTCACGCCGGAAGCCTATGGCGAATTCCTGAAGGATGTCTTCGCCGAATGGTTTTTCCACGACCTGGGCCGCACGGAGGTCCAGCTGTTCTCAGAAATGAGCCTTGCGCTGGCCGGGGAAAAGCCAAATCTCTGTATGCTCGGAAAAACCTGCGGCAATGTCCTGATCGTTGAAAAGGATGGCGGCATCTACAGCTGTGATCATTTTGTAGATCCGCAGCATCGGATCGGCTCTGTCCTGACTGACGACTTTCAGGAAGTTCTCTCTTCTGATTTCCAGACGGAATTCGGACTTTCCAAAGAAACAAAACTGACCGGCGAATGCCGAAGATGCCCTTATCTCTCCCTCTGCGGAGGCGCCTGTCCGAAAGACCGCTCCGCGAAGTCAAAAGATGGCGAGGACGGCCAGTATTTCCTCTGTCCGGGGCTTTATACCTTCTTTGACTATGCAGTCCCCCATTTGAAGCGCGCCATGCAGCTTTCTTCAGAAAAGAAAAACCCCTCCCAGATGATGGAGATCCTCATCCGGGAGGAACGAAAGAAATATCAGATGATCAGCCGCAACGACCCCTGTCCCTGCGGCTCCGGCCGAAAATACAAACAGTGCTGTCAAAGACGATTACCTTGATGAACCGTCAACAAACTCCAGACTGCAGCAGAATCAGCTGCAGTCTTTTTCATTTATTTCCGATCTCTCCATCACTTACAACAAGTCCGAGCGACGTCGCGTTGATCGCGAGTGCCAGCCGGTTTTTGTAACCGGATTTATCCATCAGGTTCTGAATATGCCGTTTGACGGTATTGACCGAAATGAACAGATGCTGCGCGATCTCCTCGTTCGTCGCGCCGGATGTCAGTTCCCGGAGCACATCCAGCTCCCGTTCCGTCAAATCCTGCCTGGTCACCTTACCAAACTGGACCATAGGCGCGTCGGAAGGATAAACCGACTCACCGGCCATCGTCCGGTCCATGATCTCGATCAGCGGTTCCTCGCTGTATTCCTTGTACCAGAAGCTTTCGATCCCGGCAGCTTTCGCACGTTTTTCCCAGGTAGCTTCCGCCATGGATGTGACCAGGATGATCTTGACCTTTGGAAATCTCTGTTTGATCTGTTCTGCCGCGGAAAGACCGTCCATTCCGTACCGCATCACGATGTCCATGATCACCAGATCCACCGGATGCTGTTCCAGATAACTGATCGCGAGATCCGCCGCTGACAGCGAACGGACAAGTTCATACCTGAGCGATGTCTTGATATGCATCTCAAAGAATCCGCGCGCCACATTCTGGTCGTCCACAACGACAACTTTCACCTTTTCATTCATTCCAGCACCTCTTCACTCTCTATCATTTCGGTCCGGGTATTGTCAGTTCCACCGCGAAAATCGGTTTTGTTTCCACCTGCATAACCGCTGACATATCCGAAGCCATCCTTCGAAGATTCAAAAGCCCGCCGCTTTCGCGGATCGGTTCCTCCGCGGGAAGTCCATTATTCTCCAGTCTTACTTTCCATCCGCCGGCAGTGTTTTCGAGCGGCATGATCGTCACATAAAGCAGGTCACCGTGCCCGTGTTTTGCTGTATTGGCCGCGCATTCACGAATCGCGTAGCCGATCAGCTTCCTCGCCCGCTCTTCCGATGGATAATTCCCCTGGGAAGAGATCCGAACGCCGATCGCCTGCGCGAGCCCTGCCGCTTCTTCGATCGGATCTTCCACCTCTTCTGCGTCTTCCGCTTCACGAAGAAGGAATTGGTTCGTCTGTCGGAGCATCTCCAGAAGCGCCGCTGCATCCACATTCTCCGGATGTTCCAGATAATACCGGGCCGTCAGAAGCGCATGTCCCACCTGATCATGGACGATCCGGCGCGCGTTCAGGATCTCTTCCGAACGGATCGTCTGCACCGCCAGCTGCTGATAGTTTTTCATACGATCCTGATATTCCCGGAGCTGATCATTTTTCGTCCGGATATCCTCGATTGCCTGATAACGTTCGGTAACGTCCGCAGCCAGCATCTGAACGAATTCCTGTTTTTCGATCGAAAGCAGATCCCGGCTGAACATGATCACATCATCATCTTCCTCCGAACGGATCAGCACATGTCCTTCGCTGATCTCTCCGGCCTTTGCTACACTGACCCAGAAACGACGTGCGTCGTTCAGTGTCTCGCCTGTCAGTTCCTCACAGAGATCATTCATCTGGACATTGCTCATCTGCACCGTTCCGTCGGGCTGGGCGATCAGGATCCCTGCCGGCAGCAGGTCGATCGTTTCCTTGATCGACGCTTCTGTCAGATGAGAATGCAGATACTCCCTTGAATTCAGAAACGCCAGGAACAGATAAACAAACAGGATCACCACATAAACCAGATAGACAGCCCATGGGATCCGATAGAGCAGATCTACCAGCTGATTTGGCTGCATATTGAACACATAAGACCGGTCCGACAGGATCGCCAGAACGAAGAATCCTGTGAGGAAAAGCACTACCATGGGCACGTACACCCTTTTCGTCCGATGGATCCGCAAACTGAGGATCATCAGATACAGCTGTCCGGTCAGATAGATCAAAAGCAGAAACTGGATGAGATGATGAAGCCATTCTCCCACATATACACCGATCGGGGTCATCTTATCACCTCCCCGATCAATCGAACGAAAAGGATCCCTTCTTCCAGCTTGATATCGACCGGCACCCTGGCTTCCGGAATGGATATCTTCTCGTCCAGATCGCAGCTCATCCGGATCCCGACCGGAGAAACCGCGATCACAAGCTGTGTGATCCGATCCCTCAGAATGTCCAGCGCCATGGAGAAAGTATCATACAGACGAAGCGCCATAAAACTGTTGATCATGCCGCCCGATGTATCTTCCGAAGGCTGTCCCGGGATACTTTCCCGGCAGTCCACCGTCGCTTCGATCCCCAGATAATGAAGATATCTGGCAGATTCTTCCAGTGCCAGTTCCAGTTCCCTGAGCGCTATCTCACTCTCTTCCGCGGCCAGTAGAGTAAGATTTGTTTTTCGTTTGACAAACGCGTGATCGACTGCCAGATAGGCGATCTTTTTCCTGAGATCCGGATCATTCGGCTCAAGGCATTCCAGTTCTTCCCGGATCTTTTGCTGATCCGGCACCAATTCCTCTGCCACGATCCCGTAAATACGGTTTCGAAGCTCGATCCGGTCCTGTTTTTCCCGGAGCCGCTGCTCCGCCTGGATCAGGTCATTCTCCGTTGCCAGCGTTTCATAGATCTCCTCCAGCTGAGACCTGAGACGGTTGACCTCACTGACGTCTTCGATCCAGAAAGCATAACCTGCCTGGATCTTCCTTCCCATCAGCCGGATATCCGGTGTCGGAAACACCGGTTGATCCAGCGACTGGATCAATTGTTCTCGAGAGACCGAATACTGCCAGGCTGCCTGATAGCGCGGCACAAAGTCCTGATTCGTGATCATGGTCGGGAGGCTCATTCCCTCAAAGAACAGGTCATATTGGCTGTTGTATGCAAAAAGCCGCAGCCGTATACAGTTTTCCCAGATCGCCATCATGCAGAAAACATGGGCTTCATAGGTCTGATACAGGACAGGGATGCCGGCCTGTTTCAAATACGGCGGAGAAAGCTGAAGAAACGCATAGAGCAGCGGAAGGATCGCGAGCGACGCGATCGTTCGCCACGACCGGGTCGTCAGCGCGTATCGGAATGTGATCAGAAGTCCATACAGATAAAGGACGACCATCCCTCCATAGATGACATAAAATCCAAACCCGTATGTATAGGAATCCGATTTCGACGCCAGAAACTGTCCCACCGGTTTCCAGACCCAGTAAGTAAGATCATTGGTAAGGACCAGCAGGATCAGCGAAGCAAGTATGACGATCAGCAATATCTGCTGGATCTTCCGTCGGCGGCTTCCCAGCGTCTCGACCGATGTCATCGCGAACATGCCGGGGATCACCAGGATCGGTATATAGCCAAGATACCAGAGCCACCGATCCAAAAGGTCCGAACTGTTATACCGATATTTGATGGTCCGGATCAGAATCAGCACTAGCATGCATCCCGCAGCAATAAAAGTATAGATCCGTGCCTTTGTCGGCAGCAGACGATACCTCACGGAAATCGTCCAGAACATGACAAGGCCGAGATAAATCAACGTATTGACCGTGAAGAGAAACGATGTCACAAAATAGCTGTCGGTGATCCCTTCAAAAATATGGAGGATGCCTGCTAAAAGAAAAAGACAGACAAAAACCGTGGTATTCCGGGTCAGATCCTTTTCCTGGTGATCCATCTTTTTCCTCCTTTCCTGTCATCCTGTCGCTATCATAGCATAAGAAAAAGGGACAAACAATTGTCCCTTTTGGTGATCTTTGGTTTTTTCAGTTGTTTATTTCTCGAACTTGACAGTCTCGCCGGTCTCATAGGACTTGAAGCAGGCTTCCATGAGCCGCAGGACGCGAAGCGCGTGCTCCTGGGTAACGATCTGTTCAGCTTCGCCGTTGCAGACTTCCGCGAAGTTCTTGTACAGTTCATTGTGGTCAAATTCCACTTTCGGAAGCGGAAGCTCTTCCACAGACTTTCCACCCATACGGGGCGCCATGGTCTTGGTCAGACCTGCGCCGGCCAGGATCGGTGTGGTATCCTTCTCATCCCAGCTGTTCAGGCGGACCATCCGTCCCTGCAGTTTCCAGTTGAGGATCTCAGCGCTGCCCATGTCGCCGTAGATGCACCACAGCGGCTCGTTTACGAAGTGACAGGTGCCGACTTCCAGATTGACTCTCAGGCCACTTTCGAACGTGAGGGTGACCTGGATGCCGTCATCGCATTCCGGGTTGGTGATATAGGAAAGATCACAGTAGACTTTGGTGATCTTCTCACCTTTCATCATCGCGACGATACGATCGATAATATGTACGCCCCAGTCCATCATCATGCCGCCGCCGTACGCCTTGACTCCGCGCCAGTCTCCCGGGATGCCGCGGGAACCCATGACCTTGCATTTGATGTTGAATACGTTGCCGATCAGTTTCTCTTCATAGATCTTCTTAATGATCAGGTAATCCTCGTCCCACTCACGGTTCTGGCGGGGATAGAAGACCATACCTGTCTCTTTGGAAACAGCCATGACTTCCAGGAGTTCATTGGAATCGAGCATGACCGGTTTCTCACAAAGAACATGCTTGCCGGCACGCATTGCCTGGATCGCTTCTTCCTTGTGCAGATGGTTCGGGGTAGCGATCAGGATGGCGTCTACGGTAGGATCAGCCAGCATCGTTTCATAGTCCGGATAAACGTACATGCCAAATCCTCTGGCCCATTCCTGACGTGCGGGATCGATATCCACGATACCGGCAAGTTCCAGCATCTTGGAGATATCTGTCGTCGCGGGGCTGTCAAATCCCGGAACGTGTGCGTCCTTGACGAAATAGATCGCGTTGCCGGTCCCACTGAAGATCGCGACCGCGTGACCGCCGCCCATACCGCCACAGCCTACAATACCGATACGAATTTTTTTACCCATGATACTTCCCTTTCGAAAAGAAAATAATTGTTTCAACGGAAACTTATTAAAGATATTTTAAAAATGTCCCAAAGAGAATAATATCGTAAATCTGCCAAAAAGTCAACCCCTGTTCCTGCGCTTTTTTATAATTCCTGGTTTTCACGCTCTTTCAGGTATTCCATAGCGATCGCCGCGTGCAGCGCCGCGCCGACCTCCAGCCCCTCTTCCGCGGGAAGAAAATGATCCGAATGGAGAGGATATGGACTTTCGGCGCCAATGTGGTAGAAACAGCCGGCGCCGCACTCTTCCACAAAGAAACCGAAGTCTTCAGAGATCATCTTGGGTTCTTTGATCATCACGATATGATCTTTTCCCAGGAGTGAGACCGCTGTCTTTTCACACAGCTTTGTTTCCGGGTCCGTATTGACGATACCGCTGCCCGGCTGGTTCAAAACCAGTTCGATCCGGGTGCCCGCTTCATCGGAGATCCGGGTCAGCTTCTCTTTCAACGCATCAAGCAGTTTCTGGCGGCTGTCCCGGCCAAGCGTACGAATGATCCCATGGAACTCGGCGTAATCCGCTACGATGTTCCGTACGGTACCCGCTCTGATCGCGCCTATGCTTAAGGCGCTCTTTTCCGGCAACAGGATCTCGGGCAGCTTCAGAAGTTCCGGGATCATCTTGCAGGAAGCTTCGATCGCATCGATGCCGAGTTCCCTGGTCGCGCCATGCGCGCTCTTCCCGTGGACAAAAACATCCATCGAATCGGAAGCCGCATAAAACTTGCCGTAACGGATCCCGATCTGACCGGCCGGAATGGTAGGATCCACATGGGCGCCGAATACTGCGCTCACATTCTCCATGCACCCTTCCCTGATCATTCTTTGGGCTCCGCCGTCCCCTTCCTCGTCCGGCTGGAAGAAAAAGCGGACGGTCCCCGGGAGATCTTCTTTATGTAAGGCCAGCAGTTTTGCCGCACCAAGAAGCGCCGTCGTATGCACATCATGTCCGCAGGCGTGCATCATCCCCGGCACTTCAGACGAGAAATCACAGCCGGTCCGTTCCTGTACCGGCAGCGCGTCCATATCCGCGCGAAGCGCTACGACAGGACCGTCCTTGCTTCCGGCAAGTTCTCCGATGATGGCTGTCCCGAGCACACGTCTGGTCTTGATCCCAAGTTCCTGAAGATATTCCTCCACCAGGGCGGATGTCTTATATTCGCGGTTGCCGATCTCCGGGTGTCGGTGGATCGTCTTCCTGATTTCCTTCAGTTCTTCCGCAATGCCGGCTGCTTCTTCCTTCCAGTTGATCATACTCATTGTTTTTGCTGAAACTCCTGATCGATATCAAATGTCGCGAACAGATCCTTTATTTCTTCCGGCCGCCGGATCTGTTTCAGCTTCCTGTCTTTTTGCAGTAGATACTCTCCGCAGCGAGTCCTGCCGTTATAGTTGTAGCCCATCGACCGGCCGTGCGCTCCGGAATCACAGATCACCAGAAGATCGCCGATCTCCACTTTGGGCAGTTTGCGGTCTATGGCGAATTTATCGTTGTTCTCGCAAAGCTGTCCGACGACATCCACCACAGGATCCTCCTCTGACGGTGTTTTCCCGAGCACCCGGATCTCGTGATAGGCTCCGTACATGGCAGGCCGCATCATGTCACAGGCAGAAGCATCTACCCCTACATATTCCTTATAGATATGTTTAAGACCGATGACCTTTGTCAGCAGATATCCGTGCGCCCCGGTGATGAAACGACCCAATTCCGTACAAAGAGTCGGCTCCATCCCGGCCGATTTCAGGATACGATCGTAGACCTCATGGACTTTTTCTCCGATCCGCAGAATATCCACAGGCTTTTCTTCCGGCCGGTAAGGAATACCGATCCCGCCGGAAAGGTCGATAAACGACACCGTGATCCCTGTCTTTTCACGGATCTCCAGCGCCAGAGGAAAGAGTTCCTCGCAAAGCTTGGGATAATATGTCTCATCCAGCGAACAGCTCTGGAGAAACGCGTGAAGACCGAACTTTTTCACACCCAGTTCTCTCAGTTTCCGGTACGCTTCGAAAAGCTGTTCTTTCATCATCCCGTATTTGGAATCATACAAATGACCCATGATATCATTGCTCATCGCGAACCGTCCGGGGTTATAACGACAGCAGATCGTATCGGGAAATGGCAGATCAGCGTCAATAAGCGCCTTTTCCAGATTCTCGACCTGGGTCAGATCATCGAGGTTGATGATCCCTCCAAGCTTTGCTGTGTGCACATATTCTTCCGGCTCTGTCTCGTTGGATGAAAAAACGATCCTATCCCCGACGATCCCTGATCGGCGGCTGAGTTCCAGTTCTGTGATAGAAGCGCAGTCCGTTCCGCATCCGAGGCTTTTTAGAAGCCGAAGAATGCCCGGCACCGGTGCCGCCTTGACCGCGAAATACTCACAGAATCCTTTGTTCCAGGCAAAAGCCTGCTGCACGCTTGCGACAGTTTCCCGGATGCCCTGTTCATCATAAATGAGCATGGGGGTAGGGTAAATCCCCGTAAAGGCTCTCGCCTCTTCTACACTAAAGGGCAGTTCTTTTCTCATAATGTCCTCAGTGCCTCTTCCAGCGCGGTTTTCTGACTGGTCCCTTCATCTTTGATCTTGATCACTTTTGCAGGGCATCCGGCAACGACCACATTCTCCGGCACATCCTTTGTCACGATCGCACCGGCAGCGACGACCGCGCCTTTTCCAACATGTACGCCTTCAATGACGACCGCGTTCGCACCGACAAGTACGTTATCCTCGATAATGACCGGCGTCGCGGAAGCGGGCTCGATCACACCGGCCAGCACGGCGCCGGCGCCGATATGACAGTTTTTCCCGACCGTTGCACGGCCGCCCAGCACAGCGCCCATATCGATCATAGTTCCCTCACCGATGACCGCGCCGATGTTGATCACAGCCCCCATCATAATGACGGCCTTACTTCCGATCGTGACCTGTTCGCGAATGATGGCGCCAGGTTCGATCCTCGCGTCGATATCTTTAAGATCCAGCATCGGGATCGCGCTGTTGCGGCGGTCATTCTCTATAACCAGGTCCTCGATACGATCCTTGTTTTCCTCCAGGATCACGGACAGATCCTTCCAGTCTCCGAAGACGATCTTATCGCCTGTTCCGAATACTTTGGCCTTATCACCGAAATCGATCGGCTTTTTCTCTTTCAGATACAGTTTGACGGGTGTTTTCTTTTCTGCCTCGGCAATATAGCGGATAATTTCCTGTGCGTTCATCATGATGCTCCATCCTTTAGTCCTTTAAAATGGTAAAATCCATGATAACACAAATCGTCGGTAAATGCTACTGCACTTACCGACGATTTTTCCTGTGTTTTCAGCCTTATTCCATTTCATAACTCACAAAGGCGAAGCGTTTGGAGTCTGCTGCCCAGGAGTTGACATTGATGCTGCCCTGCCCGCCGAAGAAGGAGAGGATGCGGTGCTGGTTGGATCCGTCCGATTCCATGAGCCACAGTTCGACCTGCATATCCGGCAGATGTTCCGCCGGGCTCAGGTGCCCTTTATGGTAAGCCAGGTAGACCGCTTTCTTTCCATCCGGTGAGATATGCGCGAACCAGTTGTTCTTTTCGTTCTTGGTGATCTGGGTCTGTTCGGAACCGTCTTTCTTCATCCGCCAGATCTGCATCAGGCCGCTGTTAGTCGAATTGTACCAGATATACTCACCATCCGGTGAATACTCGGGACCATCGTTGAACCCGCCGCCGGTCAGACGAACTTCTTCCTCACTGCCATCAGCCGCGATCGTATAGACATCCACCTCTCTCTTTCCGTTTATCTCACGGAAAGCGCAGTAGGCCAGCGTTTTTCCATCCGGCGACCAGCCGTGAAGGAAGCTGGGAGACTTCGGGGTGATCTGTCTGGGAACACCTGTCTCGAACGGGATGATATATACATAAGAGCCCCAGCCGGTCTTCATGACCGGTGTGTTGCTGACCGCGATCGCACTCTCATCCGCCGCCAGGACATGATCGTTATTGCAGCGTACGCAGTCGCCAGTTTCGACCTTGCGGATCTCTCCTGTCTGCATACTATAGGCGTAGATCAATCCTTCACTGTTGAATACCAGTTCATCGGTCTTTTTCAGCCAGTTGGGCGCTTCGATCACTTTGTCGAAAGAAGCCAGTACTTTCACTTCGCCGGTCTCGATATCCATGACGTTCAGGAAGCTTTTCTGGTTTCTGGTCGATCCGGCCATACCCATATTCTGGTAGACTTCCTGCATTTCCTCAAAGAGATCGCCGGAGAAAACATCCTGATCCACGATGTGCGGAAAGCCATACGCTCTTGCGAAGGCAAAGCAGGCTTTGATATTAACGCCGCCTTTTCCGACTACAACCGCTTTCTTTTCATCAGAGAAATCTTTATAATGGACCGCCGCGACGCGGTACTGATTCCGCTTCAGAAGCGCGACTTCATCCTCTCCCGCATAATGGACCCAACCCACATCGACCTGGGCATAAACTCTGCCCTGACAAAGATCCAGCAGATATTCATAAGCGCTTGTTCCGCCTATCTTCGTTTCGATATCGCCGGACTCGTTGTGGATGAGCAGTTTCGCGCCGACTTCTGCCAGAGCGTCCGCGACTGTCATATACTCGATCGATGCTTTCTGAAGTGAAAGGATACTCATATCCTGCGGTGTTTTGACCACGATAAACCGAATACCGTACTGCTTGCAGAAATCACGGATATAGTTTGCTCTTGCCGCGAGATTCTGCGCGAAGAAATGGACGGAAATGATATCCAGACCCATTTCTTTGATCTTCGGATAGAGCGACTCAAAAACATCGACCGGCCAGATCGCTTTCTCCAGGCCGGGAATCGGATCCAGCGCCACACAGGGCTCGATGAAATTATATCCCATCCCTGCGATCTTTTTCAGGGTCTCCTCGGTATTTAACGGGCTGTTGTAGCATACACCAAATAACTGTGCGCCAAGAATCATCGCTTTGTCTCCTTTTTATTTATCTGAAGGTCATTCCATGATCCGCCAGTGTCTTCATCAGGACTTCAGACGGTTTCACCTCGACCCATCGGCCTTCTTCCGCGCTCTTCAGACAGGCTTCCACAATGCGGACCACATAATCCGCTTCCGTGAAAGTCGCGTAGTTGACTTCCGCACCTCTCAGCGTCCGGTAAAACTCGCTGATCGTATTTTTCAGCGCGTCCGCCCATCCTACGGAATGGCCGGAAGAAAGCTGCGCGTAACGTACCGCGTCTCCGCTCACCATATCCGGACCCGCGAAGCGTACGATATTACCGATCTGACGATGATTGATATCCAGCTTATCCGCGTATTCCTGCTGCCAGGTCATAGAATAGTTGGAACCGTCCACATCGACCTGAAGGTCATTCTTATGACCTCCGGCGACCTGCGACAGGGTTACCTGACCTTTGGTACCGTCATCGAATTCAACGATGACAAAAGCGGAGTCTTCAGAAGAAATGTCTACCAGCTCATACTCTTCCGGTGCGGCCGTCTCAAAGGTCCTGACCTGTTTCAGAGGCTTTTTGCGCTGTGGGATCACGGTCTGCATATCGCAGAATACCTTAACGATCTTATGGCCTGTGACATACTGTGCCGTATCGAACCAGTGGGAACCGATGTCCGCGATCGTCCGGGAAACGCCGCCCAGCGCGGGAACGACACGCCAGTTATAATCTGTATCATACATCATCCAGTCCTGCAGGTAGTGGCCGCGGACCGCGTAGACTTTACCGACAGGACCAATCGGATCATTGATCTCTCCGTGGATCCGCTCATGCATTTCGCGGACCATCGCGTTCTGCCGATAGTTAAAGTTTACACCAGCTTTGGTTCCCTTTTCAACTACCAATCGTGCCAATTCTTCTGTTTCCTTACTGTTCATGCCCAGAGGTTTTTCGCAGTAAGCATACGCACCAAATTCGATGACATCTTTCGCGATCTGGAAATGCGTGTTGTTGGGGGTACAGATGTGGACGACATCCGGTTTTTCCTTTTCCAGCATTTCCTTATAGTCGGTATACCACGCGGGGATCGCCTGCTCTTCCGCCAGTTTTTTCGCGGATGCCTCAAACATCTCAGAGATAGCTACGATCTGTGTCCCGGGGATTCGACGGATCGCTTCCATATGCTGCTTTCCGATAAACCCTCCACCAATAACGGCTACACGTAAAGTTTCCATAATCAGACCTCCAGTATAAAGATTGAATGATTTTTGTTCGTTCTTTTGATTGTTATTCTATCATTTGGATATAGAAAGACTCTATCACATTTATTCGATTTATGTTATAATCGTCACATCAATTCAAAGGAGCATCTTCATGCCAAATCTTGAAAAACAGCTTCGTTATATGGAATTTGTCCAGCGGGAAGCCGGAGCCCGGCATCAGACTGTAGAAGAAGATAACCAAATCTGGGATTATATCAAAGCAGGCGACCTTCGATCAGTCGAATCCCTGCGTTCCAATTACGCCCGGCAGCTTGCCGGCACCGTCTCCAAGGATCCTCTTCGCAACGCGAAATATCTCTTTGTCGCCACCTGTACCCTGGCGGGAAGAGCCGCGATGTCTGTCGGAATGGAATCGGAAAGATCCAATACCGCCAGTGACCTGTTTATCCAGCGGGCGGACATGATGGATGATATTGATCAGATCCGTCAGTTGGAAGAAGAAATGATCCGTTTCTATACGCTGGAAGTCGCCGCACTGGATAAAAAATCTGTCTTTTCTCTGATTATCAGCCGCGCGCTGGATTATATCTACATGCATCTTCATGAGCCGATCACTGTGGAAGACGTCGCGGACGCTGTCGGGATCAGTCGTGGTTACTTTTCTTCTCTTTTTAAACAGGAGATGGGAATGGGTGTAGCCCAGTATATTCTGAGCAAACGTATGGAAGCTGCCCGCAACATGCTTCGCCATTCGGACATGTCCTACGCGGAGATCAGCCAGATTCTGGCCTTCAGCTCCCAAAGCCACTTTATTGCCGTTTTCAAAAAGGTCAACGGTTGTACGCCGAAAGAATACCGCATGAGGGAAGCACAATGACCAATCTGAACAATCGATTCAACTGGAAAGACTTTTTAAAGCGGCTGGCCGTCATCGCTATTCCGGTGGCCCTGCAGAATCTGCTCACTACCACCGCCAGTATGCTCGATACCATGATGGTCGCCCCGCTGGGCGAACTATCTGTCGGTGCGCTGGGACTGTGCGCGCAGTTTTCCTCTCTGATGTTTTCCTGTTACTGGGGCTTTGTCGGGGGCGGCGGTCTTTTCTTCGCGCAGTACTGGGGATCGAAGGAAGATGACGGAATCGAACGCTCCTATGGCGTTACTCTGTGCTTTATGATGTTCGTGGCGGTCACCTTTGCCTCGCTGGCACTATTCGCGCCGGAACTCATGATGCGCCTTTATACCGATAAGGAATCGATCCGCGTGATCGGCGTCAAATATCTCCGGATCGTCGGCTTTGCCTATATCTTCCAGGTCCTGTCGATGTGTATGAGCGTCCTGCTCCGCTCGACTGAAAGAGTACGGATCCCGCTTTATGCTTCCATCGCGTCTGTCGCGACCAATCTCTTTCTGAACTATGTGCTGATCTTCGGACGTTTAGGCTTTCCCGCATTGGGGATCCAGGGTGCGGCTATCGCGACCGTTGCCGCAGCCGTTGTGAACGCGGCTGTCATCTATATCATCTCTGCTGCAAAAAAATATCCGTACCTGTTCCGGATCCGCGGTCACTTCCGCTGGAACCGAGAGTTCATCGCTCTCTATCTGAAGAAATGCTTCCCAATCATCTGTAATGAATTACTGATCGGTATCGGCAACATGGTGATCAATATCACCTTAGGCCGTCAGCCGGAATATGTCATAGCGGCAGTTTCTGTCTTCCGTACACTGGAAGGTCTGGTCATCGGTTTCTTTGCCGGATTCACGAACGCCGCTTCCATTCTTGTCGGCAAGCTTGTCGGCGCGGGCGAACTGGACACGGCCTACGAGCGGGCGAAACGGCTGGTCTATCTTTGCAGCAGTGTCATTTTCTGTGTTGGGCTGATCATATTTGCCCTGCACAAACCGATCCTCACGGCCATGAGTCTTTCCGGACCCTCCTACGAGGCCGGAACGATCATTCTGGCCATCTATCTGTTCGTTTCCATCATCCGTATGGGTAACTGGATCCATAACGATACCTACCGTTCCGCCGGTGACGCCGTCTATGGAACCGTACTGGAAATCGTTTTCATGTACGTCATGCTGATGCCGGCTGTCCTTTTATCCGGCTTCGTCTTCCACGCGCCGTACTGGGTCGTGTTCCTCTGCTGCTATATCGATGAACCTATCCGGTATTTCCTGATGCAGCGGCACCTCTATTCCGGCAAGTGGATCAAGCCGGTCACAGATGTCGGCAAAGCCGCTCTGCCGGCTTTCATGGAAAAACGGAAACGCACCGCCTAGTCATCTTTCCCTGTATTCTTTAGGTGAACAGCCATATTGTTCCCGGAAAGTACGGTAAAAATAGCTGCTGTTTTCATATCCGATCAGTTCGATGATCCGGTCTACCGACAGAGCTGTGTTTCTCAGAAGGTAATCCGCCTGCTGTAATTTCCGGGTCTGAAGCAGTTCTTTAAAATTCTTTCCCAGCCGCCTTTTGATCAGGCGGCTGATATAATATGTAGGCTGATGAAGTATTTCGCTGATCTCGGCCAGCGTACCGGACTGGTAGTGATGGTCAACGTAATCCAGCACGGAAAAGACCAGGCTCTGTTCTATCTGTGCCGGATCGCTACGGCTGATTGAATCTGCAAATCGGGACAGGTTCATAAGAAGAAGTCCCATAGATGTCTGGTTGATCGTATCCATCATGGGCGTATGACCAATCAAGGTCCAGAGCATATTTTCGATGAGGTTCTCCACCGGAATGATCCCTTTGGCCTTGATATAAAGGTAATCCGTGAGCTGGTTCTCACCGGAGAGCGTACTGATAAGGAAATCCCGCAGCAGGTTCTCCCGTTCGATCATGGAGATCGGTCGGTCGAAGAATTCCGGAAGGATCAGGAAATTAACCGCGATATCCTTTTCCCCGGCAGGCAGGATCTCATGCGAGGCCTGTTGGTTCAGGAACAACAGATCGCCTTCTTCCAGCACGATCGTTGTCTTTTTGTTGATGATATGTGTGATGCTCCCGGCGCACATATAGACGAGTTCCACATAGTTATGCCGATGGCTCGGAAAATAGACAAACCGGGTATGCGGCCGGATCTCGATCAGCTTTCCCTTTTCCAGAAGCAGCCTTGAATCGATGACAAAGTCACGGCCTGTCGTATAGAGTTCCTGATGGATCTCGGTATCCCCGGCAAGGATCTCCCTCTCTTCCGGTGTGATCTCACTGAGCTTTTCCAGTAATTCCTCTCTCATAAGACATCCTCCCTGTTTCTGAAACCTACTATATCATACTCTGCCGGAAAGTGCAAATAAGGTCCCTCATCTTTCTTGATGAGGACCTTTCTTTTTCTCTCTTGGAGAAGTACAATGACATCGACAAGTGTAAAGGAGGTCATTTATGGCAAAATACTCTCTTGCAATCGATATCGGCGCGTCTTCCGGACGACATATCCTGGGCTGTGTCCAGGATGGAAAGCTCGTACTGGAAGAGGTTTTCCGCTTTGATAACCGTCAGGTCCACCGAAACGGGCATGACTGCTGGGACGTCCAGAACCTCTGGGACGGGATCCTCGGCGGTCTGAAGGCCTGCAGTGCTCTAGGAAAGATCCCTGAAACGATCGGGATCGATACCTGGGGCGTGGATTATGTATTACTGGATGAAAATGATCAGATGATCGGTGACGCTGTCGCTTACCGGGATTCCAGGACAGAAGGAATGGACAAAGTCGTGGATAAAATCATCCCTGTACAGAAACTTTATGAAAAGACCGGTATCCAGAAACAGCTTTTCAACACGATCTATCAGCTCGTTGCCCTGAAAAAAGAATCTCCTGAGCAGCTTGAAAAAGCCGCTTATCTGCTGCTGATCCCCGATTATTTCAATTTTCTGCTGACAGGGGTGAAAAAGCAGGAATACACTATCGCTTCGACCAGCGGACTTGTGAATGCACGTACAAAAGAATGGGATCTGGATCTGATCGATTCCCTCGGGATTCCGACCCGGATTTTTGATCATCTGTCGATGCCGGGTGATGTCGTTGGACATCTTCTTCCGGAAATCCAAGAAAAGATCGGTTACGATGCGACGGTTTTACTTCCACCGACCCATGACACCGGTTCCGCCTATCTGGCCGTCCCGGCTAAGGATGACTACGCAGTCTATCTTTCCAGCGGTACATGGAGCCTGCTCGGTGTAGAAAACACGGAGCCGATCACGACAGAAGAAAGCCGTCTTCAGAACTTTACGAATGAAGGCGGAGCCTGGTATCGTTTCCGCTATCTGCAGAACATCATGGGTCTGTGGATGATCCAGTCCGTCAGACGTGAACTGAACGGTACGGCCTATGTCCAGGGGCGTGTATCCAAATATACGGATGGACGTAAATGGAGTTTTCCGGATCTGGTCGAAGCCGCTAAAGGCGCACAGAGTTTTCCGTCCGTCGTTGACGTCAATGAAGATCGGTTCCTGGCGCCAGAAAGCATGATCGACGCGATCAAAGATGCCTGCCGCGAGTCGGGTCAGCCTGTTCCGGAATCTGTTGGCGAGATCATGCAGACCATCTACACAAGTCTCTCCCGCTGCTACAAAGAAGCCATTGAAGGCCTTGAAAAGCTGACCGGAAAGCATTATACCAGCATCAATATTGTCGGCGGCGGCTGTCAGGATATGTATCTCAATCAAATGACCGCAAACGCGACCGGCCTTATGGTCTACGCGGGACCGGTCGAAGGAACCGCGATCGGCAATCTGATCGTTCAGATGATCCGGCAAGGTCAGATCAGAGATCTCGCCGAAGCCCGTCACATCATAAGAAACAGTTTTGATATCAAAATCGTGTCTAAGGAGGACTAAAGATGTTAGTTGAAACCAAAGCCAAAGTCGGCGTATTCGCGATCGCGCTCGGCGCTTATCTGCCCCAGTTTCCTTCGCTCGTACCTGAATTCGAAGGACAGTATGAAGCTTTCAAGAAGACCTTGCCGACAAGTGTGGAACTGATCGATGGCGGGATCGTCACCACCAAAGAAAAAGCCATGGAAGCCGGTGACAAGTTCCGCGCCGCGGATGTGGACCTGGTTATCCTGCAGATGCTGACCTATGCTACTTCCTACAACATGCTGCCGGTCGTCCGTGATCTGGATGTGCCAGTCGTTATCGTGAACGTACAGAAGAAGAAGGCGCCGGATTACGCGAATACCGATACCGCTACCTGGCTGGGCGAGCTTTACGCATGCGGTGCGGTCGGTGAGATGGTCGCGGATCTGGAACGCGCTGGCAAACGTCACGCAGTCATCACCGGCGTCGTAGAAGGCGGAGATCCCGGTGTACAGGCCGAGATCGAAGACTGGTGTAAAGCCGCGCAGGTGCGCCGTCGTTTCCGTGACACGAACCTCGCTCAAATCGGCCGTCCCTACCCGGGCATGATGGATCTGTATATCGATGAGACAAATCTTTACCACCGCATGTGGCTCTATACCAAGCAGTTCGACTGGGAAAAGATGTGGGCGATCGCCGACAACATCACCGATGAGGAAGCGATCCGCGCCAAGGCGCAGGACATCCTGGACACCTTCGAGATCGAAGGCGGCGGCACCATTGAGAAAGTCTGGGATATGGCAAAGTACGTGGTCGCTTTCGAGCAGTGGGTCAAAGATGAAAAACTTGGTTTCGTCGCTTCCCACTATGACGGATTCGCCCAGGGTATCGCCGGTAAGCTCGATTCCATGCTGATCCCCGCATTCTCCATGCTGATCAAGCAGGGGACCGCCTGTGCCGTGGAAGGCGATATCAAAGTCGCCATGGCCATGAGCATTCTCAAGACCATCTCCGGTATGGGACAGCTTTCCGAGATGTATTCCATTGATTTCAATGAAGATATCTGCATCATCGGCCATTCGGGATCCGGAGATGCCGACATTTCCAAAGCCAAAAAGCCTACCATGAAGATCGTGCCTGTTTTCCATGGCAAGACCGGCGGCGGCTACTTAACGCAGTTCTATCCGACATCCGGTCCGGTCACTTATCTGGGCATTACACAGGATAAGGACGGCCATTTCAAGTTTGTCGTGGCAGAAGGAATCAATGAAGATGGTCCGATCTTTACCTTCGGCGACACCAACATGCGTACCCGATTTACGATCGGCGCCCGCGAATTCGTGAACCGCTGGTCCGAAGCCGGCCCCACCCATCATATGGCTGCCGCTTCCGGCCGTCATATTGATACTATTTTGAAAGTCGCCAAGATCTTCAATGTCCCGGTAGATGTCATTACCCGATAAATCAGGAGGAAACAGAGATGAAAGTTTTAGATGCAGAATTTGTAAAAGGTTTTATTCAGATGGCGGAAGATGGCTGGCAAAAAGGCTGGCATGAAAGAAACGGCGGGAATCTTTCCTACCGGATCCGCCCCGAAGAGATCGAATCGGTCAAAGAAGAACTCGTTCCCGGCGAATGGATCAGCACGAAGACTGAAGTTCCGCTGCTGGGCGGAGAGTATTTCCTGATCACCGGCACCGGCCGTTATTTCCAGAACGTCATCCGTAAACCCGCGGAATCCTTTGGTATTATCGAGCTGGATGAGGCCGGCGCCAACTACCGTATCTGCTGGGGTCTGGAAAATGGAGGCCGTCCCACCAGTGAGATCCCTACCCACCTGATGAATCATGAAGTGAAGTTCCGCGTGACCGGCGGCGCGCATCGTGTCATCTATCACTGCCATCCCGTCAATACCATCGCACTGACCTTTGTTCTGCCGCTGACAGATGAAGCCTTCACCCGCGAGATCTGGGAAATGATGACGGAATGTCCGGTCATCTTCCCCACCGGGATCGGTGTGGTTCCGTGGATGGTTCCCGGCGGACGCGCGATCGGCGTGGAGACCTCTAAACTGATGGAACAGTATGACGCCGCTATCTGGGCCCATCACGGCATGTTCTGCTCCGGCCCTGATTTCGATACGACCTTCGGTCTGATGCATACTGTCGAGAAGGCCGCGGAGACTCTGGTCAAAGTGATCTCCATGACCGGCGGAAAGAAACGTCAGACCATCACACCGCAGGACTTCCGCGATCTGGCTGTTGACTTCAACCTGACTCTGCCGGAGAAATTCCTGTTTGAAAAAGAGTAATCAATCATCTTCCAGAAAAACACAAAAGCGGGAGCTCTATCATTGAACTCTCGCTTTTGTTATGCAAACATATATCCATGCAAATTAGCTTACATCAAAACATGTATGTTTTACGGTAATTCCACGTCTTTCCCGGCACTCAGATATCTCAGATGAAAACTGGTGGATGTGTCCTTGATATCATTATAGCCGATCGTCACACCGTACTTTTCCGACACATCCAGCGCTTTATCTCCAAAACCATATACATAGTGATAATGCGGATGTGAATCTTCGACCAGTTTCGGTTTTCGCCCTGCTACCCACTTCTCATCCTGGAGATAATAAGCCTTTTCTTCTACTTTTTTGATCGTGCTGCCCGAAGGCATGGCCTTTATTTTCTTTTTTTCGCCGGAACCTTTTATATAAGAATCTTCCCATACACCGTTTTGCAGCTTTCCTATAAAGGTTTCCACGACCTTTCCCTTTTTCATTACTGCGAACCAGAATACATTTTCTTTGCCGCCGATGACATGATCCACATCATTCTGATACGCCTGGTAAAATTCAAAACCCTGGTTTTCATCCACCAGTTGGATAAAGCGTTCCTCTGGCATGGTTTTCCTCCCTACTGTGCTTCCAGACCTTTCATGATCTGATTCAATTCTGAATCGGATTTTCCCTGAAGTTCGTCGGCTGCGTAAAATCTGGTCAAAAGTGTCGCGATAGCTTTTCCGTTATAGGTAAAAACTAAATCGTAGTAGCCTGGGTTCTGATCCTCTGGGTTGAGATAGAAGGGTGCGTAAGCATCTTCCTCATCTCCGGAGACTTCCGCATACGCCGCCAGACCTTTCATCTCCTCAGAAAATTTCATTTTCTCATACTGGCCTTGATCCTCGTTATGAACAAATACCCAGACACAAAGCTTGGATTTATCACCGGATACTTCGGGATATATTTCTACCCATTCATCCAGCTCAAAGATACAGCGAATTCCCTCCGTTGCTGCTTTCTTTTCGTTGAATTCTGTGCTTCCGGCAAGGTTCCCGCTGATCCGAAGACTTTTCAGAACCGGTTCTTCCCCTTCTTTCAGCCCGATCAAATACAGCTTGCCGGGAAGACGAGCCTCTTCCGCCTGACTGCCAGTCGTTGTTTCTTCCGTAGTTTCCTTGGTTTCCTTTTTGCTGCAGGCCGTCAGGGTGATCAGCATGACGCCGATCAGCAGCCAGCAAATGGTTCGTTTCATAGACATCATCATTCCTCCTTTGATGGGTCAAATTCTTCTTCTACACTATAATCAACGGTATCGGAAAAGTGCCACCATTCTCCCGAATATGGTTCAAATCCAGCATCGATCATGACATCTTCCAGCAGAAGGGCATTGATCGTCTCAACTTCCGTGCAGTCGGAATAGTCACGATCTGCACGATATGAGAAATCATCAAACCCTGTCGGCATCTCCACTTCATTTCCGTCCAGCGTTATGATGGTCAGATCCACGGTGTTCCCACAACTGTGCAATGAGTACCCTGTGATGGGATTCGCGACATACCGCGGATCCGGGCAGACCTCCCAGAGAACATACTGCGCTGAAACCGGACGAAACGCGTCCCAGATCAGCAGCTTGTAGCCCAGCTCCTTCAAAGCTTCCTGCGCCTCAGCCAGTTTTTTCACCGTACCATAGCGAAGGTATGCTTCCGTGAAATCATAAATGACCGCGCCTGTAAAGTTCTGATCGGTCGCGTACATGAGCATCACTTCCACATCAGGGATATAGTCTTTCACCCTCACAAAATCTTCGTCATCCGGTTCCACTGCAGATTCTGCCGGTTCTTCCGATTCCTCTGTCGACTCTTCCGCAGGCTCACTCTGCGACGATCCTTCGCTGTCTTCCGCTTCACTGGCAGAGTCTGTCTTGATCTCTGGTACTTTCTTGCCCTCTCTGGCCTCTGATTCTTCTTCCTGTGCTTCAGAAACCTCAGAGATCATCTCTTCCACAGGCTGACTGCTTACCTCATCGAGTTCATCAGTTTTTTCTCGGCACCCTGATACCAGGAGCAGCAAGAATCCCGCTGTCATTCCTACCACAAGTAATCTGAAAAGCCATCTGCGCATCAGTTAAAAATCACCTCTGAGATCAACGTGTCGTCGAACTCGGTTCCCTTATAGACACTTTGTATGTAAATCGTCACACTTGAGGCGTAGTGCATTGGCTCGAAGGTAAGTACCTGAGATTTCATCACATCCTCGAACGGAACGAGCTCGCTGCTCACTCCATCCGGTCCGTCAAAAACGATCAGCAATTCCTTCGGGCGGGAATTTTCACCAAAGAGTTTCTCGCTCTTATGATATCCGGCATAGATCTCTATCTTCTGGATATAATAACTGCCGTCAAACTCTACTTTCACCCATTCATTTTCTCCGTACCCATCCACGCCTTCACACCAGGCGTTTTCAAGCGTGCCGTCACAGATCATCGCGCCGGAATGATCGAGCCCGAGATTTGATTCGTCCAGTTCGGAAGAGGCTGTGATTTTCACGATCGACGGAGATACGATCTCAACAGGCACGGAGGATTCAGTTTCTGGTTCTGATTCTTCCACTGGTTCTGAAGGCTCCGGTTCAGAAGATTCTGATGTCTCCAAGGATTCCGCCTCTGATACTTCCACCGGCTCCGAGACCTCAGGCTCTGAGACCTCAGGCTGCGAGGACTCAGGCTTGGATTCTTCCACTGGCGGTGTCTCCTCTACAGTTTCAGGCTCCGATGTTCCCCCACTGATCAATGATTCTTCCTCACTGCGAAGCTTTTCTACCTGTTCATCGCGGATCCTGGATAATTCTTCCCTGGGAAGATTGGCAAACAGTGAGTCATGCATCGAGTTGAACCTCTTGTTCTGCGGCATATATCCGCCGCACCGTTTGACCATCCTTTCATCCGTATCATACAGCATCAGATAGAGAGAATACCCATCGCAGACATCCATTTCCGGCTCCGGATCGAGCAGATAGAGTTCTTCCCGGTCGATCGCTTTTTCAATGTTCTGATATTGCTCATCCGTCAGAGTCACGGTAGCGATCAGACCCCAGTCTTCCGCGGAATAGTTCTCGACTTTTGTCGGCAAATAAACCAGCACGGTATGATCCGTACAAATGATCAGTTCCGCACTGAGACAGTCAAAGTATTCACCCCAGCTGCTTCCGCCGTAATAGGTACCCACCAGATACTTCGAAGAAAACTCGGGCACTTCGACTACTTCGCCTCCGCTGCTCTCTTCTTCCTTTTTTATATCTTTTCCTTTATCCCTGTCCTCGATGCCATCCGTTTTCATACATCCCGCGGAAAAGACCATCAGCAGGACGAGGAAAAGAATAAACCATGTCTTTTTCATACAACGTTACCTTTCAGATCGAGCTTAATAATACATATATCCAGTGTGCGACGATCCCCGCGGCCAGTCCTCCGATCGTGTGAGAAAAAATCGCTTTCCCGATCAGCTTTTTACAGTTCAGTGTGTCCATCATGGATGCATGTGTACTTAAATAGCCGCTCCAGCACATACACATGGCTGTACAGACGGCGATATCACCCGGCTGGATCATGCCCTGATTCACAAGACTGGTCGTCAGACTCATCGAGGCGCCGGCGGCTCCCAGTGCAGTCACCGGTATACCGATCGCCTCCGGTGAAGAGAATCCAAACAGTGGCTTCAGCAGGAAATCGACTTTTTCCGCCAGCATCGGCAACAGCCGAATCCCTTCGTAGGCACCGCCGGTATACGCTCCACTCGCGGACGGACCGTTGATCAGCATCATCACCAGAGTACAGATCACAAGGACGCCCGGTACGATGGAAACACCCATCTTCACGCCGCTGTGCCCGCCTTCGAGGATCGCTCCCATGATCCGGCCTCCCAGACCTCCGTCCCGGATGGGCCGCATCTTTTCAGGAAAATCGGATTCCTCTTTTTCCGCCGCCGGTTCATCTGCCCGATCCCCGTAATATTTCCGGCAGAAAACAAGCATGATTCTGGTACTGATGATACTTCCGACAAACGCGCCAAAAAGGCCGACCAGTACCGGCATGCCAAGTCCGACGCCCATCGTGGGCGAAAGGCTGTACATATACGTACAGACGATCAGACCCATGCCGTAAGCGGTTCCCAGATTCGTCAGAGCCGGGAACTGATAATTCTTGAAGAAATGCTTGAAGTTCTTATCTTCTGTCAGTGCCAGGATCGCCGGATTATCAGAAAGAAATGTCGAAACCACACCAAGAGCAGCCGCACCGGGCAGACCAAAAACCGGTTTCATAAGCGGCTGCAGGAGGCGATTGACCAGCGAAACGAATCCGAATTCGGAAAGCAGCGCTGAGATCGCGCCCATGAGAACACAAATCGCAGTAATATAAAGGACCGTATCGATCAGCAGCCGATAAGCGGTATTCATGATCGTATTCAGTGTATTGGCCAGTCCCATCTGACTGGCAAGTAGAACGAAAATACCAATAAATACGACCGGGAATATAAATGTCTCTGCACCAAGTTCTTTCTTATAAGATGTGCCCTTGATCCTGATCACTTCACGCATGTCAGCATCTCCAAAAAAGTAATAATCATTCCATCAGAAACAATTGTAAACCGAAATAGAAGAAAGTCAATGAAAAAGTCAGAATTCTCGGTATTCCGTCCGGTTGATTTTGCTTTGCCACTTCGATATAATCAAAGAACCATTTGCTCTAAAAGGATTTGAAATGAAACGATTAACGACTTATATTCGCCCGTATAAAAAAGAATGCGTGATCGCGCCGCTTCTGAAATGTATGGAAGCGCTGGTCGACCTGTTCGTCCCGCTGTGTATGGCGGACCTGGTCGATATCGGAATCCATGATAACAACGTGCCTTACATCTGGCGGATCGGGCTCATTCTGTTCGGCCTTGCACTTCTGGGGCTTGCGTTTTCCGTCATCGCCCAGTGGTTCGCGGCCAAGGCCGCTACCGGCTTCGCGGCCGGACTTCGCCGGGATACCTTCCATCATATCCAGACATTCTCCTTCTCGAGTACGGATCAGATCGGCACAGACACTCTGATCACCCGTCTTACTTCCGATATCAATCAGACGCAGACCGGTATCAACATGGGGCTTCGTCTGCTCCTTCGTTCTCCGTTTATCGTCTTCGGTGCGATGATCATGGCATTCCGGGTCGACGTACCGTCCGCCTGGATCTTCGCTGTCACGATCCCCGTCCTGGCGATCATTGTTTACGGGATCATGTGGATCACGATCCCGCTGTACAAAAAGGTACAGTCACAACTGGACAGCGTCGTCTCCTCCACCCGTGAGAATCTGACCGGTGTGCGTGTCATCCGTGCGTTCCGACTGCAGGAACAGGAACGAAATAGCTTTGAAGAAAAAACTGATCTTTTGACGATCGCTTCGGAAAAAGTCGGTCGTTTCTCCGCGCTGACCAATCCGCTCACCTACGTGATCATCAACCTGGCGACCGCCTATCTGATCTATCAAGGCGCCTTGCGTGTCAACATAGGTTCTCTGACGCAGGGACAGGTCATCGCGCTCTTAAATTACATGGCGCAGATCCTGGTCGAACTGGTCAAGCTGGCGAATCTGATCGTTACTCTTACCAAAGCCGTCGCAAGTGCCGGCCGTGTGGAAGCGATCCTGTTGACGGAAAGTGACATGAGAGATGGAACGAAAGACTTTCCGGAAGATACGACGGTTCGGTTTGACCATGTTTCTTTCACTTATAAAGCAGCCAGTGAAGAATCCCTGACAGATATCTCCTTCTGCGCGAATCCCGGGGAAACGATCGGTATCATTGGCGGTACCGGCAGCGGTAAAACTACGCTCGTCAATCTGATCCCAAGGTTCTATGACGCTAGCGGCGGGCAGATCACGATCGGCGGTAAAGATATCCGGGAGCTCAGGCTTTCCGGTATCCGTTCCTCCATTGCGGATGTGCTTCAGAAAGCGCTTCTTTTCCGCGGTACGATTCGCGATAATATGCATTTCGGCCTTCCCGGCGCTTCCGATGAAGAGATCTGGGATGCGCTTAAGGCCGCGCAGGCCGCGGAGTTCGTTTTAACAAAGCCTGCTCTTCTTGACGCGCCCATCGAGCAGGGAGGCCGCAATCTCTCCGGCGGTCAGCGCCAGCGTCTGACGATCGCCCGCGCGCTGGTTCGTAAACCGAAGATCCTGATCCTTGATGATTCCGCGTCAGCGCTTGACTTTGCTACGGACGCGGCACTGCGTCACGCGATCAAAGAACTGCCTGATCATCCTACGACGTTCATTGTTTCTCAAAGGGTCTCTTCCATCATGTACGCGGATCAGATCCTTGTACTCGATCGCGGTGCCCTGGCCGGAAAGGGAAGGCATGAAGAACTGCTGCGCACCTGCCATATCTACCGCGAGATCTATGAGACACAGATCCGGAAAGAATCGGAAGGAAAGGAGGTGACCAGGTCATGAAAAAAGCAGGCAATGAAAAACAGATCATGAAAAAAGTCCTGAAGTACGTGCACAGGCATCTGCCGCTGGTCATCATCTCGATTCTCTTTTCCGCTTTTGTTGTCGCGTTAACGCTTTACCTGCCTATCCTGCAGGGCCGTGCCATTGATAAGATCATCGGAAAGGGACAGGTCGATCTACAAGGTCTTGTCCGGATCCTGCTCATTATGGGCGGGACGGCCCTTGTCACAGGGCTTTTGCAGTGGCTGCAGAATATCATCAATAACCGAGTCACCTTCCGTGTAGTCAAAAGCCTTCGGGACGACGCGTTCCGAAAGATCGAGACCCTTCCCCTTTCCTATCTGGACGCGCATCCTTCCGGCGATATCGTCAGCCGGGTGATCGCGGATGCCGATCAGTTCTCTGACGGACTGCTGATGGGCTTCACTCAGCTGTTTTCCGGCGTCCTGATGATCCTGGGAACGCTTGTCTTCATGTTCTCCATCAGCTGGCAGGTCGCGGTCCTGGTCGTGGTCCTGACTCCGGTTTCTCTCTTTGTCGCCAAGTATATCGCGGAGCATACGTATCAGCATTTCAGGAAGCAGAGCGAGATCCGCGGAAAACAGACCGCGCTCATCGATGAGATGGTCGGTGGTCAGAAGGTCGTGCAGGCCTACGGGCAGGAAGAGAGCGTTCAGGCCAGGTTTGACGAGATCAACGAAGACCTTCAGAAAAGCTCTCTCAAGGCGGTGTTTTTCAGCTCCCTGACGAATCCGGTCACACGTTTCGTCAACTCGCTCGTCTATGCCGCTTCCGGTACGCTCGGCGCGTTCATGGTGCTTCGGGGTCATATCAGTGTCGGCCAGTTTTCCGCTGTTTTGTCCTATGCCAATCAGTATTCCAAACCATTCAACGAGATCAGCAGCGTGGTCACGGAACTGCAGAACGCGATCGCCTGTGCCGGAAGGCTTCTTGATCTGATCGAACTGGAAAGCGAAAAGGCGGATCCTTCTCCCGCAAAAGAGATCGAAGACTTCACAGGCAAGGTCGATATCGATCATGTGGACTTTTCCTATGTTCCGGAGTGTCCGCTTATCCAGGATTTCAATCTTCATGTTCAGCCTGGTCAGAAGGTGGCGATCGTCGGGCCTACCGGCTGCGGAAAAACAACTCTGATCAATCTGCTGATGCGCTTTTATGATGTCAAATCCGGCGATATTGCCATTGAAGATACCAGTATCTATGACATGACACGCGACAATCTTCGCCGCGGATTCGGTATGGTGCTCCAGGACACCTGGATCAAAGAAGCTTCTGCCCGGGAGAACATCGCGATGGGCCGGCCCGATGCCACGGATGAGGAGATCATTGCGGCGGCCAAGGCAGCCCATGCGGATTCCTTTATCCGCCGTCTGCCGCACGGATATGATACGATCCTGCACGATGGCTCCGACCTCAGTCAGGGACAAAGGCAGCTTCTTTGTATTGCCCGCGTTATGCTGGCGCTGCCGCCGATGCTGATCCTGGATGAGGCCACCAGTTCTATCGATACTCGTACGGAAATGCAGATCCAGCAAAGTTTCGACGCGCTGACCAAAGGCCGTACCAGCTTTGTCGTCGCGCACCGACTCTCCACGATCCGGACCGCCGATGTGATCCTGGTCATGAGAGATGGGAATATCGTCGAGACCGGCACCCATCAGTCGCTTCTTGAAAAGGGCGGTTTCTATGCCAATCTGTATAACAGCCAGTTTGCCAGGAGTTGATTTTTGGAGGAACTCACAAGCGAATTTTCTCCCCGGATGTGATAAACTATGAAGGTAATTTTATCCCCACAATAGAGGAGGAACTATGTTCGATTTTCAGGAAATTGTGAAGGTTGATCCGGAGATCGCCGAACTCATTCAAAAAGAAGAACAGCGTCAGGAAGACCGCGTGGAACTGATCGCTTCAGAAAATTTCGTTTCCAAAGCCGTTATGGCTGCCATGGGCTCTCCTTTGACCAATAAATATGCCGAAGGTTATCCCGGCAAACGTTATTATGGCGGATGCGACTATGTCGATCAGGTCGAGACATTGGCTATCGAGCGTGCCAAAGAACTCTTTGGAGCCAAGTTTGTCAATGTTCAGCCGCATTCCGGCTCTCAGGCCAACTTTGCGGTTTATCAGGCCTTTTTAAAGCCTGGTGATACGATCCTTGGCATGAGCCTGGCCGCGGGCGGTCATCTGACCCATGGCGCGTCAGTCAATGTTTCTGGTCGTTCCTACAACGCGGTCGCTTACGGCGTGGATAAGGAAACCGGATGCATCGATTACGATGAAGTCCGCCGGATCGCTCATGAGTGCAAGCCTCAGATCATCGTCGCCGGAGCCAGCGCGTATTCCCGCACGATCGATTTTGCCGAGTTCCGTAAGATCGCGGACGAAGTCGGCGCCATGTTCATGGTAGATATGGCTCATATCGCCGGCCTGGTAGCGGCAGGCTATCATCCGAATCCCCTGCCCTATGCCGATGTCGTCACCACCACAACTCACAAGACCCTGCGCGGCCCGAGAGGCGGCATGATCCTCACCAATAACGAGGAATACGCGAAAGCGATCGACAAGTCGATCTTCCCCGGCACCCAAGGTGGTCCTCTTTGCCATGTGATCGCCGCCAAAGCTGTTTGTTTCAAGGAAGCGCTGGATCCTTCCTTTAAGAAATATCAGAAGCAGATCATCCGCAATGCCTCTGCTCTGTCTGCCGGACTGAAAGAACGCGGATTTGACATCGTTTCCGGCGGCACCGACAATCACGTCATGCTGGTCGACCTTCGTCCGAAGGGCATCACCGGTAAACGTGCCGAGAAACGCCTTGAGCGTGTATTCATTACCTGCAATAAGAATGCCATCCCCTTCGATCCCGAAAAACCGACCGTCACTTCCGGTATCCGTCTGGGAACACCGGCTGTCACGACTCGCGGAATGAAAGAGGCGGACATGAACATCATCGCGGAAGTCATCGACAACGTCCTCTCCGCCAACGCGGACGACAAAGAAACCTTCGCGAAGATCCTCGAAGACAATCGAGAAATCATCAAAGGTTTGTTAGAGAGATATCCCTTATATCGTTAATCGTTAGCAGAAAATCTGGAGATATACATAGAAAAAGGCCCCATTGGGTGTCTTCTCAGCGAGTTCGCGAAGTGTGCCGAGCCTGAGAAGGCGCCCATGGGGCCTTTTGCTTTATGGATTTCTTTTAGATTTTCCCTGATGTGCCGCCGTGGACTCCACCACCGCCACCACCGGATGGTCTGGTCGTTGTCGGACGGTTAGGGTTCTGTTGCTGCTGTTGTCTGGGTACTCTTGTGATCTGCGAATACAGATACTGCTCTCTGGCGTCTACGACCTGCAGGCTGTTCGAACGCACATAATTCTTGGCTCCCTGTTGCTGATGAACGGATGTCAGCGCCGCTTTCTGGCCGCCGGTCCCGATCCATCCGGCGATGGCGCCTACAGCCGCTGCGATAGGAGCCCAGATGGGATTGTGTTTTTTCTCCGTCGGTTCAGCTTGTTGTCCAGCATGCTGCAGATAATAATCCGCGCCTGAGCCGAAGGTCGAAATAGCATTCACATAATCCTGGCTCTTCAGATACGGAGCGACCTGTGAGATCAGTTCATTGCATTCATAGTCAGAGAACACGCTGTAAGCGTAACCGCCTGTCGAAAACGCGTATTCGCTTTCATCGATCGCAAACAGAAGGACAATACCATTATTCGTTGAGCCAAACCCGACATTCGCATCGAAATATGCATCCGCGGCATTCGCGGCTGACTCACCGTTCAGTGACTGCTTCAGTACGAAGACCACGTCACACTGATTGTTTTTACTGTACTCGGCCAGTTTGGAGTTCAGTTCCTGAATCTGATCCTGACTGAGAGAGCCGGATTCATCGACCACATAGACAGAAGCAGCGGAAGAACTCATCGCGCCAAAAATCGATACGCTTAAGATCAGCGCGACCAGCAGGGCAAGGATAGAACGAACATTCAATCTTTTCATCTTTCATCCCTCCTTACAGCAGCTGGAAGAGCCAGGAGGCTCCATATACGAACGCCGCCGCGATGCCCGCGATCAGGCCCCACTTTTTCCAGTAGAGTTTCTTATCCATGGGCAGATCACCGACAAATTTACCGGTCTGTCCATTCATGGCAAAGGTATATTTATTGTTTTCCCATGTCGTATTCAGAAGCCAAACCGGATACAGCACATATTTCGCTACGCCGTTCATCAGCTGGATGCTCGAATACTCATTCGCGACAGAAGCATAGCCCTGTCCCTGCACCGTCTGGTCAAAGGCCTGCTGCGTGGACTGTTTGATCCGCTCATTCGCGCGATTCACGGTCGTCTCTTTATCGACATCGTACTTGTCCGCCAGATATCCGGCAAGATACGCTGTCTGGAAAGGAACGGCTTCCTGAAAATTGAAGGGTTCGATGGATTCCATCAAGGTGTCATCCAGCTTGGAGGATCCGTCGACCGGTACATGATCGAATCCCAGATATCCGCCGCGGATGACCTGGAAATAACCGGTCTCCGTATAGACCCACTGAGGATCGGACCAGGTACGGACTCTGGTCGCCTTGTAGCGCATCTTCGCGCTGGCGTCAGCGTTGAACACCCAGTACGGGACATAGAGTCCTTTGATCTCGTCGATATGGTTCTCGTCCTTGAAAACGGCGGGAAGCAGTTTTTTCGTCGCAAGATGTTTCTTTAGCGCGTTTTTAGCCGCCTGCTTGTCGAGTTTGAACGGAATGATATAGTCCGGTTTCAGATGACCGCTGAAGTTGCCCATCATCATAACGGGGTTCCCGCAATACGGGCAGCTGGTAGCCGCTGTGTTCGCGTCGCCGACGATCTCACCGCCGCATGACTTGCATACATATACGCGAAGTCCGGAAGCTTCACCTTCGGTCCATTCAGATCCGGGTTCACTCTGCCATTCCATACTGTCCGGAGAATCCGTCGCGAGCTCCTGGTCGTACGCCTGCAGCGTCTGAAGATCGAACTCGGTGTCACAGTAGGGACATTTCATTTTCTGAAGTGTACTGTTCCATTCGATCGCGCCGCCGCAGCAAGGACATTTATATTGAAGTAGTCCTGCCATAGATTGCTGTCTCCTTATCCAATCTTTCTAATAAAGAAGGACCGGGCTGCCTAAGCAGCCTGGTCCTCACTGGTTTCTGAATGATCAGCCTAACTTAGCTCCGCATTCCGGGCAGAATTTGCCGAGAACTCCATCAGCCGGGGTATATCCGCAGTTCGGGCAGCTGGCCACCGGTTTCGCCTTACCGCAGTTCATACAGAACTTGCCGGTATTCTGGGTGCCACAGTCCGGGCAGGTCCAGGTACCCGCGGGAGCGGGCTGCGGTTTGCCGCAGTTCATGCAGAACTTGCCGGTATTCTGAGTGCCGCACTCGCAGGTCCATCCGCTGGCGGGAGCGCCCATCGGGGCTGCGCCGGGAGCCGGCTGAGCGGCCTGCTGCTGATACTGAGGCTGCTGTTGCTGACCCATCGCGTAAAGATTCTGCGCGTTCATGCCGCCCATACCGCCGGCATTCATTGCCATACCCATGCCAAGGAATCCGGTCATAGCGCCAGCGGAGTTGCCGGCAGCGGCCTTCATCGCGTCGGCCTGAGCACCGACCAGCGTAGCGCCTGCCATGGTAGGATCTTTCAGCATCGCGGTTCTCTGCGCCTGTTTGATCAGTTCCTGATCTTCCTCAGGCAGCGTGACGGAACCAAGCGCGACAGAAACGACCTGCAGACCGCGAAGGTTGCCCCATTTCTCGGACAGCTCGCTGTTCAGAGCGGCTTCGAGTTCGGTGTTGTGGGTGACGATCTGGTTCGGACGAAGTTCCAGCTCAGAAAGTCTTCCGAAGGAAGGCTGCAGAGCGCTGACGAATTCGGGTTTCAGCTGAGTATCGATCTTGTCACGGGTATATTCCTGGGTGACATTGCCGCAGACGTTGGTGTAGAAAAGCAGCGGGTTCGCGATCCGGTAGCTGTAAACACCGGAGCAGCGGACGGAAACATCGATATCCAGTCCGATCTTGGAATCGACGACACGGAAAGGAATGGGATTCGGGGTGCCGAATTTGTTGTTGATGATCTCTTTGGTGTTGAAGTAGTAAACTCTCTGATCTTTTCCGGTGTCACCGCCGTAGGTGAAACGTTTGCCGATCTCTTTGAAGGTCTGTTTAATGGATTCTCCGAGAGAACCTGCGAAGATGCTGGGCTCCAGAGAGGTATCATACGTGAACTGACCGGGCTCCGCACAAACTTCCACGATCTTGCCGTTTTCAACGATGATCATACACTGACCGTCATTGACCACGATACCGGAACCGTTGGAAATAACGTTATCAGAACCTTTGGTGTTGGAGGAACGGTTGCCGATTCTCTTCTGGCCCTTGGTAACGAGAACATTCTCGTCCATGGAATCACAGTAGAAGAACTCTTTCCACTGATCGGCAAGAACGCCGCCGACAGAACCGACAAGTGCAGAAATAAGACCCATAGTGAATCTCCTTTCAAAACATAGAAATTGTGGTGATTCAAATATAGCATCTTCCCTTAGTCAAGTCAAGAAAAACCGCCTCATACAAAAGAGTGATATTTTGCTTATATTGACAGAAAGAAAACGGCTATGCTACAATTGAGGTTGCAATATCGTTCTATGTTATTCCATTATTATATTCACGGAGGATACAAATCATGAGCAAACCCATCGTACTGGTCGTCATGGATGGTGTCGGCGAGACTCCCGAGACCCTTGGCAACATGGTGCTCCGGGCCAATACCCCTACCCTGGACTGGTTCAAGGCAAACTGCCCCTGGCAGACGATCAAGGCACACGGCGGCGCTGTCGGTCTGCCGACCGATGACGATATGGGAAACAGCGAAGTCGGACATAACGCTCTTGGCTGCGGCCAGATCTACTCCCAAGGCGCGAAACTGGTCAATGAATCCATCGAATCCGGTTCCATTTATCAGAGTGAGACCTGGAAAGACCTGGTAGGCTCTGTGGTCGAAAAAGGTACCGCACTTCACTTCATCGGCCTTCTGTCCGATGGCAACGTTCATTCGAACATCAGTCATCTTTTCGCCATGCTGAAAGAAGCCAAAGCGGAAGGAGTCAAACGTGCCAGAGTCCATATTCTTCTGGATGGTCGTGACGTTCCCGCCACCAGCGCGCCCGAATACATTAAGAAACTCGAAAACGTCCTTTCCGAACTTAATGACGATTCCTTTGACGGGAAGATCGCTTCCGGCGGCGGCCGTATGTGCATCACTATGGACCGCTATCAGGCGAACTGGCCAATGGTCGAAGCCGGCTGGAACATCCATGTGCATGGCGAAGGTCGTCAGTTCCCGTCTGCTCTTGAAGCGGTAGAGACCCTTCGCGCAGAAACCGGCGCCATCGATCAGGATCTTCCGGCTTTCGTTATCGCCAAGGACGGAAAACCCGTTGGCGCAATGCAGGACGGCGACAGCGTGATCCTCTACAATTTCCGCGGCGACCGCGCTCTGGAGCTTTCCATGGCCTTCGACGGCGATGCTTCCTTTGACAAATTTGACCGTGGCGTCATCCCGGCTGTCAAATATGCCGGCATGCTGGAATACGATGGTGATCTTCATATTCCGCACAATTATCTGGTCAATCCGCCGCAGATCCGCGAGACACTGACCGAGCTTCTCGTCGCTCACGGTGTCAAGGAATATGCTGTTTCCGAGACCCAGAAATACGGCCATGTCACGTACTTCTGGAACGGCAACCGCTCCGGCAAGGTTTCCGAAGAACTGGAAGACTACTGCGAGATCCCGAGCGATGTCCGCTCCTTCGATGAGTGCCCCTGGATGAAAGCGACCGAGATCGCTGATAAAGTGATCGAAGCTATCCAGAGCCACCAGTACGGCTTTATCCGCTGCAATTTCCCGAACGGCGATATGGTCGGCCATACCGGAAGTCTGGATGCTACCGAGATCGCTGTGGAAAGTGTCGATCTGCAACTGGCCCGCATCAAGAAAGTCGTCGATGAAGAAAACTGCATCCTGATCATCACCGCAGACCATGGCAACTCCGATCAGATGCTGGAGAAAAACAAGAAAGGCAAAGTGGAAGTTCGTACCGCACATAGTCTGAACCCTGTTCCGTTCATCATTTATGATAAAGATGAACGTCATGAGATGAAAGAAGGCGCTTTCGGACTCGCGAACGTGGCGCCTACCGTCGTCGGACTGATGGGGATCAAACCCTATGACAGCTGGGTTGAAAGTATGCTGAAATAAGTTCAGACAGAACGAAAGAAGATCCAGGCCTATATCGCGAAGCATCAGACAAAGAAAGGACTCGTGAGAAATCATTCCCACGAGTCCTTTTTCGTTGTTGTTGGATGTCTGGCATCCTGTTCTATTCGCATCTTTGCACGATTCCGTGTGTGATACCCGCTTCGTTGAAGGTATCGACCCGGACAAAGTATTCCTGACCGGCGATCAGCGCGCCGATCTTCTGGACACCGCTCTGTGCTCTTAGTTTCCCTGCCATGACCATATGGCTCAGGTACAGTTTATCTTCCGAGATGCCAAAAAGGATATTGTATCCGGTGACATTCTCCTCTTCCGGAAGCTTGATGACCACAGCCATGTCGATCTCATCAAGCCGGCGAAGAACGTATTCCGCTCGCTTAGGTTTTTCCACCGGGTCCTCTTCCTGCAGGCCGAATACCCGAAGTCCGGAAACTGCAGGATTCTGGCCGTATGGGACCCGCATATTGTAAAGACGCAGGTAACGGATCTTGAGTCCCTCTTCCCGGACGATCAGGTCGTGGGAAAGATCGGTCGTCGCACAGCTTTTATCCTCAATGATCTCAAAGGTCTCTCCGTCCACGGAACCGGCCAGTGTCCACTGGGTCTGCTGCAAGTGTTCATCGATATAGCGTGGCTGATCCCCGGTGCTCATCTTGCCCGGGACAGGAATATCCAGCTTTCCGTCCGCGAAATTGATCTGGATCGCTCGGACGTCCATGATCTTCCCAAGATCCAGTTTCAGCCATTCATCCCTGCTGTTTCCTGATGCCTGCCACCAGGTGCGGACATCTTCATCTGCCGCCTTCTGCGGATCGGAACCTTCCATATAAGAAGAAGCAGTCATCTCTTTTTTGTAGCTGAGCAGCATCCATTCCGGATCCTGCCAGAGTTCTTCGTCTGAGAGCGCTTTAGAAGCTCGTCCTTCCGGAAGGCGCTGCGGCCAGTCACCGTACCTGGTATCGCAGACAAGGTCACCGTCTTTCGTATATCCGCCTCTCCATAATCCGACACGGCGCTCGAACATATGATGCATGCTGATCCGCATCGTAGAGATATGCCACAGGCGATCATTCCTGTCTTCCATCGTCGATCCATGACCGGCCCCAGTCAGGAATCCGCCCGGTTTATAGCTGAAAGGATTGCTTGGTGCCAGTTCGAACGGGCCCATCGGATTGTCTGAAACATAGACCGCGTCCGCATAGGTGTTGTACTGGGTGCCGGGGCAGGCATACTGCAGATAATACTTTCCTTCATGCTTGTTCATCCAGGCGCCTTCTATATAAGGCTTGTCCGCGAACATCCCTTTGATCAGCGGCTGCAGCTTTTGGGGCAATAAAGCCGCCGGGATCTTCTGCTTCTTTAAAAAGGCCTGGTATTTCTCCTCGATCTCTTCGTCCGAAGCCGGCAGATGTGCGTGGTCATCTCCGACCCGTTCAAATCCTTTATGGAAAGGATCTCCTTCGATCACGGCTTTATAATTTCCCATCGGGTTAGAAAGCGTCGCGCCGTAGGGCTTCATCGTGAAGGGATCCAGTTCCACACCATAGATCGGGGTCATGTTGGAACAGCCCCAGTAGAAGTAAAGCCGTCCGTCGTCATCCTGGAACAGGTTGGGATCCCAGTATGGAAATGTGCCCGGAATCTTTTCATATGGTCCGTTCAGGATATCCTGTGTGCGGTAACGGTCGCATTTTTCATTTCGCCGGGACGCGCAGAAATAGACCCACTCCTCTGTTTTCCAGTTGTCGTTCTCATCCCTGGTCGGCGCCTTGATCACCCGCACGTCCGGCGCATAATCATACAGCGGCATATCCGCAGGAAGCGGATAACTTTCCCAGGTCACCAGATCGTCGGATACCCAGACAGACAAATTCATCGAAGCAAAGACATAATAACGGTCCTTGTAACAGATCATGGACGGATCCGCCGCTTCACGGTTGATGGTCAAGGCGCCCCCATTCCGCCTGTCCTTGTTGAACTGGTAATGGTAATTGATGTTGACTGGATTACAATAATATTTCGCCATGCTGATCCTCCTTACTTACAGATCATAACTGCCTGCTTCCAGGCTGAACTTCTGTCCGTCCGGAAGAAAAACTTTTGCCAGGAGCCCTTCCGGGATCTCTATATGATATACTGCCTTCTTTTCTGTCCCGAAGGCAACTTTTTTATACTGCCAGCCGGATACGATCCTGCCTTTGGGCGAATGATATGTGGCCTTGGCATATCCGAGCGACGGGTCCGGATGCGGCCGAATCTCTAGTTCATCATGCCGGTAGCGGATGCCGCAGACGCCTTTGATCAGCCATCCGCTGATAGCGCCGTAGCTGTAATGATTGAGCGAATCATGGACCGTCCCGTCTTCCCGGATCCCGTCCCAGGTCTCCCAGATCGTGGTCGCTCCTTTTTCTACCGCGTAAAGCCAGCTCGGACATTCTTCCTGCAGAAGAAGACGGTAGGCCGTATCCGTATAGCCATGATCCGCCAGAACTTCCGTCAGGAAAGGAGTGGAAAGGAATCCTGTATTCAGATGATATCCGTTTTCCCTGACCTTTTCATCCAGGTCCGCGGCAGCCTGTCTTTCTTCCACAGCGTTCAGCAGACGGAAAGCGATCGGGCGGACATATTCACACTGTCGCTTACTCACGATATGTCCATCCCTAAGTACCAGGTTCCGGTAAGCATTCCTGACCTTATAGCCAAGGTTCGTATACCGCTCTGCATCCTTCTCTTCCCCGAGGATCTCGGCGATCTTCCCAAGAAGAAGCGCGGAATGCGCGTAATAGGCGGTCGCGACTTCCGGCTGCCCGTGAAGCGAAGCCTGTTTCATGGTCTCCATGACATTCGCGCCCGGTTCGCTCCATTCACCATAGTCCATTCCTGTATCGATGATATATTTCCGGTAGGGATCTCTGCGGACCAACTCTTTGACGCGGGTCTTCTTTGCCCGTCTTTCCAGGAAGTCCACCCACTTTTTCATCATTTCATAGTTGTCACGCAGGACTTTTTCATCGCCGTAGACCTCATAGATCGCCCACGGTACCAGGATGGAAGCGTCTCCCCATCCTACGGAGGCGGAGAACATTTCACTGATCATCCCGGGCTTCCCGTTGATCGGAGCGATATAGGCCATCTTTCCGTCTTGATGTTGGCAGAGTCGTACGTTCGCGAGCCACTTCTCCCAGACCTTCCGGCTGTTCATCAGGATCAAACCGGTCGGGGCAAATACACCCGCATCGCCGGTCCAGCCGGCCCGTTCACGGGTGGGACAGTCCGTAGGAATATCACAGAAGTTGCCTTTCATGCTCCAGATGCTGTTCTTAAACAGCCGGTTCACTTTCGGCTCGCCGCATTCAAAGAAAGCCGTCTGTTCCATATCCGAATAGACCGCGACCGCTTCTACCCGAATGTTTTCCAGTGACAGATCAGACTCGATCTTCGCGTACCGGAAGCCGAACATGGAAAAACGCGGCTGATATACCTGGTCGCCGTCCTTGCAGATATATTCGATCTTCTGCGCGATCCCGCCGGATTTGTTCCGTTCTCCGGGCTGAAAATTCAGATTTGTGAAGTTACCGTTCTCATCCAGCGTTTCCCCATGGATCAGCGTAACGCGTTCCCCTGCCTTCGCTCCGGTGATGCGAAGCCTCGTGAATCCAGCCAGGTTCTGTCTGAAATCATAGACATATGACCCGTCCTTTGTCTTGAACAGATATCCTCCCATGATCTCCTTTTCCCGGACAGGGAGTGTATCCGTCCGGACTAGGGTATCGTATCCGAATCCGGCCTGTTTCAGGCCTTTTGCCGGCTTTGGCGCCTGTGTCAGAACGCTGGCCTTATGCCACTTTCTGATCTCTTCTTTCCCGGCGTCATAGGTCTCGCCCAGTTCCAGGTCCGTCAGCAGGATCGGGCCGTCCATCGATCCTTCCCACGACTCATCAGTCAGACAGATCAGCGCATTTTCCGCATACATCTCCGCCAGCAGGGAAAGATCGGATCCAAAGAGATTCCTGGTCCCGTCGATTCCGTTGCATCCCCGGTACCATCCGTCTCCGAGGATCACTTTCATCTCATTTTCACCGGCTTTCAGCAGATGCTGCACCTCATAGACCTGGTACTGCAGACGCTTGTCATATTCATCACAGCCAGGTGTAAGAACATCTTCGCTGATCTTCTGACCGTTCAGATAAGCTTCATAAAGGCCATGGGCCGTAATAAACAGTTCCGCTTTTTCCGGCACGACCTCTACCCTAAACTCTTTGCGCAGAAATCCGGCCCCTGGCCTTTGTTCAGGATCGGCCGCCTTTTCTTCCGGCGTGATCCATCGTGCTCTCCACTGATGCTTGTCCATCTTCAGATCCTTTCATTCAGCCACTGCCCGCTGATTTCCATACTTTTCAGCGGAGACTTTTCGATCCAGTTTCTGTGTGTCTCCAGGACAGCCGCCTGTACATCAAGGCTCTTTGCCATCTCCAGAAGCTTCTCCAGCGGCATATTGCCACAACCCAGCTCGACGGAATCTGACTTGATGATCGGCGTCATGACCTGCCCGCTGATCCGGCTGCCGCGATCCGTTACATGCCAGAGTGTTACTCGTTTTCCGACTTTTTCCATCAGCCGGACGACATCTATCCCTGCTTCGGCCGGCCAGTAGGTATCCAGTTCAAAACTAACAAGATCCGGATCCGTATTCGCCAGGATATAGTCATAGGCGGTAAGGTCCTGCCCTTTGATCTTCAGAAACTCCACATTATGATTGTGATACAGAAGGCTGATTCCCTCTTCCAGAAGCGCTTTGCCGACTGTATTCAGATCATCACAGAGCCCTTGGAGCGTGGTTTCACTGGTATAATCAAATCGGTACATGCCTGTGATCACGATCCATTCCGTTCCGAAGGATTTCGCTTCTTCCGCCGCTTTCTTCGGGTCTCGTTTCAAAGATCCCAGATCATAGTGAAGGCTGATCACACTAAGACCTGCTTCGTTTACCAGTTTTTTCCAGTCATAATTCCCGCCCTTACCGGTCGGCATACCGGCCAGTTTTGTCAGGACACGTACCAGAAAGGAAGTCGGATGGATCTGAAAGCTGTTCAGTTCGATCCCGTCATATCCGGCCGCTTTGATCTTCTTTAATGTCTCTAACGCAGTCTGCTCGGAACCTGTCACGGTCCCGAGCATGATCTGTTGGATTCCTTTTTTCATTTTTTGATTCCCTGCAGAACTCTGTTGAGTCCTTTGATACTTTCCTCATCCGCGCCGGCCTGTTTGAGCAGGCTGAGCATGGTCATACGTGCCAGCATACGCTGCAGCGCCGGATTATCCTTCACACTGTCCGCGACATCTCCGCGGGAAGCCGATGATTTTGCCATCATAGCTTCCACGACTGCTCCGGCCTGCGGATGTGCCCGCAGTTCTCCGAGAGTATCCTGCACGGAGAAGGCTTCCGGATCAAAATCCGCGTCGAACCAGTTCACGACCTGTGAAGACTTATTGTAGATATAATCGGGATTCGGTTCAGAGGCTTTCCGTACGGTGATTTCATCAGACAGATCTTTGCTGACTGCTTTGATCGTATGTTCGCCAAAGATCGGTACGGTAAACTCGAAGACTTTGCTTCCGCTCTTCTTTTCGAATAGTTTTCCGTCCACATAGAGTGCCACTTCCGACTGATTGGAATAGACCTTGATTTTCGTTTCATTTTCCGCACGGTCCGTATAGCGGCTTCCGCACAGGTGGACGAACGGCTCGGTCCTGTTCCAGTAGGCTTTATACAGGTAGAAAGCATCCTTCCGGATCTTCCGGTCAAAGGTCACCAGACCTTTCTGGTTCTCGCCGTGCTTGCCACCCTCATCCCGTCCGTCAGCCGCGAAGTCGAACATGTTCCAGACATGGGTCGCCCACAGCCACGGCCTCTCTTCGATCATTCGCAGGATATGCTCATGGTAGACACATTCATATTCTTCCGTGTAATCGCCGCGTTCCGGGCGGGAGGAATGGAAGGCAACATTCGTATCGGCGCCATATTCCGAAAAGCCGATCGCGCGGTCCGGATATTTCGCGTGGTACTCATCAAAGAACTCGTCATTCTGATCAAGTTCCCCGAGATACCAGCCGAAGTACAGATTGTAGCTGTTCACATCCGGAATCTCCAGGATGGGACTGTCGATCTCCAGCATAAACACGTTTGCCATCGTGGTGGGCCGGGTCGGATCCAGACGGTGGCAAAGATCATTCAGCATCCGGTGGTTATCGAGCAGTTCTTCATTTACGCTGCTGGCAGCCGTGATCTCGTTCGAAAGACCCCAGACCGCGATCGACGGATGGTTGTAGTTCTGTACGATCAGCTCTTCCATCTGAGAAAGTGTATTCTCGGTGCCGCCGGACATATGCATGGTGATGTACGGGATCTCCGCCCATACGACCATACCCGTCTCATCGCACAGATCGTAGAACTCCTGCGCATGCTGGTAGTGGGCCAGACGGATCGTATTCGCTCCGACTTCCCGGATCAGGGCCATGTCTTCCTGATGCTCTTTCAGGCTGAGTGCGTTGCCGAGTCCCTTACGGTCCTGATGACGGCTCACCCCACGCAGCGGATAGGCTCTTCCATTCAGGAAAAAGCCTTCGCTGTTGATCTCGTAGCTGCGGCAGCCATAACGGGATGCGATCTCATCGCCGGAGCTTAATGTGACTTTCATCGTGTAAAGATACGGATCTTCGATCCCATCCCACAGGTGGACCGGATCCAGATGGAACTGGGCTGTGGCAAAGCCGTCCCCTACCCGGATCGTCTCGCTCTGGCCGGCAGTCTCAAAGGTCGCGTATACGGTCTCATCGCCCTTGTTTTCCACGTACGCAGTCACCATCACATCACAGGTCTGCTTTTCCAGATCCACTCTGGGTGTGATCCGAAGGCCGCTGGTCCCCATATAGCCCAGTGCAAAATGCACGGCCGGGACCTTGATCAGCCGGACGCTCCGGTAGATGCCTCCATAAAAGGTGAAGTCCGCCTTCTGGGGATAGACTGTCTGGTTATCTTCGTTGGACACAGCTACCGAAAGCATATGCGCCGCTCCGTCCGCGAAACGGGTCATGTCCGCACGGAACCGGCTGTAACCGCCTTCATGGCGCAGGATCTTCTCTCCGTCTAAATATAGGTCGCAGCTCATCGCCACGCCGTCGAACTCGAGATAAACTCTGCCGCCTTCTTCCGCAGGCGCCAGGTCTTCCGCGGTCAGTTCACGCACGTACCAGCAGATGCCGCGGTAGTAATCATTGCCGCCGTCCTGTCCGTCGACAGCGTTCCAGGTATGCGGAAGGTCCACCGGCTGGGCCTCAATCACTGCTTCTTTAATCGAAGCGGCGGTCTTTTCAAACCGCCACCCCTGATTCAGATCAAAAATTTTACGCATTCGCTTCTGCCTCTTTCAATTCCTTCTTTTTCTCTTCGATCCGTTTCTGGACTTCGACCATTTCCGCCTTATCCAGTTTGCAGCTTCTCATGGCCCACAGGGTGCAGATCCATCCAAGGATCGCCAGGCCGTAGCGCAGGAACATGGATACCCAGAAAATGCTTCCGGTCGGGGTGTCGCCAGGCTGAGGCAGGGTCTCGGTATAACCGATCAAAGCTACACAGCCGGTCGCGATCAGCGCGGAGAAAGAAGAAACGATCTTGTCTACCAGTGAATAGGTGCCGGATACGACAGCCGGGATATACTTGCCGGAACGATCCAGTTCGTAGTCGATGACATCAGCCATGAAAGCAGCGCCCGCCGTGGTGCCGGCCATCATGAATCCGTTGCCGACCAGCGTCAGCAGGATGTACAGGATCATAGTGATTCCAAAACTTGCAATGGTATGAGTGCCGACAGTATACCATACGACCGCAAAGAACGCAATCATGGCAAGATTGGCGAAGATACAGTTCCTGGCCCAGGTCACGATGGATTCCTTGTTGCCGTGTTTACCGCAGTAGCGCGCACCGATGATGGCAAAGATGATGGAAGGCAGCATACCGCCCACAGAAAGGTAGGTTGCGATGGTCATATTGCCGATCAGGATACCGGAAAGCATGGTGCCCACGATGGCGGCGCCGCCGGCCTGCTGGGCGATCTTGTCGGAAGAAGCCGCGATGATGTAGGACTGCAGGGGTTTGTTCTTGGAAAGGACGTTCCACATATCCTTGAATTTCAGGCGCTCGTTTGCTTTATTGGTGCCCTTGAAGTTTTCCGGTTTATCATACTGGGAAACACCGATGCAGCAGAGGATCACGCCCAGAAGGGAAACGACCACGGTCACTGTCGCGGCAGCCGTCAGATAGGCCTGGGAGTAGTTCACGGAGTAGCCGCCGGCTTCCGTCATGACGATCTGTCCATATTTGGGCAGAAGGACCGTATTCAGGATGATCGTAAAGGCCATGGGAACGATATAGTTAAAGACTGTATTCCATACGCCGACGGTAGGACGCTGTTTGGGGTCATTAGTGATCAGCGGGCCGATCGTCTGCGCTGTCATATTGACGATCGTATAACCGATGACGTACAGCATGTAGGTAGCCAGGAACATCCCGATCCCAAATCCTTTGCTGGCAGCCCAGGAGAACATCAGCATGATGCCAAGCGACTGGACAGCCCAGCCAAGAAGCATCAGAGGACGGATCTTTCCAAAGCGGGTATTCACCCGGTCATACAGGAATGCAAGCAGCGGGTCAGTGATCGCGTCAAAGACACGGGTAAAGGTCAGCAGACCTCCGACGATCAGGGTGGAAATGCCAAAGCCGATGCTGGCAGCGTAGGAAGCCTGGCCGATCAGCGTGTAGATCGCCATACCGTTCAGGGCATTCATCGCAACGAGGATGATCTGCCAGAGTTTCGCGCGGCGGTATTCAACACCGTCGATCTGGGACTGAGTAAGTTTGGGTTCTTTCGCCATGATGTTTTCTCCTCTTAAAATAGATCACATGAGTAGTAACGGTTTTATTGAGTCCATTATAAAACGTCCTTCTTTTCTATTCGTCCTGTAATTCGCTTTTTTATCCATTTTTTTCATGCGCTTTACAATCATAAGGAATTCGCGTATAATATCTTTAATAACAGGACAAGGAGAATTGTCATGACAGACCGGGTAAAACTCTTTTTCGAGATGGTCCGCTGCATCTATCCCATCCATTTCTGGGAATACGATGCAGACCTTTCTCTGCAGACTGCCGATTCCCAGGCGGAACAGTTCGGATCCGATATCATCCGGCTTCTTTCTATTTCTGATGTACTTAAGCAGCAGTTATTGTCTCAAAAGCGTTGTCCATTTCTACTCGAAACCGGGTACGGGGTTTTATTTCTTTGCGAGGTCTCCTATGAAGGATCAACCCCGGAAGGCCTGTATCTGTTCGGTGGTTTATATACGGGAAGCACTTCCAACCTGATGATACAACAGAGACTGGCGAACGCGCCCATCATGGGACGGCTTCGGCAGGAAGTCCTGACCGCGATGCAGCAGCTTCCGATCATTCCAACTTCCACCCTGCTCCAATACGCGGTCATGCTGCACTACGCTCTTACCGGAGAAACGATCTCGACTGCTGACATCCTGTCAGTCAGCAGCATGGATGAATCTGCTTTTCCTGATCCAGCTTCTTCATCCCATTTTCAGGATACCCGCGGCACAGATTCCCATTTTGGCGTATGGGAGTCGGAAAAAGCGCTCCTCCGGATGATCCGAGAGGGAAATCGGGATTATCGAAAAGCTCTGTCCCGATCCATGAGCCTCAGCTCCGGTGTCCGGGCCGATACAGGTGATCCTGTCCGGCATTCGAAGAATAACAGTCTCACTTTACTGACCCTGGTCGTACGCGCAGCGATCGAAGGAGGCTTAAGTCCCGAGATCGCCTATTCCCTGAACGACCACTATGCTGCCATGATCGAGCACGCTCGTTCCATCTCCGCGGTCACGATGCTTTCCGGGCAGCTGCTGGATGATTTCATAGAAAGAGTCCATGACGTCCGGGACCGTTCCGGTACCTCCTCCAGCATCCAGAATGCCTGTCACTATATCGACACCCATCTTTCCGAACCGCTCACCATCCATGACCTGGCTTCCCAGGCCGGTTATGCCGACTACTATTTCTCCCAGAAATTCAAAAATGAGACAGGGCAGACCGTCAGCGAATACCTTTGTGACAAGCGGATCGAAAAAGCGATGGAACTGCTTCGCGATCCGGCAATCGACCTTTCTGACGTCCAGGAAATGGTAGGGTTCCAGAGCCGAAGCCGTTTCTATGATCTCTTCAAGCAAAAGACGGGGCTTTCGCCCGCTCAGTACCGCGCAAGACCTGTACTGTTTTGATTGCAAAAACCATTCCTGCGTGATACAATCAATTCTAATATTAGTTATACGTGACAGAAAGGATCCTCCGGATCATGGCAAAACTGTATTTCAAATTTGGAGCGATGGGCTCATCCAAGACAGCTCAGGCGCTGATGACCAAATTCAATTATGAAGAAAAAGGCAAAAGCGTCCTGCTGATCAAGCCTGCGACCGACACCCGTGACGATACCGTGGATGAAAGCGGCAATATCCATACGGTCGTTCGTTCGAGGATCGGTCTTTTCCAGGAAGCCCTTGCTGTAGGCCCGTCTGTTGATATCCGCGAGTTCTATCATCGGCAAAATGAACAGGATCATCTGGACGTAGTCATCTGCGACGAGTGTCAGTTTCTGACGCCCGAGCAGGTCAGCCAGATGAAGGATCTCGCCGATCTGGACGATGTACCGGTGCTCTGCTTCGGGCTTCGCGCGGATTTCCAGACAAAACTTTTTCCCGGATCCAAGCGGTTATTTGAGATCGCGGATTCCATTACGGAAATCAAATCGGTCTGCCGCTGCGGAAGAAAAGCGACTGTCAACGCCCGTTTCGACGATAACGGACAGATCATCGTCGAAGGCGCGCAGGTCGTTCTTGGCGGCAATGACCGCTATGAAGGTCTGTGCTACAACTGCTATCGTAAACTGATCCGTGAAAGCGGACAAAAACTTATTTATTAATATCCAAGGAGGTCATGATGGAACTGAAAGAGATTCTCTCAAAAGTCGACCATACCCTGCTCTCCCAATCCGCGACCTGGGATGATATCCGGGCAATCGTCGACGACGGCATCAAGTATGAAACGGCTTCGGTCTGTATCCCTGCATCCTATGTGAAACAGGCAGCCGAATACGCGAACGGACGTGTCAAGATCTGCACGGTCATCGGATTCCCGAACGGCTATTCCACCACGCCTGTCAAGGTATTTGAGGCGGCAGACGCTATTCGGAACGGAGCTGACGAAGTCGATATGGTCATCAATATCGGCTGGCTGAAAGACAAACGCTATGAAGATCTCCTGAATGAGATCCGTGATATCAAAGCCGCCTGTGAAGATCATATCCTGAAGGTCATTATCGAGACCTGCCTGCTGACGGAAGAAGAAAAGATCAAAATGTGCGAGATCGTCTCCGCTTCCGGCGCAGACTATATCAAAACTTCCACCGGATTCTCCACCGCCGGCGCGACCAAGGAAGATGTCGCCCTGTTCGCGAAATACGTCGCTCCGCATGTGAAGATCAAAGCGGCCGGCGGCATCAGTTCGCTGCAGGATGCGGAAGACTTCGTCAATCTGGGTGCTTCCCGCCTTGGGACCAGCCGCATCGTGAAGATCGTCAAGGGTCTGGATACCGGATCCGGATATTAATGAGGAGGTAATCAATTCCATGGCTAATCTTTATCCTACTCCCCACATCAACGCAAAACCGGAAGACTTTGCCAGAACTGTCCTGATGCCGGGCGACCCGCTCCGCGCCAAGTTTATTGCCGAGACTTTCCTGGAGAACCCGGTCCTTGTGAATAATGTCCGCGGCGTCAACGGCTATACCGGCACCTTTGAAGGCGCCCGCGTGACTGTCATGGCCAGCGGAATGGGCATTCCTTCGATCGGCATCTATTCCTATGAACTTTTCAATTTCTTCGGTGTGGAAAATATCATCCGCATCGGTTCTGCCGGCGCGCTGGACCTGGGCATCCATGTCCGTGACCTGGTCTTCGGTATGGGCGCCTGCACAAACAGCAACTATGCCCACCAGTTCCACCTGCCCGGCGCCTTTGCCCCGATCTGTGATTTCGACCTCCTGAAGACTTCCACCAGGATCGCGGAAGAACTCGGACTTCGCTTCCATGTGGGTAACCTGCTTTCTGCCGATACCTTCTACGGCGACGATCTTGGCATCCCTGAGGCCATGCAGGCCAATGCCGCCTGGGCCAAGATGGGTGTCATGGCAGCTGAGATGGAAGCTGCGGGCCTTTATATGAATGCAGCCCGCGCGAACAAACCCGACGCACCTCGCCGCGCGCTCGCGATCTGCACCATCTCCGACCACATCCTGACCGGAGAAGCCACGACTGCGGAAGAACGCCAGAACACTTTCACCGATATGATGAAAGTCGCTCTGCGTACCGCCAAGGAGTTTGACCATGAGTAAACGCGTCTTTCTGATCGTTCTCGATTCCTGCGGGATCGGTGAAGAGCCGGATGCCGCCATGTTCGGGGATGCCGATTGCAATACCATGCTTTCCATCTCCAAGGATCCGGCTTACCGCAATGAAAACACCCGCGCTATTGGCCTTGCCAATATCGACGGCCAGGAATACCTCGGCCCGGTCGATGATCCGATCGGCGCCTACGGAAGGCTTAGGGAAGCTTCCATGGGCAAAGATACGACGATCGGCCACTGGGAGATCGCCGGCGTGATCTCCGAGCAGCCTATGCCTACCTATCCGAACGGTTTCCCGGAAGAAGTCCTGAAACCTTTCCGCCAGGCTACCGGCCGCGGGGTCATCTGCAATCTGCCCTATTCAGGAACAGACGCGATCCGCGACTATGGTGAGGAGCATATGAAGACCGGCGATCTGATCGTCTATACTTCTGCCGACTCTGTCTTCCAGATCGCAGCCAATGAAGCCCTGGTCCCTCCGGAACTTCTGTATGAGTATTGCCGCATGGCCCGAAACATCCTTACCGGCCCTCACGCGGTAGGCCGTGTCATCGCCCGCCCGTTCATCGGCACCTGCAAGGAGGATTTCAAGCGGACAGCGAACCGCCACGACTTCTCCCTGGAGCCCACCGGCGAAACGATGCTCGATGCTATCAAGGCTGCCGGGCAGACAGTCTACGCGATCGGAAAGATCAATGATATCTATGCCGGCCGCGGCGTAACGGAATATGTCTATACCCACAGCAACACCGAAGGCATGGAAAAAACGATGGAAGCACTTAGTAAGGATTTCGAAGGCCTGTGCTTCACCAACCTGGTCGACTTCGACATGCTCTACGGCCACCGCCGCGATATCACCGGATACGCGAAAGCTTACGCGGAATTTGACAGCTGGCTGGGCGAATTCATGAAGAAGATGGGACCGGAAGATATCGTGATGATCACAGCCGATCACGGCTGTGATCCGGGTGATCAGCACCATACGGATCACACGAGGGAATATATCCCTTACCTGGCTTACGGCAAAGCCCTCGAGCCGAAAAACTACGGGACTCAGCCGACCTTCGCGGCGATCGCGGCTACGATCACAGACTACCTTGGCGTGCCGTATACCTGCAAAGGCAAAGTCCTGAAATAGAAACGGAGGGGAGAATCACCATGACGAACGAACAGCTCTGTCAGGAAGCTCTTCAGGCCATGAAGAAAGCTTATGCTCCCTATTCCGGCTACAAGGTAGGGGCAGCGCTTCTTTTGGCGGACGGGAAAGTCTATACCGGATGCAACATCGAAAACTCCTCATTTACTCCGACCATCTGCGCGGAACGTACCGCTTTTTTCAAAGCCGTCAGCGAACGAAAAGAAGAGTCTCTGCCGGAATTTGTCCGGATCGCGGTATGCGGAGGTGAAGGTGGGAAGATCACCGGCGCTTTTCCTCCCTGCGGTGTGTGCCGGCAGGTCATGAGCGAATTCTGTACAGACAGTTTTGAGATTCTGATGATCACGTCGGCCGATCCCGTGCAGTATGAAACATGCCTGCTGCCTGACCTTCTGCCATTTCGTTTTTCACCGGATTATCTTGAAAACAAGGGTTGATTCTTCGACAGTTTTCTATTAAAATATAGTGGATATAGAGCGACTCACCCTCGCTTTAATCAAATACTACTCTTATAAGGAGAGAAAACACATGAAAAAGATTCTTGCTCTGATGCTCAGCCTGGCTCTGTGTGTGATGGTCCTGGCTGGATGCTCCGGCGCTGGTGCTGGCGGCGACGCTGCCAACATGAAAGTTGCCATGGTTACCGACTACGGTGACATCACCGACCAGTCCTTCAACCAGACCACTTATGAAGCCTGTAAGGCTTGGGCAGAAGCGAACAAAGTTGATTTCAACTATTTTAAACCTGCTTCTGACTCAAATGAAGATCGTGTTTCCATGATCGAGAAGGCTGTTGACGAAGGTTATACCGTTATCGTTATGCCCGGTTACGCGTTCGGTCCCGCCATCGAAAAGACCGCCGGTGAATATCCGGATGTCACCTTCATCGCGCTGGACGTTTCCGCCGGTGACTTCTCCGCTGACTACAAGATTCCTGCAAACCTGTATTCTGCAGTTTATCAGGAAGAGCTCTGCGGTTATATGGCTGGCTACGCTGCTGTTAAGCTTGGCTACACCAAGCTCGGCTTCCTTGGCGGTATGGCTGTTCCCGCTGTTGTTCGTTATGGCTACGGATTTGTTCAGGGCGCGGACGCTGCAGCTGCTGAACTCGGCGCTGATGTCGAACTCAACTATGCATACGGCAACCAGTTCTATGGTGATGCGGATATCACCGCTGCCATGGATACCTGGTATGCGGCCGGCACCCAGGTCGTTTTCGCCTGCGGCGGCGGTATCTATACCTCCGCGGCTGAAGCTGCTCAGAAAGTCGGCGGCAAGGTGATCGGCGTTGACGTCGACCAGGCTGCTACGATCGATGGTCTCTATGGTGCAGGCATGACCATTACCTCCGCTATGAAAGGTCTTGGCGCTACTGTCAACACCATGCTGACTGCTGTCAAGGAAGGCAAGTTCGAAGGCGGAAAGATCGATACCCTCGGTCTTGTTTCCGATACACCCGCTGAGAACTATGTCCAGCTGGCTCCTTCTACCCAGTTCGGCGCAGGCTTTACCGAGGATGACTACAATGCACTCGTTAAAGCGATGAATGCCGGAACGATCAAAGTCAGCAACGACATCTCCATCAGTGCTGCTGATAATGCCAAAGTCCTGAAAGTCAACGATCAGGGCAACATCAAATAATTATACTCTATTCATGTCTATGAAAGGAGAGAGCCAGGCGCTCTCTCCTTTTCCAATCATTCCATAGAGAGAAGGGAGGAACCACCCATGTCGGCAGAAAACACGGCACAGGTCCAGCAGGAACCTTATGCCATAGAAATGCTGCATATTACCAAACGGTTCCCGGGAATCATCGCGAATGACGATATTTCTCTTCAGCTGAGAAAAGGTGAGATCCACGCGCTGCTCGGAGAGAACGGCGCCGGAAAATCCACCCTTATGTCCGTTCTGTTCGGACTGTATCAGCCGGAGGAAGGCGAGATCCGAAAAAACGGTCAGAAAGTTGAGATCCACGATCCCAACGACGCCAACGATCTGGGGATCGGCATGGTGCACCAGCACTTCAAACTGGTCGAGTGCTTTTCTGTTCTGGATAACATCATTCTAGGTGTCGAACCCACCAATAAAATGGGTATCCTGCAAAAAGCGGAAGCCAGAGAAAAGGTCATTGCTCTATCTGAAAAATACGGTCTGAGCGTCAATCCTGACGCGATCATCGAAGATATCACGGTAGGCATGCAGCAGAGAACTGAAATCCTTAAAATGCTCTACCGCGACAACGAGATCCTGATTTTCGACGAACCGACGGCTGTTCTGACACCCCAGGAAATCGAAGAACTCATGCAGATCATGAAAAATCTCGCGGCTGAAGGCAAATCGATCCTTTTCATCTCCCACAAACTGAATGAGATTATGTCGGTCGCGGATCGCTGCTCTGTCCTTCGCAAAGGAAAATACATCGGTACCGTCAATATTGCTGACACCACCGCTGAAGGTCTGTCCGCCATGATGGTCGGCCGAAACGTAAACTTCCATGTGGAAAAAGGTCCGGCACATCCGACCGATGTCGTTTTGGAAGTTAAGAATATGTCTGTCGCGTCCAAAACCCATCCTTCCGATGCGGTCAAAAATGTTTCCTTTAAAGTCCGGAAAGGTGAGATCGTGTGTATTGCCGGTATCGACGGCAATGGTCAGACGGAACTCGTCTACGGTCTGTCCGGTCTGGAACCGGTCAAGAGCGGCAGCATTTTCCTGAATGGAACCGATATCACTCAAATGTCGATCCGCAAGAGAAGTACCAGCGGAATGTCGCATATACCCGAAGACCGTCATAAACACGGTCTTGTCCTCGACTATACACTGGAAGACAACATCGTCCTGCAGCGTTATTTCGAGCCGGAGTTTACTTCGAAAACCGGTCTTCTCCGTCGTGACAATATCCGCGCGTATGCCGAAAAGATCATTGAACAGTATGACGTACGTTCCGGACAGGGCCCGATCACGATCGCCCGTTCCATGTCCGGCGGAAACCAGCAGAAAGCCATCGTCGGCCGTGAGATTGACAAGAACCCGGATCTTCTGATCGCAGTCCAGCCCACCCGTGGTCTGGATGTCGGCGCCATCGAAGGTATCCACAAAGAACTGGTAAATCTGCGTGACGCGGATAAAGCTGTCCTGCTCGTCTCGCTCGAACTGGATGAGGTCATGGATGTTTCTGACCGTATCCTGGTCATGTATGAAGGTGAGATTGTCGGCGAAGTCGATCCGAAGAATACCACCGTCGAAGAACTGGGTCTTTATATGGCCGGCGCCAAGAGAGATGAGGTGAAAGCATGAGTAAACCTAAAGAGAAGAAAAGCCTGTTCCAGAACGACGGCTTTCAGGCGCTGCTTGCTTCCCTGATCTGTATCGTTCTAGGAATGCTGATCGGCTTCATCGTTCTTCTGTTCATTAATCCCAGCGGTGCCGGTGCTGCCATCGGCGCTGTCATCAAAAACTTCCTGAACTATTCAAGAGCTTCTCTGCAGATCAAAAACTTCGGCAACACACTGGTCAAAATGGCTCCCCTGCTGATGTGCTCGCTGTCCGTCCTGTTCTGCTACAAAGTCGGACTGTTCAACATCGGCGTAGCCGGTCAGTATGTCGTCGGCGCCTGCATCAGCATTTATGCCGCACTGGCCTGGGGCCTTCCCTGGTGGTTGTGTTTGATCCTCGCGATCATTGTTGGTGCACTCGACGGCGCTATTGTAGGCCTTTTGAAAGCTTACTGCAATGTCAACGAAGTTATCTCCGGCATCATGCTCAACTGGATCGGCCTATATACTACGAACATGATCCTGACCACGGTCAAGGAATCCACCAGTCCTTATACGTTGGATCTGCGTTTGTATGCTCCCAAGTCCGTGCTTCCTAATATTGGTTTTTCCAAACTGTTTTCCGGCAATGAATACATGTCCATCGCGATCCCGCTGGCTATCATCATCGCGATCGCGATCAAGATCATTCTGGATAAAACGAAATTCGGATATGAACTCAAGGCGACCGGTTTCAACAAAAACGCCGCCAAATACGCCGGTATGGCAGAAAAACAGAACATCATCATCACACTCGCGATCGGTGGTGCGCTGGCTGCCTGCGGTGGTGCTTTCCTGTATCTGACCGATTATGAGCTTTGGGAATGCACTTCCTCCTCCGTGCCCGGCATGGGCTTCAACGGTATTGCGGCAGCTTTCCTGGGCGGTCTGAATCCTGTCGGTACGATTTTTGCGTCCTACTTTATTCAGCACATTACTTCCGGCGGTGCATACGTTGACAAGTCTCTGTATTCCTCTCAGATCTCCGATCTGATTTCCGCTCTGATCATTTATCTGTGCGGCTTCGTAGGCTTTATGAAGCTGGCGATGAAAAAGTACAGCGCAGCCAAAGCTGCCAAATCCGGCCAGATCGAAAATGTGAACGCGGAACCGGAACCTGCTGTTTCCAAAGAGGAGGATCCTCCAACGAACAGTGAAGCAAAACCAGAGGAAGGAGGTAACGAATAATGTTATTACTTCTTCAGTATACACTGATATTCTCATCTGTACTTACGCTGGTTGCTTTAGGTGGCTGCTATTCGGAACACTCCGGTGTTATTAACCTGGGTCTGGAAGGTATTATGGTCATCGGTGCCCTTGGCGGCGCGCTGGTCATGCGTTTCCTCCCCACGGGTACGCCTGGTATCCTGGTCGTTCTCCTGACGATCGCCGGTGCTGTCGTATTCGGTGTTGCCTACTCCGCTCTGCTGGCCGTTGCCTGTATCAACTTTAAAGCGGACCAGACGATCGTCGGAACAGCACTGAATATACTGGGTACAGCTTTAGCAACTGTTCTTGTAAAAGCGATCAACATGAAACTTTCCGGCGGCGACGACGTTTCATCGACCATTCAGTATGTCAACGCGAAACAGAGCTTTATTGCATATCTGGGCTCCTTCCAGTTCAACTGGTTCATGGTCATCGCGATCATCGCACTGGTCATCGCTTATGTTGTCCTCTATAAGACCAAATTCGGTCTTCGGATGATGGCTTGCGGCGAACATCCACAGGCAGCTGCTTCTGTCGGTATCAACGTCTATAAGATGCGCTGGTCCGGTGTTCTGATCTCCGGTATTTTCGGTTCTCTCGGCGGTATCTGCTACATTCTGGCAGGTGTTTCCGAGTGGAAGTTCGAAAACGGTGTTGCCGGTTTCGGTTTCCTCGCCCTGGCTGTTATGATCTTCGGTCAGTGGAAACCTACAAGGATCGCACTGGCAGCTTTGCTTTTTGGTTTGTTCCGTGCCCTGTCGAATGTCTATATAGGTATCGATTTCCTGGCAGCGCTGAACATTCCCAGTACGGTCTATAATATGTTCCCGTACATCATTTCTCTGGTTGTTCTGGCCTTTACATCCAAGAATTCCAAGGCTCCCAAGGCCGAGGGTATCCCGTACGATCCCGGCCAGAGATAAAATCTGTTTTGAAGAAAAGAGCCGCTTCTTTCGGGACGCGGCTCTTTCTTATCCCTATGACGGAGGTGATCTTCTGTGAGAATGTATGATATTATCGAGAAGAAGCGGAATGGCTATCCTCTTTCGGAAGAAGAGATCCGCTTTTTCATCCAGGGTTATACGGACGGGACTATTCCTGATTATCAGGCTTCCGCGCTCTGTATGGCCATCTATTTTCGTGGCATGGACGATAAGGAGATCTCCATTCTGACCGATGCCATGGCACATTCCGGCGATACCGTAGATCTGTCCCGTTTTGGCAACCTGTCCGCGGACAAACACTCTACAGGCGGCGTCGGGGATAAAACTTCCCTGATCGTTATCCCTGTCGTGGCTTCCCTTGGCGCCAAACTCGCCAAGATGAGCGGCCGCGGCCTCGGTCATACCGGTGGTACCGTCGATAAGCTCGAATCCATCCCCGGCTATGAAACAGCCATGGATGGCGATACATTCATGCGTCAGGTCGAAGAAGTAGGTCTGGCGATCGTAGGCCAGTCCGGCAACCTTACGCCTGCGGACAAAAAACTTTACGCACTGCGTGATGTGACGGCTACGGTGGATTCGATCCCACTGATCACTTCCAGTATTATGTCCAAGAAACTGGCAGCCGGCGCGCATAATATCGTCCTGGATGTCAAAGTAGGGTCCGGCGCGTTCATGAAAACACCACAGCAGGCAAGAGAACTGGCTGTTAAGATGGTCACGATCGGTAAACTGTGCGGAAGAAATATGGCAGCCGTCCTCTCCAACATGGATGTTCCGCTCGGAACCCACATCGGCAATGCGCTGGAAGTCAAAGAGGCACTCGGTGTTCTGCGAGGAGAGATTCATAATGACCTTCGGGAAGTCTGTGAAGTCCTTGCTTCCAATCTGATCGCGATGGTTTTGGATATTCCTCTGGAAGATGCCGAAGTTCGTGTGAAAGAGGCGATCGACTCCGGCGCTGCTTATCAGAAAATGCGTGAATGGATCGAAGCTCAGGGCGGTGATGTTCGTTATATTGATGATCCTTCTCTCTTCCCGAACTCAAAGATCTGCTATCAGGTCCTTTCTCCCAGAGATGGCTATATCGAAGCCATGGATGCGGAAGCTATCGGCCTTGCCAGCGTCATGCTGGGCGCCGGACGTGAAAGGAAGGAAGATCCGATCGATTACGCGGCCGGTATCGTCCTTTGCAAGAAGGTCGGTGATTATGTCCGAGGCGGCGAACGCCTCTGCCTGTTCTATACCGATCGTGAAAACGCGCCTGACTCCGCTGAGAAGAAGTATCTTTCTGCGCTGACCTTCGGGGATGAAAAACCGCTCGAAAAACCTTTGATCTACGAGGTGATCCATTGATGGAAAACACACTGATTATCGGGATCGCTGGTGGTTCCGGCTCCGGCAAAAGCACGATCACCGAAATTTTGAAAAAGAAATTCGGTGAAGACGTCACGGTGATCAATCATGACAATTACTATAAAGCGCAGCATGACAAATCCTATGAAGAGCGGACAAAGCAAAACTATGACGCGCCGGATGCTTTCGACACAGATCTTCTGGCGGAACATCTAGAGCTTTTAAGACAGGGATTTGCCATCGACTGTCCGGTCTACGACTACACGCAGCATGACCGCAGCGACAAGACCATCCGGATCGAGCCGTCCAAGGTGCTGATTATTGACGGCATCCTGGTTCTTGCCGAGCCTAAGCTTCGCGACTTTATGGATATCAAGATCTTCGTCGATACAGACGCGGATATACGGATCCTCCGCCGGATCCAGCGTGATGTCAATGAACGGGGCCGTACCCTCGACTCTGTTATTTCCCAATATCTTTCGACAGTCAAACCCATGCATGAAATGTATGTGGAACCGTCGAAAAAATACGCGGATATCATCATCCCTGTAGGCGGTCATAATCTGGTCGCCATGGAAATGATCGAAAACCGTGTCCGCTCTCATATTTTCTAAGAATCAAGGAGTCCTTATCCTATGAGATGTCCATATTGTGGTAATGATGTACCGGATGAGTTCAGATTCTGCAGTCGATGCGGCAATCAGCTTCCGCCTCCCATGATCGTCGATCCCGAACCGCCCAAAAAGAAAAAGACCGGTCTGATCATCGGTCTTTCCATTGGCGGTGTCATTCTGATCGCCGCGATCGTCCTGGCCGTCCTTTCACTTACCGGAAAGATCGATCTTTTCAGTTTTCTGCAGAAAGCTCCTGAGATCGAAACCGTCCGGGTCAATCTGAACAATTACCTTTCTGCCGATTTCAGCGGTTTTGATGGTCAGGGAACCTGCGCTGTCACATTTGATGAGGAATCTTTTGTGAAAGATTTCGCAGGGAAAATCGTCAATACCGAAGAATTTCTGGAAGAATGGAAGGCCAATAAATCGAAGGATGCTGAAGAAAGCAAGGCGCCGGAGGATAAATGGGTCAAAGCACTTCTCAAGGAGATTTCTTTTGACGCGTCTCCGCTGACGGATCTGAAGAATTCCGATACCGTAACGATCACCTGGAATTGTAAACCGAAAGAGCTAGAAGAAAAATACAATATTCGTCTAGTCTCCTCCGATACGGTCTTTACCGTCGAGGGACTGAGCTCTATCATCGCGATCGATCCCTTTGAAAAAGTTGTCGTTACTTTTGAAGGTATTTCTCCCAATGTAACGGCTTCCTTCGATCTTTCCGGTGTCGATGAGGCCTTGAAGAAAACTGTCTATCACCCGGACAAAACAGCCAACCTCAAAAACGGTGATATCATCACCGTCACGATCGAAGACTACGATGAAGAAGCGATGAAAGCTGCCTATGGCAAGATCCTTTCCACGACCACCAAGGAGTATGTTGTCGATGTCCCCTCTTCCTATGTCGCGGACGCTTCCGAACTTGCCGGTCTGGATTATTCCGCTCTGGACATTGCCGCTGAAACATATTTTAACGATTATCGTGAAGACATTGCACTGACGAATTTCACTGTGGACTCTTTTACACGTACCAGTTCTTATCTGATGACCTATGCGGGAGATCCTACCTACATTTCTTCCATTTCAGTGAACAATGTACTGCTTGTATTCTATGAAGTGATCCTGTCAACAGAGCATACGCCTTATGTTCATTCGGATTATCAGGGTACTTATTCTGCCGGTTCTTTGACATATCGGTATCGCTTGTATTACCCCGTATATATCAATAATCTGACTGTGACCAATGGCAGTCTGGATGTTCCGGTCGAATCCATCTCCAGTTATACCAATCCAGACACTTTCTTCTCTATAGGATATGTCTGCACCGGTACCGAAAACGAAGATATCCTTCTGCAATGCATCACCGGACCCAACCCGAACTATCGAACTATCGATCTCGCGACAGGAGAGGTCCTTGAGGCTACTTCCACCGATGCCTATGACTTCTCCATGCCAGACGATGTCGATTACTATTCAACCCTTCCTACGATCCCGCCGGATGCCGCCGCCATCACACTTCCTTCTGTAAACACAGCTCTTCCGGATTCCACGTACTTCTCTGCGGGTACCGCGGATCTGGCTTTCCATGGTTATACGATCACCTATCCGACAGTTGCATTGACTCTCCCGGCGGAAGTCTTCACCAACACGGATGTCGATGTGATGTATTATTGGGATGATATGGTGCTCTTTGGCATATCGTATGTCAGTTTCGATCTGGCTACGATCGCGGACAGACACTCAGAGATCCGTGATTGGGCGATCGATTCCCTTGTTGGCGGTGATGGCATATCGTTTGATATCTATCAATACCAGGAAGTTACCAATCCGAATGGTGTCCGTATGGATATCGCGCGGGTAAAGGTCCAGGGTAATTCCAATTACCCTGAAGAAGGTGGTACCTTTGCCTTCATCTATGATGACAGTAACAAGTCTCTCGTCGTCGTATACATCGCTGTTATGAGTCCCTCTGATGATACGTTGGAATATTCCGCTGACTTCGCGGCCATCCTGAATTCCATAAAGAAATAATCATTCTTTATCAGCAGCGCACCCAAGCAAAACGGACGATCCGTTATGGACCGTCCGTTTTTTGTCTTCTTTTATAGATTCTTTCTTTCTTCCTCAATGATCCTGGCCGCGAGATTCCCGGAGAGGGATTCCTCCCCGACGGATGAAGGATCCGCGTATTCATCGAAAACGGATTGCTTTTCCATGAGGATTTCCCGGATCTTCTCATCGACCGTGTCCTTTGCGTACAGTCTGAAAACAAGTACTTTCTGCACCTGTCCCATCCGATAAGCGCGGGAGATCGCCTGCGTTTCAAGAGACGGCTTTATTTGTGGTTCACAGAAAATAACGACACTGGCACTTTGAATATTCAGCCCCATCCCTCCGGAGATGACCTGACAGGGCAGCACATAGGGAATGGACTGATCTTCTCCATCCGGTGAGTTCTTTGGGTCTTCTTCCGGGAACGTACCGGCCGCGAAGGCATCCAGAATAGCCTGTCGTTTTGCCGGCGGTACCGATCCGTTGATGGGTTCCATTGCAAAGTTCCCGAGGATCTCCCTGACTTTCTCCAGTGTATTTCGAAAGAATGAGAATACGATGACCTTTCGCTTATTGGCTCCTGCCTCTTCCACGATTTCCCTGAGTCGCAGCGCTTTCACCGACTCTTTCGGATCCTTTTGTTCCCAGGATACCTGTCGCATAGACATGAAATTGCCGGCCATGACGGATTTTCGGTAATCGTTTCGCTCCTCTTTCGTAAGTTCGACCCAGGCATCTTCCTCGATCAGATCCGGCAGCTCCGTGAGTACATCGTCCCTTGTACGTCTCAGATAAACCGGAGCAGCTTTCTCGGAAAACTGTGTCGCCTTATCATAAGCGGCCATCTTTCTGAGCTCATCGGCAAATTCCGGCCGGATCAGCTCGACGAGCTGGCACATTTCATCCACTCTGTTTTCCAGCGGTGTTCCGGTCATCATCAGCGCGTATTCCGCTCGTTTCAGTATCCTCCCCGCCAGTATGGTACGCGTTGCCGCCGGGTTCTTGATATAATGCGCTTCATCGATCACGCAGAGATCAAGCAGTTTCTCCGGCTGTGCTTCTTCCGGAGAGACTTCTTCGATATGCCACAGGGCTGACAGTTTTCCCAGTGACTCGAAATTCGTGACGCCGATCCCGCCTTTTTCCATCCATGGAGCGATATCCTGCTGCATATCCTGACCATGAAAGATATACGCAGGGATCTGACAGAACTTTTCCGCTTCCCGCTGCCAGTTGATCAGAACGCTGGCGGGACAGATGACAAGAAACTTATTCCGTCCCCGGGCGTAAAGGTGTGCGATCAGTCCCAGTGCCTGGATGGTCTTGCCAAGACCCATTTCGTCTCCGAGAAGTGAACGCTTTTCATAAATACTGTACTGTATGCCGAAAAGCTGGTAGCTTCTGGGCGTTCCTGTAAAATAGCGAAGATCCGCCGGCGTCTCAAGGACGGCCTTTACGATCTCCGCCGGCAGATCGACCTGCGTCTGCCTTTCATTCTGATAAGGATCGTACTGTTCGATCAGCGCATAGTATTCTGCTCCGTGGATCAGAAAATCATTCCACGCTTCCTCTGTGGTTCCCTGCTTTCCACTGCGTTCAGAATATAGCGCCTGGATCAATCTGGTATCGAGCGGCGGTCTTCCTTCCGGATCGAGACGGATCGGAACTTCTTTTTTTGCCTCCGCGATATAGGCTCTGGCCGCGGCTTTGACCTGCCGAACCGTATCGGCTCCCACACCGGGAAGACGCTCCATGGAACGGGGACTGTAGTTATAGGCTTTTCCTACAGTCGTTATACCGGCGTTTTGTAATGTTGAAAGCCGAAGATTGGGGTTGGCGATCTTCAGCTTTTCGATATTCACTTCATCCAGATAACGGACGGCCGCTTCATCCAGCCAGTGATGAAGTGCCGGGGTTATTCCGTATTTATCTGCCATCAGACGTTCAGCTCCTGTACATACGGATCTTCCTTTGTACAGGGTTTCCACTCCGGAAGATCATCCGCGTTCGGATCACCGGTTTTCATAAAGTTCGTCCAGTATTCCATGATCCGGTCTCTGAGCTGATAATCTCCCTCTTCCCACGGACGCCAGCATCTGTCCAGAGTATCCATTGTATACCAGAGTTCAGAGGAATGCCAGGCACCCTGATCGTCTCCCGGAAGGTCACGAGTGAACCAGTAGACAAATGCCGGCTTTCTTCCGATCTCTTCCAGCTTCTGGCTAAACAGCATACTGCCTTTATAGAGCATCGCTTCTCGTTTGTCCTGCATATCGGGCATGGCACCGATATCGTCTTTCGTGCTGCCCACCATATACGGAACATCCGCAAATTTCCCTTCATCCATCAGCTGATAATAGCCTTCCGGAAGGACATATCCGTCGATGATCGGTGCCATGGGAAGCAGCATCCGCCCTTCTTCTTCCCGGATCCGTGCATACATTCTCTGTTCTGTCTCAAGGATCACATCCGCGGGGATTTTTCTCATCTCTTCCAGATTGGCGACTCCCAGCATTTCCTGCAGCATCAGGCCATATTTTTCCTGATCCTTCATATACGCGTCCCCGTGCAGGCCGATTCCGTAGGATCCACCGCTCTGCAGGATCGCGCGGGCGATCTTTCCTTTTGTCAGTGGACTGGAGACGAGGGTCTGAACGCTCATCGCGCCGGCACTTTGCCCGAAGATCGTGATATTCTCAGGATCTCCGCCGAAAGCTTCGATGTTTTCATAGATCCAGTCAAGCGCCGCGATCTGATCGAGTATTCCGTAGTTCCCTGAGACACCTGCTTCTTTCGTCAGTTCCGGATGTGCCATAAACCCCAGAACACCCATCCGGTACTCGACGCTTACCAGGATCACACCCCGCTCGGCATAGCCCGCACCGTCAAACTCTTTTTCTGTACCCCAGCCATGTCCGAAGCCACCGCCGTGGATCCACATAGCGACCGCTGCTTTCTTCGCTTCTTTAGGCGCCCAGATATGCAGGAACAGACAATCTTCGCTGGTAGGCGGATTGAAGGAAGGATCATCATAAAAATCCTTATCCCACGGAGGGACCGATCCTTCTGTCTGGACTGCTTTATTCCGGACAGAAATGGCCTCATATACATTCTCCCATGGTTCATTTTTCACAGGTGCTTTCCACCGAAGGTCTCCGACCGGCGCTTTCGCAAAGGGAATCCCCAGATATTTGATATAACTGCCCTGATCGATCCCTTCGATCAGACCGTACTTCGTTTTGACCATATTCTGATCCTCCCCTAATAGTATTCCTTGATTCGGTGATACCATATCCTGTCCGGATCACCGGTTTCATTCATCCAGTTTCCAAGCTTGTCCATCAGTTCTTTCTTTTTGTCCTGACAAGCCGGATCATAACATCGGTTCTGAAGCTGCCAGGGATCTTCTTCAAGATCATACAGTTCTCCCCGTTCTGATTCATTGAAGGTAAACCAGTATTTACCATCCGTGACCATTCTTTGCCTTGTATGATAGAAATGGTCGTGGAATTCTCCATAGATCTCCTGATGTCCCACTTCTCCGGTCCCATCGATCACTGGCAGAAGGCTGGTTCCGTCTACTGGTTTGGGCGGTCTGATGCCGGCGATATCAAGGATCGTCGGCATCACTTCATGCAGGTAGACCATTCCGTCATTTGTTCTTCCCGTATCTCCCAGTCGATTATTCGCTGGTTTGATGATCATCGGAACGCGGTAGATCTCCTGAAACGCGAAACAGCCTTTCTCGATCAGCTTATGAGCGCCGAGGCAGTCACCGTGATCCGCTCCATAGATGATGACAGTATCCTCATACAGACCGAGCTCCTTCAGCCTGTCGACGATCAGACCCACCATATCATCGATGAACGTACAGTGTCCGAAGTATTTGGCGCTGATATCCGCCATGCCTTCCCACCCGTAAGGTCCGTTGCCCCACATTTTCTCGGACAGATAATATCCGTAAGGCTTATCCTCAAAGGTCTCCCGATAGCTTGGATGTTCCGGGATATCCTTCGGATCATACATACTGAAGTATGGTTCCGGGACGATGGATGGAGAATGCGGACCCCAGAAGTTTGCCCAGATGAAGAAAGGCTTATCGGATGACGCAGCCTCGTCCAGCTGATGGATGGCTTCCTGCGCGACAAAGTACTCGATCGTACTCTCGATGGGTCCTTCATGTTTACAGTACATCTCCTGGATCTGCAGGGCCGGGTTGGCTCCGAGAAATCCGTGAGACACATCGATCCCCTCGTAGCCTTTTTCTTTCAGGTATTCTTCATAATAGTTCGGCTGATTATCCGGCGGCTGGTCGAAGATCAGGGACGGGAATACGCGGCTGCCGGGGAACCCGTAACCCATGAAGGCTTTTCCGTGAAATCCACAGTCTTCCGGTGTTCTTCCCGGAGAGACATGCCACTTGCCCGAATAGCCACAGTAATACCCGGCATCCCTCATAAGCTCGGAAAGCAGGGGTGTTCCTTCTTTGATATCTGTAAAATTGTCGATCACACCATGCTTATGCGGAAACAGCCCGGTCATGACGCTGGCCCTTGAAGGCGCGCAGATCGCCGAACAGGTATAGGCGTTTCTCATCACCAGGCCTTCCGCTGCCAGCTGATCGATATGCGGGGTACGGCAGATATCTGCCTGATGGCTAAGTCCGTACCCCGGCATACCGGCCTGACGGATCGCTCCGATCGTATCCGGCCGCTGCTGATCGGAAAGGATCAGCAGGACGTTTTTTCGTTTTGACATAGTCATTACCACCTAGAACTTTCTTCTGGATGTTGAACTGACTCGACCCGAACTGGATGTTGAATGGCTGGAATAAGTGCTTCTCGACGAACTGCCGGACGAACTGCGGCTGTTGTCTGAACTGCTTTCCCTTGGTTCAATGTACTTACGTTCCACTCTGACTCCAAGTAGTGTATCCAGTTTGTCCCGAACCTGAAAACTGCGCTGGACCAGAAATGCGTCCAACGAGAGCGTTTCTTTGACAGTCCGGTTCTTCGCTTTCGCGCGGGAAGTCGTGACTGAAGCAACGATCAGTCCACCGATCGAACAGAGGATCAACCAGAAAATGCGGGTGCCCCAGGAATGAGGAACAAAACCAAATCTCAGAAATCTCCCAAGAAAGCTTAAATACCGATTGACATTGTAATCATAATCTCCACTGCCCAGGTTCAGCAAGGTGACAGATTCCAGTTGCTTTTCCGCATTTTTCGAAATCGTTTTGGCTCTGGATGTACCTGTCGCTTTCCCGTATCCTCTCACCTGGATATTATACATAGAGGATTCATCCACAAAGATCCCGATCAGGATCCCGCTGTGGTCTTCACCGAAACCGTACCCGCAGGCTTCCCAGAAGGTATCCAGATAGCGGTTGACTCTTTCTTCCCCCGGATCCATATCCGAAGGATAATCTTCGTAAAGACCCTGGGACGGTTTCAGACTGTATGCCTTGTCACTGAGATACACGACGATATCCGTATCATACTTTTCAGCAAGCCGTGCGATCTCCTTTTCGATCCTCTCAGCATCCGCATCGCGGATGCCGTCTATATCGTCAAAAAGCTTGTCGCTGCGGTAAGCTTCCATATTTTCCCCGGACCTGTAGGCTCTGTACCAGTCCGGAATATCCACGCTGCCGTATTTCAGCAAATTCTCAACACCGTCAGCCCACTCGGAGAAAGCACCGTAGTAATCTTTATTTACCAGATGATCATACAGAATATCATCCAATCTGGAAGACATGGAATCATTGAATACTGTTCTTGTCAGGCCAAAAGAGGCAGATACCATTTCCCGGTTATCCGGATCCATGTTGATGAACAGGACCAGCCCGTCGAACTCCGGTCCGATACCATATCCTTTGTAGACATAGAAATCTTTCGTGAACTCTTCATTATCCATTCCATAGGATGTTACATCCGTATAGATGACGACATCCTGATTCGTTTCTTCGCGAATATCGGCAAGTCGGGCCTTGATTTCTGTCTCCTCTGCCGGTGTAAGCAGACCCGCCAGATCGATTAGTCTCGGTTCGTTTTCATCATTATGGAAATCAACGAAAGCAGAAGGATCCGTCACATACCAGGATGGCAGTGCCTGACCGTCGACGATCTGCAGTGTGGCTGGTTCTGAACCTTTCAGAGAAACAAACGTCGTATCGAACGAAGCCAGATAGCTTTTTGTCTCATTTGCCGGAACACTTTCGGACGACTTGACTATTTCATGGGCACCGGAAAGGAAAGCCGAGACCGCGCCTTCATATCCTGAGTCATGATAGCCCTGTCTTACAGCTGCTATCAGTTGATCTACATCTTCCTTAAGGAAAATCTCCCAGGCTCTTCCATAAAGTCGGATCGTCAGATTCTCGCGATCCCCGTCAAGGCACAGACAGATCCCATCATGATTAACGCCGTATCCCAACTCATTTTTCTGGAAGATTTCATCCGTATAATCGGTGAGTACCGCGTCGTCATAACTGCTTTGTCCGACGATGAGTACGACATAATCGAACATCGTCTCTACGATATGCTCATCATTCTCATGGTTGATCGCGATCAGATCATCTTCTGCTAGCACGCCATAAAAATCACCGACATGATAAAGATCCGATCTCCACTGTTTTTGCTCTTCCGACTGATCTTCTTCATCGGCGAGCGCTGCCGTCGGAAGTACGAAAAGTGTGAACAGACATACCAGAAGGAGTGCGAGGATGCGTTTCATTTGATTCATCTTCATGACACCCACCTCCTTAGAGCAGCACGATCAGGGCGATGATCGCCGCGACCGCGCCGGCACCGGCGGCAAACCGTTTCAGGAAATACTTCTCCTCTTCCAGTTTACTATAGGGAAGCGTACCTTCGACCTTACCTGTCTGACCGTTCACGGCGAACTTGAAATTTTTCCCTTCAAAGGTCAAATTCAATAGATAGACTGGAAGCAGCACATATCTGGCCCGCCTCATGCTAACCTGCAACTGGTTGAATGTAATGCTGACCGAGTGATAGCCTTTCGTTGACCTTTCCATAGCAATATTGGCGCCGGTCGTTTTCATCCGGGCATCGCTTCTTTGCCGTGATTCACTGGAAGCTTCATCAAAACGATCCGCGACAAATCCGGCCAGATATCGTACATCAAAGGGTACGATTTTTGTCAGATCATAGGGCTGGATCGAATCCATCAGATCATTTGCCATTCTTTTGCTGGCATCAAGCGTCAGATCCTGAAAACTCATACTGACATCTCGATGAATATCGTAGTATTCGATCTCGGTACACTCATAATTGCCTTCTCTGTAGGTTTTACCGCTTTTTTGTCCTTTGAACCTTAGACCTCCGTAAACATCACAGTCAAAAATCCAGAACGGGACATAGACACCGGTCACAGGACCGATCTTATTCTTTGAGAAAAACCCTTTCGGCAGGAATTTCTTGCCCTTATAGTATTTTTGGACAGACTCAGCCAGATGATCCGGCATAATGGAAAACGGTACGATCCCGTCCGGTTTCAGCATACCCGAAAACTGCTGGGTCAGAACGATATTGTTGCCGCAATACGGACATGTCAGGGCGCCGGTCGTTTGAGCAGGCGTGACGACTTCCGCACCGCAGGAGCGACAGATCGAGATTGGAAGTGGCGCCATCTGCTGCATCGCCTGGTCTCTTTCCGTCCTGTTTACCTGAGGCTGCTGCGGCTGCTGAAACTGCTCGATATCAAAAACACTGTCACAGTATTCGCAGTGCAGTTTCCCGCTCGCGGGATCAAATGTCAACGCACCGCCACAGTTTGGACATTTTTGTTCCTGTATCATTTCAGGATCTCCTATCTGTATAGTTAATTCCGGATCCCGGTAAGGTCTTTAATGACTTCTCCCGCAATGATCAGACCGGCGACCGATGGCACAAAGGCGATCGAACTTGTCACAGATTTTTTCCCTTGCTCCGGTTTTTCATTGCTGTCTTCCACAGCGATCGCTTCCCGTGCCGGCTCCTTGGAATAGACGACTTTCAAAGCTCTGATCCCTCGTTTACGGCACTCATACCGCATGACTTTCGCCAGCGGACAGACCGAGGTCTGATAAATGTCCGCTACTTCAAACTGCGTCGGATCCAGTTTTCTGCCTGTCCCCATGGAGGAGATCAACGGGACGTTCAATCTTTGGCATTCTTCTGCCAGCATCAGCTTGGCAGAGATCGTATCGATCGCATCCACCACATAATCATAAACCGATAGATCGAACTGATCGGCTGTCTCCGGCAGATAAAAGATGGGGTAAGTCTTCACCATACAGTCCGGATTGATATCGTGTACTCTTTCCTCACAGACTTCCGTCTTCAGACGACCGATCGTTGAATGCAGCGCGATGATCTGTCGGTTGAGATTGCTTGGCACAACATGATCCGAATCGATGAGATCCAGCGCCCCGACTCCGGACCTTGCCAGCGCTTCTACCACATAACCGCCCACACCGCCGAGCCCGAAGACAGCGACGCGGCATTCACTGAGCCGCCGGATCCCATCCTCGCCAAGCAGCATAGCCGTTCTTCCAAAGATTTCCATTTTTATTCTACTAACTGACCGTCGATATATACTGCCTTCACATGGGTATCGCTGATCATCGGATCTCCGTCGCAAAGCACGATATCCGCATCCTTGCCGACTTCCAGTGAACCGACACGATCCGCGATCCCTACATGTTTCGCGGGGTTGATAGTGATCGCTTTCAGCGCCTCGAACGGATCCATCCCGGCTTTTACTGCCAAACCGGCACAAAGAGCCAGGTATTCCTGCGGGATGACCGGCGAGTCGGTGATGATCGATACCTGACAGCCCTTCGCCGCCAGGATGCCCGGCGTCGTCCAGGATTTATTCTGGAGCTCAAACTTGCTTGCGTGCGTCAGAGAAGGTCCAACGGCCATGGGATAATTCGTTTCAGCCAGTTTATCGGCGATCAGGTGTCCTTCTGTCACATGTTCAAGTGTCAGATCAACATCAAATTCTTTCGCCAGACGGATCGCTGTCAGAATATCATTCGCCTGATGCGCGTGGATCTTCAGGGGGATCTCTTTCTTCAGAACCGGTATCATAGCTTCACACTTGAAATCAAATCCCGGCTTTTTGGATACATCGTCACCGGCAGCCTCTTTCTTTGCCAGGTATTCTTTTGCCTTGAACAGCATATTGCGGATCACGGAAGCTGTCGACATACGGGCAAAGTTGCCTTTATCGCGGTAGCAGCGTTTGGGATTCTCGCCCAGAGCGCCTTTCATGGCAACGGGGTCTTTGATGATCATATCATCGACACAAACACCGACTGTCTTGACCGCGATCCAGGTACCGCCGATGGCGTTGGAACTGCCCTGGCCGGTAGCGACACTGGTCACACCGGCTTTCGCCGCCATGTGAACGGACGGATCCAGCGGATTGAAGCTGTCGATCGCCCTCATCTGCGGCGTGCAGATATCGCCCATTTCATTATAATCCGCTCCTTCAAAGCCGATTCCCCAGCCATCCAGGCCGAGATGACAGTGCGCGTCAATAAACCCCGGATAAACTCTCAGGCCGGTCGCATCGACCACTTCTTCCTCTTTTGCTCTGATGTTCTTTCCGATCTTTTTGATCTTTCCTTCTTTGATCAGCAGATCGCCCGTATATGGTTCTTTATGAACCGCGTCATAGATCATTCCGTTCTTGATCAGCATACAATGTCCTCCATACACTTCTTTTGTGATAAAGCCTGAAGGAAATCCTTCAGGCTTTATTATGCTTCTTTACATACAGCCGTATTGTTACGGTTTCAGTTCCAGATACAGATCCCGGTACTGTTTCGCGGAATTATCCCAGGAAACATCTTTCTCCATATCGCGAATGACCATCTGATCCCAGTACTCTCTGGCCGTGAAATACAGGGTCTTCGCACGGTTGATGGCATCCAGCAGCAGGCCGTTCTCATAGCGGTCAAAGGTGAATCCGTTGCCTTCGTTGGTAAACATGTTGTAGGGATCAACGGTATCTTTAAGACCGCCGGTTTCACGAACGATTGGAATCGTTCCATAGTGCATCGCGATCAGCTGTGTCAGACCGCAGGGCTCAAAAAGCGACGGTACGAGCAGCGCGTCGGAAGCCGCGTAGATCTTGTGCGCGCGACCTTCATCGTACATGATATTGGAGCAGACGCTTCCCTTGTACGCATTCTCATAGTAACGGAAGGAGTCTTCATATCGCGCGTCACCGGTACCCAGTACGATAAACTGCGTATTGCCGTCGATCAGCTGCGGAATGATGGAGTTGACCAGGTCAAGGCCTTTCTGATCCGTCAGTCTGGAGATCAGTCCGATCACAAACTTGGATTCATCGACTTCCAGCCCGAGTTCTTCCTGCAGCGCTTTCTTGTTCGCTTTCTTTTTCTCAATGACATCGTCTTTGCTATAGGGATCGGGCAGTCTTTCATCCTTACTGCTGTCCCACATATCCACATCGATGCCATTCACGATGCCGCGCAGTTTTCCGGAATGATACCTAAGATGTGCGTCCAGTCCTTCTCCGAAGAACGGGGTCTGGATCTCCCAGGCATACGTTCCGCTGACTGTCGTGATCATGTTCGCGTAAGCAAGACCGCCCTTGAACATATTCGCGTCCTCATAGCCCTGCTTCAGCGCGTCTTTGTTGAACACATAATCCGGAAGGCCGGACCAGTAGCGGATCGTGGGTATGTTATAGATACCCTGGAAACGCAGGTTGTGGATGGTGATCATAGTCTTCGCGCTGGCGACCGGGGTCCCCTCAAAGAGCGTACGCAGATAGACCGGTACCAGTCCTGCCTGCCAGTCATGGCAGTGGATGATATCCGGGATCCAGTTCATGTAATTGAGGGCGGCGAGAGCCGCTTTCCCGAAGAAGCAGTATTTCGGAATATCATCGATGAGATTGATGTAGGGATTGCCCGCGCTGAAGAATTCTTCGTTATCGATGAAATCATATACAACGCCATCCCATACATATTCCATGATCCCCACATAGAATGAACGGCCATCCGCGCAAAGATCCATCATAAAGCTTCCGCGGTAGACCATTTTCTCCTGATACTTCTGAGGAATGCACTTATACCGCGGCAAAATCACTTTGACGTCGCAGTTCTGCTTGATCAGGGCTTTGGGCAGCGCGTACATAACGTCTCCCAGTCCACCGGTCTTCACGAACGGATAGCACTCGGATCCGATAAAAGCGACACTGCGGCGAGGCTCAGGCATGGCCGGAGCAGCTTCCTGGGCGGGTTCCTCTGCCGGAGCAATCTCCACAACCTGTTCCACTTCCGGAGCAGCTTTCACAGCCGGCTTTTTCGCTGCCGGTTTCTTTGCGGCAGGTTTCTTTGCAGCAGTTTTTTTCGTTTCTTTCTTTTCGGTCACTTCATTTTCAGTTTTCTTTGCAGGCATTTGAGGTTCCTCCAAAAACGTATTCTATGTCCATTATAATGAAAGGAGCGCGGCTTGTCAATCAAACAAAGCCGCGCCCGATACAGACTTAACGGTATGCTTACCTCAATTCCAGGAACCGAAGGATCTCGGTCACCGCCATATCCATCTTATGAGGATCCATAAACCGGTGGTCCGCGTTTTCGATCGGAATATACTCGATCAGATTGTTATCCGCGAACTCCCTGACTTTTACCGGATCCACGATCTCATCCTTCGTTCCCTGAAGGATCAACAAGCTCTCCGAAACATCGATAAAATCCATCTGTCGCAGATCATTCCGCTCCAGATCCTCAAGAAAGTCTTTCGAGATCTCTACCTTCCGGTCAAATCCGGCCTGTACTTTCTTTCCTTTCTGCAGCTTTTCCAGTTCATCCTTGCTGAGGATCTTTTCTGTCAGGGAATCCAGCATTTCCACCGCCGGAGCACGCAGCGCGGTTTTACGGAAGGGATCACCGTGTTCCATGATATATTTGAGAAACAGATACCCCCCGAAGCTGGTGGCGTAAGCGTCCAGCCGGTCCGGATGATACGCGGTCTCAATAAACTTAAGCACCTGTGTCAGGTACTGATCACAATCCGCAAGTGAAAGAGTCTTGCGGGCATCCGCTCCATGACAGGGCCAGTCAAACGTGATGATACCGACCTGCTTGTTTTTCCCCAGCACCCGTTCGGCAAAATGCTCTGCCGCACGATTATCCTTGTGTCCGCCAAAGCCATGTCCGAAAAGAATGACCCTGCGGATCTCAGAAGGCTGATTGGCATATAGTTTGCAGCGAATGCTGAAACCACCTTCGTTGATCGAAAAGTATTTACTGTTCAATGACATTGCACCTTTCTCAATAGAGGATATTACGAAATACGACCATTCCGTTCTTCACTGTTACAACCGGTTCATATAGGACTTTACCGGTGATCGTCTGCTGATCAGGTGCTCCGTTGGGTCGGTCACCAAAGACCACATGCCTTTCATGCTTTTTGAAGACCGCCACATCTGCTTTCATCCCCGGTGTTAATGTCCCTTCACCTTCTTTAAGCTTCATATCCTTTGCCGGTTGGATCGTACAGCAGCGAAGGATGTCTTTAAAGTCCATGCCCAATGCTTCATACTTGGCCAGCTGCATGGCCAGGCTGAAAGTCGTCGGTTTTTTCAGCATGCTGTTGATCGTTCCGTCTGTCGCGATGAAGTCCGGAAGGAAGCCTTCCCGAATAGCCGGAATGGCAGTCGAAAAGCCGAAATGCGCCTGCGCGTCGGCTGCTTCAAAAAGAACTCCCCGTTCCCTTGCTTTGATCGCGAAGGGCTTGACATGTCCGTTTTCATCGACGATCGTGGAGCCGATATTCATATACATATGGGAACATACATCACCCGGACGAAGATAGGATAAAAATTCTTCCATCTCTCCCGGCGGATCCGTCGGATGTACCATGACCGGAACACCCAGCTTCTCCGCGACCTCTACCGTTTTCCTCATAGAAGAAAATCCGAATTCCTTTACGATATCTCGGCTGATCCGGATCTTCAGACCCATCAGCTCCTCGCCGGCTTCATCAAAGAGTTCTTTTAGGGCTGGCCGATCCGGACGGGGTGATCGTCATTCCAAGAAAAGACGCGCCTGAAATCCTTGAGGCCGCTCAGAAGTTCATGGCCAATGACCAGAAAAAGGCTCTTGGTGCCGCTGAAGGCAAGAAAGACTATGGCTGGCTCGACAAAGCCATGGAGGCGAAGAAATACGAGATCATCGACGACTACTACCGCCCGTGATCAGTCTTTCTCATAGAAAATGATATCCATCCGGTCGTTGATCTTCCTGATCTCTCCCGTTTGATGGTAACCCAGTTTTTCGTACAAATGAAGATTTCCCTTTTCCTGCAGGATCGTATCCAGGCTCCAGTGATACGATCCATGCTTTTTTTCTGCCTCAAGGATAGCCTGCTGCGCATATCCGCGGCCTCGAAACTGCGGCATGATCCAGATCGGAGAGATCCTTTTGCGGCTGCCGTCCTGATGATCGATCACGCAGATCACCCCGACACGCTTCTCCTCCGCCATAATAAAATAATAGATTCTGCCGGGAAGGCTGAATTTCCGGCTGACCTTTTCCAGGCTTTCCACGGCCGGATTCGTATCGAAGTCCTGGTACTTCTCCAATAGTTCACTGAATGCTTCTGTCTGCATTTTCCAGACAGTTTCGATCTCATCTTTGGTAACTTGTATAAGTGTTACGCCCATAGTCTGATTCCTTTTTCATTTTCTCTGGTTTATGCTAATCCTGCCAGCTTAAAATGTCAAGAACGATTGTATTTTATGAAAATCTGTGTTATGCTGATTTAAAGTACTGACTTTTACTGCCGGAGGTATTTCATTATGAGTATGTACCCGAATAATAACCCCCCTTCCTATGAACCGCCCATGCAGCAGCCTGTACAGGACCCCATGCAGCAGCCTCTGCAGCAGCCGGTACAGGATCCAATGCAACAACCCATGCAACAATTTATGCAGCCTGTACAGCAACCGATGCCTCCGATGACGCCCCCGGTAGACCCGCCGGTTCCACCGGTGAAAAAGAAAAAGACCGGGCTGATCATCGGTATTATCGTTGGCGTTCTTGTTTTGCTCGGCGCTGCTGCCTTTTTACTGATCACCTTTATGAACAAGCAGAATACGGTCCGGCGCTATAATGAGGGTGCTGCCTACCTGGAAGCCGGTGACTACAAGAAAGCCTATGAGGTCTTCAGTTCCCTGGGTGATTATGAAGACGCGCCACAGATCGCTGCTTATGCGGAGAAAGGGATCCGGTATACTGCCGCGAAGAAAGATATGTCCCGTGAAAACTACGCGGAGGCAAAAGAAACCTTTGAAGCTCTGAACGGCTTTAAGGATTCCGCTGAACTCGCGAAGGAATGCGGACGGGCGATCGCTTATGAAGATGGCCTTGCCTTATATCAAAGCGGTCAGTATCAGGAAGCGATCCCGTTGCTCGAACAGTCTGAAAGCTATGAAAACGCGGATGAACTCATCAAAAATGCCCAGACAGCCATCGCTTTTGAAAAAGGAAAAGCGCTTTTTGACAGCGGTGACTACGAGGGCGCCCTGGAAGCTCTGAAGGATGCCAAGGATTATGAAGGGACCGCCGAGCTTGAGGAACAATGCCATGTCCTTCTGATGCAGGATGAGATCATGGGGGCAATCGAGGCCGAAGAATATGAAACCGCACTTGACCTGCTTGATTCCGAATATGGACAGAAAATCGAAAACCGGGATGATCTGATCCAGGAGTGCAGAAATAGCCTTCGCTACATGGAGGCGGAAGCCGCCTATCGAGAAGAACTGTATTATACTGCCTACACGATCTTTGAAGAACTCGGCAGTTTCCGTGATTCCCAAAGCCGCATGACCTCCTGTATCCAGACTACGCCCTCCACCGGTGAGATCTATCATAACCCGTCTTATAGCAGCTCTAGCGTCAGTCTCGAGATCGATCCCAACACGAACGATGGAAGCTATACCTACTTCAAGGTCTATATCGTTGAAGGCTCCTCTGAGACACTCGTTTCCTGTGTCTTTATCCGTTCCGGCGAAACGGCTACCATCAATCTTCCCGGCGGCACATTTATATTGAAAACTGCCAGCAGCTACGGTGATTGGTACGGCCAGAAACAGATGTTCGGAGACAACGCGACCTACAGCCGCCTGACTTCGACCGATGCGGGAAGTGACAAATTCGTACTGGAAAACAACAATGATTACATTCTGACATTGTCTCATGCAGAAAGTGGGAATGTGGGCAACGAATCAGAAAGTATGGATACATTCTAAACAGGAGGAAAAAAAAATGAAAAAACTCATCTTCAGTCTTTTGCTCGTCCTGGTACTCACTTTCTGTGCCGGCTGCCTGGAAGAAAGAGTGACCGTCGATATTACGGACGGCGGCGGAGAGACAACCCAAACTTCTTCAGAACAAAAAGAAGAGTCCGTAGAAGAAACCAAACAGGAAACATCCGAAGAACCTTCTTCCGAAGAAAGTGAAGAAGTTTCGGAAGAACCTTCCGAACCCGTCGAACAACCGGAACCGGAACACGAAACCTTCTCTCTTTCCTATAAAGGCAATAATGCCAGCATGTATGTAGATTCCTATTATTTCGATGAAGAAGAAGGCGGGAACCTGCGCGTCGTACTGGCCGGTACCGGCTATGTTTTCAACGGCGTCATCCCGTTTGAGAACAACTCTCTCGTCGTTCCATTCTATACGGATGTTGTTGTCGGTGAATCGACCATTTCCTGGAACAGTGTCACGTTTGGCGGCGGTGAACTCTCGTTCCTGTTTGATACCAAGAGTGCTCCTGACCAGGTGATCGTATATAGTCTCGATGATAAAGACAATAAGGTCGTAGTCGATGGAAGCACAGTCCCGTTCAAGGAGCCGGAAAAGGAAGAAGAACCAGAGGAAGAGTCTTCCGAAGAAGCCGCCGAAGAAGAGCTGCCTGAGGGCTGGACCAAAACGGTCGAAACATCTGAAGAAGGCAGCGATGTCGACTGGGTCGAAACCAGGATCTTTGACGAAAAAGGACGCCAGAGAGTATACTCTGACGTCAAATCAAGTGAAGCTTATGAGTTCTCGGTAGCTTTTTATAACTACTACACGTACGAAGAAGGAAGCCCCGTCGTAGAAGTCAAGGAAGATTTTTACGAATATGACCTGAAAACCGGCGAACCTTATGGTCACGGCTCTGTCGTCTTTTTCTATACCATGCAGAATCCGGACAACTACATAGAAGTCTTTTCCGGCTGGTCAGACACGGAAGAAACGGATAAGGACGGACTGATCATTTGCGAAACGGACGGTTACCAGGCCAACGAATATGCTTCCGACGGGACATTGGTCTTCGAGCAGCCCTACGGGCCGATCCTGGAATCCAATCCTCAGTAATTATCCGTTCAAGCCAAGCAGATCAAAGGGGTCGTAGTAATGTAATCATTGCTACGACCCCTCTTTTTGTCCGTGAATCTGCTTCCTCTGCCTTCTGTTCTGCAGTCCTTTTCAGGCCTCACGCGTCAATAAGCAGACGGTCTCAATGTGCTCGGTCCAGGAGAACAGATCAAAGGGAAGAAGCCGGACAGGATGATAACCGTTCTTGACCAGATACCGCATATCTCTTGCCTGCGTATCCGGTCCGCAGGAAATATAGACGATCTTTTCCGGAGCCGCCTCGATCACAGCGGAGAGAAATGCTTCGCTGCTGCCGATCCTGGGCGGATCCATGATCACCACATCCGGACGAAGATCGTGGAATAAAAGGAAATCTCCCGCGTCTCCCTGATAAAAACGAATATTCTCTATCTTGTTGATGGCGGCATTCTTTCTGGCATCCTGGACAGCCTGTGCATTCAGTTCGATACCGACGACTTCCTTCGCCTTGTCAGACGCGAGAATGCCGATCGTTCCCGTCCCGCAGTAAGCGTCCAGTACACGTTCCGTTCCCTGTAGATCAGCGAGTTCCATTGCTGCTGAAAACAGCTTTTCAGCCTGGGGCGGATTGACCTGGAAGAAAGCTCCGGGCGACAGGCGAAACCGCTTGCCTGAAAGCTCATCATAGATAAACCCGGGGCCATAGATCGTCTGAAAGGAGTCTCCCAGCACCATACTGGTATAGGCACTGTTGATATTCTGGATAATGGTGGTGATCTCCGGATGCTGCTTTCGAAGTTCCCTGACGAAATTCTGCTTACCGGGAAAAAGTGAACTGCCGGTGACCAGGATCACCATCACCTCTCCTGTCTTCTTTCCGACTCTTACCATCACATGCCGAAGCACCCCGGTCTTTCGCTTCTCATCATACGCCTGCAGTTTGAACTTTTCCATCAGCAGCCGTATATCACGAATGATCACATCCGCCCGCTCATCATCCAGCAGGCAATCATCCACCGGTACTAACTGATGGCTGGCCGGCGCGTAAGTGCCGCTTAAAAGATGCCGGCTGTCTTTATTCTGAAAAGACATCTGAACTTTGCAGCGGTAATGATAGGGCTCTGCTCCTTCTATGGGAAGGATCGGCATCTCGAATTCTTTAAAGAGTTCTCGGATCTCGTCTTCCTTTTTTCTGAGCTGTTCTTCATAACTCAGATCAAGATACTGACATCCTCCGCATTTACCATAGACCGGACAGGATAAGCTCATTGTTCATCCTTTCTCACGAAGTAGCGGAAAAGATCTCCCGCGTCCACAAATGTGACAGGAACTGCAGGTACCAGATCTTTGACCCAGTCTGCCGCATACTTCATGCCCAAAGATTCCCAGTTATAGTGACCCAGCGAGATCATCGCCTTGGGATGACCCAACTGATAGGCGTCCCGAATATAAGAAAGCACGGTCCAATCGATCGTCTCTCCCGGCAGGATCAGATCGACGCCCTCTTCCATTTCGCCAATGATCTGCACACTGTATTCCTTTGGTTTTCCATCGTTTCTCTTTGGTCCGGACGGGCTCATCATGGGATACAGATGCCCTACGATCAGAATTCTCTTCACCGGATCTTCCGGTCGGCCGACATAGCGGCATCCGTTCATCCCGATCGCGTTCATCAGATGATCAGCCGCCTGTTTGACAGTGATGGTCTCGGGCAGTTCGATCAGAAAATGGCCAAATCCTCCATACGGAGGACGAACCGCCTTCGCGTATGGCTTCCATCCGGTATAGCGAAGGACTCCCTCAAAGATCCCGTCCGGCTGATGAAAATGCAGATGATCATGATCCCGCCAGATCACGATACCATGCTTCTTCAGAAGCTCCGCCTTCTCTTTATAGACACTGTTCGGAAAATCCTCGAACCAGCCGGGACCGTCTTCTGATGTATAGTACGTCGGCTCGTGGGTAATGATCATGTTCGCCCCGAGCCGTATTGTTTCACGGATGACTTCGATCGTCGGACTGATTGCTGTTACGATCCCGGTGCACTCCTGATCCGGATCGCCGCATTTGTAATCATCACAGCCATGATAATCAAATAAAAACGGATGATAGGAAAGAATAGCTTCTACTACTTCACGAATGGTCATAAGAGCCTCCTTGGTTTTCTTCGATTAGGATAATATGAACGGCTTCATCGATCCGAAATCCTACTGTCCACTGTCCGTAACTCATCTGATAGATCCTTTCCGGATCCTGCTGGTATCCGGGACGCGGATCCAGTGAAAGTGCCTCTTCCAGGGCCACGATCTTTTCCTTTTCCATCTCTGACGGAGGCGCTGCCTCCCAGATAACATTCAGGCGTTTGTCCGCTCGTTCTTCCGCGAAGGACCCACTCGCCTCCGGAACGGAATCCGCATAAGGCAGATAGGGCTTGATATCCAGGATCTTCGTCCCGTCTTTCATATCCGCTCCGGCGACAGTAAGGACCGGTCCGAGAGATGGATCGATCTCATAACGGACCAGCCTGACCAGCGTCATTCCGATCCGATTTGGGCGGTTTGGAGACCGCGTCGCGAAAACACCGACTCTTTCATTCCCGCCAAGTTTGGGCGGTCTGACAGTAGGCGAAAAAGTCTCTTCCGGACTTCCGACGGGTTCGAATTCCCAGAGCAGCCATAAATGGCTGAACGATTCGATTCCCCGAAAAGCCTCCGGTACCCGGTAGGGTCCTTCCATGATAACTTTTGAGAGAAGACTGGGAGCCAGGCCGCTTTGCCTGGGTAGTCCGAATTTCTCCGGAAAGTCATTTCTGATTACACCGATATATTTCATGCTTCATCCTTTATTAATGAAACTACCGCTTCACAGTGCACCGCGCAGGGGAACATATCACAGCATCCGATCTTCTCGATCCGGTAGCCTGCCTCCAGCATCAGCGGCAGGTCCCGGACAAGAGAAGTCGGTTTACAGGACACATAGATAAACTGTTTTGGCTGATAAGCAAGAAGCTTAGGCATCGCTTTGGGATGTATACCGTCGCGCGGCGGATCCAAAATAATGAGATCCGGCCGTCCTTCCAGTGACTCGACCAGTTTCAAAACGTCGCCTGCCAGGAACCGGCAATTCGTAAGAGCGTTCATCTGTGCGTTTTCTTTTGCCGCTTCGACAGCCTCTTCTACCAGTTCGATTCCCTGCACGCTTTTCGCCCCGGCGCTCGCCATGATCTGCGCGATCGTACCGGTTCCGCAGTACAGATCAAAGACTTCCTTCGAGGAAACATCCCCTGCGAAATCCCGCACCATTTGATAAAGCACTTCCGCCCCTTTGGTATTGGTCTGGAAAAAGGAGAACGGAAAGATCTTGAATCTTAGTCCCAGCAGTTCTTCCATCAGATGATCCTGACCGTATAAAATCTTGACGGAGTCCGCTTTGACGACATCCGCTACAGAATCATTGATCGTATGGAGAATGCCGCTGACCTTGCCTTCCAGCGATAATCCGAGTATATGATCCTTGTATCGATCAATCAGAGCGGGATCCGCTACCGAAGTCGTGACCAAATTCAAAAGGATGTGGTTCTCGGCAAAGCTTCTGCGAAGGACCAGATGACGAAGGATTCCTTCTTTTGAATACGAATGATAATAGGATGTCTTTTCCGTTCTGAAAAAAGCTTCTGTTTCCCTTACCAGCAACTGCATATCCGGATGGACGAGCTGGCAGTTTGGTGTTGACAGGATATCATGAAAAGCGCCTCTTTTATGAAGCCCGAGTGTCAATTCTCCTCCCTTGACTTCATCCCCAAAGGAAAACTCCATCTTGTTTCGGTAGCCGCTTTCCATCGGGCTTTTTCGTATGGCCGTCCATCGGCCATCCCGGATCGCTTCCTCGATTCCCGGAATATCCCGGAGAAGCTTCTTGACCTGCGTTTCTTTGATCTCGATCTGCTTTTCATAGGGTACTGTCTGATAAGAACACCCTCCGCAAAACGCGGCATGCGGGCACTTCGCTTCGATCTCATACGGGGCTTTCTCCAGCAGACGGACCGGATTCGCCTCTTTGGAGAAACGTCCCTTCTGCCTGGTCGAAACAAGCCATTTCTGTCCGGGCAGTACATTTTTGATATTGAGGCTCCCGTATTCACGGGTCGGCAGGATATAACAAATGCCGGCAGGAGACTCTTCCGGAAGATCCGGGATTTCGCCTGTCGGCATCAGTTTACCTTTATTGGGAAAGTCGACCTCTGACACGGTGCCGATGAGCAGCACTCGTTCTTTCATATCAGTCGACCGCGGCTTCCTTGACGGCTTCCACAGCTTCCTCCGCGACTTCAGCGGCCTCTTCTACTGCTTCTTCGACATCATCCGCGATATCTTCTGCTTCTTCTTCATCCTCATCCAGATCGAGGTAATCGAAATCATCGTCATCGAATTCATCCTCTTCCTGGTCTTTGAGGTAACGAACGACAAAGTATGCTACAGCTGCCGCGACAGCCACAACTGCCAGAATTATCAGAAACCATTTCAGACTTTTCTTCATGTGTTTTCTCCTTTACATGTTCGGTCTTACAGAAGATTATACCTTATTTACACAGAAGTGGCAAGACTTTTGTCCAGTTTTCTTCTTACCACCAGATAGGAAATAATGTGCGCGCACGCGGTCACGGTCCATGTCACCGGATAGGAATAATACAGCCACGCGAGTTCATGGTGCATCTGGAAAACGGTAAAGACCCACAGGATCCTGAGCCCGCAGGCACCGGCCAGTGACACGCACATCGGCAGGAAAGAATAGCCCAGACCGCGCAGGTTGCCTACCATGACGTCCATCATCCCGCAGATGAAATACGTCGGAGCGATAATGGAAAGACGGATCAGACCGTACCGAATGACTTCCGGATCGGTCGAATAGATCCCCAGCAGCTGGCGGCCAAGCACCAGCCCGGCTAATCCTACAGTCAGCCCGATCACGACCACACAGGCCATGGAAAGGAACGTGATCTTTTTGAGGCGCCCGTATTCCTTCGCGCCAAGGTTCTGGCCCGCGAAGGAAAGCGCTGTCTGGTACATGGCGTTCATCGATACATACATAAACCCTTCGATATTCGCGGCAGAGGTATTGCCTGCCATCGCGATCGACCCAAAAGAGTTGACGGAAGACTGGATCAGAACATTGGAAAGGGAGAATACACACCCCTGCAGTCCGGCAGGCAGTCCGATCCGTACCATCTCCTTGAGTTTGTCCGGATAGAACTTCAGCTGCTTCAGGTTCAGGTGGCAGATCCCTTCATCTCGCAGCAGACATCCAACGATCAGTACCGCTGAAATGCCCTGGGAGATGATGGTCGCCAAAGCGACGCCCGCGACACTCATATGCAGCACGATCACGAAAACCAGGTTGAGACCTACGTTGATGATGCCGGCGATGATCAGAAAGTACAGAGGCCGCTTGGTATCCCCGGTCGAGCGGAGGATCGCTGAACCAAAGTTATACAGCATATTGAGCGGCATGCCGCAGAAGAAGATCCGCATATAGACAGCCGCCAGGTCCAGCACATCATCCGGCGTTCCCATCAGGATCAGCAGCGGTTTAGCCAGTAATAATCCGACCACCACCAGACCGCTTCCTCCTACCAGACTGAGCAGGACGGACGTATGGACTGCCTCATGGGCGTCTTTCCAGTCGTTCGCACCGACATAGCGGGCAACAACGACATTCGCTCCTACAGAAAGCCCGATAAACAGATTGACCAGCAGGCCGCTCAAAGCGCCAGTGGAACCGACGGCAGCCAAAGCGTTACTTCCGGCAAACCTTCCCACGACAATGACATCCGCGGCGTTGAACAGAAGCTGGAGCACGCTGGAAAGCATCAGCGGAAACGCGAAGCGCAGCATCTTTCCCAGAAGCGGGCCATGTGTCATGTCGATACTGTAAACTCTTTTCCTCATCGAATTATCCTCTATCTCAAGAAATCCCTTGCAATCAAAATTCCATGCAATTATAATGATATGGGCTATGATTGTCAAGATAAACCACACGGAGAATGCAAGATGGATTATGATCTGATCAACGCTCAGCTGGATGCCCTCATTCATGATGAGCCTCATTTCCTGCCGAACCTTTGCAACGCTTCCGCTCTTCTGTTTGATTCCCTGCCGGATCTGAACTGGGCCGGATTCTATCTGAAAATCCTGACGGATACGTCCGGAAAGCCAAATGGAAAAAGTGAGCTTCTGCTCGGTCCGTTCCAGGGAAAAACTGCGTGTATCCGTATCCCTTACGGCAAAGGCGTCTGCGGGACTTCAGCCGAACAGGACAAGATCCAACGGGTAGCCGACGTCCATCTTTTTCCCGGCCATATCGCCTGCGACAGCGCTTCCGCCTCTGAGATCGTGATCCCGCTTCATGCGCGGGACGGACAGGTTGTCGGGGTATTGGATCTTGACAGTCCCGTCAAAGACAGGTTCAGTCCGGAAGATGAAGAAGGCCTTGCGGTCTTCGCCCGGATCCTGGAACAGCATTGTGATCTTCATCCGTTATCATAACTTTTTGAAAGGAATGTGCCATGAATCTCATTGATGCGTACCGCGAGTATAACAAACTGGATATCTACCCGTACCACATGCCCGGCCACAAGCGCAATACCGAGCTGTGTCAGCTTGATAACCCCTATGCGATCGACTATACCGAGATCGACGGGCTGGATGATCTTCGTGAAGCCCAGGCACATCCCGGCCGGGGCACGCTGTTGGATGATGCCATGCGGCGAGCGAGCAGGATCTTCGGCAGCAAATACAGCTTCTACCTGGTAGGCGGCAGCACATCCGGTCTTATCTGCTCGATCCTGGCCTGCACAAGAAGATGGGACCGTGTCCTGATCCCGCGCAACTGCCATAAATCCGTCTATAATGCTCTTGCGCTGGCGAGTCTGCGTCCGGTCTATATTTATCCTTCTGTCGATGAACAGATCGGTATCTACGCGAACCTGCGGCCGGAAGATGTCGAGCGGGCGCTCACGGAATACCCGGACATCAAGCTGGTCGTTACGGTCTCCCCGACTTTTTACGGCGTCGTTTCCGATATCGCGGAGATCGCGGAAGTCTGCCATGCGCATAATGTTCCGCTGATGGTCGATGAGGCTCACGGCCCGCACCTGGGGCTTTCTCCCTACTTCCCGGACAGCGCGGTCCATCAGGGCGCGGATATCGTTGTGCAGAGCCTGCATAAGACCCTGCCTGTCCTTACTCAGACCTCGGTCCTTCATGTCTGTTCCGACCGGGTCGACCACGAAGCCGTTTCCCGTACGATCGCGATCATTGAGTCCTCTTCTCCTTCTTTCGTCCTTGTCGCCAGCGCCGATCAGTGCATGGACCTTCTGGAAAAACGCGGTCCGGAGCTGTTTGATATCTATGATCAGCGGCTTCATCAGTTCTCGGAGGATATGCGGGCTCTGAAGCATCTGACAGTCTTGTGCAACGGTAAAGATACGATCAACCAGCATCCGAACATCTACCGGTATGATCACGGCAAGATCCTGATCTCGACCCGCGGCACCAATATGACGGGTGCGCAGCTTTATCATCTGCTGCTCGATAAGTATCGTCTGCAGATGGAGATGTGCCTGGCCGACATGGTGCTGGCTATGACCAGTATCGCGGATACCCAGGAAGGATTCGACCGCTTACGAGACGCTCTGCTGGAGATCGATGCTTCTCTGGAAGATGGAAAACCCGGCGAGCGGTTCATGCTCAAACAGCACACCTTCGAAGTGTCTCCGCTTTCTCCTGACGAGGCTTATGCCCTTCCCGGTGAGTTCGTCAAGCCGGAACAGGCTGTCGGAAGGATCGCCCGGGAATTCGTCTATGCCTACCCGCCGGGAGTCCCGTATTTCGTCCCAGGTGAACTCATCGACAAGAATACCATGGATACCATCATGCGGATGGAAAGTTCGGATATCCGGCTGATCAGTACGAGGCACAAATATCCTGAACTCATTGAAGTCTGTATCAAAAGATAAAATCACGAAAAAAGACCTTGAGACGGTGTGTGCTCAAGGTCTTCTTGTTTTTTATCGGGCTATTTTTCTATGTTTCTTTTTTCTATCGGATATCAAACACACTTCTCGCGCTTACTGTCTCCGGCAACGATCCTCTGACTACCTTGATCCGTCTTTCGCCTGCGTTCATGTCGAAGAAGTTATCGGACAGGACCGTATCAGCGCCGGCCCGGATCTCGACCGCGCGAGCGTAGGCATCAGCTGTGACTACGATCTCCTCTCCCTCGACCCGAACCGTGAGTTTGGGATCGGCAAACCGGAAATGCTTCGGCGGGCAGAAGAGCACGCTGCCGGAGCTGATGACTTCGTCCTGCTGATCCAGCAGCTCATAGCTGAAGTAGACAGAATACGTATCTTCGTCATGGAAATCCAGCGTTTCCATCCACTGAGAAGAAAGTGCGGGACAGTCCACGTCGAACCAGCCTTCCCGTATCACCGATGCGTAGGGACGGCGAAGCGCCCAGTGGACCTTACCGACAAACGGCTTCGTTGTCTCATTGGCAACACAAAGCCTGGCCGTTTTCTTCAGATCGAATGGCTCAGCGTTGACGTTGGTGTTCTGTGTGATGATGCTTTCCTCTTCACAGGAGATCATGACGGGGGCAAAGAAGCGTTTTTCCGCATAGTGCAGGGCTTTCCATCTTCCGAAGTAATCCAGGGATGCCCAGCTGGTCACCGGCCAGCAGTCATTCAGCTGCCATACGATCGCGCCCATGCAGCGGCCGCGATTTCTTCTCCAGTGCTCTACGCCGTACTGGATGCCCTGTGCGGCCAGCAGTTGAGACGCGTAGACGAATCCGTCGAATGTTCTCGGATACAAATACATCTGGGAAAGGTATTCCGCGATACGTCCGTTGGCGGATGCGTTGCGCTGATGCTTTTCCATTACATAGGAATAAGGATTCATATCCTCCTCGCTCGCGAACGAGCGGATGGTTTCCATGCACGGGAAGGACTGGAATCCAAATTCCGAGGCATACCGGAAGAAATGTTTCCGATATTCGGTGAAGGGTTTCAGCGCGTGCCAGACTTCCCAATAATGCACATCGCCGCGGTTTTCGTCATTCGGCTCATCGAAGGCACCGCCGCTGGACGGACTCGCCGGCCAGTAGAATGTATCCGGATCCTCGACCTGCAGCGTCTTGGGAATGATGTATTCATACATCTTGACATAATCGGATACCTGCTTTTTCGTATCGACCCAGACGCCGAAGGCCACGAACATTTCCATCTCGTTATTGCCGCACCACAGCGCCAGGGACGGATGATTGCGAAGCCGGCGGATATTATCGACAAATTCAGCACGGATGTTGGCTTCGAATTCCTCTGTCAGATTATAGACCGCGCAGGCAAACATAAAGTCCTGCCAGACCAGCAGTCCCAGCTCATCACAGATATCATAGAAAAAGTCATCCGGATAGTAGCCGCCGCCCCAGACCCGGATCGAGTTCATATTGGCGGCTTTGGCGTCCTCCAGCAGCCTCCTTGTCCTTTCCGGCGTCACTCTCGGAAGCAGATTATCTTCCGGGATATAGTCGGCTCCCATCGCGAAGATATCTATGCCATTGACCTGGTGGCAGAAGGATTCTCCCCATTCATCCTTCTCGATGTGCATGGTCAGGGTCCGAAGGCCGATCCGTTTCTCCCACCGATCCAGCTCCTTCTCTCCATCCATCAGCCGGACGAGCACTGTATAAAGAGGTTGATCTCCAAAGCCATTCGGCCACCAGAGCTGTGGATCCGGGATCGGGATCGTCGGATCCAGTCCTTTCCCTTCGAGTTTTGTTCCGTCCGGCGCCGTGATCGTCACGACTGTTTCCGGAACAAATGAAGCGTCCGTCTGATCCAGATTTGTGATCACTTCACAGGAAACCTGACCGTCCGTATGGATCTGATGGACTCTGACATCCCGGATCCTGGCTTTATCGATCCCAAGCAGACTGATCTTACGCCAGATACCGGCGTCAGGCAGATGCGGACCCCAGTCCCAGCCAAACATACAATGGGCTTTTCTCAGAAGCGGAAATCCTTCCATCGCGTCAGAAGAACCGGTGGCTTTGGATTTTTTGTAAGCCTCTTTGATCCATCTGGTCGGAGAAGAGAATCTGATCTCAATATCGTTTGTTCCTTCTTTTACATAAGGCTTCACATCGTATTCCCAGATACGGTGCATGTTATCCGCAGTGCCGGCCTCATTTCCGTTGATCTTAATCTGAGCAAGCGTATCCAGACCTTCTGCCCGAAGGATCAGACGCTCGCTGGACAAAAGCTCCGCCGAAACATCAAAGGATCTCTGATAGATAAAATCATGATCCATCAGCTTCAAAGCTTCGTTTTCATTGGCTCCGACAAACGGATCCTCGATCAGCCCGGCGGATAAAAGGTCATGATAAACAGATCCGGGAACCGTAGCAGCTACCTGTACAAAGTCAGTCTCTGTCACCGTCAGTTTCCATGCTCCGCAAAGAGATAATTCTTTCATAGCGGGTCTCCTTTTATAGTAGTATATCTATCCTTCACTATATGCTATCGCGAGGATTCCGTCAACAAAATTCAAGCAGCCCGTCTGTTCTTTTTTCCTTGACAAACACCTTTCATTGTGATATGATAATCAAGCTTGTGAGAAACGGTCACAGTTGCTGCTATAGCTCAGTAGGTAGAGCGCATCCTTGGTAAGGATGAGGTCACCAGTTCGAATCTGGTTAGCAGCTTTTTTTGTATTTACAGATAGTTTTTTGACAGGAGGTGTATGATGAGAGATAGGAAAGTCCGCAACGAGTCATGGTTTCCGCTGGCGATGATCGTGATCCTTGGTGTGCTTCTTTATGTCGGACTGACACATCTGTCCTCGATCTACGGCGCGGTGCGTAGTTTCCTCGGTTATTTCCGTTCTGTATTTATCGGTTGTGCCATCGCCTATATCCTGAACCCGCTGGCTGTCCGCTTTGAAAACGGTATTCTTCACCGGATCAAACGAAAGAAACTCCGCTGGATCCTTGCCATTTCCCTTTCCATTCTTTGTATGGTGTGTGTCCTTGCACTGCTGCTTGGCATGCTGATCCCTCAGCTGATCGACAGCATCATGCGTCTGATGGAAAACATGGATGAATATATCGATTCACTAAAGGAATTCGCGGACCAGTGGGGACTCTCCGAAAAGCTGAAACTGGATGACATTATCAGTTCTTCCGGAGATATCATGAACCGATTGATCGCGCTGGTGACAGACAACCTGAATAATATCCTGAGCGCATTGGCTATTACCGGTAAAAGCCTGGTCACAACGTTTATCTCTATGATCCTTTCTATTTACCTGCTTGCGTCCAAGACAGAGCTGAAGGCCAGCGGACTTCGTTTTTACCGGGCCCTGGTCCCCGCTCGTCATCAGGAAGGCATTCTTGTGTTTATCAAGCGTTGTGACGCGATCCTGGTCCGCTACATCACCTTTACCCTTCTTGACTCCCTGATCGTCGGCTCCACCAATATGATCTTCATGCTGGCTGTCAAGATGCAGTATGCCGGACTGGTCTCCATGGTCGTTGCGCTGACGAACCTTATTCCGACTTTCGGTCCAGTCATCGGAACAGTGATCGGCGGATTCATCCTCCTGCTGATCAATCCCGTCCACGCCCTGATATTTATTATATTTATCTTCATTCTTCAGACGATCGACGGTTATATCATCAAGCCCAAACTATTCGGCGGAACACTGGGTGTTTCCGGTCTGTTGATCCTGATCGCTATCGTTGTCTTTGGAAATATCTGGGGTGTGGTCGGTATCCTTCTCGCCATTCCGCTGGCGGCTATACTGGATTTCTCCTATAAAGAAGAGATCCTTCCGGTTCTGGAAAGACACAGAAAGAAAAGAGATGAACTTGCCAGGTCAAAAGCCACATCGGATGAACTGGTCGATGATGACGATGATTATGATCCCTCTGAAATAAGAGAACCAGCTGACGAATGATCAGCTGGTTCTTTTTTCATTATTCAGGATAATTGAGTCGTTCTTCCGGCGGATTATCGCTCATTTGCGCCAGATATCGCTTGGCCAGATACCTGGCCATCTCCAGGTTCTGATCCAGATAGTTCCCGCACTGCTCCGGAGCCGCGCCGGGAATTTCTCCTTCAAAGTGACTGATGAATTCAAACATCTCCTTCACAAGCGGCCAGATGCCCTTTGAAGTCAGATCTCCACCCATCACCAGATAAAAACCTGTCCGGCACCCCATCGGGCCGAAATAAACGATCGCAGAGCTGTACACCTCGTGATTGCGAAGAAATGTCGCGCCGAGATGTTCGATCGTATGCATTTCAGCGGTATTCATCACCGGCTCGCGATTCGGAGCTGTCATTCGAATATCAAAGGTCGTGATGGTCTCTTCGCCGATCTGATCTTTTCGGGAAACATAAAGACCAGGCAGCAGTCTTATATGATCGATCGTAAAGCTGGCTATCGTCATCATATTTCATCTTCCTCCCTGTGCGTTCTCGCGACCTGCATCATCAGGGCGTTTTCGATCCTGCACCGATGGATCTCACACCCCATCTGATATACACCGGTCACGCTGCCGGTGGTATGAGACGCGTTGGCCGCACAACCTCCGCTGCAGTACATCTTTGCAAAACAATCTTTGCATTCCGGATGCGCATAGACATTACACAGCTTGAATTCGTCACAGGCTTGTTGATTATCCACCCCTGTGAACACATTGCCGAGTTTATACTTTTCTTCGCCGGCAAACTGATGACAAGGATAAAGATCCCCATTAGCTGTCACTGCCATGTATTCTGTGCCTACGCCACAGCCTGAAACGCGTTTGACTACGCAGGGTCCGCCTTCCAGATCGATCATATAGTGATAGAAGGTAAATCCTCTGCCTTCTTCTTCCCTCTTCAGCATCTCTTTGGCAAGTTCGTCATACTGCTCTAGAATGGTCGGCAGATCCTCCTCACGAAGCGCGTAATCCGCCTCAGGCGGCGCTACGACAGGCTCGATCGAGAGTTCTTTAAAACCCAGATCCGCCATATGAAGAATGTCCTGGAGGAAATCTGTATTATAGTGCGTGTAGGTCCCGCGCATATAATACTCACCGTCTCCGCGTTTTTCCACGAAGTGTTTGAACTTAGGGACGATCAGATCATAACTTCCTTTTCCGTTGCGGCTGGAACGCATACGGTCGTTGACTGCCTTCCGACCATCCAGACTGAGGACCACATTCCCCATTTCCCGGTTGCAGAAGTCGATGATCTCGTCATCCAGAAGAACGCCGTTAGTCGTGACCGTAAACCGGAATTTTTTGTTGTATTTCTCTTCCTGCGCTCTGCCATAGGCAACCAGTTTTTTCACAACATCCCAGTTCATCAGCGGCTCCCCGCCAAAAAAGTCTACTTCGAGATTGTGTCTGGTACTGGAGTTTTCGATCAAAAAATCCAGTGCGCGTTTACCGGTCTCATAGGACATCAGTCCTCTTGGTCCATGATACTCTCCCTCACCCGCAAAGCAATAAGTGCAGGAAAGATTACAGTCGTGTGCTACATGTAGACAAAGCGCTTTGAGCACGGATTGTCTTTTTTTGAAATCGATAGACATATTCTCAAAAATATCTTTGGAGAATAGCTGTTCCGCATTGATCAGCTCGACGATATCATCCATCGTTTCTTTCAGTTCTGCCTCATCGATATCCGGCATATCTGAATATTTAAGCAAAATATCATGAATGATATCTTCACATATCTGAACCGAGAGTTGATCCAAAGCAAAATCGTCTCCGACTTTGTTTTTGATCGCCTCGATCATATCATAAGCGACATCATCTACTTCATGGACCGTTCCGCTGTTGACGTCCAGTATGATATTATAACCGTTCTTTTTATAACAATGTACCATCCATATCCTCTTCTTATCCGTATATAACAAAAAACGCTGTAAGGATATCCCTACAGCGAGTTTCGCGGTAGAACCTGATTTACTTTTTCAGCTGTTCGCACTTCTGGTTAGCAACGCTGCAAGAGGTCTTGCTGGCGGACTGACAGGAAGTCTGGCATTCACCGCATCCACCCTTTTTAGCGGAATCGGTAAGATTTCTGGAATTCAAAGTTCTGATTCTCTTCATGTTTATACCCTCTTTCTCAGAAAATACAAATTACCCGATTATTTTACTTGTTTTATAGATTTATGTCAAGAGAAAGAAAACAAAAAAGCCATCTGTCGGATCAACCTTCAGATGACTTCGTTTGCATTATAAAAGCTGGCAGCCGCCTACTCTCCCAGGCAGTCCCCCACCAAGTACCATCGGCCGCCTCGGTCTTAACCGTCGTGTTCGAAATGGGAACGGGTGTTTCCCCGAGACGCATCACCACCAGCAACTCCCCGAGTA